>NZ_JAWLDU010000017.1:14870-54950 GCF_041686475.1 Marinobacter sp.
AGCCTTTGTAGGGGTGGCCTTCGGCTGCCATGCCGCGAACAGTGGGATAGATAACCTCATCCATGATGCGCTTGTGGATATCAGGTGTGACCACCGGCGCCGGAGAGTAGGCGCCCATGCCACCGGTATTGGGGCCGGTATCGCCGTCACCCACGCGCTTGTGGTCCTGGGAAGTGGCCATGGGCAGCGCATGCTCGCCGTCCACCATGACGATGAAGCTGGCTTCCTCGCCTTCCAGGAATTCCTCGACGACGACTCGGCTGCCCGCATCCCCTAAGGCGTTACCAGCCAGCATGTCGCGTATGGCGTCTTCAGCTTCCGGCAGTGTCATCGCAACGATGACGCCCTTGCCCGCGGCCAGGCCGTCGGCCTTGACCACAATGGGAGCTCCCTGCTTGCGGACATAAGCCAGGGCCTCGTCGACATCGGTGAAATTGCCGTAAGCGGCGGTGGGAATCTGCTGACGCTCCAGGAAGTCCTTGGTAAAGGCTTTGGAGCCTTCCAGTTGCGCTGCGCCGGCGCTGGGGCCGAACACGCGCAGACCGCGCTCTTCAAAGAGGTCAACGATGCCGGCCACCAGCGGCGCTTCCGGCCCGACGATGGTCAGGCCCACGTTGTTGGCAGCGGCGAAGTCTGCCAGGCCCTTGAGGTCCATCACGTCGATATTGATGTTTTCCAGGCCCGGCTCGCGTGCGGTACCAGCGTTTCCAGGAGCCACAAAGACGCGGTCTGCGTCCGCGGACTGGGCGGCTTTCCAGGCGAGAGCATGTTCACGACCGCCGGAGCCAATTACTAGGATGTTCATGGTTATGTTCCTGGTTGTCGGATTACGCCTTAATGCCGGAAATGACGCATCCCGGTAAACACCATGGCAATGCCATGCTCGTTGGCGGTGTCGATGACTTCCTGGTCACGCATGGAACCACCCGGCTGGATAACAGCGGTGATCCCGGCCTGTGCGGCAGCATCGATGCCGTCCCGGAATGGGAAAAACGCATCGGAAGCCATCACCGAGCCGTTCACTTCCAGGCTTTCGTCAGCAGCCTTGATGCCGGCAATTTTCGCGCTGTAGACTCGGCTCATCTGGCCGGCACCCACGCCGATGGTGCGACCGGCCCTGGCGTAGACGATGGCATTGGATTTCACGTATTTGGCCACTTCCCAGGCAAACAGCAGGTCGTTCAATTCCTGTTCGGAGGGCTGGCGCTCAGTGACCACTTTGACGTCTTCCATGGCTACCATGCCCAGGTCACGGTCCTGCACCAGCAGGCCACCGGTGACCCGCTTGTAGTCCAGTGATTTTGCGCGTTCGCCGTCAAAATCACCGCAGGCCAGCAGACGAACGTTCTTTTTGGTGGCTACCAGCTCCACGGCTTCTACCGAGATAGTCGGGGCGATGATCACTTCCACGAACTGGCGGTCGATAATGGCTTTGGCGGTTTCTGCATCCAGTTCGCGGTTGAAGGCGATGATGCCGCCAAATGCAGAGGTTGGATCAGTGGCGAATGCCAGGTCATAGGCTTGCCGGATATCCGCGCCAATGGCGACACCACAGGGATTGGCGTGTTTGACGATAACGCAGGCCGGGTCTGCGAAGGGTTTCACGCACTCCAGCGCAGCGTCAGTATCCGCCACGTTGTTATAAGAAAGTTCCTTGCCCTGCAACTGCTTTGCGGTCGCGATACAGGCTTCCCTCGGATTGCGTTCTGTGTAGAAGGCAGCACGCTGGTGCGGGTTTTCGCCGTAGCGCATGTCCTGGACTTTCACGAACTGGGCGTTGAAGGTGCGCGGGAAGTCGGCGTTGTCATTGTCTGCAGTACGGCCGCCCAGGTAGTTGGCGATAGCGCCGTCATAGCCGGCAGTGTGCTCAAACGCCTTTACGGCAAGATCAAACCGTGTCCTGTAACTCAACTGGCCGTCGTTGGCCTCCAGCTCTTTGAGTACCCGACCATAATCACTGGCATTCACCACAATGGCGACATCGTTGTGGTTTTTTGCCGCAGCGCGAACCATGGTGGGCCCGCCGATATCGATATTCTCGATGGCTGTGGCCAGATCGCAGTCCGGTCTGGCCACGGCTTCCTCGAAGGGATAAAGGTTCACGATTACCATGTCGATGGGATCAATGTCATGTTCCGCCATCACCTGGTCATCGGTGCCACGCCGCCCGAGAATGCCGCCATGGATTTTGGGGTGTAGCGTTTTCACGCGGCCATCCATCATTTCAGGGAAGCCGGTATGGTCACTGACCTCGGTGACCGGCACCTGGTTTTCCTGCAACAAACGGAAGGTGCCACCGGTAGAGAGTAACTCGATGCCACGTGCAGTCAGTGCGCGGCCAAATTCGACGATGCCGGATTTGTCGGACACGCTGATCAGTGCGCGACGGACGGGGGTATTAGCCTGATTTGCCATGGGTCACTTATTTCTGCTGGGTATGAACGAATGAAGGCCTCGCGAATGTTGTCCGGGAGGCCCTCTCAATCGGGTAGCTGGATTATAGCAGATCGTACTGCTTAAGCTTCTTGCGCAGGGTCCCGCGATTCAGGCCAAGCATGGTTGACGCCTTGGTCTGATTGTTGCGCGTGTACTTCATTACCTGCTCCAGCAGCGGCGCTTCCACTTCTGACAGCACCAACTGATAAACCTCGGTGACCGGGGCGCCATCAAGCTGGGCAAAATAGTTTTTCAGGGCAACTTCTACACTGTCGCGCAGGGTAACTGTGTTGCCGCTGCTATTTACCGTCTGCAACTGATGAATGTCATCGTTGGCGGGTTGGGTCAGATTGTCTTTAGCCAAAGTCTCAGCGGTCATGCTGCGAATACCTCTCCATTTCGTAAGCCTGCAAAGTACTGTTGAATACTGTCTTTTTGCTCCAGCGCGCAGTCAATGGCGTTGAAGCGTTTGCGGAATCGTTTGTCTTCGTCGTGGGACTGCAGATACCAGCCTACATGTTTCCTGGCAATGCGCACGCCCATGATTTCGCCATAGAACGTGTGCAGCGCTTCCAGGTGTTCGCTAAGCACCTGTTCCACCTCATCCACCGGTGGCTCAGGCAGATGCCTGCCGGTCTCCAGGAAATGCAGTATTTCCCGGAAAATCCAGGGCCGGCCCTGGGCGCCGCGTCCAATCAGTAGTCCATTGGCGCCGGTGTGCTCAAGCACGTATCTGGCCTGCTCGGGTGTGGTGATATCGCCATTGGCAAACACCGGAATGCTGACCCGGGATTTCACTTCTGCGATCGTGTCGTACTCGGCTTCACCCTTGTAGGCGTCAGCACGTGTACGGCCGTGGACCGCCAGAGCCTGTATGCCGGCATCTTCGGCCATACGGGCAATCAGTGGCGCGTTACGGTGTTCCCGGTCCCACCCGGTGCGCATTTTAAGGGTGACCGGAATGTCTACCGCTGCCACAACGGCTTCCAGAATATCCCTGACCAAGGCTTCGTCCTTCATCAGTGCCGAGCCGGCAGCCTTGTTGCAAACCTTTTTGGCCGGGCAGCCCATATTGATATCAATGATCTGGGCGCCGAATTCGGCATTCAGTCTTGCCGCGTTGGCCAGCATATCCGGGTCGCCACCGGCGATCTGCACTGACCTGGGCTCCGGTTCACCCTCATGGTTCATCCGGGTTTGCGACTTGCGGGTGTGCCAGAGCTTGCTGTCCGCAATGACCATTTCGGACACTGCCAGCCCGGCGCCCATCCGCCGGCAAAGCTGGCGAAAGGGACGATCAGTTACACCAGCCATGGGCGCAACGATCAGCGGATTGGGCAGGGTGTACGGCCCGATTTTTGCCGTTGGCAGCATGATCTGAGTCCGTGTCACAGCGGGTTAAGCGAACAACGGATCTGAGTGGCTGCTCAATAAGTAACCGATTCTGATCCGAAGGGCGGTAATGATACCGCCGGCAGAGGTGCTATTGAAGGGGCGAAGTCACGAAAAAGTTGATTATTTTTCGTTCTGTCTGGTTGACTTTCAGTCAATTCGATGACGGTCACCACTATTTATTCTGCCAGCGAAGACCTGTTTACTCCTCGTTGGCCCGGAAGGCGATATTGTAGTTCACCGCATCCCTGCCCGGATCGCGGATATTGATAACGATCCTGACCGGAGTGTCCGTCGGCATGGCCTCCATTTCCCTGCCTTCTCCGGCAAGATATTCGTCTGGCGTGAAAACGCTCTGGGCGACAACATCACCATTCAGGTTGGAAAAGGTCAGGGCGATGGCCGGGAACGGCTGCTCGAATGCCGCGCGGTTGATGATGACTGCGTCGACCACCAGTTGGCTGCGATTCTCGGGATTGGTTCTGACCACCAGTTTGCGGCTCTGGATGGCATTCACATCGATCAGTGGCTTCAGTTCGCAGCCTGCAATCTCGCAGCCCTGTTCATAGAATGGACGTAGCTCCGGTATGGAAGACAGGCGGTCGAACTGGAACCAGGTGACCTGTGCCACCAGAACGCCAATCAGGGCCAGTACCACCAGCGTCCACAGGGCTTTTCTGAGGCGGCTGCCACCGTTTCCGGAGACCGACACAGGTTCCCTTCGCAGGTCTGTATAGGGGGAGCTGGCAACCATCGGTTCGTCGTCAGAGACAGCGCCATTCTCGTCGTCCAAAGACGAGGACCGGGGTTGGTCGATGTAGAATTCTTCCGGTTCTTCCGCCGGCTCCAGGCTCAGCTCTTCCCGCTGCGGGGGTGGCGACTCTGTTGGCTGCGCGGGAGCTTGCTCTTCCGTGTGCTCTTCAGGCAGGTCTTCCGGGGTATTTTGGGACGGCTCCCGTCTGGATGCCGGTTCGTCCTCGGACAGCATTGCCTCGGCCCAGCTTTCGTCTATTCTGTTCGGATTCTCATCGTTGTCTTCGGATTCAAAGCTGCCGCTGGAACGTTCGTCAACCGTGCGGAAACTGTCGCTCAGCTCGTCGTCGGAGAAAGTAAGCCTGGTTCCGGCGTACGGCCCTTCAGCGGCATCCTCTTCAGGGTTGTCGGCAAAAATCAGGTCATCGTCCGAGGTAAAATTCTGGTCTTCCTGTTTTTCTGCTGGCGCTGAGGCGGGCTCTTTTTTGTCGCCGGATTCATCGCCGGAACTGGCGCCACTGACCTGATGGTCCACCGCGTTGAACACTGCCATGCAGTTGCCACAGCGCACCTTGCCGCCGGCAACGCTGAGTTGGGCGTCGGTGACCCGAAAACGGGTTTCACATTTCGGGCATCGTGTCTGCAGGCTGCTCTGGGTCATGCTTCATTCCTGTAAGCGACATCGCTACGAGTCACGGAGTTTAGTAGGTTCGGCCGTTTCCGTCACCTGTCATTGCGCCGTCCTGTGAGCCGTATCCACTCTTCACGTTGTTCCGGTTCGTCCATGACAAACCAGGGCTCGTAGGCTTCCATGACTTCCCGGGCCTGGTTGGAGAGTATGCCGGACAACACAATATCGCCACCCGGTTTAACCTTTGCCGCGAGCCGGGGTGCAAGACCGATCAGGGGCTGGGCCAGAATATTGGCCAGCATGATGTCAGCCATGGTGTCCGGTTCATCTGCGGGCAGGAAAAGGTGAAGTCGATCTTCCTCTACCTGGTTGCGTCGGGCGTTTTCGCGGCTGGCTTCCAGCGCCTGGGGATCTGTATCAACACCGATAACGTGGTCGGCTCCCAGCAGCAGAGCAGCAAGGCCGAGAATGCCGGAGCCACATCCGTAATCAATCACCTGGCGTGATGACACATCCTGGCCATCCAGCCATTCCAGGCACAGTGCTGTGGTGGGATGAGTGCCGGTGCCAAAAGCCAGACCCGGATCCAGCAGCAGGTTGGCTGCGTGGGGATCCGGGGCGTCATGCCAACTGGGTACGATCCAGAGCCTCTCGCCAAAGCGCAAGGGCTTGAAGTCGTCCATCCACTCCCGCTCCCAGTCCTTGTCTTCCACCAGGGTAACGTCGATGTCTGGCAGTGACTGCTGTGTCTGCTGGTGCCAGGCGTCATTGACCGCGGCGCAAAGCTCTTCGATATCCCGCTCCGAGCCGAACAGTCCCGTCACGCTGGTCTGGTGCCATAGTGGCGTTGTGCCAGGGTCGGGCTCATACAGTGGCTGGTCGGCGGCATCTTCCATGGAGACGGCTTCAGCACCCATCTCCATGAGCAGATCCTCAAGCTGGTCCGCGTTGTCGGGATCAGCCGGGATCTGTAGTTGTATCCAGGGCATGTTGCTGTCCTGTCGGGTAGACGAATTGACTGTACGGGTCAGTCCCGTATCAGCTTCTCCAGATAATGAATGGTGAAGTCTACCTGTTTGAAGCCGCCATCGCGTACCAGTTTCCGGTGCAGTGCCTGGTTGGTCTTGATGCCTTCAACAACGAGTTCGTCCAGTGCATTCTTCATGCGGCGACGGGCAATTTCCCGGTCATCGCCCCAGGTGATCAGTTTTGCCACCATGGAGTCGTAGAACGGGGGCACGGTGTAACCACTGTACAGATGCGAGTCTACCCGTATGCCATTGCCGCCGGGGGCGTGGAAGTGCTTGACCTTGCCGGGGCTGGGCACGAAGGTTTGCGGGTCTTCTGCGTTGATGCGGCATTCCAGGGCGTGACCGGAAATCTTGATCTCGTCCTGGGTGTACTGCAGCGGCAGGCCGCTGGCAATCCGCAACTGCTCGCGAACAATGTCCACGCCGGTAACCATTTCCGACACCGGATGCTCAACCTGTACCCGGGTGTTCATCTCGATGAAGTAGAAAGCGCCGTCCTGGTACAGGAATTCGAACGTGCCGGCACCCACGTAGCCGATTTTCTTGCAGGCATCGACACAGGCTTTCAGGGTTACTTCCCGGGCCTCCGGGTCTATGTCCGGCGCTGGTGCTTCTTCCAGCACTTTCTGGTGCCGGCGCTGCATTGAGCAGTCACGGTCGCCCAGGTGAATGACGTTGCCATGGGTGTCAGCAAGTACCTGGACCTCCACGTGGCGGGGGCGCTCCAGGTATTTCTCGAGGTACACGGTGGCATCACCGAAGGTGTTTTTTGCTTCGCTCTGGGTGATCTGCACGCTTTTCAGCAGCGCCGCTTCGGAGTGAACCACCTGCATGCCGCGTCCGCCGCCGCCAGATGCAGCCTTGATGATCACGGGGTAGCCGATGCGCCTGGCCACTTCCAGCGTGCGTTCATCGTCGTCCGTTAGCGGGCCATCGGAACCCGGAACAGTAGGAACGCCGGCCTCGATCATGGAGTTGATGGCGGAGACCTTGTTACCCATCAGGCGGATAGTCTCGGCCCTTGGGCCGATGAAGCGGAAACCGCTTTTTTCCACCTGTTCGGCAAAATCCGCGTTTTCCGCCAGGAAACCGTACCCCGGATGGATGCCGACGGAGTCTGTGACTTCCGCTGCACTGATAATCGTGGGAATGTTCAGGTAGCTTTCAGCGGCGCTGTTGGGGCCGATGCAGACAGACTCGTCCGCGAGGCGAACATGCATCAGGTCGCGGTCGATCTGGGAGTGGACGGCCACGGTCTTGATCCCCAGTTCCTTGCAGGCGCGCAGAATGCGCAGGGCGATCTCGCCGCGATTTGCGATCAGAACTTTTTCTAACATAGCCATGAGGGTGTCACCGGGTTCAGGAAATGATGATCAGTGGCTGGTCAAACTCGACCGGCTGCCCGTTCTCAACCAGGATTTCGGCGATGGTACCGCTCTTGTCCGCCTCGATCTGGTTCATCATCTTCATGGCTTCCACGATGCATACCACATCACCGGCTTTCACCGACTGCCCGACTTCCACGAACGACTTCGCCGTGGGTGAGGGCGAGCGATAGAAAGTGCCTACCATGGGCGACTTCACTGCGTGGCCAGTAGGCTCGGCCAGTTTGGCGGGCTCGTCGGCAGCAGGCGCAGGCGGTTGTGAAGACGGTGCCGGCTGGGGTGCCTGGGCAGGATATTGTGCCATGTACTGCGGTGCGGCCAGTTGCTCGCGACGGCGGGAAATACGAACTGAATCATCACCTTCGTGAATCTCCAGCTCCTCGACGTCGGATTCCTCCAGCAGCTCGATAAGTTTCTTGATCTTGCGAATGTCCATAGTCAGTCCGATCCCGTTTAATCAGTTCTATCGATGAATTCGTTGCAGGGCGGCTTCGAGTGCAAGGTCGTACCCCAGGCTGCCCAGCCCGCAGATAACGCCTTCGGCGATATCAGAAAAATAGGAGTGATGGCGGAAAGTTTCCCGCGCATGCACGTTGGAAAGATGTACTTCAATAAATGGAATGCCCGATGCCAGCATGGCATCCCGCAGGGCAATACTGGTGTGGGTGAATGCCGCCGGGTTGATAATGATGAAATCCACCTCTTCCGCTCTGGCTTCATGTATCCGCTCAATCAGTTCATATTCCGCGTTTGACTGTAAATGTAGCAGGTGATGGCCAACTTCGGCGGCTTTCTGGTGCAATCGGTCGTCAATGTCGGTCAGTGTCTCATGGCCATAGACTTCCGGCTCGCGGGTTCCGAGCATGTTCAGGTTGGGTCCATGGAGGACGAGTATGGTCGCCATGATTGTATTTGCCTTGCTGACTTGTCTACAGGATCGCCGACTTTAGCGACATTTTCACTCAATGGTGCGTGCTTGAGGCCTTCAGATCAACATTTTTTGACATTCTGCCGTTTGTCGAAAAGTTTCCGGGCAGTATCAGGGCGATCTTTGCCGTTTAAAGGGTCATTGTCGTGAAGGGTGGGACGGACTTCTATAAGACGTTGGTTTCATAAAACGGCCCCGGAAGCGGGGCGGGGCCGTCGGTCAGAGCGAAGTTCAGTCGCCGGCGGCGGTGACGCAGTTCCGGCCCTGCTCCTTGGAGCGATAGAGTGCCCGGTCGGCCCGTTCGCAAAGTGCCTGGGAGCTGTCATCTTTCCAGGCAGCCACGCCACAACTGAAAGTGACATTGAACTCTCGGTCGCCAGCGGGCTGCAGCAGTTCCGAGAAGCGCTCACGGATCTCATTGAGTACGTTGCGGGCGTCGCTCTCGCGTGTGTCCGGCAGGATAATGGCAAACTCCTCGCCGCCATAGCGGCCAATATGATCGGTCTTGCGCAGGCGCTGTTTGAGGAACATGGACAGGCTCCGGAGGACACGGTCGCCGATGGGGTGCCCGAAGGTGTCATTCACTTTCTTGAAGTAATCAATGTCGATCATTGCAAAGCTCAGGGGCTGGTTTTTCTGCCGGCACTTCACGATTTCCTGGTCCAGGAGATGGAGCGTGTGGGTGTGATTGAACAGGCCTGTCAGGCTGTCACGGATCATCAGCGCCAGCAGTGAGCGGGCGCGACGGCCACGATTATGGATGGTGGCAATCAGGTGTTTGGGGTCTATGGGTTTGGTCAGGAAGTCATCGCCCCCGAGGCTCATGGCATGGAGTTGTTTGCTGACATCTTCTTCAGCCGACAGGTAAATGATGGGTACGCTGTGGAAGCGATCCTGCTGGCGGATTACCCTGGCGATCTCCATGCCGGTGCAGCCCGGCATGTACATGTCGAGAATAATGATCTCGGGAGAAAAGTGTTCCAGGGCATGGATGATCTGCATGGGGTCGGTGATGATGTGAGCGCTCATCCCGGCCTTTTTAAGCACCGTCTCCATAAACTTGGCCTGGGCACGGGAGTCATCAAGAACCAGCACCTTATAGGGCTCTACGGTGTTGCCGTGGGTATAGGTCTCGATTTTCTCGATCAGCTGGCCCGGATCGACGGCCGGATAGAAAAACTCTTCACCTCCGCAGCGGGAGGCGCGCAGCCGGGTCTCAATGGTGCCGTCCTCATCGCTCATGAAAATGACCGGGATGGGAGTATCGTGGCGCTCCTGGAGGCGTTCAATGGTGGCAATACCGCTGAGTGGCTCGCCGCTGTAGTTGACGTCCATCAGGATGGTTTCCGGCTTGTGAAGTGCGCAGGCTTCGATCAGCTTTTCCGCTGTATGGAATGCGGAGGCGCGGAAACCGAAAAATTCCAGCTGGCGAATCAGCCGGCCGGCCATCTCTTCACTGGACAAGGCAATGTAGACGGGAGTGCGACGATACTGCTGGGGCACCTCGCTGGCCGTCTGGTCGGTACGTCGGAGCGTGCACCGGGACAATTGTTCAATGGCATCCTGCAGTCTGCGGTCCAGCCCTTGCGGCAGTGCTTCGCCCTCTGGCCACTCACCGATCAGCTCGAATACTTTTTGCCCGGAGTCGGCATGACCCTCCATTTCGAAACGTCTGGCATACCGGACCAGTTTATCGGCCGCCCTGGCAAAATCACCTTTGAACGCTGCTGACTGGCTGGCGTCTTCGTGGATCTTTTGCCATGTATCCAGTACAACCCTGGCCTGGGTTGTGACACGGCGGGCAAAGTGCTGCCTGAGTTTATCTTTCTGGCTTTCGTCGTTCATTGTGCTCCGGCCTGTTGTTTTCGTTCCTGGCAGCCCGTCTCCGATACAGGCAGATATTTTCAACATTAGTCGTTTTGCAGAGTCTATAGTGTTTCGTGTTGTCGGCGTAGGTGACTCTGTGTAAATGTTTGTCAACTCTGCGGTGCAGGTCACACAAGCTCTCCGGCAGCGCCACAAATTGCATAAAACCCTTCATTGCTTCATGGTAAGCGGAGCTTGCAGACGGACTGCAGCCAGATAAAACGACAGACAGGGGAAGAAACAACCAATGTCAGGAAAAATCAGACAGTATTTCAGTGATCGTAAGGACGACGTCCGGGATTTTTCCGGCGGCAGCGGAGTTGTAGGCAAGTTCATCCTGGCTGTTGTTGTGGTTTATTTTCTGGTGGCACTGGTACTGGGAATGATCTGGAGCGGCGAGCCGGACGTGTTCTCTGTTCGTGATCATACACGAAAGACTGCTGATGAAATGCAGCGGGAGCCGGTCACCGGCTTTGCGACCATCGTAACCACGATTCGTGTGGCTGAAACCCTGCTCGACAAATCTGGTGGGTACATCTCCAACGATATTGCACCGCCGGGTCTCTGGCTGGATAACATGCCAAACTGGGAGTACGGCGTTCTGGTCCAGCTCCGTGACTTCTCCCGTGCCATGCGCAAAGACATCAGCCGTTCACAGAGCCAGTCCGCGGAAGATCCGGACCTGATCATTGCTGAGCCCCAGTTCCACTTTGACAGTGGCAGCTGGGCGATCCCCTCTACGGAGGCCGAGTATCGCCGCGGTATCGAAGCCCTTCATAGCTATCTCGACCGACTGTCGCATCCTGACCAGCCCAGTGCCCAGTTTTTTGCCAGGGCAGACAATCTTGCCAACTGGCTGGCGGATCTGGAAACGCGTCTTGGCAGCCTCTCCCGAACTCTGGGTGAAAGTGTCGGTAAGGCGTCGGTGTCCGATTCTGTTTCGAATATTGATCCCGACGACCCACTGTCAGAAGATGTAACTGGTGAGGAAGTCAAAACACCATGGACCAAGATAGATGACGTGTTCTATGAAGCCCGTGGCAGCGCCTGGGCCCTGTTACACATCTTCCGTGCTATCGAGGTGGACTTCCGCAAGGTGCTGAGCGACAAGAACGCCCTGTCCAGTGCCAAGCAGATCATTATTGAGCTGGAGGGTACCCAGGGAGATATGTGGAGCCCGGTGATACTGAATGGCAGTGGCTACGGCGTGCTTGCCAACCACTCACTGACCATGGCGGCGTACCTGTCACGCGCCAGCGCGGCGATCAGCGATATGAGAGATTTGCTGACCCGCGGCTGATGGCGGGAAGTGCGATACCATAAAAAAACCGGGCTCAGTTTGAACTGAGCCCGGTTTTTTTATGTTCGCCTGGAAGGTCGGGTTTCAGCCCTTATAGGCGTTTACTGCGGCTTCAATGGCCTTCTTGGCTTCTGCAGCGTCGCCCCAGCCCTGGACCTTGACCCACTTGCCCGGCTCGAGAGTCTTGTAGTTCTCGAAGAAGTGATGAATCTGGCCCCGCAGCAATTCCGGCAGGTCATCGATTTCCCGCACGTTATGGTAGGAGGTCGTCAGCTTGTCGTGGGGAACCGCAACCAGCTTGGCGTCACCGCCGGCTTCGTCTTCCATGTTCAAAACGCCAATCGGGCGGCAGCGGATAACGGAGCCGGCCTGCACGGCGTAAGGAGTGACCACCAGTACGTCGATAGGATCGCCATCATCAGCCAGGGTGTGGGGGATGAAGCCGTAGTTGGCCGGGTAGAACATAGGCGTGGCCATGAAGCGGTCTACCATCAGCGCGCCCATGTCCTTGTCCAGCTCGTACTTGACCGGGGAGCTGTTCGCCGGGATTTCAATGGCGACGTAGATGTCTTCTGGCGGGTTCTTACCGACCGGGATGTTATCAAAGTTCATGGCTGATCCTTATCTGAAGTGCGTTGGACTGCGTTTTAAAAGTGGGCGCAATTATACGGCACAATAGTGCGGATCGAAACTAAACGTTGGTCGCGCCTCAGCTTGTCCCCACCTACAACCCCACCTGCTTCCCGATCAACTCTTTCATAATCTCATCGGTACCACCGCCAATCGATAAAATCTTCGCATCCCGATAAAGCCGCTCCACCACGGACTCCCGCATATACCCCATGCCGCCATGAATCTGCACGGCTTCGCGGGTGACTTTTTCGCACACCTCCACCGCAAAGTTCTTCGCCATCGCCACCTGCTTGATCGGGTTCTTGCCGGCCTGCATCAGCGCAGCACATCGGTAAGTGTATTCCCGCGCGACTTCCACCTGCGTTGCCATATCCACCAGCTTGTGTCGGGTGACCTGGAAACCGGTAATGGACCGGCCAAACGCCTCCCGCTGTTTTGCCCAGGCCATGGCGGCTTCCAGGGCAATTTCGGCCGTCATATAGGCCATGATCGCCAGGCTCAGGCGTTCGAACAGGAAGTTGCTCATGATCGCGATAAAACCGGCGTTCTCGGCGCCGATCAGACGATTGACGGGTACACGGCAGTCTTCAAAGAACAGCTCCGCGGTATCGCTGGCCCACCAGCCCATCTTCTTGAGCTTTTTTCCGTTGGAAAAGCCGGGCATATCCCTGTCGATCAACAGCAGGCTGATGCCGCCATGGCCTTCGCCACCGGTGCGCACGGCCACTGTAAAATGGTCTGCTCGCATGCCGCTGGTAATGAACGTCTTGCTACCGTTCACGATGTAGTGGTCGCCATCTTTAACAGCCCGGGTTTTCAGGTTGGCTACATCCGAACCCCCGCCCGGCTCGGTTACAGCCAGCGCCGCGATTTTCTCACCACGCAACACGGGTGGAACGATCGCCTCTTTCACCTCCGGCTGCGCCCATTTCGCCACCGGCGGCAGCCCGATATCCAGCGATCCAAGGCCCGCCACCAATCCTCCGGAAGTGGATCGCATCAGCTCCTCGGAGACCGCCACCTTCATGAAAACATCACCTTCCCCGACACCCCCCAGATTCTCCGGAAAGCCCACGCCTAGCAGACCGGCATCACCGGCTTTCAGGTAGAGATCACGCGGGAATTCCCCGGCCTCTTCCCACTCGTCTATGTAAGGCAGTACATGGGTGGCAATAAACTTGCGGGCGCTCTGGCGCACCTGCTCGTGGGTATCGCTGAAATAATCAGACACGGAAGGTATCTCCCTGTGATTGGACGGTGATCAGAAATCATAGGGAGCAGTCTCACTTAATTCTCAAAACCAAGCAAGCGCTTGGTATATAGATAGGCCCGAAAAGAGTACGAGAGGGGAGAGGTAAATGCGTCAGGGGATGTCAAAAACATGGATGTTTTTGGCAAGAGTACATGGACGTATTAACAGCGTGCCCCTGACGCATTTACCTCTTCGCGGCCGTCCCCAATGCCCGAAGGCCAGAGGCAGGCAACAAAAAGGTCAGATCCCCTTCCGAGGAGTACTCTTAACCCCATCTTTAGTGCCAAGAAGCAACAAATCAGCCGGCCGCCGCGCAAACAGACCGTTGGTCACAATGCCAACCACATTGTTCAACTTCTCCTCCACAACAATCGGCCGGGAAATATCCATATTGTGAATATCCAGAATGATATTGCCGTTGTCAGTAGTGAAACCGTCCCGGTAAACCGGGTCGCCACCCAGCCGCACAATCTCTCGCCCCACGTGGCTACGGGCCATCGGCAGCACCTCAACCGGCAGCGGGAAATTACCCAGGATGCCCACCATCTTGGACTCGTCCGCAATACAGATGAAGGTCTTGGCGACCGCCGCCACAACCTTTTCCCGCGTCAGTGCACCGCCACCGCCCTTGATCAGTTCCAGGCGTTCATTGGTCTCGTCCGCACCGTCAACGTAGAACTCCAGCGTAGCAACATTGTTCAGATCGTAGACCGGAATACCGTGACTTTTCAGGCGCTCTGCCGTGGCATCGGAGCTCGCAACCGCACCATCGAAGTCATCGCATATGGTGGCGAGCAGGTCGATAAAGCAGTTGGCAGTGCTTCCGGTACCCACGCCGATAATGCTGTCCTGGTCCAGATGGGGCTTGATGTAGTCCAGTGCGGCCTGGGCGACCGCTTTCTTCAGTTCGTCCTGATTCATCCTGGGAACTCCGGTATTTTGCGGAAAATGGTCACAGTGGCTGTCATTATAGCGCTTCCCGGCGACCTGCTTATAGACGGAACCCCGGCAAAGTTTCTACACTGTGCGTTTTTCCAACAAAACACCAACCTCCGGACGGAACCATGCCGCAACGCTACATAAAGAAAATCCTTGATGCCCGTGTCTACGACGTGGCCATCGAGACCCCGCTGACCGAGGCCCGTAGCCTCTCGAAGCGCTTTGGCAACAACATTCTGCTCAAGCGTGAAGACCTTCAGCCGGTGTTTTCTTTCAAGATTCGTGGCGCCTATAACCGGATTGCGCAGCTTTCGGAGGAGCAGAAAGCCAAGGGCGTGATTTGCGCCTCTGCCGGCAACCATGCCCAGGGTGTGGCCCTCGCTGCCAAGAATCTCGGTATCAAGGCGGTAATTGTAATGCCGCAGACCACACCCGAGATCAAGGTGCGCTCGGTACGGGATCACGGCGCCAAAGTGGTTCTGAAAGGCGATGCCTTTGATGAAGCCGCAGCCCATGCCCAGGAACTGATCCAGAAGCATGGCTATACCTACATTCCGCCCTACGACGACCCCGACGTAATCGCCGGCCAGGGTACGGTGGCCATGGAAATCATGTGGCAGTTCAGCAAGCCCATCCACGCCATCTTTATATGCGTTGGCGGCGGCGGGCTGATTGCCGGTATGGCTGCCTACATCAAATACCTGCGCCCGGAAATCAAGGTGATCGGTGTTGAGCCGGAAGACTCCAACTGCCTGCAGGCGGCCCTGAAGGCTGGCAAGCGGGTGATCCTGGACGAAGTGGGTATCTTTGCCGACGGTGTGGCGGTGAAACAGATCGGCAAGTACCCGTGGGAAATCTGCAAGGACCACGTGGACGAAGTCATCACCGTCTCCACCGACGAAATCTGTGCTGCCATCAAGGACGTCTTCGAGGACACCCGCTCCATCGCCGAACCAGCCGGTGCGCTGGGCGTGGCTGGTATCAAGAAGTACATCGAGCGCGAGCAGATCGAGAACGAAAATCTGGTGGCGACCCTCAGCGGCGCCAACATGAATTTCGACCGCCTGCGATATATTTCAGAACGTACTGAGGTCGGCGAAAAACGCGAAGCCATCCTGGCTGTGACCATCCCGGAGAAGCCGGGGGCTTTCAAGACCTTCATTAACGCCCTGCACAAGCGCAGCATCACCGAGTTCAACTACCGCTACGCCGATGCCACCAATGCCACTATCTTCGTGGGTATCCAGATCCAGTCCGGCGGCCACGGCCGTGAAGACCTGGTGCAGGAGCTCCGTGAAACCGGCTATGCGGTGGTGGATCTGACCGACAGTGATCTGGCGAAGCAGCATATCCGCCACATGGTAGGCGGCCATGCGCCTACCATAACCAACGAAAAAGTGTTCCAGTTCGAGTTCCCGGAACGCCCGGGTGCGCTGCTTAAGTTCCTGATGTCGCTGGGCACCCGCTGGAACATCTCCATGTTCCACTACCGCAACCATGGTGCGGCCTACAGTCGCGTTCTGTTGGGCGCACAGGTGGAAGATGACGAAGTGAAGGATTTCGAGAAAATGCTGGATAAGGTCGGATTCCGCTACGAGAACATGACCGATAACGAGGCTTATCAATTGTTTTTGGGAGCGGGTAACACAAAGTCTGAATAACGCGGATCAGGATTGGGTACGGGAACAGGGTAGGGAGGCCCCTTCCGAAACACGCTCAAGCACGTCCCTGTGACGCTTGAGCTCCGCCATCCATGGCTCCGCACAGTTTCGGGAGGGGCTTCCCTACCCTGTTCGGTAAACTCCGAGATACCTTACAGAAATTTAATCTGTGAAAAATTGTAAAAACCAGGATAGGTGTTAGTCTTTCGTCTGATTCTTTGAAACAAGAATAGCTTCCTGATTTAGATAAATTTTACTCTTTCGGATACCGGGGATTCCTACGATGGGCCGCAAGCCTGACATTATCCGGACGGTTGTGCTTATTTTTGCCGTCGGCCTTGTGATCACGGGCTTTACATCGCTTCAGGCTTCTGACGATGAGCCGACAGCTTCCGGAAGCGAAGCAGTCATCGTTTCGTCCGTTCGGGACTGAACCCTACAACGAACTTCTAGCCTTCACCCGGTAACGTTTTCTGTCAGTCACCACGCTGTGCAGGGGAATATCCCAGGGCTCCAGCGGCAACTCCGATACCTTCTGACATTCATGGGCCAAGCCGATCAGCTTGGGTGCCATCCGTGGCCGGATTCGTGTGAACGCGAAGGTACGGTCATAGAAACCGCCGCCCATGCCCAGCCTGCCACCGCATTCATCAAAACCCACCAGCGGGAACAGCACCGCATCCAGTGCCCATGGTGGCCGCCTCAGCCCTTTTTGGAAAGGTGGCTCAGGGATGCCGAAACGATTGGCTGTGAGCACCGTGTCGTCGGTGTAGTGGCTGAAAACCAGCCGTCCGCGATGAACCGGGTGCAGTACCGGCAGATAGAAGCGGATACCGCGCTTGCGAGCGATATGGGCATAGACGCGAGGATCGACTTCACCGTCGTTGGGCAGATAGATTGCCACGTGGCGTGCGCGGTAAAGATCGGGATGTTGCAGCAGGTTCAGTGCCAGCTGGTCGGCAGCGATCTGTTGTTCTTCCACAGTCAGGGCCCGGCGCTTTTGCCTGAGGGTCTTGCGGAGTCTGCTGCGTGATCGTGAGTCGGGGTGGTCTTCGAAAGGCTGGGGGGAGATAACGTTGGTCAAAATAAGCTTCCCGGGCTGCCGTTATCGGATGTGGCCCTTGAACCCAAAGTTCAAGGTCGGTGGCCGCTGTGACATATTAGGCTTTCCCCGTGAGGGGACGTGCTCACAATGCCCTGTAGTAGCCACCTGGGTAGTGCGCATCGGCTCGAGGACGAATCCGACCAGCGAACAGCCCAGGAAGTTGTTCTCATTATACGGGCATTGCCGGGGCTGATTGCAACACCTGAATCGGATCTGTGTGTAATGCTTAGTTACCGGAGGATTCTTTCAGTGCCGTATCCAGCTTCTCGTCCATGGCGTTGAGGATTGAGCTGGCAGCGCTGGACATGGTATCCCGCTCCAGCAAATCGTGGGTGATGTTCAGTGCGGCCATCACCGCGATGCGCTCGGTGCCGAAGACTTTGCCACTGGAGCGGATTTCCCGCATTTTGGTGTCCAGGTGTCTGGCGGCCTGCAAGAGAGCGTTCTGCTCTTCCTCGGGGCAGGCGACCAGGTATTCCTTGTCGAGAATCTTGACTTCGACGGTTGTCGGATGCTGTGGCATCAGTGGTGCTCCAGGGCCCGCAGGCGGCCTATCATGGCTTCGATCTTGTTTTTTGCAAGATCATTCTTGTGCATCAGTTGCGCTCGCTCGCGATTCCAGTCGTCCTGCAGCTCGCGCAGCATTGCGTTGTCACGTTCCAGTTTGCGACAGTGCTCGAGCAGTCTGTCGAGCTTTTCCGCCAATGCCTGTAGTTCGGACTGTTCCATGAGTCGTCCAACGCCTGTATCAGAGAAGTGAACTAACTATAAGTGTGGACTGCAAGCTGGTCAATTTACAGGGATGTCATGGCCCGTGATGCGTGGCGGCCGTCACTCTGGAAGCACATGCCCCAGCCCCTGTTTGCGGCTGCCGCGCCAGGCCTGAAGCGCCGGAATCAGTCCCACCAGAAAGGCCGCAAAGGGTACGCTGGTAATGATCAGCCACTCAACCCCGGTCAGCGGTCGCAGGCCGATCTGGATGCCCCAGGTTTCCAGCAGCCAGGGGCTGATAGCGGCAATACCGGCGGCGCCAGCCAATACTGCAAGCACGCAGGCCGCCAGGGCCAGGACCACGCATTCGATCACGTGAAGAGCGGCGATCAGCAGCGGTGAAGCGCCGGTGGCCCTGAGTATGGCGACTTCCTGCCGGCGCTGCACCTGTAGCGTGAGTAGCACTGCAACAAGTCCGATCAGGCTGGTGACGACCACAAAGCCGGTGATGCCCAGAAGGGCGGTTTCGAACTGCCCCATGATGCGCCATAGCTCGCTGAGTGCCACCCCCGGCAGAATGGCGGAAAGTGGCTCCTCCCGTGACTCGTTGATTTCGCGCTGAACCTGGAATGTCAGCACCTTGCGTTCGATTCCCACCAGGGCAGCGGTGATGCTGTCTGGTGTCAGATCCCGTTCCAGCGCCTGTTCGGGAGTCACGGTACGGCCGGGTATGGCGACTCCGGATGCCCAGCCGATATGGATAGCCTCAAGGCCTTCCAGGCTGACGTAAACCGCCTGGTCCACCGGTGTTCCCGTTGGCGCCAGCACACCGGTGACGGTGAACGGGGTTTCCTTGTGGTTCGAGAAGCTGGTGCGACCGCCTCCGTGGGAGAGAACGATATCATCACCCAGTTGATGGTCGTGCTCGCGCGCCACCTGCGATCCGAGTACCACATCAAACACATCGCTGAACCATTCACCCGCTAGCAGTTCGGGTTTCTGATCACGGCCGTAACGGAAGTGCTCCGGAAACTGCTCACTGGTTCCCACAACCCGGTGCCCGCGGTAGCTGTCACCGAGGGAAATGGGCACCAGCCAGTCTATGCGCTGGTCCTCCTCAAGAGACTGGTAGGTGCTCCAGCGGATGTTATTGGTGGCGTCTCCGATATGGAAGATGGTGTACATCAACAGATTCAGCTGGCCACTGCGGGCGCCAACAATCAGGTCCGTGCCGGAGATAGTGTTGGTGAACGTCTGTTTTACCTCGGTGCGAAGGTATTGCACGCCCAGCAACAGGGTGATGCTTAGCGTCAGGGTGAGTGTGACCAGCGCCAGTACCCTGCGACGGTACCAGAGGCTCGACATCGCCAGTGAAATCGCCAGCCGCAGATTCATCGGCTCACCTCCAGGGCCAGCTGGCGGTCAAACCGTTCCGCCAGGCTCTGGTCGTGGCTGACGAAAACCACGGATGCGTGTTTCTCCGCAGCCAGTCCCAGCAGCAGTTCAATAAAGCGATCGCGGTTGTCGCTGTCGAGGGCAGAGGTGGGCTCGTCTGCCAGGATCAGTTCCGGACCACCGGTCAGTGCCCGTGCCGCTGCCACCCGTTGTTGCTGGCCCACGCTCAGCCCGGTCACCCTGCGGTGCCAGTGACTCTGCGGAATATCCAGGGCAGTCAGCAGGGATTCGGCCTCCTGCTCCGGGATGGGCAGCGCCCGCTTGCGGCGTTTGCGGGAAAGCCGGCAGGGCAGTGTTACGTTTTCCAGAGTGGTCAGGTAGGGCACCAGATTGAACTGCTGGAAGATCACACCCATGTGGTCGGCCCGGAACCTGTCTCTCTGGCCGCTGGTCAGGCCGGACAGGTCGGTGCCCAGCAGAGTGACGGTGCCGGTGTGAGGGATAATGAGGCCGCCCAGAAGGCTCAGCAGTGTGCTTTTGCCGCTGCCACTGGGCCCCTTGAGAAACAGATGCTCGCCGGTTTTCAGGGTGATTTCGGGATAGCTGATCGGCGGCTGGGTCTGGTCCCAGCGGAATGTCAGCTGGCTGACCCGCAGGGCCTCCCGGGTGGTGGCGGAACTATCCGCCGGCGAATCTGTCTGGCTGGTCATGTCAGGCATCTGTTTTCCGGTGTATGATTCCCGAATTGTCGCAGGAGTAATTCGTTATATGTTTCATGATCTGGAGTACAGAGCGCAACGAATGCAGTTTGCCATTCCCCTGTTGGCCCTGATTCTGGCCCTTTCGCTCAGCCTCGTTACGACTGCCAGTGCGGAAGAATCCTCTGATGAGATCGACTGGCTGGAACTGATGCCTGCCGAGGATCTCAATTTGCTGGAGAATATGCCAGAAGTAAGCCACGAAGGGGACGGCCCTGCAGCCCTGCCTGACGAGATCATGACAGGCCGGACCGTCGATGAAATGGATGGCCGCTCCGGGCGTATCCCCGGTTTCGTGGTACCACTGGACACCAGCGATGACATGCGCATTCGCGAGTTTTTCCTGGTGCCTTACTACGGCGCCTGCATCCATGTGCCGCCGCCCCCTCCCAACCAGATCATTCACGTAAAGTACGAGGAGGGATTCACCCTTGAAGCGCTTTACGATCCGGTCTGGATTGAGGGCACTCTGAAGATCGAGAAAACCGAGAACGACGTCGCCGAATCTTCCTATTCAATTGTTGCGGAGAACGTAACGCCTTACGAAGATGACAACGTCTACTGATCACTTGTTGATGGTGAATGCCCGGTTGGAGGAGTTCAGCCTGGCGCTGCCCTGACCGGACGGGCTTACCCATTCGACGGCGAGTTCTTCCAGGTTTTCGAATTTTTCCATCAGTGCTGAGGTAAGGGTCAGACTCGCACCGAGGTCATCACATTCCAGTTGTTGCGACACATCGTACTCGCGATGGGATGTTTCTCCGGTGTGATCATCGTGGTCATGATGGTGTTCATCGTGATGGCCATGATCCTCTTTCTGGCCCTCCCCGCCAAGCTCGACAGCTGCAGCGTTTACCCGGCAGCCGGCAGCTTCCGTATTCACCAGCGGAGTGTTGTTCAGCCACTGGTTGATCTCTGACAATCGGTTTTTTTCCTCATCCGTGCGGGCTTCGTGTTCGAATCCGGCCAGGTTATAGGCGGGAGAGGCAAGCATCAGGTCAATGCTGTTGTTCTCCACTGCAATCTGCAACCGGGCGTGGCCATGTTCGTGGACTCCGGGGTTGTCAGCGGCGTAGCTGTGTACCGGAAGGGTGAGAGCTGCAAGCAGGCAGCCCAGTGCCAGAAGCGGCTGAGGGCAGTTTGCCCTTTCCCTGGCGGTGGCAGGTGTCTGGATTGGCATGGAAGGCACTCCATCTAGTATTGATATGTTATAACATAATTTACTCTTTCCTTCGCCGGAATCAAGAGGGCAAGTGCCTTAATATCGGCTGAATGCTAGGATAGAGCCTTCACTCATTGATACAGGATCGTCCCGTTTCATGTCCGAAACTGACACCTCTAACGCCCGCGCCGTTGCTTTCGAGCGCTGGGCAAATGTGTTTACTGCCCACAAGGCATTCAGCCACCCTTCGGAACTTCACGGTGCTTTATGTGGCCGACTGGCTGCCGGCTCTCGTATAGAAGAGGAAGAGTGGCTGGCAATGGTCTGTGAGCATATGGGCCTGCCGCCTGCCGCAACGGATGAATCAGACGAGCTTCGGGAATTTATGGCGTTCGCCTACGACCAGACCCTGGAACTTATGAAGGCCACGGATATGAGCTTTCAGCCACTGTTGCCGGATGACGACTATGCCATTGAACAGCGCCTGGAAGCACTGACCTCCTGGGTGCGAGGCTTCCTTGAAGGCATGGCGCTGTCCGCCGGAGAGGCCCTGGGCGAGGCACCGGATGAGATCCGTGAGCTGATCGAGGACCTTGTGGCCATCAGCCAGGTAGCGGACGATGACGAGCCGGATGAAGAAAGCGAACAGCAATTGATGGAGATTGTCGAGTACGTGCGACTGGGTGCGCTTGCGGTGTTTACCGAGTTCAATCCGCCGGAAAAGCCATCACCCAAAACGCCAACGCTGCATTGAACAACGCTACAAACTGTGGGAGAAACCATGGCCTCACTGATACCCGTCAAGGAATTCAATGAACGCCGCCGCCGGCTGATGGAGCGGATGGCGCCAGACAGCATTGCCATTCTGCCCGCCGCCCCGGAACGGGTACGAAACCGGGATGTACTGCACCCGTTCCGGCAGGACAGCGACTTTCATTACCTGACCGGATTCGATGAGCCAGATGCGGTTCTGGTGCTGATTCCGGGCCGTGAGCATGGCGAGTCAGTGCTGTTCTGCAAGGAACGAAATCCCGAGAAAGAGCTTTGGGACGGTTTCCTGGCCGGCCAGGAAGGTGCCATTGAAACCTTCGGCCTGGACGATGCCTTCCCGATCTCCGATATCGATGACATCCTGCCAGGCATGATTGAAGGCCGTAGCCGGGTGTATTATCCGCTGGGCAAGGACCACAATTTCGACGCCAAAGTGATGGACTGGGTCAAGCTTATCCGCAGCAAGGTGCGTTCCGGCGCCCACCCTCCCGGCGAGTTTGTTGCCCTGGAGCACCTGCTTCATGACTTGCGACTCTACAAGAGTGCAGCTGAAATAAAGGTAATGGCCAGGGCCGGTGAAATCAGTTGCGAGGCTCACAAGCGGGCCATGAAACGTGCCCGCAAGGGCGGTTTCGAGTACAACCTTGAAGCGGAACTGATCCATACCTTCATGGAAAACGGCGCCCGTTCCACCGCCTACCCATCCATCGTAGGCGGCGGCCAGAATGCCTGTATCCTGCACTACATTGAAAACAGTGCCCCGCTGAAGGAAGGCGACCTGGTGCTGATTGATGCCGGTTGTGAACTGGACTGCTACGCCTCCGATATAACCCGCACTTTCCCCGTCAGCGGCAGGTTCAGTGATGAACAGCGCGCCCTGTACGAGGTGGTTCTGGCTGCCCAGTACGCGGCCATTGACGAAGTCCATCCCGGCAATCACTGGGACCACCCCCACCAGGCAGCACTGAAAGTGCTTACCCAGGGTTTGATTGACCTTGGCCTGCTGAAGGACACCACGGTAGAGCAGGCCATTGAGGAGCAGGCGTTCAAGCCCTTCTTCATGCATCGCACCGGCCACTGGCTGGGAATGGACGTGCACGACGTGGGCGACTACAAGGTGGGCGATGCCTGGCGGCAGCTGGAGCCGGGCATGGCGATGACCGTCGAGCCGGGGCTGTATGTGGCGCCGGACAATACCGACGTGGACGAAAAATGGCGGGGCATTGGTATTCGTATAGAAGACGATGTGGTGGTGACAAAAGAGGGGTGCCGGGTACTGACCGATGCCGTCCCCAAAACCATCCCGGAAATTGAAGCCCTGATGGCAGAGTGACCGTGATCAAGCACGATACCGATATCATCATTGCCGGCGGAGGTTTGGCAGGTGCCACACTGGCACTGGCGCTCGCGCGCACCCTGCCGCAACTGCGGGTGACCGTGGTGGAGACATTTCCACTGTCTCCGGAGGCACTCCCGGACAGTTATCAGCCCAGCTACGATGCCCGCTCAACGGCGCTGGCATGGGGTTCGCGGCTGATTTTCGAGGAGTTGGGGCTGTGGCAGCGGTTATCGGAACACGCCACCCCCATTCGCCATATTCACGTGTCGGACCGTGGTCACTTTGGCGCCACTCGCCTCGATGCCGCCGATCACCAGCAGGAAGCCCTGGGTTACGTGGCGGATAACCGCTGGATGGGGCTTTGCCTGATGAGGGAACTGCTCCAGACCAGCGTGGTGTGGGAGGCACCGGCCGAAGTGACAGACATGCAGCCGTTGCCGGACGGTGTCCGGGTCACTCTGGGTTCGAAAAATGGTGAGCGGGAGTTGACCGGGCAATGCCTGGTCGTCGCCGACGGTGGCCGTTCCGGGCTGCGGGAAAAGTTGGGATTCCGGGTTGATGAACAGGCCTACGACCAGCATGCGCTGATTGCCAATGTGTCTACTTCCAGCAGCCACAATTATACTGCCTACGAGCGTTTCACCGATGCCGGCCCGATGGCACTGCTACCTCATGGTTCGCCCAGGCGAGCGGGAAATACGGCGGCCCTGGTATGGACACTGGACAGCGGCGCACTGGACGATCTGTTATCCCTCAGCAATGAGGACAAGTGTCAGCGACTGCAACAACGATTTGGCTGGCGGTTGGGTCGGTTTACCCGCATTGGCGAGTGCAGCCATTACCCACTGACCCTGAAAACGGTGGACGAATCGGTCCGCCCCGGCGTTGTTCTGGTTGGCAACGCCGCCCACACCCTGCACCCGGTTGCCGGACAGGGCTTCAATCTTGCCCTGCGAGGTTTGATGGCGCTGGTGGAGCAGTTCCGGATGGCAACAGAACAGCAACAACCACTGGGCAGCCTGCAGGTTCTGAAAGCTTATCAGGCACGTCATCGGCAGGACTGGCAGCAGACGGTCCGGTTCTCCGATTCCCTGATTCGACTGTTCGGCACCCACCTGCCGGTGGTAACGACTGCCCGCGACGCCGGTTTGATGGGGCTGGATCTGTTGCCCGGCGCCAAGCGCTGGTTTGCCCGCAAAGCCATGGGCCTGGGCGGGCGCAGGGCTGATATTCGTGCCTCCGGTACCGCTATTACGGAACACAACAACCATGAGTGAACAAACACGCTTTGACATCCTCGTGGTAGGTGGCGGCATGGTGGGTTCTGCCCTGGCCCTGGGGCTGTCGCGGCAGGGCTGGAATGTCGGGCTGGTAGAGGGCAGTGACCGCAAGACACTGCTGGAGAAATCAGCGGTCGCCTCCGGTGTGGAAGATTTTGATCCTCGCGTCAGTGCCATTTCACTGGCCAGCCAGCGCCTGCTTGAACAGCTGGGAGTCTGGTCGGAAATCTCGGCCGGTCGCCATTGCCCCTACCAGGCCATGACGGTTTGGGATGGTGACGGTACCGGGCGCATTCGGTTCGAGGCGGCGGAGCTCCGGGCTCCGGCGCTTGGCACTATCATCGAGAATCGCCGGATTGTACGGGCGTTGTTCGCTGCCCTGACCGCCAGCGACGTTGAGTTGGTCGATGGCGTCAAGGTGACAGCCTGGTGGCATGATCAGCACGAACGCGGTATTCGCCTTGAAGATGGCCGCACATTGGCCGCAAAACTCGTGGTGGCGGCTGATGGCGCCCATTCACGCCTGCGCCAGTGGGTGGGGTTGCCAACCCGGGAGTGGGATTACGACCAGCAGGCAATGGTGTGTACGGTGCGAACCACCCAGAGCCACCGATTTACCGCCTGGCAACGGTTTTCGCCCACCGGGCCACTGGCGTTTCTGCCGTTATCGACAGAATCCGGCGACGAACATTTCTGTTCGATCGTCTGGTCCCAGGATACTGCAGAAGCAGGTCGCCTGATGGCGCTGGATGATGATGCTTTCAGGGCAGAACTTGAAAGCGCCATCGAGCGCGAGTTGGGGACGGTAGAGGTAGTGTCTCGCCGTTACGCGTTTCCGTTGCGCCAGCGCCACGCCAAGGATTACATCGCCAGCGGATTCGCTCTGGTGGGTGACGCGGCCCATACCATCCACCCCCTTGCGGGCCAGGGCGCTAACCTTGGGTATGGTGATGTCCGTGCCCTGCTGGAGGAGCTTGGCCGGGCCAGAAAGGCGGGCATCGATCCCGATAACCACCTGGTTCTGGCTCGCTATCAGCGTCGCCGCAAGGGTGAAAATCTTGCCATGATGGCAGCCATGGAAGGCTTCAAGCAGTTGTTTGGCCGGGATGAGCTCTCTGTAAGATGGTTGCGCAATACCGGAATGCGCTGGCTGAACCAGCTTGGTCCGGTCAAGAATCGCATCGCCGCGGAGGCCATGGGGCTGGATTAGCCACAAGCGTCATAAAGACGGCTGACCAGAACCGGCACAGCAGTTTCCACCCTGAGAATTCGGCCGCCCAGGTGCACAGCTTCACAGCCTGCCTCAATCAGTTTGTCCACTTCGTAGGGTATGAAACCGCCTTCCGGGCCTATGCACAGCGTCGCAGGCCCGTTGATATGAACCGGGCAGGGACTGTCGGTGCCTGGATGCGCCACCAGTGCGCGGGTATTCTGAAGCAACGCCGGCAGTTCATCTTCCACAAACGGTTTGAACAGCTTGCGGATGTGTACCCGGGGCACAATGGTATCCCGCGCCTGCTCCAGGCCAAGCACCAGGTTCTCACGAAGGTTTTCCTCCGACAGCCAGGGCGTCTGCCAGAAACTCTTTTCCACCTTGTAACTGTTTATCAGCCATATGTCCTTGACCCCCATGGAGGCGCAGGTCTGCAGTACCCGGCGGAGCATTTTCGGCCGCGGCATGGCCAGAACAAGTGTGAGGGGAAGTGGTGAAGGAGGTGGTTCGGCCAGCGACACCTGAAGGACAGCCTTCGAGCCGGTGAGCTGGACGACGCGGCCGGTGCCGATATCACCATTCACCAAGCCCACCGGCACCAGATCGTCCTCGCCCACCTTGAGTACAGCATGCAGGTGTGCCAGGCGGCGGCCGGTCAGCACGGCCCGGTCTGCAGAGGCGAAGTCCTCTGCAAAAAGCAACGCCAGGTTCATTCGCCGGGAGCTTCCGTGGCGTCCTGTTCTTTCACTTCGCGCCGGGCCAGCCGGCCAAACAGGATGCCCATCTCGAACAGCAGCCACATGGGTACGGCCAGCAGGGTCTGGGAGATGATGTCCGGTGGAGTCAGCATCATGCCAATCACGAAGCAGCCTACGACAATGTAGGGCCGCTTGGCCGCCAGATCTTCCGGAGTAGTGGCACCGGTAAGAATCATCAGGATGGTGGCAATGGGTATTTCGAAGGCAATGCCGAAGGCGAAGAGCATTTTCAGCACGAAATTCAGGTAACTGGTGATGTCCGGTAACTCGACAATGCCTTCCGGGCCAATGGCGGTAAAAAAGCCGAAAACCAGGGGAAACACCACAAAGTAGGCGAACGCTGCGCCCAGGTAGAACAGAATGACCGAGGTGAAGAGCAGCGGAAATGCCAGCTTCTTCTCATGGGCATACAGCCCTGGCGCGATGAAGCTCCAGAGCTGGTAGAGAATGACCGGTATGGCGACGAAAACCGCCAGCACCAGGGCAAGTTTCAGCGGTGCGAAGAATGGCGAGGTAATGTCTGTTGCGATCATGGTCTGCCCGACGGGCAGCAGGTCCCGCAGGGGCTGGGAGATCAGCAGGTATATTTCGTTGGCAAACGGGTAGATGGCGGCAAAACAGATAATCACCGCCAGTACCATTTTCAGAAGCCGGTTCCGCAGCTCCAGCAAATGCTCGACCAGCGGCATTTCCGGTTGGGTGTCGTCGGAACCTTGTGTGTTTTTGCCGTCAGGCTGGGTGGTCATGAACGATTTTCCGGCGCGCTGTCCTGTTGTTTCGGGGTGTCTTCATCCATGGACGAATGTCCTGATCCACTGGCTGATGCGGGATCCTGCTCCGGCTCTGTCTCAGGCTCTTTCTGTTCGGCAACACGCCGGGTGGCGGGCGCGGGCCGGTGTTTGGGTTTGTCTTCGTCGGAAAGTACCAGGTGCTCGTACTTCTTGGCCTCATCCAGGGCGCCACGAACCGATTTCTGGACATCGTCCAGGCCGACGTCGCCGGCCTTGCGGAGCTCCTCCCTCAACTCTTCTGCCTTGAGCTGGCGGTCGAGCTCCGAGGAAAACTGGCTGACCATGCGACGGGCACCGCCGATCCAGCGCCCGGCTGCCCGGGCTGCTGTCGGAAGCCGCTCGGGGCCGAGCACCAGTAACGCGATAATGCCGCAGATCAGCAGTTCGACAAAGCCGATATCAAACATTCAGCCAGTCTCAGCTGTGGGACTTGTCCCGTGGCTTATCTTCGGCGCCGGCCTCATAAGGCTTGGCGTCGGCATTCTCTTCAATAGCGTCCGGGTCTGCGTCTTTCTTGTCTTCATCGTTCATGGATTTCTTGAAACCACGAATGGCGCCACCCAGATCGCTACCGATGTTGCGGAGTTTTTTGGTTCCGAACAATAGAATAACAATGCCGAGTACGATTAGGAGTTGCCAGATACTGATGCCCATGCCGGGACCCTCGTTTCAATGTTTCTGTCATGGTTGATTGTACGTCACATCGGGGTGCATGCGGAAACCCTCTTCAGAGGTATTACCGGTACCATCCCGGTTATTGGCTCCGGGAGGCTTTCTCTTCCAGGCCCGAGAGGTCAAAACGGCTGGCCAGTTCTTCAAGGATGTCCTCCGGCCCCAGGCCCAGGCGCGACAACATCACCATGCTGTGAAACCAGAGATCGGCGGTTTCACAGACCAGGTCACGGGTATCGCCGGAGTGCTCTGCGTCCTTGGCCGCCAGCAGTGTCTCGGTGCACTCTTCCCCGACCTTCTCGAGGATCTTGTTCAGGCCCTTCTGATGCAGGCTGGCAACGTAGGAGGTTTCCGGGTCGGCCTGCTTTCGGGCTTCAAGTACCTGGGCCAGTTGTTCCAGAATGTCACTCATTGCTGTTTTCTCCCTGCTTTTTTCCGTAGATCGCGTCCGGGTCACGGAGTACCGGATCCGTGCTTGTCCATTCGCCGTTTTCCAGTTTGCGGTAGAAGCAGCTGCGTCGGCCGGTATGGCAGGCGATACCGCCTTTCTGTTCGATCTTGAGCAGAATCACGTCTTCATCGCAGTCCAGCCGGATTTCCACAACCACCTGTTGATGGCCCGAGGTTTCCCCTTTGCGCCACAGTTTCCCCCGCGACCGGGACCAGTAAACCGCCTGTCCTTCTTCGGCGGTCAGCCTGAGTGACTCTGCGTTCATCCATGCCATCATCAGGATGTCGCCGGTGGCAGCATCCTGGGCGATGGCGGGCACCAGCCCGTCTGCATTCCAGCGGATTTCGTGTAACCAGTCAGGCGTCCTGACTCTAGCTTCTGAATCTTGCATTTATATGACGTCCGTCAGTTATTACGTCCACTGCTGGCAACCAGCCAGGTGGCGGCTGCCAGCAATGCCCAACCGTGGACCGGCATGGTCTGGGCCAGGGTGGCAAGGTCGTGATCGATGCTCAGCCAGGCGACTCCTGCCAGTGCCGCTGCCGCCAGCCCTCTGCGCCAGCGCCTGTCAGCCCGGACGCGATTTTCGCGGATGAGTTCCAGTGTCGCCTGGCTGGCCTGCTCGTTGGAGCCCGAGTTTCGCAGTTGTACCAGTGCGTCGTGGACCAGTTGCGGCATCTCCGGTGACTGTTCCAGCCATGCCGGCAGGTGCGATTGCAGGGACTTGATCAGGCCGGAAGGGCCGATGCGTTTTCGCATCCAGGTCTCCAGGAAGGGTTGTGCCGTGCTCCACAGGTCCAGCTCCGGATAGAGCTGGCGCCCCAGGCCTTCCACGTTGAGCAGGGTTTTCTGCAACAGCACCAGCTGTGGCTGAACCTCCATGTTGAAGCGCCGTGCGGTCTGGAACAGACGCAACAGGAAATGACCAAAGGAAATGTCCTTCAGCGGCTTCTCGAAAATGGGCTCGCAGACAGTGCGAATGGCAGCCTCGAATTCATTGACCCGGGTATCCGGTGGCACCCAGCCAGACTGGATGTGCAGTTCCGCCACCTGGCGGTAGTCACGACGGAAAAACGCCAACAGATTGCGGGCCAGGTAGCTCTGATCGTCCGGAGCCAGAGTGCCAACGATGCCGAAATCAACGGCAATGTATCTGGGGTCTGCCGGGTTGCTCACATCCACAAAAATGTTGCCGGGGTGCATGTCGGCGTGGAAAAAGCTGTCACGGAACACCTGGGTGAAGAAAATTTCGACGCCTTTCTCTGCCAGCACTTTCAGGTCCACTCCGGCTTCCCGCAATGCCTCTATATCGGCAATAGGTATGCCGTGGATACGCTCCATCACCAGGATTGACTTGCGGGTGTAGTCCCAGTCGATGTACGGAATGTAGATCAGCGAGGAATTCTCGAAGTTGCGGCGCAACTGACTGGCATTGGCACCTTCGCGCTGCTGGTCCAGTTCGTCGTGGATGGTGGAATCGTAATCCGCCACCACTTCCACCGGGTGCAGTCGCTGGCCTTCTGACCAGTACCGTTCCAGCAGACCCGCCATCATGTACATCAGGGCCAGATCCTGGCGGATGACCCGTTCGATGCCGGGGCGGATCACCTTGACCACCACCTCGCGGCCATCTTTGAGGGTGGCGGCGTGAACCTGCGCTACGGAAGCGGAGGCCATGGGCTCGCGGTTAAACTCTGCGAAGAGTTCTTCCACCGGCGCGCCCAGGGATTTTTCGATGATCCCCTGGGCTACCTCGCCAGGGAATGGCGGCACCCGGTCCTGAAGATTCTTGAGGGAAAACGCCATGTCGTCGGGCAGAAGGTCACGGCGGGTAGAGAGAATCTGGCCGAACTTGACGAACACCGGCCCCAGTTCCTCGAAGGCCAGGCGCAGCCGGTCACCCCTGTCGAGCTTTGGTTGCGGGAACAGGTGCCAGGGTGCCAGCAGGAAAAACAGTTTCAGCGGGAGAGGCAGTTCCGCAAGCGGCAGAAAAATATCCAGCCGGTAACGGCAGAATACCCAGGCAATGCGGAAAAGGCGTTGCAGGCGGGTCACGGCGTCTCCGGTTGGTCTTTTTGATGAGGTTTTTCCAGCCGTTCGATTCTTGCTTCCAGCCGCTCGGCCTGCAGGTTCAGCCGGTCGATATCCTCAAAGGTGGCCTCCAGCTCCCGGCGACCGGGCAGGCTCTGGCTTTCCTCGTGGATATATTCTTCGATATTGGCGTTCAGGGATCTGAACGCCTGCCGGCTCCAGTTCAGGGCTCCGCGAACACGCTGGCCAATGAAGTGTGCCGGCACATCGCCAATATGTTCGGCCATGGCCGCTTCCCAGTCCGGATCAAGCTGGTCGATGGCGCGCTGGAACTGGTGGGCCTGGGCTGTATCACCGGTAACCCGGATACGGCCTTCACTGAAAACCCGGTTGTCGCCGGTGGCCAGGGCGGCGAAGGCCATGGGGCGTCCGGATAGAACCAGCGCCGGTGATTCTGCGGGCTGGCTGGCCACCTGGACCCGGTTTCCCGTTTTATGCAGAACCAGCGTGAGGTTGACGGCCTCCAGAGAGAACTGCACCGGCCCTGCCAGTGCCGACATCAGCGCCTGCTTTCCGGCCGGATCCAGCTCCAGCGCGCGGTTGAGGGCGCTCTCGACGATGGCGGTAATGGCGGATAGCAGGGTGGGGCCGGGAAACATCAGGGCTTGATTCCCACATGCAGTGCGACCACGCCGCCCGTCATGTTGTAATACTTGCAATTCACCAGGCCGGCCTCTGCCATCATGGCTTTCAGGGTGTCCTGGCCGGGATGCATGCGGATGGATTCGGCCAGGTACTGGTAGCTGCTGGAATCACCGGCAATCAGCTGGCCCATCAACGGCAGGGCGTTAAACGAGTAGGCATCGTAGGCCTTGCTGAGCAGCGGATTAGTGGGCTTGGAAAACTCCAGCACCATGACTTTGCCGCCGGGTTTGAGCACACGGGCCATGTCCCGCAGCGCCTGGTCCTTGTCGGTGACGTTGCGCAGGCCAAAGGCAATGCTGACTGCGTTGAAGCTGTTGTCCGGGAATGGCAGGTGCTCCGCATCTGCCTGCACATACTCGATGTTGCCGGCATAGCCGCGGTCCATCAGCCGGCCACGGCCGACCTGCAGCATGGAGGCATTGATATCGGCCAGGACCACCTTGCCGGTGGGGCCTACCAGGTCCGAGAACTTCATGGTCAGGTCACCGGTACCGCCGGCGATGTCGAGCACCTGATGGCCCTTGCGTACGCCGGAAAGCTCGATGGTAAAGCGCTTCCAGAGACGGTGGATTCCCATCGACATGAGGTCATTCATCAGGTCGTATTTGCCCGCCACCGAGTGAAACACTTCCGCTACCTGGCCCGCTTTCTGGCTTTTGGGCACATTACGGAAGCCGAAGTGAGTGACGTCGTCTTTCGGCGTCTCTGGCTGCGGCTGGTTGGCGGAGGGTTGTTGCTCGCTCATGGCAATATCCTGTCAGAATCTGAACCCCGTATTCTAACGCCTGCGGGGGTGGCTACAAGTTTAATGCCGCCTTACACTGTAAAACGTCCTTTAATTTGCGGAGAAACCAGATCCATGTCCGTTATTGATGTCCATTGTGCCCATTCCCTTGATAAAGATCATGCCCGCCAGGCGGCGGAAACGCTGGCCAGGGATCTGTCCAGGCAGTTCGACGTGAACTATCAGTGGGAAGGGGATCATCTGAGATTCAAACGCAGCGGAGTGAAGGGGCATCTGAACATTACCGACAGTGATCTCCATATTCATCTCGAACTGGGAATGATGCTGCGGCCCTTCAAATCCAGGATCGAACAGGAGATCCACTCCCAGCTGGACCAGATTCTGAAGGCCTGATCAGGTCTTCCCTCCTCAAAGGTCTTCCGGCAGGTCGAACGGCTGTGGATGACCTTTGAGGATATTTTCCATAACTTTCCTTTCCCGCGTGACCAGGCGATCGATCAGCAGATCCACATCATCCATTTTACGGAAGGCCGAGTAGCCACGGTGCAGGAAACTGTGCAGGTCGCTCAGGTCCGCCATTTCCGCCGGTGCGCGGCTCATGGACAGCAGCCAGCCAAGTGTGCGGTTGCGTACGTAGCGATCCAGCTGTCTCCCGACTTTTGCCACCAGTGTAATCTGCCGTTCGCGATGCTCCATGCGCTGGCTCATGCGGAAGATCTGGCAATAGTCGTCGCGGGTCAGGGCGGCCGGAGAGACTCCATGATGGTGGCAGAGTTCGGCCAGCTCCAGGTCCAGTTGCTGGGTGATCAGGTTGAGTTCCACCAGCCCGGCAAAGGTGTCCAGCAGGTTGTCCGGTAGCCACTTGACCATTTTCGGGAATACCCGGTCGATGTTGTCGTCGCGACGGGTCATGCCGGCGGGGGCGTAAAGGTCTGTCAGCAGAAATTCCAGGCCGGTATGGTATCCGGGGTGCCGGTACAGGTCTTCATGGGTGGCCTTCAGGCGTTCCGCCTGCCAGTCCGCCAGCAGGAAGGTGTGCTCCAGCAGGGGGTGCGCGGCCTTGTGCTGCCGGAAATCATGGTAGTCCAGCAACAGTTGCTGTAGCCGGCGGGCGCTGTCGGAGTTGACGCTGGTAGCGACGAGGCGCTCACGATACATGGGGTGTGGCTCCACTCAACCTGCTATCGAAGCGCGCCAGTTTAGCGGAGCCAAAGCCTTTGTGCAGCAATATCAGCCTTGAGCAGCCGTGGGCAGTGTTTCGAACCCGGGTACCCATTCCTTGCTGTCGAGGGTGATGAAGTGGCTGGGAGCCTCGGTTTCGACAATGCGCATGGTGGTCGGGCTCTGGCGGGCACTGGCCAGCATCGCTTGACGGTCGAGGATGCGATCAACCGCGGGAATCAGGAAGGTACCGTACCGCACTTTGCTGTAGACACTGGCATCTGTCCGTTCCATCCAGGCCATCAGGTTTTCGATGTTGCGCACGATGGTCAGGTGGTCCCTGGTTGCGGAAAACAGCTTGCCCAGCAACTGCTTCTTTCGTGGATTCATCTTGCCAAAGAAGGTCTGGCCATAGGCGGATGAAGGAGCGCTGTTGATCAGGCGGATCAGCCAGGGCCACATGCCGTGGCTTACCGGTTCCAGCATTGCAGTCACCAGTGCCGAAAGCCGGCCATCGGGGAGTACCGGGGCTTCAAGTACAATTTCAACATTCTCGTACAGTTCCGGCCATTGATTGATGGCTTCCAGAATCACTGCTCCGCCGCGGGAATGGCCGTGCACGCGGATGTTGTCAGTGCCTGGCAGGTTGGCCAGCGCCTGATTGAGAATGCAGGCGTCGTACTCGATGGTACCGTCCAGGTGTTTGATGGGGACTTCCCAGTCCGGAGACTCGGGTGTAACACCATTAACCGGAATATGGTAGTTGCTGCAGGTGAGCAGAATCAGCTCGGTCGTCGGTGCTTCGTAGGCCTGGGTGAAATAGCAGTGGTTTTCCAGAAAGCCGTGTACGCCGATGACGGTCTGCTCCGCCTTGCCACTGTGGTTGCGAACGGAAACGGCACCGGTACCAACCCGGTAGACCCGCCCCGAAAACATTTCGGAGTAGGCGCTTTCAATCGGTTTGATCAGCTTGCGTACATGGCTCGCTTTCATGATTGCTCTCCTCCAGCACCCGGTGTTTACCTGTTATTAGTCTTTATCGGTGCTGGTATCTCAGTTGTGCCGCCTCATAACCATTTCACTAATTCTTATTCCCAGTATAGAGGTGATAGGTTACGTCCGTGTAACTTTTTGTAATCGCGCGACGCAGGACCTTATATGGAGCCTTCAGGGCTTGTCTGGCACAATGCGGGGTCATCTTTTCATTTTCAGCAGCATTTACCCGGGGACAGACAGGTTTGAGTCAAAAGGAATCGCATCTGCTGTTGCCTGTGGATTCAGCGTGGCTGGCCCTGGAACGCCCGGAAAATCCCATGACGATAACCGTCATGCTGCGGGTGGAAGGCCTGACAGAGGCCCGATTCCTGGAGTTTCTGAGAGTCTACTGGCTGGCCTGGGAGCGTTTCAGAGCAATGCCGGTGCGCCGTGCACCAGGCTGGTGGTGGGAAGAGGACCCGGCATTCTCGCTTCAACATCACCTTGAAGTGGTTCCGGGCACGTTCAGCCGGAAGGCATTGCAGGACTGGGCATCGGCCCGGTTGAATCAGTCCCTGCCGTATTATCGTCCCATCTGGAAGTTCTGGCTGCTTCCCGATGCAGAGGGCGGTGCTGCGCTTCTTCTGCGAATGCACCACTGTTACGCTGACGGCCTTTCCCTGTTGGGCATCTTTGAACGCCTCTGTCCCCCTTCTCCACAACAGGCTCCGGTACTCTATGGTGCGCGGGAAGAGGCAGATATCGGCCGCTGGGGACGGGCTGCCAGCGCCTGGCTGCGCGAGCTGACGGCCAGTGAACCTGGCGGGGCGGAGGCAGCGGAGATTGGCGAAGGCGAAGATATTTGCCGCAACGGTGGCTCACCAGGCCGCAATGCCCTGGAGCGGGCGAGCTGGAAAAGCCTGAAGCTGGTCAATGAACTCAGCCAGTTCCTGGTGGAACCGGAAGATACAGATTCGTCCCTGAAACGGTCGTTGCTGGGCCGTCGCCAGTGTCGCTGGTCGGAGCCGGTGGCGCTGGATCGTTTCCGCGGCATCGCAACGTTCACCGGCGTCACCATCAATGATGTGCTACTCAGCTGCGTTGCCTCGGCCGTGCGCAAACGACTTGTGGCAGACAATACCGATATGGACGAGGCGATCCTCCATGCTGCGGTGCCGGTGGATATCCGCAGCCGCCTGCCGGCGGAGATAAAGCCGGAGCCCGGTACCCTGGGCAATTACTTCGGAACTGTTTTTGTGCCTTTGCCCGTGGACGGTGAAAGTTCGCTGGAGCGGCTTTTCCGCATCAAGCATGAGACCCGCAAGCTCAAGAAAAGCTGGCAACCCGGCCTGTCCTGGGCGCTGGCTGGCAGTGCCTCACTTATTCCCGAAGCCTGGCGCCAGCCGGTGGCGGATCTGTTCTATCGCAAGGCCAGTGCAGTGGTGTCGAATGTGCCCGGTACCCGGGACCAACGCTATCTCGCGGGTTGCCGGATCCTGGAGCAGATGTTCTGGGTGCCCCAGGCCGGCGACATCGGGCTTGGGGTCAGCATTGTCAGCTATGCCGGCCAGGTCCAGTTCGGGGTTGTCGCTGACGAAGCCGTGATGGCTGCCCCCGAAAACTTCCTTGACGACTGTCTGCAAGAGCTTGAGTTCTTCCCCTCCTGACAGGTCGTAATCCCAAAGTTCTGTTTCCGACGCCTCCTAAAAGATCAGGAAACCTGCTCCCTTGGCGCATTTTCCCCTCCTGCAGCTTCGCCGACCATTGAAATCAGGCGAGAGAGTGCGCCTGAGCCACGGGTAGTCACCCGTCGCTCAACACCCAGATTCAATAAAAACCGGGGGAGTTATGAACAACAACAATTTCAGAAAGTCAGGGTTGGCAATTGCAATGGTCGCAGCCATGGGGGCAAGTGCTGGCGCCAATGCAGCCATCGAACTCTACAACGATGACGGTACCAGCTTTTCCGTGGATGGCTACTTCAATGCGTTCTACGTCAATCGCGACGACAAGCTGAATGACGTTCGCAATTCGGACGTCAAAATGGGGTTCCTGCCCAACACAATCGGTTTCAACTTCAGCAAAGAGATGGGTGACCTTACCCTTGGTGGCCGGTCTTCGTTCTGGTCCACCATTAATGACAGCCTGCAGTCGCCCACCGATACTGCGATTGATGTGCGCCAGCTTTATGCCACCGTTGATGGCTCGTTTGGTCAGGTCCTGATCGGTAAGGACTTTGGTCTTTACGCCCGCTCCAACATCTTCCTGGACGAGATTCTCATGGGCTTTGGTTCCCCGGGTGCGGCAACCGGCGTTTCCTTTGGCAACATCCGCACTGGCTATCCCTATCCCAATCCGTCGGCCCAGATTACCTACCGGACTCCGGATATGGGCGGCCTGAATGTGGCTGCCGGTATCTTTGAACCGGCAGACACAACCACTACGAGAGATGCTAACGGTAATATCACCGATCAAGGTGAGCAATCAGCACCTAGATTTGAGGCTGAGTTAACTTACTCTGCAGACCTGAATGGTGTAGCTCTAACTGGCTGGCTGAATGGCCGACATCAGAGCTCTGAAAATTCAACGACAGAGATCGACAGCCAGGGCCTTGGCTACGGCCTCAAAGCAGCGGTGGCGGGTTTCTCGCTGACCGCATCCGGCTTTACCTCAGAGGGCGATGTACCGGTGCTGATCTCAGACGCAACTCTTGCCTCGGAAGAGGATGCCGATGGATATCTGGTTCAGGGTTCCTACACCCTGGGTGCCAATCGCTTCGTGGTTTCCTATGGCGAAACCGACTCCGATCAGGATGATTTCGAAACCGAGAACACCTCGTTTGCGGTTTTCCATGATGTGAACAGCAACTTCAAGCTGGTTGGTGAATACAACATGTTTGAACAGACCACAAAGTCGACCGGTGCTGATGCCGCAGAGTTTGACACTCTGGCCCTGGGTGCCGTTATCACTTTCTGACGGTGGATTGATGAGTTCACAACCCGAACGCCGGCACGGATTCCCGGTGCTCGGGAGACTTTCCTAAGACTAAAGTGCCGGTTTGCTTCCCTGCAAACCGGCAGCGCCATCAGGCATTGATTCGGGAGGTAATTTAATCAATGGCTTACGATCATTTTGGCGCGCCCATTAAAAGCACTGAAGTCGCATTGGCTGCGTTTGCAGAAGCCGTAGAATCGGTAGAAAGCCACACGGTTGCGGAGCGCGCATTCATGAAGCCAGCCACCACGCTGCCTGCGGTAAGGGTAGCCAGCTCCAACGCACGTGATCCCATGCTGGCAGCCACCAATCTTGCCAGCCAACTCTGCCATGAAAACCTGGGCTGCGTGTTGTTCTTCTGTTCTGCGGAGTACGATCTGGCGCGCCTGGGCGCGGCACTGGAGCAAGTGTTTTCCGGGGTCCGGGTTTGTGGCTGTACGTCTGCTGGTGAAATCACTCCGGACGGCTATGGCCGGGGCTGCGTTACGGCTATCGGGTTTGATCGCCGTTATTTTTCCATCGGCTGTGCGCTGATCAGCGAGCTGGACAGCTTTACCCTGCAGGATGCCCAGGGCGTGATCGATGGTCTTCTGTCTACCTGTCGGGACGCGCGACTGGCACCCATCAAGGGTAATACCTTTGCCATCACCCTGCTGGATGGCCTGTCGAGCCGGGAAGAGTTGGTGCTGGCAACGCTCAATGCTGCCCTGGGTACCATTCCCCAGTTCGGTGGCTCCGCCGGTGACGACGAACGCCTGGCCAACACCCATGTTTTCTTTGATGGTCAGTTTCACACCAGCGCCGCCACGGTGATGCTGGTGAACACAGCGCTGGATTTCCGGGTCTTTTCCACCCATCACATGGAGGCCCGGAACGAGAAGCTGGTGGTCACCCATGCTGATGCCAAGAGCCGCACGGTGTACGAACTCAATGCGCAACCGGCCGCTGAAGCCTACGCCCGCGCGGTTGGCGTGACAGTGGATCAGCTGGACCGCAAGGTATTTGCGCTGCGCCCCATGGCGGTTCGCATCGGCGGCCATTATTTTGTCCGCTCGGTGCAGCGGGTGAATGCCGACAAAAGCCTGACGTTCTACTGCGCGGTGGAAACCGGCATTGTGATGACAGCCATGGAGCCCGGGTCTCTTCTGGACAGCGTTCGCACCCAGATTGAAGCTTCAGAGCGGGTGGTGGGGCCGCCGTTGGTCACCATCGGTTGTGACTGTTTCCTGCGCCGCCTGGAAGCGGAGCTGACCGGTGTGGTGGACGAAGTGTCTGACTTCCTGCGCCACCACAAGGTTATCGGCTTCAATACCTATGGCGAGCAGTTTGACGGAATGCATATCAACCAGACGTTTACGGGGGTGGTGATTGGCCAGCCTGATGCCGGTTACGGTTCAAACTGACGCTGATCCCGGGAGCAGCAGGGAGCAGCGTATTGCCGAACTGGAGGCGGAGAACGAACGTCTCCGGAAAATCCGGGATGCCCTGATCGTGAGGGTAGAATCCGGTTCGGCCCACAAACCCGAGCCCTATGCGGCTTTCGAACACTCCGTGGTGCTGGCAGAGCAGGTGCGTGAACGCACTGAAACCCTGAACCAGACCATGGATGAACTCAAGGGCAGCAACAAGGCCCTGCACCGCGCCCGCGAAGAAGCTGAAACCACCCGCCAGCGCCTGGTCGATGCCATCGAAAGCATCGCCGACGGTTTTGTGCTCTTCGACCAGCAACATCGGCTGATCCAGTGCAACAGCCGCTTCCGCAGCTATTGGAAATTCTCCGGCCTTGAGGTTCCGCCGCCGGGCACGTCCATTGCCGAAGTCAAGAAGCGTGCGATCGGTTCCGGGTTGATAGTGGAAGAGCATGCCAATACCTCCTCGGAAGGCGTGGTGTTCCTGTTGTCCAATGGCCGCTGGGTGCAGATGACAGAAAGGCCAACCCGGGAAGGGGGGCTGGTGGTTCTGTACTCGGACATCACCGATGTCAAGAACAGTGAAATGGCACGTCGCATAAAGGCGCTCGAGGAAAGTGAACGCTGGATACGCGTGGTCACCGACCATGTCCCGGCATTGATCGCCTATGTTGGCGCTGATATGAGCGTGCAGTTCTGCAACAAGGTCTACGAAGACTGGTACGGCCGCGGCGGTGACTCCCCGCTGGGCAAACGTCTGTACGATATTCACCAGCCGGAGCTTTACCGACGGCTTCTGCCCCACATTCAGGAAGTGCTAAAAGGTAACAGCGTCAACTTCGAGTTCGAGGAAACCAACGATACCGGAGAAATCCGGTATATGCTGCGTGCCTACGTGCCGGACGTCAATGAGGAGGGCCAGGTGACCGGCTTCTTTGTACTGATCCGGGATATCACCGACCGTCGCAAAACCGCCCTGGCACTGGAGCAGGCTTACGACGACCTGGAACGTCGGGTCAAGGAGCGCACTGCGGCACTGACGGGGCTGAACAACCAGTTGCGCCAGGAAATCGATGAACGGGCAGCGGTAGAAGCCCGGCTGCGGGATGCCAAACTGGACGCCGAGCGTGCCAACCTGTCCAAGACCAAATTCCTGGCGGCCGTGAGCCACGACCTTTTGCAACCGCTGAATGCCGCCCGCCTGTTCACCAGTGCCCTGTTGGAACATTCTTTCGGGCCCAAGGCGGAAGGGCTGGTGCGATCGGTCAGCACGTCCCTGGATGATGTGGAAAACCTGCTGGGTACCCTGGTGGATATCTCCAAACTCGACGCCGGGGTGATCAAGCCAGACATTATGGCGTTTGACCTGCGGGACCTGCTGAACAATATTGCCCGTGAGTTCCGGCAGATGGCAATGGCGGAGCAGCTGACGCTGGATTTCGTGCCC
>NZ_JAWLDU010000127.1:0-3290 GCF_041686475.1 Marinobacter sp.
GCCGCGCGCAGGGCATCGTTAAGCAGGCTCATAACCACCTCACCAGCAGGTTGGGTAAATGGGCACTGTCGGTATCGCGGATGGCCTGCATGACGTGGGATCGCCCTACCTGCCGGTCGCCCTGGCCCCAGGCCGACAACAGCGACTTGTGGGCAATGATGTTGACCAGCCGCGGAATACCACCGGAAGACCGGGAGATAAGCCGCAACGCAGCAGGCGCAAACAGCTCGCCACCATTGTAACCAGCCTGGGCCAGGCGGTGCCTGAGATACTGCGCCACGGAGACTTTGTCCAGCGGCGCCAGGCGATACTGGAAGGTGATGCGCTGTCGCAGCTGGCGCATGCTGTCCCGTTGCAACAGCACATCCAGTTCAGGCTGGCCAAACAACACCACCTGTAACAGCCGGATGCTTTCGGTTTCCAGGTTGGTGAGCAGCCGCAGAGCCTCGATGGTTTCCTCGGGCATGGCCTGGGCTTCATCAATCACCAGCACCACTTGCCGCTGCTCCATAGCCAGGGCGATCAGGCGTTCATTCAGCGCCTTGAGTATCTGATGCGTGTTGGCACACTTCGCCACATCCACGCCCAGTTCTTCGGCCACCGCTTCGTAAAGCGTATCCGGCGTCAGGTTCGGGTTGGGGATATAGGCGGTGTGGGCATCCTGTTCCAGCTCGTTGAGCAGAAGCCGGCACAGAAGGGTCTTGCCGGTACCCACCTCGCCGGTGATCTTGATGAAGCCTTCCCGCTCACGCAACGCCACCAGCAGCAATTCCAGCGCATCGCTATGGCTACGGGCCCGAAGGAAGTAGCGGGTATTGGGCGTCAATGCAAACGGTGCTTCCTGCAGTCCGAAATGGGCTTCGTACATGCTAGCGTTGGGCTTTCTCCGGTTCGGGTTTGACAGACTCGGAAGACTCCAGCAGCTCTCGCAGAACCTGCATGCGTTCACGGCTGGACGACACATCAGCATTCATCTGCTCGCTACCGGCCACCACCGGGCGCAGCAGGATAACCAGCTCACTCTTGCGGGACTCGAAGCGACGCTGTTTGAACAGCTCACCCAGTAGCGGAATTTCGCTGAAGAAAGGCACCGCGGAGTTGTTGTCCTCGCTGCTGTTCTGAATCAGCCCGCCAATCACCACAATCTGGCCACTTTCGGCACGGATGACACTGTCTGTTTCGCGAACGGTGCTGCGGGCCAGGGGAAGTGTCACATCCCGGTCGCCCACGGTGATGACCTTTTCCTGATCATTCACTTCGCTGACTGAGGGATGAACATGCAGGGTAATGGCGCCGTCCTCGGCAATCTGGGGGGTGACATCCAGGGAAATGCCGGAGAAAAACGGCGTCAGTTCGACCGACGTGGAGGTCCGGTCAGTGGCCGTAACCGCCGAGTTGTTGTCATCGAAGTCGATGTCGGTGACGAAGAACTCATCCGTACCCACTTTGATCACGGCTTTCTGGTTGTTCACCGTGGAGATTCGCGGGCTCGACAGGATCTGCACATTGCCCTGCTCCCCCAACAGTTCAATCAGCCCGGTAAAATCTCCGGCCCTGACACTCGCGGAGAACAGCCCGCCAATGTCGGAGGTACTGACTGCCTGCCCGGCCAGAGCCTGGGCGGTAAAGTCTTCGGGCAACCCGTCTGAGGCGGTAATGCTGGATGCACTCTGGACATCCGCCCAGTTAATGCCCTGCTGGTAACCTTCGCTCAGGCCAATTTCCAGAATCTTCGCCTCCAGAACAACCTGACGCTGCATGATCAGCTGGGTGCGGCGCAGGTATTCCTCCACCTGCCTGAGCGAATCACCATCCGACCGGACCATGACCAGCCCCGCCCCGGCGTTCACGATCACCTGGCTGCCGTTGTCTGTTCCGATGATCATCTTCAGGGCGCGTTCGATGTCCTGCCAGAAGTCCGATTCGGTTTCGGTGGAAATTCTTGTACCCACGAGGTTCGCCGTGGTGTTGTCGCCACTGTCGCCGCGGGTTGAATCAGCCCCGGTCGAATTGTCACGGGCGCTGCTCACCTGCCCGGAACTGACACGGGTTTCGGAGCCGCCACTGCGTTTGAAGTGAAGATAGTCGATCGGAAACATTCGGGTCTGGACACTGTTGGCCCGCACCCTGAAAAGGCGGCCGCTGCGCTGGATATCCAGGCCGTAAAGATCGCCGGCAATATCCATGACCTCAGGGACTGTTACATCCTTCAGGCGCAGGTCGATGCTTGCCTGAACGTCGGGATGAACCACCACGTTGTAACGGCTGCCCTCCACCAATGCCTCGAAGAACGGCCCGGCGGTCAGGCCCCGGGCATTCACATCAAAGCGGTCTTCATCGTCTGCTGCAGCGGATAACGAAGGCATGAGCGCGGCGCTGACATCTTCCGGCACCTCGCCGGACATTGCATCTGCCCTCGCGTTTTGCCGCTGTTCAGCTTCCGCCTCTGCCATGGCATCTTCAATAGCGGTCGCCGCATCTGTCGAGGTGGCCTGACTGGAGCGCGTTAATGGATTATTGCTACAGGCGGTCAGAAACACGGCCAGCAACAGGGTCAGAAACGTTCGGTTCAGTGTCATAGCAGCTCGTTTCTCTGTCATTGCGAACTCCGCACTTGCGGAAGGGGTTCAAGGCGTAAAACGCGCACTCGTCCCTGATCGACCAGCTCTACCCGGTCCGGGTGGATCCGCCTGATGCGAACACCCTCGAATGTCTGCCCCTCCCTGCGGGCAACACCATCGATAACCGCCACCCTGCGATCGTTACCAATAAAAATCGACGCCAGGCTGAACTCTTTTTCCGGAACCTGCGCCTGCAGGGTCGTTCCAAAGCCATCCGGACGGGTCGGGTCCTGAAGGGCCAGAGCGGAGGAGGATGCCAGAACCAGCGTGGCAATCAACAGCAGCCGCATATCACACTCCCAGCCATGCGCGATCCAGGCTCAGCGTACGCACCCGGATCCGGACTTCGTTATCAGGGTAATCGCTGGAATCATATTCCAGCAGCACCCACCCCAACCGGGCATCCATGGACTCGAGCTTTTCCAGATAGGCCAGCACATCCATGTAACCACCACGCAGGACGATTTCTGCATCGTGGGCAAACAAAAGCGGCTCTGCAGTTTCGTCCTGGCTGTTCCCGTCTCCGGTACTTCTGGACTCCTTGTCAAAAACCGGCACCGGCGCCAGAAGATCCACACCCAGGAGTTCCAGTTCATCCTGTGCGGCAAGCATATCCCGCAACAGTACAACCATTGCCCGGGGCGCAATCAGACGCCCTGTGGTTTCAGC
>NZ_JAWLDU010000062.1:0-14241 GCF_041686475.1 Marinobacter sp.
TGACAGTTCCAGTGGTTCCAGGGCAAGTTGCCCGGGCATTTTCTCGAGCGGTGTCTGCAGGTGCAGCCGGAGTTCTTTCTTGCCCAGCTTGCTCATCAGGCGGGACTTGTCCTCCACCAGAATGATCTCACCCTGGCGAATCACGCCGATGCGGTCGGCCATTTCCTCCGCTTCCTCGATGTAATGGGTGGTGAGGATGATGGTGACGCCGTTTTCACGCAGTTTGCGCACCATTTCCCACATATCGCGCCGCAGTTCCACGTCCACGCCTGCTGTTGGCTCATCAAGGAAGAGAATGCGGGGTTCGTGGGACAGGGCCTTGGCGATCATCACACGGCGTTTCATGCCGCCAGACAGGGACATAATGCGGTTATTGCGCTTGTCCCACAGGGACAGATCCTTGAGGACTTTCTCGATATGAGCGGGCGCCGGAGGCTTGCCGAAAAGGCCTCGACTGAAAGAAACGGCGTCCCAGACGGTTTCAAACGAGTCCGTGTTGAGTTCCTGGGGGACCAGGCCGATGCTTTCCCGGGCCTTACGGTAATCCTTGATGATGTCATATCCGGCTGCTTTAACCTGCCCGTCGGACAGATTCACAATGCCGCAGATAATGCTGATTAATGTGGTTTTGCCGGCGCCGTTGGGTCCCAGCAGCGCGAAAATTTCTCCAGGCTCGATATCAAGATTGATGTCCTTGAGGGCCGTGAAACCATCAGCATAGACTTTGTTGAGGTGCTTGACGGAGATATCCGGTTGCACGGGCTTGTCCTGTTGGTGGTGAATCAAAGCGCGGTATTTTCTCATGACCGGTGCTGATTTAGAAAGCTTTGCCTTGGCCGCAATAATCCCCATAATGCCCCAATTACCTCGGAGGGATGGATGTGTTTAAGGCGCTCGTGGCTGTAATTGCCATTCTTGGCGTGGTGGCCCTTGGCTTTTTCGGCCCACGCTGGCTGATGCTGGATAACGATCGCCAGGATGATCAGAGCGTTGATGTCTGTGACGTGCTCAGTGATACGTGCCGATGGACACAACAGGGCAATCATTGGGATGCCCACCTGGAAAAAAACGGTGTTCAGGCAGAGGGGGTGGAGTACCGCCTGACGGTGAAAACCAACATGAATCTGCCGAGGTTGTTGGTTGTCCTGCGTGGTGAATCCATGTATCTGGGGGAATATCCGGTGCCCATGTCCAGGGCAGGTGTAGCGCCTGACGGCAGCGGCCAGCTCTGGGAAGCCCGGTTCACCGCGCCCTTCTGCACCACGGAACCGGAGATGATCTGGAGAATCGACCTGCAAACCGGCGCGGATACTGAAGCCGATATGCCTGTGAAACTGACTTTCAAAGCGCAGGGGCGGGTCTGACCGCAACATGACAGCGGATCAGGATGGTGTAAAATCACTGAACTGCAATGAGTTTCCAGGGAAGTGCATATGGATTATGGCGATAGCGTACAGAAGGTTCTGCTCAGAAAAATCCAGAAAGCAGAGCAGGATCTGCTCCAGCTCAAGCTGGATTATTGTCGTTTTATTTTCGGGTTAACCCATCGTTCCCGGATTGAGTGTGACGGCAAGAGCTACGTCGTCCGATCAGTGGATGTGGACAGCATGGAACGGCTGGAAGACGGCAGCTTTTCCAGGCCAGCCATTGCCGGCGCGCCTACCGACGCCCCCGACACCGCCGAGCCCCAGGACCTGGGCACAGACTGGACCCTGGCAGAATCGGCAACCCCACCTTCAGCTCGCAGCTAAGCGCCCCCGGCTCAGCAGAATATGCAACTGGATGATCAACCGGCACGTAAGCGTTCCGGATGGCCGGAAGTTAGCGGTGGCTCTAGCAGGTTGGCATTGTCTGCAACGCAAGCTTCTTGCGAATGAATCGGCCGAGAATATCAACGCCAATGTTCAGTGACGCAGTGATAAGTATGAGCACCATGGCCTTGTCAAACTGTATGTTCTGGATGGCGCTGTCGACATAGAAACCAAGGGTATAGATGCCCAGAATGCCCAGGATAGCGGTTTCCCGCATGATGATTTCCCACCGGTAGAACAGGAAGGCAAGAAACGACCGATAAACCCGGGGCACAAGCTCGTAGGTATAGCGATTAACGCCCGTTGGTGCATCGGGCCGCAGAACGATGGAGCTGGACTGGCGGCCGATAAGATGGCCGATAATACCGCCATTGTGCAACGCAAGCGCCACCACGGCTGGAAGCATCGAAGGCCCCCACAGCTGCAGTAGAATGTAGGCAAGAATGTATTCGGGCGTTGAACGCAGGATAACAAGGAACACGTGGCCGCTGGTGCGGCGTACTGGCCCGCCAAAGTGCGTGGAAATCAGCGGAAATGCCAGCAGGGCAATGATGCCTGTGGCAACCAGGGCTATCTGGGTGAGTATCACCGTATTCCAGATGCCTGGCAGCGCCTGGGTGATAAAGAGGTCGCCGAGCCAGCTCCCCATTCCGGACCAGCCTTCCTCACTTTTTAGCGGCCCCGGAACGATGTCCTGGGTGAAGAAGCGGGCGACATTGCCCCAGACAATGGGCATGCCATCACCCAGAAAGAAGGGAGCTCCCAGTATATAGACCGGTAGCAGCTTGGGTTTGACCCACAATGGCAGCGTCGCGATGAGTACATAGAACAGGATCAGCATCGCGCCTGCTTCGGAATAGTGCCCCTGGGAAAAGGCCGATTCCAGGTAAAAGCCAAGCGTGGGCAGACCCACAAAGCCCAGGATGGCGCTGGAGCGAAGGCCGCACTCGAGGCGATAGGCAGTATAGGTACGCATCTGCACCCAGCAATCCGGGATGCGGGCGTACAGGAACGCAGAGACTACTCCGGTACCGGGAGGTAACAGGCGGCCGGGCTCGGGGTCTGATTCCTCCAGAATTTCTGAATAGACCTTGGCGAATATGCCGGAGTAGGGAATGGCAATGGCCAGCACACCGGTTAACGGGTGAAAACCGAAAAACTGCAGAAAGATCAGCGCCCAGAACAGCTCATGGATGGCGCGGATAAAGGCACAGAAAATTCTGACCGGCCAGGCACGGTACACCAGTGCGAGCAGAAATCCGCACACGCTACCCAGGGCGACACCTACAAAGGCAAATGCCACGGTGCGGAGCAGGGCGGTAGCAAGCCCCTCGGTGGTGAAGAAATCGGGGGTGACAACACCCAGGAAAAACCGCCCCAGGTCTTTCCAGGGGTTCGCCGAGGTGATGGCAATATCCGCAAACACCAGACCCACCAAGGCAATGGCAGTGAAAATCAGGCTGGTTCTTACGGTCGGCGAAGACAACATGGATATGGGTTCTGGTTCAGTAGAGTGGCATGATATCGGCCGGGGTCAGCTTCTCGCTGGGCTCATCCAGGGCGATCTGCCCGTCCTGGATACCGACTATCCGCGTGCAATACTCCAGCGCCAGCTCCACATCATGAAGGGCTATCACGCTGGTTTTGAAGCGTTCCTTCAGCAGCAGCATCACCATGTGCGCCGTGGGACCGTCCAGCGCCGAGACCGGCTCATCGGCCAGTAACAGTTCCGCCTTTCGGTAAAGTGCGCGAGCGATGGCTATCCGTTGACGCTGGCCGCCGGAGAGTGAGGCTGCCGGAATCCAGATCTTTTCAGGCATAGCCAGTTCGTCAAGCAACGCTTTTACTTCACGGGTGTCTTTGGCAAACGGGCGTACCAGTGTCAGCGTGTTATACCAGGTTGGGCGGACATCAAGCCGCCCCATATACACGTTATGAAATACCTGTAGCGCGTTGACCAGCCCCAGGTTCTGGGGAACCAGGGATGAATGGCCCCCAACCTGCTGGTGTATCAGGCTGATCAGCGTTGATTTACCGGCACCGCTGCGGCCAACGAGGGCAACACGGTCACCCTCTTTGACATTGAGCGAGAGCGGGCCGATAACCCGCTCCCCTCCAAATGAGGCTGTGAGGCCTGTAAGGTCAAATCCTGACATTAATCGATGATTCCGATTTCTTTGGCGACGCTGCGAATCGGGTCGTAGTCTGAGTTGGAGGCAGGAACAAAGGCGGAGCGCGGGAAGCTTTCCAAAAGTTCCGGGTCGTCCAGTGCCAGCAAGGCTTCACGCACTCGGTCAGTAAATCCTTCGCCGTAGTTTTCGTCCACGTCGCCGCGGATGCTCCACTGGTAATTGGGATAGGCGGGGGTTTTCCAGATGATTTTTACTTCATCGGTGTTGATGTTGTCGTCTTCCAGTTCCTTTTCCCAAACCTTGTAGTTGATCGCGCCGACGTCATAGGTGCCGGACTCAACCAACCTCAGCGTGCGCGTATGGTTGCCGCTGAAGCCGACCCGATCGAACACATCCTCCGGTGCTTCACCGAAGATGTCGCGGATGTGGTACTCGGGGATCAGGCGGCCGGAGGTGGAGCCCTTGGAACCGAAGGTAAAGGTCTTGCCCCTGAGTTCGTCTGTCAGGGTGTCGGCACGATCAAGGCCGGTACTCTTGTGCGCGATAAAGTAGTTGAAAAACTCCTGGTCTTCTTCACCCTGGGCAATGGCCTCGGAACCGGGAACCAGCGCCCGAGCCTGAACTCCTGACAAGCCGCCAAACCACGCCAGCTGTACCTGGTTGTTGCGGAAGGCGGAAACTGCTGCGGCATAGGATTTCACCGGAATGTAACGTACATCAGCATCAAGCTCCTCGGAGAGGTAGTCAGCCACTCCACGGAAGCGCTCAACCAGCTTGGTTTCGTCTTCATCAGGAATTGCAGTGAATACGAATGTCTGGGCAGAAACCGCGGCGGAGGCAGCAAAAAACAAAAAACTGGTCAGTGCCAATTTCCGTATAAAATTCAAAACCATTTGAATTTTCCTTTTTCTGTTGATTGATATTACGAAGCAAAAACGAGAGCGCGCGGCTCAAAGCGGGTCAGGATAACTTGATTTACCTGAACTCTGAACAGCTATACGATTCAATCGCCTAAACAGGTTATGGATATCCATCAAAAATGAAGAAATTTTCCGGATCCCTTTTGCCATGAACATTACCCTGATTACGCCAGCGCCTCCGGGCTCCAGGGCAGGTAACCGCGCAACCGCTGAACGCTGGGGCCATTTGCTGGAGCATGCCGGGCACTTGGTCAATATCATTACCGAGTACCAGGGTGAGGCCTGCGACCTGTTTATTGCGCTTCACGCCTGGAGAAGCCACGATGCGGTCATACAGTTCCGGGCCCGGCATCCGGATACGCCCCTGATCGTTGTGCTTACCGGCACTGATATCTACGATCATCAGCATCGGTTTCCAGAAGCTGCCCTTGCATCCCTCGCGCTGGCCGATTGTCTGATCGGGCTTCATCACCGGGTCCGCAAGGACATTCCCGACCGCTTCACAGACAAGCTGACGACGGTGCTCCAGTCAGCGGATAAACCCGCGCTGTCATCGCAGCCCAAAGCAGGTTTTGATATCTGCGTTATCGGCCACCTCCGTGATGAAAAGGACCCTCTTCGCGCCGCACTGGCAGCCCGGAGGCTGCCAGAAACCTCCGCCATTCGCGTGATCAATGCCGGCAAACCCCACACACCGGAGTGGGAACAGAAAGCCCTGGCCCAACAGCGTGCCAATTCACGCTTCCAGTGGATCGGGGAAGTCGACAAGCACGCTATTCATCAGCTGATGAACCGTTGCCGCGCCATGGTGATCAGCTCCGTAATGGAAGGCGGCGCCAACGTTGTTTCTGAAGCCTGCCGCGCTGGCCTGCCGGTCATCGCCTCTGATATCTCGGGCAATATCGGCCTTCTTGGCGACAACTACCCGGGGTATTTCCCTGTAGGTGACGACACTGAACTGGCCAAAATGTTACAGCGAGCTGAAGATTCCCCCGGTTTTCTGGGGGATCTTGAGGAACGTGTGGCGGCTCTGGCAGGCAACTTTACTCCACAGGCGGAGCAGGCTGCGTTACACACAGCGATTGAAAAGGCAAAGGCCGGGCGTGCCCGGCTCAATCCCTCAGAGTGATCGGTTCTATCGGGCCGCTCTCGTCCTGTGGCAATACCCGCCCGATGATGGCCGTATGGGGATATCCCAGCGCCTTGAGTTCCCTGACGCAGGCTTCGGCCTGATCGGCCGGCACGCTGGCCAACAAACCACCCGCCGTCTGGGGATCGAAGATCAATGGATAGCGAGGGTGCTTGACCCACTTTTCCTGATCACGTATTCCGCGCCGCAAGCGGATATTGGCGGGTTGCAGAGAGCTGAGAATGCCCGCCGCGGCCGTTTCTTCGGCACCAGGCAGGATTGGAATTGCTCCCAGGTCCAGCTCGGCGTCCACACCGGACGGCCGGGTCATTTCGACAAGATGCCCCAAAAGTCCGAAACCGGTCACGTCAGTACAGGCTTTCGAGCCATAACGATGCAGGCACTCTGCAGCAGACTTGTTCGACTGCACCATGGACGCAAGCGCTGTATCAATCCAGCGACCCTTTGCCTCCAGCTTGGCGTGGGCGGCAAACAGGGTGCCGGTACCAATGGGCTTGGTCAGCAGCAGAGCATCGCCGGCCCGCAGGCCACCTTTGCTCATGACTTCGCCAGGGTCAATCAGGCCGTTAACGGCAAAACCCAGTGCCAGTTCCCGGCCTTCACCGGTATGGCCACCTACCAGCGCACAACCCGCTTCGTTCAGCACTTCCACGGCGCCAGACATCATCTGGTAGACGATATCTTCCACTTTGGATTCGATGCCATAGGGAACCGTAGCTACCGCTGTGGCGCTCTGGGCTTCAGCGCCCATGGCAAACACGTCACCGAGCGCGTGGTTGGCGGCAACCTTGCCGAATACGTAGGGGTCATCAATAAACGCCCGGAAAAAATCGACGGTATGCACTACCGCCTTGCCTGGCGGTACGGTGAGTACCGCTGCATCATCCGGTGCATGAAGACCAATGAGAATATCGTCCCGCTCGATGGGGCGTAACTCACCAAGTGCCCGGGACAACACAGTACTGCCTACTTTGGCACCACAGCCGCCACAACGCATGGCAACCGCGGATATTGCCTGGGATGCTTCCTCGGCGTTTTGTGCTGCGCCAGTGTCGGGCAGGGTGGAGTTCTCCTCCATCGCAGGAAGATCGTTGAATTTCGCCATGAAGCGTTTATCAATCTGGTTCTTCCAGCGCCACACCCACTTGCCGGCAAACGACATGTCTCCGCGAGACGCTACCGCGAATTTGTCACCGGTGCTGATGAGCGCGAGCCACTTTTTCTGTGGACTGAAAGGCTTGACGGCCTTGCCCAGTGCATGACGCCTGAGATTGTCAGCCAGCGGGCGGCCCTGGCGCACTGCGAATACGCCGGCTTTTTCCCGGGGGTGGTTAACCACATTGGCTATATCGCCAACGGCGAAAATATCGTCGTCGTTTTCGGTTTGCAGGGTATCCTTTACCCGGATAAAACCGCCGTCGTCCAGTGCCAGACCAGTATCCTCAAGCCACTGCGGGCCGCCGGCCCGGGTAACCCAGAGCACTTCGTCCACGGTGTGTGTGTCACCGTCTTCGGTGGTCAGGTGGCCTGACTCAACCTTTGATACGGCAGCGCCCAGGTGAACTTTCACGCCACGGTTTGAGAGTGTTTCGGCAAAGACCGCCCGTACCTTCTCATTGTGAGTGGGTAGTATCTGGCTTTCAGCATCAAACAGATGGAAGTGCAGCTGGTCTGGATCGTGACCGCGCATTTTCAGCTCGTTACGGAGCCGGAACTGCATGGCCAGGGTCAATTCCACACCACCGGCGCCGGCACCAACGACGGCTACCGACATCGGGCCTTCGTGGTTTTCCAGGCGCGAGAGCAGCGATAGCCAACGATTGTTGAAACCGTTAATGGGTTTGACCGGCACCGCATGCTCACGCGCCCCATCCACGTCGACAACACGTGGTGAGGAACCAATGTTGACCGAGAGAATGTCATAGGGCACATCCGGTCTGGACCGGCATTTCACCCGTTTGCTTGAACGGTCAATGCCAAGAGCTTCATCCCGATAGAACCGGGCACCGGCAAATTCCGCCAGTTTGCTCAGATCAATGTGAACGTCGTCGTAGGAATAGTGGCCCGCAACATAGCCGGGCAACATACCGGAGTAGGGTGTATGGGTGTCTCTGCAGATGAGGGTGAGGCGGACACCCGGCACGGGGTTCATGGCAAAGCGCTTGAGAACCCCGACGTGGCTGTGCCCGCCGCCAACGAGGACGATATCCCGTAATACAGGCTGTTCGGATTGTTGCATCAAGTAAGTTTCTTGGCTTCGTCGGTGAAGGTGCTAAAGCCCCTTACGTTGGAGAAGGCCTGAAGCTTTTCTTTATCAGCTTCAGACGGATTGGCGATCTGGTCGATGGAAGTGATACCCGCTTCCTTCATCTTGTTGGCAGTGACAGGACCGATACCCTTTACCCGCGTCAGGTCGCCCTTGTCCGCTGCCTTGGGAGCGCGGGGAGCAGCCGGCTTTTTGGCAGCCGCTTTCTTGGGAGCAGCCTTGGTAGCGGAAGCCGCGCTCTTGGCGGCAGTGCCAGCTGTTTTTGACTTCGCTGATTTGGCTTTCGCGGTCTTGGGCTTGCTCTTGGCACTTGTGGCTTTTTTCGCTGCCGGTTTTTTACCGTCAGACTTCTTGGCAGCAGACTTTCCGGACGCCTTGTCAGCCGCCTTTTTTATTTCGTCTTTGGCCTCTTTACTGGCGAAGCCGAGGCGCTCGAGTAGGTTGTTCTGCAGGTCATGGAATTCATTAACGCGGCGTTCGAACTCATCGTTGAAACGCTTCATCTCGCGGTCGCGCAGCTCATCTACGTCTTTGAGCATCTTGCGAACCGGTTCCTGGACCTGATTCTGAAGAGTGTCGAATTGTTTGAGGGCGTCGTTGATCAGTGCTTCGATCTGTGACGACGTCTTTTCGAATTCCTTGTTCACTTTCTTTACTACTTTATCAACGCTGGACTTGTTGGCTTTCTTGGCCATGAGGATTGTCTCCTTACGATGCGGTTTGAATAACAAGCGAGTGAATTCAGGCCATTTGCCGAAGGCTGGACGCAGGCCCGGAAGAGCGTCTGGATTTCAGTAACTGCTTTTTCCTGACGACATCCCGTATTCGCTTTAGCTTGTCTGCCAAAGCCGAAGACGTATGATCGTTAAGCTCAACAAAATCAATTGAATAAAAGAAATTACTACAGTGCTTTCTACGCTCGGTTACAAGGCCGGATATGCTGTCGGCCCGGATGTTGTCGAAGGGCATTTCCACAATCAGATCGAGAACAACCGTGTCACCCGGATTGAACACCTTGTCGGTTTTCATCACGCAGCCAAAGTTGTCCAGCTCGAACAGTGCCGCCTCGACCCGTTCACGACGGAACAGCCCGCGCTTGATGTGAAACTGTGCAACAAGGTCCGGTAGTGCTTCTTTCATTTACAAATGATCTCTGATTGCGCCGGGGAAAAGCGACCTGAAAGTTGTACATGGTTAAACAATAGCCACACTCGCATTGTTTGGCAACGTGCTCAGTGTCATACGATATAGTTTTCAGACAGTTCATCAACTGTCTGATTCGTTCTCGTCCTTTTGCAGGGTATTGAGCGCATAGATGTCCGTCCGCCGGTCTTTCAGGTTGGTGACTGAGCCTTCGTTGCGCACCAGCTTCAGTTTTTCCAGGTCCATGTCCGAGAACATGATCATTTCCGTGTTCGGGGTGGTTTCCGCCATTACCGCGTCGTGGGGAAAGGCAAAGTCCGACGGCGAGAACACCCCGGACTGGGCATACTGAACATCCAGGTTTTCAACTTTCGGCAGGTTCCCCACGCTACCGGTGATGACAACATAGCATTCGTTCTCGATGGCGCGGGCCTGGGCACAATGGCGAACCCGCAGGTAGCCATTCTTGGTGTCAGTCCAGAACGGCACGAGAATAATGTCCACCTCGTCACTGGCAGCCAGGCGACCGAGTTCAGGGAACTCGATGTCGTAGCAGATCATGATCGCAACCCGGCCGGAGTCGGTCTCGAACACCTGGAACTTCTCGCCGCCTTCGATAACCCAGTCGCGCCGTTCATGGGGCGTGATGTGGATCTTGCGCTGCTCGTCCACGCGGCCGTCCCGGTGGCAGAGGTAAGACACGTTATAAACTCGGTCATTTTCCAGCAATGGCATGGAACCGGTGATGATATTGATGTTGTAGCTGACCGCCATTTCGGACATCTGGTTGCAGAACTGCTCGGTAAATCCGGCCAGGAAGCGGATAGCACGTGTCTGGTCCATCTGGTCGGTCAGGCCCATCAGCGGGGCGTTGAAAAATTCCGGGAAAATCGCAAAGTCGCTTTTATAATCAGACAGTGCGTCGACGAAATACTCGACCTGTTCAAGCACCTCGTCCACGGAGGTGAACTCCCGCATCTGCCACTGCACCGCACCCAGCCGAACCTGGGTTTTCTTGGCGCTCAGCACCGGCGAAGGCGGCGTGTAGAGAATGTTCCGCCATTCAAGCAGGGTAGCGTAACCCTGGGATTTCTCGTCTTCCGGCAGATACTTGTGCATCAGCCGGGTGACCTGGAAGTCGTTGGACAGCTGGAAGCTGAGGATGGGATCGTAGATATCTTTGCGGTCCACGCGCTGGATGTATTCCTCGGGCGAGTACTGGTCGGAATACTTGTGGTAACCCGGAATCCGGCCCCCTGCAAGAATGGCTCGCAGATTCATCGACCGGCAAAGCTCCTTGCGGGCTTCATAAAGCCGGCGCCCAAGACGATAACCGCGATAATCCGGGTGGATGAAAACATCCAGGCCGTACAGCGAATCGCCGTTGGGGTTATGCCAGATTTTCTCATTGCGCAGGATCAGGTCGTCGTAGGTATGGGGATTGCTGAAACGCTCATACTTGACGGACACGGTCAGCGCAACGGCAACCAGGTCACCGGACTCCTCAATGCAGATCTGACCATCCGGGAACTGCTCGACCAGCGCCTTTATGGTTTCTTCAGGCCATGAACCGCCAATGTCATCGTAAACCCGGTCCATCAGCTTCTGGAGCTGGGCATAGTCGTCGACAGTGAGGTTGCGAAGGTTGAGGTGCAGTTCTTCGTGGGCCATAAACGGCGGCTCCGGTTGGGTGCATTAAATTCCGCAAAATGCGTCGGTCCAATAAAACGCCTATTTTACCAGATCATGCTAAAGACTTCGCCGCTAAAGCCGAACTATACAGAACACAGAGTGCAGACGCGTTAACCTCGCGTCCTCTGTATCGAATGAATCAAAAGGATCCAGATATGAACCTGAGTTTCGGCCAGAAGTTGCTGATTGCTTTCGGAATGCTGCTTGTGCTGGTCATGGGGGCGTTCACTCTGAGCGGTGACCTGAGGCTTCAGAGCACCACGGATACCTACGTGGACGCATTGATCGACGACACAGTGGCACAAAGCACGACCAGTATTGCCGATTGGCTCAACACCCGACTGACCATGGCCGAAGCAACTGCAAAAGCTATGGAGTCTGTGTCCAATGACAGGCAGGCGCGGGTTGTCCTGGCCACGTCCACCACGGGCGGTGGGTTCATTGATGTTTACATTGGCCGCGACGATGGCTCCATGCTAATGAAAGACGATGAAACGGAAGCAACGCTTCCTGATGATTATGATCCCCGTACCCGCCCATGGTTCAAAAAGGCCAAACAAACAGGTGCCGCATCGTTCACCGAGCCTTATGTGGATGCCGGCACCGGGGGCACGATCATCTCAACACTGGCGCCGGTAGAACGGGGCAGGTATGAAGGTGTCATCGGTGGCGATATTGCCCTGAAAACCATTGAGCAGACGCTCTCCACCATCACACTGGCGGATACCGGTTATGCGGCTCTGATCAGCGATGACGGTACCGTTCTGTTCCATCCTGACCAGCAGCTGGTCGGCAAGAATATCAAGACCCTGCTCGGGGAAGCTCCGCAGCTTGGCGGAGATTCACACCGTTATGAATCAGGCAACATAAGCTGGACTGCCAGCTTTCACCCCATTGCCGGTGCCCGGGGTGTTGACTGGTATCTGGGCACCTTTATCAATGAAGACAAAATCAATGCTCCGGTACAGGAGGCAAGGGTTGCCGGGTTGATCATTGCCGTTATTGGTCTGCTGGTATCACTGGTTGTCCTGCATTTCGGAATACGTGCGCTGATGGCTCCGGTCCGCAGACTTAACCGCGCAATGTCATCCATAGCCAGCGGGGAGGCTGATCTGACCAAACGTCTCGATGACAGTGCCAGCGACGAATTCGGCACCTTGGCAAGAGAATTCAACAACTTTGTAGGCAATATCCAGAACGTTGTCAGGGATGTGCAGCAGGGCACAGCAGAGCTTGGGGATAACGTAACGTCCCTGCGCGAGACAGCCAGCACCAGCCGCGGCAGCGTGGAGAAGCAGCAGGCTGAAGTCGATATGGTCGCGACTGCCATTAATGAAATGTCTGCGGCAGCCGGCGAAATCGCCCAGAACGCCCAGCAGACCGCAGACGCCGCCAATACTGCCGACGCTGATAGCCGTGATTCGCTGGCAACCGTTGCCGCGTCGAGCGACGCAGTTAAGCAACTGTCGAAAGAAGTGAATGCTGCCGCCGAGGTTATCGATAAACTGGGCAAGGACGTAACGGACATTAATTCGGTTCTCGAAGTGATTCAGGGTATAGCCGAACAAACCAATCTGCTGGCTCTGAATGCGGCCATCGAGGCTGCAAGGGCAGGCGAGGCAGGGCGCGGGTTTGCGGTGGTGGCCGATGAGGTTCGCAACCTTGCCCGCCGCACCCAGGACAGCACGGAAGAAATCAATAACATGATTGAACGGCTGCAGAACGGCGCGAATAATGCCGTTGAGGTCATGAAGGCATCTACAGCCGTCTCCAATGTCAGTTTGGAAAAGGCCGAGGATGCAATGGAGGCCCTCAACCGAATTGCTGACGCCATTACTTCAATCAGCCAGATGACCTCTCAGATTGCCACAGCATCCGAGGAACAGACATCCGTCACTGAAGAGCTGAACTCGTCCATCACCCGGATCGCGGATGAAGGTCAGGAAGCGGCAAAGGCTGCCAGTGAGAACGATGTCTACAGTGGACAAATTGAATCGATTGGCCGAACGCTCAGCCAGAACGTTTCACGATTCAGGGTCTGAAGCGGATTCATCCGAACCTGACAACAGACTGATGCGCCGCTTCAGATCCCTCAGGGTTTGGCGGCCAATGGTCAGGGATTCGTCTGTCAGGAAAGGATTGCTCAGCACCAGAACCCGGCGTTTCTCCAGCTTTAGCTCTCTCATGGCTCTGCCGTAGAAGTTCTCCAGATACCGGCCAAAACTACCGTCATGAATGGCTCGTTCCAGGCCCAGCTGTAGTCGCTGGGCCGTTTCATGATCGCGCCGGCTGACAAAAAAGTAGGATGGCATCGGATAGGCAATCAGAAGATCCGGCTCAATGGCCAGTTCCATGTTGGCGTGCAGCTCCAGATCAAACAGCACTTCACTGACACCCCTTGCGAAGCATTCAAACCGTTGATTCTCCAGCATCCGGAAAAGAATTTCATACCTGGAATGGGTAATAACGGTTACTCCATTCGCTTTCAGGATGTCGGTGTCTGGCCAATGGGTCCCCTGACCAATACGTATCCCGGCTTCCTGCAGGTCTGAAATGCTGTTGACGCCTTCGAATATTGGCAGCGATTCCCGCAGCACCACGCAAACCCGGAAGCCCAGCAGCCCGCCATCGATGGGCACAGGTATCGCACGAAGGTTGTCCTCCCGCTCGTCGGAGGTGGCCACATTGGCAATATCAATGAGAGTTGAATCCGGTTGTTCCATTTCACGTATCACGCGTCCCTGGGCCATTTCAGCGCTGCGGGTAATGGTAAAAGGACCGTATTCCGGGGTTTTTTCAAAGGCAAGAGACACCAGCGCACGGATAGGAGGGCTATCGTAGTTGCGATACCACAGCCGGTACTCGCTCTCTTCTACGGCAGCAACTTTGCTGGTAGCGGTCAGCCGCTCAGAGGACAGAGCCAAACCCGAGCCCGAATTTAAACAAACCAGGCCTGCGAGTATCCATTCTGAAAACCGCGATTTCATCGGGCGCTGTCTCCTGTTTTCATTGCTACTCACCCTGTCCCGGATACCAGAGCAGTTTAGGTGAATTTCCTTGTCACAACAGGAGTTGCTCACGGAAATCGGTAAATTAGTTGCGAAGTCATTCGCTGCACTGTAATTAT
>NZ_JAWLDU010000018.1:0-20678 GCF_041686475.1 Marinobacter sp.
AGCTGGCGGATAAGCTGGGCGAGTACAAGAAAGCGATTGGTATAGGCCAGTAACAGTAACGAAATGGCGGGGAATAGAAGGGCGGGGGTGGTCAGTGTCAACGTCTGCTCCTTGATGGTTGAGTCCCGGGCAAGCCGCTACCAGTCTATAGCCGGTTGGTGGCGTTGGCCAGAGAACCTTCCGGTATTGGTTATCAGTACTGTTTATCAATGCCAATCAGAAAAATTCATTCGCAGAATACCCGAACCCTTTCCATACTCAGACCACTACAAATATAACGACAAGCGGGTAATCTGAAATGGCAGAAAGACAAGAGCTTGCGGGCTGGCGGTGGGGCCCGTTTACCTTCCGGGTACCCTTCTATCACACCAGGCTTTGCTGGTCGGAATTCCTGCAGGGGCTGATGGTATCTGCAGCAACGGGCCTGGCGCTGATTCCGGTGATGACGGCCTACTTTGGCCTGAGCTTTGAAGAAGCCGTCGCCCTTTCCATGATCCATGCCTTCCTCATTGCTTCGGCGGTGATCTTTTTCGGTGAGCCCTACGCCGGCGGGTGGATAACGCCTGCGCTGCCCCTGATCCTGGCCTTTGTGATTGGTGGGTATGAGGATCCGTCCAGTCGTTTCCAGGCCATGACGGCGCTCTCGCTGGTGTTCGCCTCACTGGTTTTTATTCTGGGGATTACCGGGCTCGGGCGACGATTCGTAATCTGGCTGCCGGACACCCTCAAGGCAGGTATTATTCTGGGGGCCTCCATTGCGGCTCTCAAACGCGTCTTTATCGACGATGCCGAGCGTTTTCTGCTCGAGCAGCCCATTGCTACCACACTGGCATGCGCCATCTGCCTGATCTTTACCTTTTCTGTGCCCATGCAGAAGCTCAAGGCCCGTAACCGGTTCTTCTTCATGCTGGGTGCGCTTGGATTACTGCCGGGCTTCCTTATTGCTGCTGCGGTAGGGCCGTTCGTGGGCGAGGTGAGTTTCGATATCCAGTGGGGCTTTGTGGTGCCACCACTGTCAGAGGCGATTGCCAAGGCATCGCCGCTGGTTAATGGCTGGCCCAGCATGGAGATGATTGCCCAGAGCATTCCGCTGGCGCTGATTGCCTACATTATCCTGTTCGGCGACATTGTCACCGGTAACGAAGTACTGCGGGACGGCATGCAGACCCGTACCGACGAGCACATCGACATCAACCTCAACCGTACCCATTTCTCACTGTCGATCCGTAACGCAGTGATGGGGATCTTTGCCCCGTTTTTCCCCACCCAGGGGGCGGTGTGGACCGGTGTCCACGTGATTGTGGTACAGCGCTGGAAGCAGGGGCCCCAGGCGATGGGCAGCCTTCACAGTGGTCTTGCATCCTATTACCTTATGGGGTTGCCGTTTATCTACTTCCTGCTGCCGTTGCTGACAGGCCTCAAGCCGCTGCTGGGCATCGCGCTTTCACTCACCCTGGTGCTCACCGGTTTTGCCTGTGCCTATATCGCCATGTCCATTCCCAGGGACAATGCGTCCCGGGGAACCGTCGTGCTGATTGGTGCCGCCCTGGCGTTCTTCGAACCCTGGATCGGTCTGCTGATCGGTGTGGTGGCGACACTTGCCATGGTGGGATGGGACCGGAACCCGGACCCGATACCCCACGACTGACGCGGCGGAAACGAGAGGGATGGCGACGGCCATCCCTCTGACGTTTTTGGTTGTGCCGGTGTCGTATTGGTTCCATCCGATAAACGCAAACAGGATCACATTAGAGCTATCGACAACCCGGTAGGGGGAGATAGCAATGGCCATTAAATTCGAAAAAGCACTTCTGGATTATCCGCAACAACGGGCAGGTGCCGCGCGCCAGCCCGGCAGCGTCGATCAGTCTGATCGTCGTGTTCCCGTCAACCTGCGTCAGTCCGGCCCCACGCCGGTGGAAATGCTGATTTCCACACGGGTTCGCAAGTCACCCTACTGGCACCTGTCGTACGAGGCCGGGTGCTGGCGGGCTACCGTTTACAACCGTATGTACCACCCCCGTGGCTATACTCGCAACGAGGATGGTGGTGCCATGCTGGAATATGAGTCCCTGGTTCACGACGTGACCATGTGGAATGTGGCGGTAGAACGCCAGATCCAGGTCAAGGGCCCGGATGCGGAACGGTTTGTGAACTACGTGATCACCCGGGACGCCACCAAGATAAAACCCATGCGTGGCAAGTACGTCATCCTCTGCAATGAGGAGGGTGGCATCATCAATGACCCGGTGTTGCTGCGGGTCGCCGAGGATGAATTCTGGTTCTCGCTCTCCGACAGTGATCTGGAACTCTGGATGCGGGGTGTGAACATCGGTATGGGCTTCAATGTCACTATCGCGGAGGTCGATGTGGCCCCGGTACAGATCCAGGGTCCGAAATCCGAGGCGCTCATGGCCGATCTGTTCGGGGAAAAGGTGAGGGACATTCCCTATTACGGGCTGATGGAAGCCCAGGTTGCCGGCCACGACGTGATCGTTTCCCAGACCGGTTTCACCGGCGAGAAGGGCTACGAGATCTACCTGAAAGAAGCCACCAAGTACGCCGAGGATCTCTGGTACACCGTGCTTGCAGCGGGTGAGCCCCACAATCTAAGAGTGATTGCACCCGCACACCACCGTCGCATTGCCGCGGGCATTCTTTCCTGGGGTCAGGATGTGGATCAGGAAACCCTGCCATTCCAGTGCGCCCTTGCGTACCAGGTGCCGCGCAACAAGGACGCGGACTACATCGGCAAGCAGAAGCTGGAAAGGGTTCGCGAACAGATCGATGCCGGTCGTCCGCCGTTCAGTCACATCATGGTGGGAATCCGCTTTGGCGGCAGCCCGGTAACGGACTATGCCAATGATTTCTGGTTGATCAGCGGGCCCGATGGTGGCGAGCCGGAAGGTTACGTTACATCGCCGTGGTATTCGCCGGAGCTGGAGACCAACATAGCACTGGCCTATGTGCCGTTTGACCTGCGCACTGTGGGCACCCGTCTGACAGTGCACCTGCCGGTAGAGTATGCCGCAGCAGATGGTTCCACCGCAGTGGAGGCGGAAGTGGTGGAAGTGCCCTTCCGGCCATCGGTAAATCCCAACGCCCGCGAACGGGCCCGTGCGAAGGGTATCGACTTCGCCGACTAGCAGATCTGGCAGGTCAGGCGCTTGCAGGCGCCTGACCTTTGCCTGGTGTACACGGGTAGCAATGGGGGCGTGGTTCATGAAGCTGGTGAATGAAAAACAGCCGTTCAATAGCCAGGATGACGAGGCAACAGCAAAGCTCCACGCCCTGGTGCGCGGGGCCTCCCTCGAGGCGACACCGCGCCAGATACTGACAACGGAGTATCTGTCGGATCTTTTGCCTGCAGGTACCTGTGTCTATGTACCCTTCCTGCCGAAGGGCCAGTTCAGCGATACGCTGGAAGCCTGCCGGCACCTCCTGAGTCTGGGTATGCAGCCGATTCCCCACGTGCCCGCCCGCATGGCCGAGAGCCGTGGTCAATTACGGGACTGGCTGTCACAACTGGATGAAAGCCATATTGACCGGCTGTTGCTGATTGCCGGCGACAGTGACTCGGTAGCCGGCCCATTTCCGGACACCCTGGCGGTGCTCGAATCGGGCCTGCTGGCCCAGTTCAGGTTTCACGGAATTGGCGTTGCAGCGCACCCGGACGGGCACCCGATGGCGGACCGGGCCACCCTTGGCCAGGCCCTCGGTATCAAGCGGGAATACGCCCGCAGCACCTCAACCCGGCTGTGGGTGGTAACCCAGTTCACGTTCGACGCGGATGTGGTGATCGACTGGCTGCAGAGCCTGGGTGACGTTTTGGAAGAGGTGCCTGTCGACATTGGCATGGCCGGACCGACCCGGATGAAAACACTCATCGCTTACGCCGCACAATGCGGGGTTGGCGTGTCCGCCCGAGCGATGTTGCGTCGCCCTGGAAGCGCGCGACTGCTGCGTTCCTGGACACCGGACGGCATGGTGCAGGCGCTGGTCCGGTATTGCCTGGATAACCCGGATACCCTGCTGCGGGGTATCCACCTGTTTCCGTTTGGTGGACTGCGCCAGTCGGCACAGTGGATTCAAGAGCATAGCGGGTCCCTCGAGGACCAGAGGGGACAGTTCCATGAGTCTTCAGTACAGTAAACTGACATCCGCAACGCCGGCACCGGCGGAATTTCTGCCGCCTGGCACCCCGGATATCGAGATTGCCCGCTCGGTCCAGCCACAGTCCATGCTGCTGCTGGCCCAGCAACGCTTCGGCCTGCCGGCCGAAAGCCTGGTGCCATTTGGTCACTATAAAGCCAAACTGGACATGGCCTACGTGGACACCTCCGCAACTGCCCCCAGGGGCAGGCTGGTGCTGGTGACCGCCATCACTCCGACGCCGGCCGGGGAGGGCAAGACTACCACCAGTGTGGGGCTGAATGACGGTTTCAATCGTCTGGGGGTGAGCTCTTCCGTGTGCCTGCGGGAGCCGTCCCTCGGCCCCTGTTTCGGCATGAAGGGCGGCGCAGCCGGCGGCGGCCGTGCCCAGGTGATTCCGATGGAGGATATCAACCTGCATTTCAATGGCGATTTCCACGCCATTACCTCTGCCCACAATCTGCTGGCATCGCTGATTGACAACCACATCCACTGGGGTAACGAAGCCGGTCTGGACCCGCGCCATGTAAGCTGGCGAAGAGTGCTGGACATCACTGACCGTTCACTGCGCAACATGGTGTCTGGCCTGGGTGGTGCTGCCCATGGTGTGCCCCGGGAGACCGGCTTTGACATCACCGTTTCGTCAGAAATCATGGCGATTCTGTGCCTGGCGGACGGGCGCGCGGACCTAAAGCAGCGATTGGGCAATATCATCGTGGGGCGGCGTTCCGACATGTCTCCGGTCACCGTTCGCGACCTCGGTGTGGAGGGCTCGCTGACGGTGCTGCTGAAAGAGGCGCTGCAACCAAACCTGGTGCAGAGTCTGGAACATAATCCAGTATTCATCCATGGTGGGCCATTTGCCAATATTGCTCATGGCTGTAATTCCGTCACCGCCACCCGCGCCGCCCTGGCCCTGAACGATGTAGTGGTGACCGAGGCCGGATTCGGTGCCGACCTGGGCGCGGAGAAATTCATTGACATCAAGTGCCGTCATACCGGTCTGCGACCGGACGCCGCCGTGGTGGTCTGTACCATTCGCGCACTCAAAATGCAGGGCGGAGTTCCCCGCAGCCAACTGGGCATTCCCGACCTGGCGGCGCTGCGCAAGGGCGCTGCCAACCTGGAGCGCCATATCCGCAACATGCAACAATTCGGGTTGACCCCGGTGGTGTGCATCAACCGCTTTCCGGATGACACGGAAGAGGAAATGGCTCTGGTCCAGTCCATCAGCAAAGAGCTGGGCGTGAGAGCGGTACCGGCCGATCACTGGGCAACCGGAGGAGAAGGCGCCACTGAACTGGCCCAGGCGGTGCTTGACCAGATGGACGAGGGCACGCCGGAGATTGAATTCCTTTATAAGGACAGCCTGCCGCTTGCGGATAAGATCCGCACCATTGCGACCCGCATCTACCACGCAGGAAGTGTGGAGTTCACAACGGTCGCTAAGCGGCAACTGGAGGAGTATCAAAGCCTGGGGTTCGGGCATCTGCCAGTGTGCATTGCCAAGACCCAGTACAGCTTCTCGGCGGATTCCTCGTTGAAAGGTGCGCCATCCGGCCATATGCTGCCGGTCAGGGAAGTGCGCCTGGCAGCCGGCGCCGGCTTCGTGGTGGCGGTGTGTGGTGACATCATGACCATGCCCGGACTGCCCCGGCGTCCTGCCGCCCTGGACATTGCCCTGGATGAGAATGGCCTTGTGGTGGGGTTAACCTGAGACGGTATCCTCTTCGCGCGGGCCTTCAAAGGTGCCGTAGGTGGGTTCGGTACGGGCCCGCTTCAGCGCCTGCAATGACGAAGATGGCAAACTCGCCATGGTGTCTGCCAGGGAGCCATCGGTCCTGGCGGGCGTGAAGAATTCCATCCGTTCGTACTTGGGCGCCCGTCCCATGGTCTTGCGATAGCAGCGGCTGAAGTGGGTGGCAGAAACAAAGCCGCACATGGAGGCAATCTCCACAATGGAACAGGAGGTCTGCTTGAGCAGCCGGCGTGCGCGGTTCAGCCTTACCCGCAGGTAATACCGCGAGGGCGTGCAGCCCATGTGTTTAAGGAACAGCCGCTCCAGTTGGCGGCGCGATATGCCCGCCAGTGTCGCCAGCTCCTGTAATTCGATGGGCTCCTCGATATTGGCTTCCATCAACTGGGCAGCTTCTGCCAGCTTGGGTTGCGCACAGGCCAGTCTGGGATGCATAGGCATGGGTTGCTGTTCGCTTTCCTCCCGCACCCGGTCACAGACAAACATGTGGGATACCGCATTACTCAGCTCCTGGCCATGACGCCGTGCCAGAAAACTGAGCATCATGTGCATGGGCACCGTACCGCCGGTGCAGGTCATGCGCTCACGCTCGACGGTGAACAGGCGGTTGTTGGTCTGGACCCGGGGAAAGCGCTCCTGCATGGCTTCCAGGCACTCCCAGTGGGCACTGCAGGAATAGCCGTCCAGCATGCCAGCGCTGGCCAGCACATAAGGTCCGGTACAAACCGCCCCGAGCAGGACATGCCGCCGGCCCATCTGTTTCAGCCAGGTGACTTCCTGACGGGAGAAACTGCGGGTAACGTCAATGCCGGCAACAACAATGACCAGATCAAAGCTGTGTTCTTCCTGAATGGAGGCGTCCGGCACCATGGTAATGCCATCACTGGCGCGGGCGTAACCGCCGGTTGCGGTAAGGAGTTTCCAGGAATACAGTTCGGTACCAGCCAGCTGGTTGGCTACGCGAAGGGGTTCAACAGCGGTCGCAAGGGCAATCAGGGTGAAGTTTTCGATCAGCAGAAAACCTACCCGGTAGGGCTCTTGAGAAGGCCTGTTTGTGAGCGAGCCTGTATCAGTGGTCATGATTAACCCCCTTGCCCCGCCTGGGCCTGGTGTGGCAGTCAATACCCGGTATACCCATGTTAACCACCACAACCTGAACACTAGTTGTTGCACTTCAATAGTGCAATAAGTGATCAGTTCCAATCTGGCTCCAGTCTAAAGCTGCAATCAGAATGCCACTGGTCCAAATGCGACATTCAAGGTTTCGGGATGGTCTCGACGCGACCTGCCATGCTGTCGTAAATCATCGTTCCGGTGTCGCCAGCAAGCACGTGGCGGCGCACCAGTGGCGTTACTCTGGGGGCCACTGGCAAGGGCCATGGCACCGGCCCCGCCGTGATGATGGGGTTGGAAGGCGAACGGCCAGACCGGATCGACCCCGATGAAATGCCGGCCCGCCTTGAACAGATTCGAAGCACCGGAACCCTGTGGATTGCAGGGCGACCAAGTTGCTGCTCACGATTTGACTCGCTCGTTGTCGGGATCAAACAGCGCCCGGTAACCCACTGCCTCGATGCGAATGGGATAGTGCTCCTGGAAGTACTCCAGGGTCAGCTCCCGGCCTTCCTGAGCGTACTCGTCGGGAATGTAACCCAGCAGAATGTTCCTGCCCACCGAAGGCCCCCAGGCTATGCTGGTGTTATAGGATCGGCGGCCGTGGCTGTCCACCAGTACGTCGCCGGTTTGCGGATCCAGTATCGGCCACTGGCCCACCGGATAGCGCAGCACGCCGTTGGCGTCCCGGTGTTCTGTCATGGTCATGGTGCAAAGGTAGGCCGCCTGACGGGGGCGTTCCCGCTGTTCCAGATAGGCAGCCTTGCCGTGGAAATCCGCTTCCTTGACCTTGGGCCGCTGCAGTCCGGCCTCGTAGAGGTTGTATTCGGTTTCCAGGTCCACATTCTGCAGCCGCAGGCTTTTCTCCATGCGCCGGCTGTTGGCGTAGGTTTCGATGCCCACCGGTGCCACGCCGGCTTCGAATAACAGGTCCCAGACCCGCAGGCCGTAGCTGAACGGGAAGTAAAGCTCCCAGCCCTGCTCGCCCACGTAGGAAATGCGGAACGCCCAGACAGGAGCGCCCCGGATATTCAGTTCCCGTGCAGTGGCAAACGGGAAGTTCTCCGCCGACAGCTGGTCCGGGTCAGTGACGAACTGCGCCAGGGTTTCCCGGGCTTTCGGGCCCCAGAGCCCCAGGGTGGCCAGCTCGTCAGTACGGTCCTGCAGATGGATGTTGTCCAGGCCCTTCTCGCGGGCCATGCGCGTAATCCAGCAATAGTCCCGGTGACCGGTGTCGCCACCGCAGACCACGCGATAATCATTGTCCCCCCGGCGGATAATGGTCAGGTCAGAGCGTACACCACCGCGTTCGTCGAGGAAGTGGGTGTAGACGCCTTTGCCGTGGGGCGTGGTGCCGCCGACTTTGGCCACCGACAGGTATTCCAGCAGCGCTTCCGCATCGTCGCCGGAGATATCGAAGATGGCAAAGTGGGACAGGTTGATCATGCCCACGGACTCGCTCATTTCCAGTTGCTCGGCGTTAGACACTTCCCAGAAATGCCGTGCGTCCCACTCATGTTCCCTCACCGGAATACGGTCGCGGTATTTTGCCAGCAGGGTGAACTCGTTGACGGCGTAGCCGTGGGCCCGTTCCCAACCGGCGGCTTCCATGAAGTAGGCGCCCAGCTCAACTTCCCGCAGGTAGAACGGGCTGGTCCGCATGCCACGACCGGTCATGTAGGGCTCCCGCGGGTGAACTGCCGGGGTGTAGATTTTCTTTGCGGTCTCGTAGCAACGGTTGTAAACGTAGTCCGGTGTCTTCTGCAACGGGTAGTGGCGGGCGATGTCGATGCTATGGGGGTCCATCTCTGGCGACCCATGGGTCATCCAGTCCGCCAGGATTTTGCCCGCCCCTGGGCCATCCTTCACCCAGACTGCCTCGCAGAACCACAGGTTGCTCACTTCCGGGGATTCACCCATCAATGAACCGCCATCGGGTGTGACCGACAGCAGGCCATTGAAGGAATGCTTTTCCTCCCAGCCCAGTTCGCCCAGGATTGGCGTCATTTCGATGGCTTTCTCGTAGGCATCCATGACCTGGTCCAGGGAAAGGTCCCGCATGGAAGGCGACATCCGCGCATCTTCGGGCTCGGCAATGGCGCCGGGGTAAACCAGCCGCGGATTCTCTGCCTCGTAATAGCCCCACTCGATGCGACCACCCTCGGTGGTGGTAGGATCGCCGGTGTCCCGGATATAGGCGGAGTTGCCCTGGTCGCGGAACAGCGGATAAACAATCTGCTTGCCGCTGCCGGCGAGCTCTTCGTAGGGGCCGAAAAACAGCAACGGGTGTTCCAGCGGCATAAGTGGCAGAGGCGTGTTGGCAGTCTTCGCCATCAAGGGGCCCCAGATGCCCATGGACAGCACCACGTATTCGGTTTCGATGTAGCCTTTGCGGGTCTCAACGCCACAAACCCTGCCATCCTGGACATCAATACGAATCGCGGGCGTGTAGGCAAAAGCCTGGAGTTTGCCGGTGGCTACGGCCTCCTCAACCAGGTCACCGGCGACCCTCTGGGAGCGCGGCACGACCAGGCCGGCATCCGGGTCCCACATGGCACCCTGGATCTGGCTTTCTTCCAGCAACGGAAACAGTTCTTTCGCCTGGCTGGGGGAAATCATGCTGACGTTGGTGCCGAAAGCCTTGCCGGAACCTACCTTGCGGCGGAGTTCGTCCATACGCTCGTCATCGTCGACGCGGGCTACCTCCATGCCGCCACATTTCACATAGTTGCCCCGTTTTTCGTAGAAAGCCTGGCTGTATTTGGTGGTGTAGATATTCAGCTTGTCGTGGGACGTGGTGAAGCAGAAATCCGAGGCGTGGGAGGTGGAACTGATGTCTGAGGGAATGGCAGACTTTTCCAGCCCCACGATGTCATCCCAGCCCAACTCAATCAGATGGTGAGCTACTGAGGATCCGACGATACCACCCTGGCCAATGATTACGACTTTTGCACGTTTCGGTAATTGTGCCATATCGGCCCCCTTTTCCCACATTGAACGCCGGCGTGTGTATCCGCACGGCCCTGCTTCAATGTGGCCCCGATTGCCGCGGGGTGGTAAATCCAATACGACACCAAGCCGTCCAAAAACGGCAAGGGCAGAAGGGCCAGGAAACAGCCTTAGCGCCGTTCAACTCTTTTCAGGAATTCTCCAATATTATCAAAGGCTTCTTCGGCTTCGGGCAGCATGTCAGGGAACATGTGCCAAACGTGCACCATGCCGGGCCAGGTTTCAAGCTCCACCGGTGACCCCGAGTCTTTTGCTTTGTTGACGTAACGCCGGGCGTTGTCCAGCAGCATTTCGGAGTCGCTGGCGTGGATCAGCACCGGCGGCAGATTTTCCAGATTTCCCCGCAATGGCGATGCCTGGGGGCTGGAGGGTGACAGGCGCATGCCGAAAAAACTCAGCCACCAGAGTACCGGCAGCGGTACCCGCATCAGGCTGCCGAAAGTAGGACCAAGCAAGGGGTCTGTTTTGATATTGTCGCGGTTACTCGGCGCGGTCAGCGTCAGGTCGGTTGATGGCGACAGGGCAACTGCGGCGTCTGCCTGGCGCAGCCCTTGGTCACGAATCCACGCTATCAGCACCAGGGCATGGCTGCCACCGGCCGAGTCTCCGGCCACTACCACAAACCCTGCCGGTTCCGGACCGTCAGGGCCATGATCCAGCATCCATTGATAGGCTTCCTGGCAGTCCCTGAGCCCTTCCCGGTAACGATGCTCCGGCAGCAATCGGTAATCCACGGCAAACACAGCGGCATTGGCTACCTTTGACAGGCGGTCAGTGATGGAGCGATGGCTTTGGGGGCTACCGGCTACCCAGGCGCCGCCGTGAATGTAGAGTATCCGCCGCCGGGTATCCACCCCGGGGGCCAGCACCCATTCCCCTTTTGGTGCACTGGCTTCGGGAGAACGGAATTCCGAAACGAATTCGCGCCCCTCGCTGAGTCCGTCCATGTGCTTGCGCAGGGCCATCAGCCGGGCCTTGCCCTTCAGACCCCTGGCGGACCGGCTCATGTCCCTGATGGCTTCCAGCACCTCGTTGTGGCCGGGGCTGGGGGTGTAATCCTTTTTCGGGAAGTCCTCCCTGTCCAGGTGTGCGAGGTTTTCACCCCGAAGTACCAGAACCGTTATCAGAACAATCAATAGCAGCAATGCCAGTACAAACCAGATCATCAATCAACCTTATATCTCGAATCACGCCAGTTCGCAGGCTTCGGTAATAACCCGGTTGCGGCCTGCGGCCTTGGCCCTGTAGAGCATGGCGTCAGCGCGATTGATCGCGTCGTCGGTTCCTTTGCCGGGGAGGTATTCGGCGATACCGACGGTCACCGTCACCGACACACCGGCAATGGGAGATTTTTCCACGGCTCTTCGGCAACGTTCGGCAGCGTGGCGGGCGGCGCGAAGATCAACGCCCGGTGTCGCTACCAGGAATTCATCCCCACCCCAGCGGGCTGCCAGGTCTACCCCCCGCACGGTGTTGGAAAGAATGTCTGCAAGCTCGCAAATCACGCAATCCCCGACCTTGTGGCCATGGTCATCATTGATGCCCTTGAACTGGTCAATATCAATAAGAATGATGGTCAGCGGCCGTTGGTAGCGGTCTGCCAGCGCAGCTTCGGCCGACAGGAAATGGTCTGCACCGCGGCGATTTGCCAGCCCGCAAAGGGGATCCGTGTTGGCCCAGTGCTGCAGTGTTTCTGCCCGTGTAAAAGCACTCCATATACGCTCACGCAGAAACGTTCCGGCACTGGTCAGAGCCAATAGCACCGCCAGGAACAGGTGGATGCGCGCGAGATAGACCCAGTTATGGCAATGCTCTCCCGCAGCCAGGAAGCAACCCAGTACTTCGTAGGTCGCCAATGCTCCGGAGAACAGGAACGTTGCTACGCCGGTCACCAGGCCACCGCGATAGCCAAGAGTGATGAAACCGCCGACAATCAGAATGCCCACGGCCCAATAGTGCCCCCCGGCCAACAGCAGAAGGTGATCACCCAGTGGGTCGCCGAATCCGAAGTGCCAGGCAAGGCGGCTGAGGATCATGGTGCTCACAGTGGCAACAAGGGTGATTTCCATGATTCTGAGTGAGGTGGCTCCGCGCCACAGGGCAACGCAAAGTCCGGCAAGTACCACCGCAAACACCGGATAGGCTACTGCAATGAAGGGGTCGCCATTTTCCCGAAATGCCCAGCTGAGCAGGATAATGGCAATGGTCAGGATAAGAACACCCAGATAGATTCGCCGTCGGTAGGCTTCAAGACGGCCCAGTTCTGTCTGGATGGCATTGAGGTCGTTCCCGGGTGCTGAATCCATAGCGTTTATAAATCCGTCTATAGCGCGAGCCCTGATATTATCCCGCAATCAGCACCTGAGTCTACGATCGCAAACAGGTCCTGTCAGGCCTGTTGCTGTTCGCCGGGTTCCAGAATCTGGTGAATTTCGGTGGCCGAGAGTGTTTCTCTGTCGATAACCGCTTTTGCCAGGGTTTCCAGCTGCTGGCGGTGCTCTGAGAGGAAGCTTACCGTCGCTTTCTCGAGCTCGATCAGTTTTGCCTGAACCTCAATATCGATCAGTTCCGCCATGTGCTCGCTGTATTCCCTTGGCTGCCCCATTTCACGGCCAAGGAAGACATGCTCTTCGCCAATCCCCAGGCCCAGCGGGCCGATTTTCTCACTCATGCCCCATTGCCCGAACATGCGCCTCAGCAGCTTGGTGGCTTCCTTGAGGTCGTTCTGGGCGCCGGTGCTGACCTCGCCATAAATCAGTTTTTCCGACGAACGGCCGCCAAGCATCACCTTGATACGATCGGTCAGGTAGCTTTCGGTGTAATTGTAGCGGTCTTCCTTGGGTGTCTGTTCGGTGACCCCCATCGCCATACCGTGGGGGATAATCGTCACTCGTGTCAGGGGGTCGGCCTTGGGCATGAAGTAGGCCATGATGGCATGCCCGCATTCGTGGTAGGCCACCACCTCTTTTTCCTCGTGGGTGAGTTCGGCGTCGCGCTCCTCGCCCAGTACGATCCGGTCACGTGCGTGCTCGAAACATTTGTTGTTGACCTTTTTCAGGTCGAGCCTGGCAGCGGTGAGGGCTGCTTCGTTGACAAGGTTTTTCAGGTCGGCACCGGCAAAACCAATGGTGCGTGCGGCCACCTCTTCCAGGTCGATATCGCTGTCCAAGGGTACCTTCCGGACGTGAACTTCCAGAATGGCTTTGCGGGCCTCCTTGTGGGGCCGGTCCAGCGTTACCTTGCGGTCAAATCGCCCAGGCCGAAGCAGGGCGCTGTCGAGAACGTCCGGGCGGTTGGTTGCGGCCAGAACAACCACGTTCTCGTGGCCTTCAAAGCCGTCCATTTCTGTCAGTATCTGGTTGAGGGTCTGCTCACGTTCGTCGTGGCCGCCACCGAAACCGGCGCCACGGGAGCGCCCGATAGCATCAAGTTCATCGATAAAAATAAGCGCGGGTGCTTCTTTGCGGGCGGTGTCGAACATGTCCCGAACCCGCGCAGCACCAACGCCAACGAACATCTCGATAAACTCGGACGCACTGATGCTGAAAAAGGGTACGTCGGCTTCCCCGGCAATGGCCTTGGCCAGCAGTGTCTTGCCGGTTCCTGGCGGACCAACCAGCAGGATGCCTGTGGGCATGTCGGCCCCAAGCGCCTTGTATTTCTCCGGAGCAGTCAGGAAGTCAATGATTTCCGTGATGTCCCGTTTGGCGGACTCGATGCCTGCCACGTCCGACAGCCTGGTTTTGGAGAACTGCTTTTCTACCCTGCGGGCCTTGGATCGGTTGAAACCCAAAGCACCGCCACCACCGCCCTGCATCATGCGGCGCTGGGCGTAAGACCAGAACCAGAACATCAGCGCAAGAAACAGCAACCAGGGCAGGACACTGGTCAGCACCTGTTGCCATGCCGGGGGCTCTGCCGGTCGGGCGCTGATGGTAACGGTATGGGATTCGAGCAGTGGCAGCAGGTCCGGATCTTCTATCGGGGGGCGAACGCTGTGGAATTGCAGCGAGTCGCTGTCCTCGGCCCAGGCTCTGCTGCCTTCCTCCGTCAACTTGCCGTCGATATGGTCGGCCCGAAGGCTGACTTCTTCCACATGGTCGCTGGCGACCGCTTCCTTGAATTGCGAGTAGGGGAGTTCGCTGACCCTTGGCTGTTGACCGTCCTGGAGCCAGAAAAACATCAGAATGATTGCAGCGCTCAACCATAAAAACGAGTATTGGGCAGGTACTTGTGGGTTTTGCGGTTGCTCTGGCTGCTGGGGCTTTTGCGTCTGGCTCATGGTGCTCCGTCTTCATGGCTGTAGAATCTCCTGCCAATGGTGTTTTACACCGCGACTGTTCAGGAGGCAAGGGATAGAAGCATGATTCCACTGGAACCGGAAAGCTGGACCCTGTTGCAGGGCAGTATTGTGTTCTGCCTGTGCGCGGCAGTGATCGCCATGGCGGGCACGCGTATCACGAGGGTAGTGGACCAGCTGGCGGATCGCACCGGCATAGGTGAAGCTGCTGCAGGTGCGGTGTTGCTGGGGGCGTCCACATCGCTGGGTGGGTCCGTGCTTTCCGTGACGGCGGCTTGGAATGGCCATGCGGAACTGGCCGTGAGCAACGCCCTGGGCGGAATCGCGGTGCAGACGTTTTTCCTGGCAGTGGCAGATATGGTCTATCGCCGTGCCAACCTGGAGCACGCCGCCGCATCGGTTCCGAACATGATGCAGAACGGCCTGCTGATTTGCCTGCTGTCACTGATCCTCTTCGCGCCCTACCTGCCGGAGTACACCATTGCCGGCGTTCACCCGGTAACGCCGGTCATGCTGGGTGTCTATATCTATGGTATCTACCTGGTCCGGGGTGCAAACGAGTCACCCATGTGGCGGCCTTCCATTACCAGGGACACGCGGGAGGACAAGCCCGACGATGTAAACGTCATGCCGCCGCTGCTTCGGCTTTCGGTCGAGTTTATTGTGCTGATGGCAATACTGGGGGTTGCCGGCTGGACACTGGAGCCCGCCGCAACGGTTATCGCGGACAAGACCAACATGACGCAAACGGTGGTCGGAGTCATGCTGACGGCGATCAGTACGTCGATTCCCGAGCTGGTGACATCCGTTGCGGCCGTGCGGCGTGGCGCGCTGACGCTTGCGGTTGGCGGGATCATCGGCGGTAATGCTTTCGATACCCTGTTTACCGCAGCTTCCGATATCGCCTACCGGGAGGGCTCGATCTACCATGCCATGCCGGAGGATTCGAAATTCTGGGCGGTGCTCACCCTGCTGATGTCTGGAGTGCTGATGATGGGGCTGATCCGCCGTGAGCGCCATGGCATCGGCCAGATCGGCATGGAAAGCGTGGTGATTATGGTGCTCTACGTAATGGGTGTAGTGCTATTGCTCGCAGGCGGTTAATCAAATCGTCTTGCCTGGCTGAAGCGATCCCGCCAGTAGTGGCCGTTGAGTGACGAGTGGGTCACGCCGACCGAGGTGGATGAGTGAATGAAGCTGTCGCCGCCCATGTAGATGCCCGCATGCTGCTACTTTAAGGGTCCGGGCGTTCCGCTGTCAGGTTAAAGTTTGCTTCGATTTGTGTTCCTGAAAACGCCACTTGACGGCCTGAGCCCGTTTCGCGAACTATGGATAGACGCTTCCAGCCTCGAGGTTTCAATGAGCCCGCCTTTTGCCCGCAACAGCGGTACGGTCAAAAACCTGAAAGATCGCCGGCACGATCTCTACACAGTGAACTGGCGCGGACAGTGATCCAATCATGGTTCGTCTGATCACAATTCGTCGCTTTCTGTTCTGGTTGCTGGCACTGCTCCTTGTGCTGTTACTCGCCGGGGCCTGGTATGCCCGGGTTGCCTGGGAGGAATGGCAGCAGCTGAACAGCATCCGCAATGTTCAGTGGCAGGGCATGGAGATCTCCCTGGCCGGTGTCCAGCTGGAAGGCTTCACCGTGAGCCAGGAGCGAGGCGGTCATCTCTACGCCGCCGAGGGAGAGGAGCTGTCGCTGGGCTGGAGCTGGCACTGGCATGGCCCGATGCCGAATGTGGTCCGGGTGGGGCGGTTAACGGTGGATGTACCAGCCTGGCCCGGTGACAGCGAGCAATCAGAGACGGCGCCGGAGAGCCCTGGCAGTATTCCGCGCCAGTTGCCTGACTGGTTGCCTGACAATATAGATATCGATCAGTTGGAGCTGACACTCCCGGACGGTATCCGTGCCACAGGGGATCTGGCTGTTTCAGGGATTTCGGCGCCGGAGGAGCGTAACCTCGTTACCCGTTCCATGAAGATAGAAGCTCCGATTCCATCGATGACTCATGCCGGCTGGCGGCTCGGGGAGGGGCGGACAAGCCTGGTGGTGGCAGGCAGCGCCGATGAGCAGTCCGCGACCCTGGATGTCAGTGGTGACAGCTATCTTGAACTTGCCCGGCTCGAAGTACCCGGTGAGCTTTCGCAGATCGACACACTCAGGGTTAGCCTGACCGGCACGAAACTGACAGCGGCGTATGACCTGCAGTCCATGGCGCTGGAGAAGCTGGATTTCGATGGATCTCTGGAGGCAACAGCAGCCGCAATCCACCAGCCGCAACTGCTTCCGCAACCCTGGCGCCTTGCCGGACAGTTACATGCCAGTCTGCAAGGCCTCAGTTTCGACGGCCGGCTTTCCGCGGATGCGGGCACGGAAGCCGATGTCGGGCTGAGATTCTCCTTCGATGGTACGCTGGAGATTGAAGCTCAAATGACAGTCTCCGGCGCAAAGGGAGGCCTCCAAATGGCGAATACGTTCACCGTCTGGCCCAGGGAGCTCGAGATCGACGAGGGGAGCGTCAGAACTAGCGTGAAGCTGCGTGTCCCGTCCGAGGGAATCCAGGGCCGGGGAGAGGTAGCGTTTGATGGTGCCAGCGGGCTGTTCGCCCGCATGGCCTGGTCGGGTCTCAGTGGCAGGTTGGCCGTTAATTTCTCGGGCGAGCGGCTGGATGTCCGCACGTCTGGCCTGGATCTTGATGCTGTTAATCCCGGTATCCCCGTCAGCAATATCCGCGTTGCCGGTGGCTACCAGGCTGACACCGGGCAACTTGCAGCCGGCACTGTGACGCTGGAACAGGCGTCCTCCGCATTTCTGGGTGGCAACGTTGCTATCGAGTCCGGCCAGTGGCAGCTCTCGGAGTTACCGGTGAGGGTTCCGCTTGAGCTGGACGGCGTTCGCCTGTCGGAACTGATGCAGATATACCCTGCGGAGGGGCTGGCAGGAACCGGCGTGCTCAGGGGCACGGTACCTGTGCAGTTTGATCATCAGGGTGTCAGCATTGAAGCGGGACAGGTTGAAGCGGTTTCGCCCGGTGGCACGCTGAAACTGCCGGCAGAGCGGCTGCGGGGCATGGCGCAGAACAATGAGGCCATGGCACTGGTAGTAAAGGCCATGGAAAACTTTAACTACACCGTGCTCAACAGCACGGTAGACTACGATCAGGATGGCAGGTTGGTGCTGGGGCTGCGTCTGGAGGGTAGCAGCCCCGACGTGCGCGATGGACACCCGATCGTGCTCAACATTAACCTTGAAGAAGACATTCCGGCGTTGCTCACCAGCCTGCAGCTCAGTGGCCGGGTCAACGAAGCCGTGACGGAGAAGGTGCGTGACCTGATACAGAAACGGGATGCGAAGGGCCAGTCAGGTGAGCCAGGAAACCAATAGGGAGTAAGGCAGATGGACGGATACAGGTCGGGCAATTGGCCCGGTAAGAGTCGCAACGCGCTGGCTATTCTGGCGCTTGCCCTGGGTCTGGCGGCGTGTACGCCCACGGTAAGGATGGAGGCGCCCAAGGAGCCCATCACCGTAAATCTTAACGTCAAGATTGAACACGAAATCTACGTAAAAGTGGACGAAGACGTGGATGAACTCTTCGGCGAAAAGGGCTTGTTCTGATGGTCAATTGGGAATCCAGGGAGTCACTCATGAAACGGTTCGTACAACTCGGCGCGTTTATCCTTGCACTTTGCCTGGCCCTGCCGGCATTTTCGATGGGTCTGGAAGAGGCCAAAAACCAGCTGGAGACCGCAAAACAGCAGGGCCTGGTGGGTGAAACGCCTACGGGATATCTGGAGGTGGTCAAGGCAGACGGAGACGCCCGCGGTATTGTTGAAGCCATCAACAAGGCCCGCCGGGACGAGTACGCCCGCATCGCTGAGAAGCATGACATTCCGGTCACCCAGGTGGAAACCGTGGCCGGCCAGAAAGCGCTGGAGAAAACACCGGCTGGGCAATACATCCTGATGGATGGTGAGTGGGTCAGAAAATAGATGGCCCGCTTTGAGGAAATCGGCACTGCAACCATTCCGGGCAATGGAACCCGGTTGCGCCTGCTGCAGCGTAATGATGAATTTTCCATAAAAATTGCCGGTACAACCGGTGAGTTGATGAACAGCCGGTTACACGGTTCTGAAGATGCCCTGGCCACGCTTGCCTGCGAGCGCCTTGCAGGGCTGAGCGGCCCCCGTGTGCTGATTGGCGGCCTGGGAATGGGTTTCACCCTGGCGGCAGCCTTGTCGACCCTGGCGGACGACGCCCGGGTAACCGTGGCCGAGCTGGTTCCGGAAGTTGAAGAGTGGAACCGGGGGCCGTTGGGGCTTGCGGCTGGATATCCCCTGAACGATGCCAGGGCCAGTGTCCACATCGGCGACGTGGCAGAACTCCTGCGCAAAGGCAATGGCAACTGGGATGCAATCCTGCTGGATGTGGACAACGGCCCGGAAGGGCTCACCCGCAAGGAAAATAACTGGATCTACTCTCCCGCCGGCATTGCGGCGGCGCAGAAATCCCTGAGCCCGAATGGCATTCTGGCCTATTGGTCTGCAGGCCCCGAACATGCGTTTACCGAGAGGCTGCGCCGCGCCGGATTTTCCGTGGAGCCAGTGACCGTGCGCGCCCTGCGACCGGGTAAAGGCGCCCGTCACGTGATCTGGCTGGCCTGGTAGCGGAAGCAAAGTCGCTTCTTGATTCCCGGAATGTTAAAACAGTGCAAACTATCTGATTTAACCAGCCGGGATTCTGTCTATGGAAGATCTGAAGCGTTCGCGGGTAACCATCATTGCTGTCAGCGCCATTGTTCTGTTTTTTCTCACCAACTATCTGGCACGGTTTCTGTTCGGATTGACAGGGGTGTTGGTTTCGGTCGTTATCGCGGCGTTGATTGCGGCCTATATCAGCTGGTCGGTGGCCCGCATATTGAAGCGGGTGCCGACCGGCGATGAGCGGGCCCGGGTGCTGTGGTCCTACGGCGGCTTTCTGGGCGCGTTGTTCCTGGCCTGGGCCGCCTATGTCGGGCTGTCCTCCGGGCTGGATACCGGGTCGGTCATATTCCTGCTGAGCCATTACCTGCCGTATCCGGCACTTGCCCACCTGATGCTGTCAGATCGCGTGGTGGGCAGGTTTGTCGGTGAACCGGGCTAGTCGTCGCCTTCCTCAGCGTCCCTGGCCCGCTCCTGGCGTTCCCGTTCCTCTTCCTTTGCGGCATCAATAACCGCCATGAGTTCGTCCACGTCGGCATTCTCAGTGTCGTGCTCGAAGCAGCCGGTCAGCCGGCTGTCGGGATGAAGCTCGCCGGACTCGTAGAGTGCCCAGATTTCCTTGCCGTAATCGGTGTTCAGCAGTTCCGGTGCGAAACGGCCGAAATAGCGGCGCATGTTATCCACGTCCCGTTCCAGCATCTGTTCGGCGCTGTTGTTCCCGGCTGCGTTGACGGCCTGGGGCAGATCGATAATCACCGGTCCGGTAGCGTCCACTAGCACATTGAATTCTGACAGATCACCGTGAATCAGACCGGCGCTGAGCATGCGTACTACATCCGCAATCACCTTGTCATGGTAATTCCGCGCCTGTTCAGGGGTCAGTGATACTTCGCCCAGTTGCGGCGCGGCCTTGCCGTCTTCATCGGCAATCATTTCCATCAACAGCACGCCGTCCACAAACCCGAACGGTTCCGGCACGCGCACACCGGCGCCTGCCAACTGGTACAGGGCATCAACTTCGGCGTTCAGCCAGGCATCTTCCTGTTCCTTCTGGCCGTAGCGGGTTTTCTTGCCCATGGCGCGGGCTCGGCGGGTATTGCGAACCTTGCGGCCTTCCTGGTATTGCACGGCCTGCTTGAAGCTGCGTTTCTGGGCCTCTTTGTAGACCTTGGCGCAGCGCACACTGTCGCCACAACGCACCACAAATACCTGTGCTTCCTTGCCGCTCATCAACTGATACAACACTTCGTCCACCATGCCGTCGTCGACAAGGGGCTGTAATCGTTTCGGTATCTTCATAAATCCGTCGGTTGCCTGGTTCGCCTGGCCGGCAAATCATTCTGGCCGGCACGTCTGGCCGTATACTACCTGATATTGACGCCAGAACCCTCATGCAAGAAGTGATCTGCAACTGCTTCAGCTCGCGTAGCTAATCTGCAACACTGGTTACCACATATGAAGCAGGAGAGAATTTATGAGCAATGATCCGGTCATGCTGATTACCGGGGCTTCTTCCGGGATCGGTGAGGCAACGGCACGGGCGGCGCAAAAGGCAGGTTACCGACTGGTTCTGTCGGCCCGCTCGGAAGACAAGTTGAAACACCTGCAGAGCGAACTGGGCGGCAGCGAGCGGGTAATGATTGCCCG
>NZ_JAWLDU010000018.1:20778-35213 GCF_041686475.1 Marinobacter sp.
AAAGGCAGGTTACCGACTGGTTCTGTCGGCCCGCTCGGAAGACAAGTTGAAACACCTGCAGAGCGAACTGGGCGGCAGCGAGCGGGTAATGATTGCCCGTTGTGATGTTCAGAGCATGGAGCAGCAGGAGGCAGTGGTAGATGACGCCCTGGCGACCTTCGGGCAGATTGACGCCGTATTTGTGAATGCGGGGCGCGGCGGAGAGCCCGGCGGTTTCAGTGGCGCGGATCACGAGGTCTGGAAAGATATGATCCTGACCAACATCTACGGTGCCGGGTTGACGGTTCAGTGCTGCCTGCCGGCGCTGCGAAAAAGCCGTGGCCAGTTGCTGCTGACAGGCTCTGCTGCCGGCAGAACAACCATACCGGGGTCCATGTACAGTGCCACTAAATGGGCAGTCTCGGCCATCGGGTATGGCGTGAGAGAAGAGCTCAGGGGCTCCGGTATTCGTGTCACCCTTATCGAGCCCGGGATGGTGGATACACCTTTCTTCGACGAGCCTCCGGCAAATGCCCTCAAACCGGACGACATTGCCCAGGCAGTGATGTATGCGGTGTCCCAACCAGCCCATGTAGACGTCAACGAAATACTGGTGCGGCCAACGCCCCCGGTGGAATGAACCTGCAATCGCTGCTCAGTGGGTCGCTTCGCTGGGTGGCGGCTGTTCCATGTTTCTGGCGAGAATCTTGTCCGCATCCAGCGAGGCAATGGATACCCGGGTATCCCTGGGAATATCGCCACTGAGTTGCAGCGCGAGGTAGCGCATCGCGCACACCCGCAGGAAAGAGGTGAAGTTGCCCAGATCGTGCCCAGCGTCGATGGATTCGTGATAGAGCCTGGTGATCATCTGGGGCAGATTCATGCCATCCCGGGCAGCGATTTCCGTGAGCGCATTCCAGAAGGCATTTTCCATGCGAATGCTGGTCACCATGCCGTCGATACGAAGCGAATGGGTACGGCTGACCCAGAGATCGGAATCCGCGTGGACGAAGAGTTTGCACATGGCGCTATCCTCATGAATCCGGGGCCGCGGGGCGGCCCCGTTTCCGTTACTTGTCCAGCAGTTTGAAGAACTGAGCCAGCCATTGGGGATGGGCCGGCCATGCCGGTGCTGTTACCAGATTACCATCGGTTACTGCCGCGTCAACGTCGATGGCGGCGAAGCGGCCTCCCGCCAGTTCCACTTCCGGCTGGCAGGCCGGATAGGCAGAACACTCACGTCCTTCAAGCACGCCTGCGGCTGCCAGTAGTTGGGCACCATGGCAAATGGCCGCCACGGGTTTGTCCGCTTCGAAGAAGTGGCGCACCAGATTCTTTACATCGTCGTTCAGGCGCAGATATTCCGGAGCGCGACCACCGGGCACCACCAGGGCGTCGTAATCGGCAGGATCAAGGCCGGCAAAATCAGCGTTCAGGGCAAACCGGTGCCCCGGCTTTTCGGTGTAGGTCTGGTCGCCCTCGAAGTCATGAATGGCTGTGGCCACGGTGTCCCCTGACTTCTTGTCCGGGCAGACCGCGTGAACCGTGTGGCCGACGGCCTGCAGTGCCTGGAACGGCACCATGGTTTCGTAGTCCTCGGTGAAATCACCGGTAATCATCAGTATCTTTTTACCGCTCATACCCTTCTCCTTGCGCTTGTTGTCAGTCTCATCACATTAACAAGGGCTGAAAGAGAACGGGTATTAGGGGAATACTACAGTGTTATGTTATAACACCTGGTTGTGTCGAACCTTTTATACTCCAACACGAGCGACCCATGACCTCACCAATACCCACCAATCTGGTGCTCGGCTTTCTGGGCGTAGGCAAGACTACCGCCATAATGGACCTGCTGAAGAAAAAGCCGGAGGGTGAGGTTTGGGCCGTTCTGGTGAACGAATTCGGTGAGGTGGGAATTGACGGCGCCATGCTGGAAACAGAAGGCGCCTTTGTTCGGGAGGTGCCCGGTGGGTGTATGTGCTGTGTCGCCGGGCTGCCAATGCAGATTGGTCTTAACCAGTTGATCCATAAAGCCAGGCCTGACCGGTTACTGATCGAGCCCACCGGGCTCGGGCATCCTTCCCAGATCCTCGAAACCCTGACGGGAGAGCACTACCGGAACGTGTTGACCCTGGGGCCGGTGCTTTGCCTGGTGGATCCGAGGCGGCTGGAGGAATCCAGGGTTCTGGAGAATGTACAGTTCCAGGATCAGGTTGCCGCGGCTGATATCCTGGTGGCGAACAAGACGGACCTGTGCCGTCCCGAGCAGGTTGCCCGTTTTGACGACTGGGTGGGCAGTCTGCGGCCGGCCAGGACTGCGGTTTTCCACACCCGGTATGGTTGCATGGATATCGGCTGGCTGGATGGCGATACCGCGTTGTCAACCGTGGGTTCTCCTCATGCTCACCATCACCATGATCCGGCAGAGCCCGTGCCTGTTCCGGACATTCAGGAGGAACCCTGGCAGCGAATCAGTAACCAGGGGCAGGGGCACTTCAGCCTCGGCTGGCGGATCCATCCTGATACGGTTTTTTCCGAAACGGCATTGCTGGCGTTATCCCTGGACAGCCGTTTTGCCAGGTTCAAGGCGGTGGTGCACACTGATGTTGGTTGGCGGACCATCAATATGGCAGACGGTGCCCTGTCGGTGTCAGAATGCGAGCCAAGGGATCTATCGCGCATCGAAGTTATCAGCGAGCAGCGGCCGGATGAAGACGAGTTAGACGCCAGCCTGCGCGCATCCATCAATAAAACAGAACCATCATGCTGAAAATTTCCAACACCGTTGAACTGGGTGACTGGGAGATCGAGTTGACCCAGATCCGCGCCCAGGGAGCAGGGGGCCAGAACGTCAACAAGGTGGCATCTGCGGTTCACCTGCGCTTCGACATTCTCAACTCCAGCCTGCCGCCATTCTACAAGGAGCGGCTGATGTCGCTTTCTGACCAGCGCATCAGCAAGGAAGGCATCATTGTTATCAAGGCTCAGAAATACCGTACTCTGGAACTCAACAAGGAAGATGCCCTCGAGCGCCTGAAGGAACTGATTCAGGAGGCGGTGAAGCAGCAGAAAGCGCGCCGGCCCACCCGCCCCACCAAGGGCTCCCAACGGCGGCGTGTTGATAAAAAGACCAAAAAAGGCAAAACCAAGGCCTTGCGGGGCAAGGTTCAGGTTTAATTCCCGCCCTTCAGTCCCAGCCGCGTTGCTTCCTCTCCATGACGGCGTCCTTCTCTCAGTGCACTCAGTCAGTCCCGTCAGCGCCCCCGGGCCAGAAATGCTCAATGATGTTTTTTATCCGGCGTCGCAGTCGTTGTGGCGCTTCCTGCTGACCACTTGTGGCAATCCTCTCCCCGAGTTTACGCTCAAATTCTGCCCGGCTGAAGCAGTCGTGGCACCGTTCCAGATGCTGTTCAATTTCGGCACTGGTGTCGCTGTCCATTTCACGGTCCAGGTAGTCGAACAGGCGAGTAACTACCTCGTCACAGGAAATCCAGGACTCCTTCAATTTCCTCCAGGCGGCCGAAAGGCCGCCATTTTGCTATCAGCGATCATTGGTTTTATGGTGTGTTCAAGTAAATGCGATGCCGCAATTGGAGATCAAGATGACTGCGCCGAAAGACAAACTTCGCGTATTCTACGACGGCGCCTGTCCAAGCTGCGTCAAAGACCGCAAGCTCTACGAGCGGCTGGCTGGCAGAACTGGCGAGTCGGTGGAGTGGGTCGATATCACCGGCCGTGATGAGGAACTTGAACAGAGGGGCATTGACCCGGCCGCAGCGCTTCAGGAACTTCATGTGGAGGATGGTCATGGCAATATCCATCGGGAACTGGATGCCTATATTCTGTTGATGTCACGGGTATGGTTGTTGAAACCTCTCGCCTGGCTGATCGGTTTGCCGGTTATCCGGCCGGCGCTGGCTAAGCTCTACCACAAATGGGTTGGAGAACGGCTGGAAAGAACCGGGCGCATGCCCAGGTAGTCACGCACAGGTCGACGAATGGCGGCATTCGGACTAGGGTGCAGGTAAGGATTTCCCTGAATCTTCGGAGCCCGCCAATGCAAATAGCCTATCGTGCCCGTGACCTGGCGGAAGCCCACATTGTCGCCGGCCTGCTGCAATCAAGGGGCATAGAGTCCCATGTTGGAGGCCACTACCTGCAGGGTGCCATGGGCGAAATTGGTGCTGCTGGTTTTACCAATGTTCACGTGGAAGACGAAGATTACTCCCGGGCCCGTGTGCTGGTGGCCGAGTACGAGTCTTCGGCGCCACCGGAGACCTCTTCCCATGTCGGGCAGGTTGAGGACCGTGCCAATCGCTATGCCACCTGGTTTCTGTTGTTCCTGGCGGTGGTCATGGTGGTGTTGTTCGGAGCATTGTAAGTATTGGCGGAGGAGCTGAACTCATTGAAAGCCCGTTGTCCGGTTTGTGAAGTCCCGGCTCTGGTACCGTTTCAGACCATCAATAACACCCGTTATCGTCGCTGTGACAACTGTGAGGCAACGGTGATGGATGAGTCAGGCTGGTTGGACGAGCACGAGGAGAAGGCAGTCTATGATCTTCACGACAATAACCCGCAGGATGATGGCTACCGCCGGTTTCTTTCCAAGCTGACCAAACCATTGCTTGAACGGCTGGGGCCGGGAGCCCGCGGCCTGGATTTTGGCTGTGGCCCCGGGCCGGCGCTGGCGGCCATGGTGCGGGAAGCAGGCATGGACATGGCGCTCTTCGATCCGTTTTTCTACCCGCAGGCGTCCGTGCTGGAGCGACAGTATGATTTTGTTACCTGCACGGAGGTGGTGGAGCATCTGCATCGCCCGGCGGAGGTCTTCCGGCAACTGGACAGGCTGCTGGCGCCCGGGGGCTGGTTGGGCGTGATGACCTGCTTTCAGACCGATGACGAGCGCTTTGCCAACTGGCACTATCGGCGGGACCCGACCCATATCGTGTTCTACCGCCGGGCCACCATGGAGTGGCTGGCCGATGCCCATGGCTGGGCGCTGCATATTCCTGCCAAGGATGTGGCGTTATTCCAGAAAGTTTAATCGGAAGAGGGGCATTGCAGCACCGGGCAGGTGTCCGTGCTTTCCGGGTCCAGTACCTCCGGAATCGATTCGTCAAAGCGTTCAGGGTTGATCTCAGCGGCGCAGCTGGCCGCGGTTTCAGCTGCGGTGGCGCAGCCCTGGGCGGCCAGTGAATGGGCCAGATTGTTCCAGCCGGCAGCGATGCCGGGGAACTTCCGGGTCAGGCGCTGGTAATGATATGTGGCGAGTTCCGCGTCGCCCAGTTCCCAGGCAATATTTCCCTGCCCCATGATCGCGGCGGGCTGGTCAGGCCAGGTTTGCTCTGCGGTCTGGTATGCGGTTGTTGCGGCCAGGGTCCGGCCCGTGGTCTCCAGGTCATTCGCCGACATCAGGTAGCGCAGGGGTTCGGCAGTTGCCGGCAATTGGTCGGGAGGCAGCATGACAGCCGCCCATTTTTCCGCGCGAGTCCATGTGGCCATGAACACTTCCAGGGTTTCCTCGTGATAGTCACGGGTGTCAGTATGCAGAATAATATTCCGCTGTTCGGCATCAAACCCCATCACCACGGCGAAGTGCCACTGCGGCCACCAGCCAAACCTGAGATTCTGCATCACCAGTACCGGGTTGCCGGCAGCCACTTCCCCGAGCAGGCTTTCCAGTGAGCTATCCAGCGGGTAGACCAGCAGTCCGTGGGCACGGGCTGCGGCCACCAGCTCCACTTTAAGGCTGCCCTGGCGTTCCGGGAGATAGACCAGCTCCTTCAATACGTCCGGATTGGTATTCAGACCCTGGCTGTTGAGCATCATGGCCAGGGAGGCCGGGCCGCATTGATAGCGCTCCTGGGCATAGAAGGGAACATCCTCCAGCACCAGGCGTTTATCAACATCGGGGATGTCCTGGGTGTCTGATTCTGGCCACTGAGGGCGACTGGCGCAGCCTGCCAGAATCGCCGTCAGTAGGATACTGACAACGATTTGCAGCAGGCGCGGATTGGTTGAGACAGTCACGAGATCCGCGTGCTACCGGATACAGTTGATGAAGGGGTAAATATTGGTCGCGCACAACATATCGGTGACAACAAAGACCAGCAGGAACAGAACAATGATTCCCACAACGTCTTCACCCACCGGTGCTTCTGCCAGTTGCTGTTCGAATGACGACAGCTCCTCCGGAGTCAGGTTCTGGATGCGCTCCTCAACCTGATCCTGGCTGACACCCATTTGAGCAAGCCGGTCTTTCACTTCATCGCGCTCAAGCATATCCAGCAGGGATTGGCGATCCAGGTCGGCACGCTGCTCGGTCAAGAGTTCGCCGGTACCTACAACACCCGCTGTCGCGGATGATGCCAGAACGGTGCCAAATGCCATCATGATGGCCATGAAAAACGATACATATCGCAGGTGCTTTCTTATAGTCTGCATTCCTTTCTCCTTGCTTTCGTTTATGAAACACGGTTCCCGTGTTCCGACTCCGGTTTTGCTGGCTGTACTTCAAGACGTCTTTCCGGCCAGTTCAGGATAGCTGAACGGGTGACCATAAGCTCTGCCAGTTCCGGAAATTCCTGTTTAATAACGTTTGCTGCGAATTCCGATAAAAAAGACGACTTAAGAGTAGCACGCGCTTTCTGGGCTCCGGGTTCCTGATAGGGGGCAGATGAGAGCAAAAGAAATCCATCGTCTGGTACCCGGCCGCTTGCCATATTGGCTTTGATAATAGCGGCAGCCTGTCTTATCGGGTGTGACAGGTCGGGGCTGAAGGGGCCGATAATCAATGCCAGATTGGGCACATGGAGAAAGTCGAAGCCCCGTCCTATGCAGATGACCCACTCCCTGTGTTCAATGTTCAGCTCCCTGTCGCTTTTCCTGATCTCCGCAATGTGCTGGATATTGCCTTTTACCAGTGGCAGCAGGTCGCGTTGGACGGGCGCCGGCATATCGGGGTAGAGGGCAGCAATCCGCGATTCCATTTCGTCCCCGGCGGTGGGAGCGATGGTGGACAGGTCCAGGAACGAGTCGTCGCGGCCGTTGAGAACCAGGGCGTCTTCATCGGTTTCAAAGCCGCAAACCAGGGGGTAGACCGTCTGGTGTCCACCTCCGAACAGAGTCTCAACCTGGCGACGGATGCCCAGGGCATGCGCCCGTGCTGCCTCACGGTCGCAGTTGAAGCCGGCGCACCCCCGTTCCTTGGCGCCACTGGAATAATGGTAGGTAATGATGATGAGCACCCGTCTGCCCGCATTGACGGCACTTTGCACCGTGTCTGCCAACAGGTCTCCCAGATAGGGCCAGCCCAGGTTGAAAATACCGCCGAGATTGCGGAAGGGCTGGATAATGCCCATTGGCGTGCGGGTCACGTGGGGCAGATGGATGCGGCCATCCATGCATTTCATGGCGATGATAAGCGTGTTGTGCTCCGCCAGGTAACGTTGACGGGCCAGTTGGCTTTCCGGGCTGGAGAAGCTTGCCGAGTGGTTCCGGCTCAGCTCCATCAACCAGTCAATCCGCTCGCTGATCGGCCGGGAATGCACAGGCGTAGTCATCACAGTTACCTCTTCAAATTTAAAACGTAGACAGTCCCGTGGCCTCCATCAACCTGTATTGCCAGTATCGTAAACGGGATTCGTCCGCCCAGGCCTCGTAAGGCAGGCTCATGACCGGTGTGTCGCCGGGGCCATGGTTCCACTGTTCCTCGAAAAAGCCAGATGCTTTGCGCACTGTCTCGGAGTCAATGTCTGAGCTTACATGAACACTGGTCTCAAGGTTCAAATCGTCCAGGTTCCGGCGAGTAAAGTTGGCGGATCCCAGTAGCAGTTGCGCATTGCCATTCGGGTCCTGCCGGATAAGGAGCTTGGTGTGGCATTGCTCACCTTCGGTATGACACCAGCGCACTGTTATGCCGGCCCTGTTGAGCTCCATCGCAGCCTGGCGGTTAGGGATGCCGCTTTTCTTGAGCCCGAAAGCATCATTGTTGGCATCCAGAAGAACGCGCACTTCCACGCCGCGTGAATGGGCCTGTCTCAGGGCACGTAAAACGGCGCGATGCGAGAGATAGAAAATCGAGAGGTCCAGGCGGGCCCCGGATACTGCGCTTTTAATTATGTCGGTAGCCGAGACAAGAATAGCCGACTCGGTAACAATGCGGATGGTGTCCGGTGATTCAGGTGCGGATTCAGAAAAGTTACCCAGTGCGTTATCCACGGCGGCAGTGTCCATGCCGGACATGGCCAGAACGGCTTTTTCGGTTCTCAGCAGATCGGCAACAGCGGGCCCTCCGAACCGCAGGCCAATATTGCTGTGCTGGCTGCTGCCATCGTGGGGATTGGCGGAGGTCACCAGTGCTATCAACCCTTCTTCACTGTCTGTAACCAGGGCTTTGCGATGATTGGCCTTGAAATTGGGTAGCGCCAGGTAGCTGCGCAGGGTGACGGGCTGATCGCCGAGGGCGTTGGGTAGCCAGCCGGCCGATGCCGAGTTGCCCATCCACTGGCAGCAGATGCGCCAGATTCCCGACCAGATGGGATTGCTGTCACGCAGGCGTTCCAGGCGGGTTTCCACCACCGGAATGGCGGCCTGCCGGAGTCGCTGGAATTGCGGGGAGGTTGTGCCGCCATACACCGTATTGATGGGGTCAGATATTACGATGATGTCTATCCCGGGGTGGGCCTGTTTGCGCGCAATCAGGGCGTCGGTTAGTTCCCGGGCCAGTGGTAGCTGATGGCTGCCGTTGGCCCGGGAGTCGTTGAACAGGAACATGTCGACCAGGATGAACTGCCTTGCATTGGCAATCATGTCGAAAATTTCTGCGAAGATTTCCTGTCGCAGTCGCGGCTCTTCATTGCCAAAGTGCAGGGTTCGGTCGGTCAGCAGCCTTGGATTGGTCAGGGGGCGCTCGTCGCCGTGGTAGCTGAGACCCAGGGGGAGCGACTTGAATGAATGGTAAAGGCTGGTTGTTGCAATTGTGAGAACAATCAGGCCAATCAGTAACTTGAGTGTCATTGTCATGCTTCCCGGCGGAGACGTCCATGGAAAGGACTATACGGCAGAAGGGCCGGCCGCGTCTTTTACACCATTGTCATCCCCGGCTAATTCCGGTTCAGGCGTGACGGCGGTCCCAGCTGAACAAACCTTTACAAAAAACAGCGGTGGGTAACCTATCGCCGCCGGCCCGCACTTTCTAGACTTGCGGTATCAACCATTTACAGTAACGGCTCCCGTGAACACTCTGGCTTTTGTGTTTTCCCATATTTTCAGCCTGCGCCTGCTCATCGTCGGACTGGCGTTGGTCTGTGCCTTCATCGGTGAGGCAATTCCAATGCTCGGCTGGGCAGACCGCCTTCTGTTCGGGTCACTCGGTAATTCATCCGGTATGGGTGATGCCGGTGCACTGGTGAGCATGTCGCCAGAGGTATTCGCCTCGGCCATGGAAGCCCGTGGGCTTTCCGAACCAACCTGGTCGGCAATTGTCAGTCGCTCCGGGTTGATGGCATCGGCACTGTTTCTGGTGCTGGCGGTTCCCCGGATGGGCGCCGGAGTGGCCCTGCCTGTCATTCTGCTGGCAGCGGGATCGCTGGTGGTGCTGCAGGCAGCCTTCATGTTTTACCGGAACATCTGGTTGCCGCTCGGGGAGGTCGTCACCCTGTTGGTGGCAGGGTACCTCGCCATGCTTTTCTGGCTGCAGCCCCAGCGGGAAATCCAGGCGTTGTCGCACAATGTGCAACGCGCAAGAACCCGTCTCGGCAAACTGTTACTTCAGCAGGGCCAGCCGGACGAGGCGCTGGAGGTACTTTCAGAATGCCCTCCGAACGAGGATGCCCTGAGCGTTCAATATGACATTGCGATCCAGCAGGAGCGCAAGCGTCACTATAACAAGGCCTGTGCTACCTACCGACAGATACTCGACCAGAAACGCGGATACCGTGATGCCGACAAACGCCTGGCGGCCCTGGAAAACCTGAATTCGGAAGGTGTCGCTACGGTGTCAGGAAACTTCGACAGTACGCGAACACTGGTGCTCCCGGAACAGAGCGTCAGCCGGCCAACCCTGGGCCGTTATGAGATCGAGAGGGAAATCGGGCGTGGCGCCATGGGCGTGGTCTATCTTGGCAAGGATCCGAAGATTGCACGCACGGTAGCCATCAAGACGCTCAGCTACCAGGCGTTCGAGGACGATGAACTGCGGGATCTGAAGTCCCGGTTCTTCCGCGAGGCGGAAGCCGCCGGGCGCCTCAGTCATCCGGCGATTGTTACGGTCTATGATGTGGGAGAGGAGGCAGACCTGGCATTTATTGCCATGGACTATGCCAGGGGTCGGCCACTCAGTGAGTTCGGCAAGCCAGGCCGGTTATTGCCTCTGGCCACCGTCCTGGACATCGTCGCCAGGGTAGCCGACGCCCTGGATTATGCCCATCGCGAGAAAATCATTCATCGGGACATCAAACCGGGCAACATCATCTTCAATCCGGACAATCGCGAGATAAAAATCACCGATTTCGGGATTGCAAAGATCTCGGATGATTCACGGACCCGCACTGGCAATGTCATGGGTAGCCCACTGTATATGTCCCCTGAGCAACTCAAGGGACAGAAGGTGACGGGCGCTTCTGACACCTATAGCCTGGGTATCACTCTTTACAAACTGGTTTCCGGAGAAACACCCTACCAGGGTGACACGCTGGCCAATCTGACCTACCAGATTCTGAACAAACGCCCCAGGAGTGTCCGCGAGTTCAATCCGGAACTGTCCAATGGCGTTGTTCGTCTCATCAATAAAGCCATACAGCGGGAGCCGGATAAACGTTTCCTCAGTGCCGCAACCATGGCGGAAGCACTGCGGCGGCAGGCATCCCGCGAGGCGAAGGAGGAGGCATCGTGATGAATCCCCGGGTGGCCGGCCTCACTGACGTCGGGGCTGTGCGTGCTGCCAATCAGGACACCATTGACTGGCAGGTCAGTGATGACAACCGGCAGGCCCTGCTGGTAGTTGCCGATGGTATGGGGGGCTACCAGGGCGGCGAAATTGCCAGCCGGATTGCCGTAGATACCACCATGGAAGTTCTGGGCGGGTACCTGGCGTCAGGAAACGGGAGTGAGCATGACGCGCCCCAGGATGCCATGCAGGCTGCGATCAATCTTGCCAATGAACGCATTCAACTGCGCAGAGTAGCCGATCCGGAGCTGGCCAAAATGGGCACAACGCTGGTCATCGCCTGGGTAATTGACGGGGTTGCCCATATCGCCCACCTGGGGGATTCCCGCTGCTACCTTGTTCACAACGGCGAACTTCAGTGCGAGACCCGGGACGACACCGTGGTTCAGAACATGCTGGAAGATGGCAGTATCCAGCCGGACGATGTGCCCCATGTTCCTTTTCGCAATGTGCTGACCCGTGCGCTGGGAGCGTCGTCGGCACTTGCCAGCTTCAGGCGGCTGGTGCTGGAGAAGGGCGACTCACTCTTGCTCTGCTCGGATGGCCTCACCGGGGCTTTGCCGGAAACTGACTGGTTACCACTGATTTCAGGACCGGCTTCGCCAGACTACAAGGTCCGGAACCTGGTCAATGCCAGCCTGGACAATCAGGCAGCGGATAACGTGTCCGTTGTTCTTTTGATACTCGATTAGAGAAGGAGCCCTGTATGGCGTCACTTTCGCAACTGGTGGATAACGTTGTAGTGAATGCGTTTGAACTGGCACAGCCGGAGATCCGTATCGGCCGGGGTGGAAGCAACGACATCCGCATCGACGAAATTTCCGTCAGTGGTCACCACGCTGTTATTGAATCAGTGCCCAATGCGTACCTGGAAGGAACGGTGGACTACTACATCAAAGACAATAACAGCACCAACGGGACTTTCGTCAACGATATCCGCATCAGCGGGCGCCAGCGACTCAACAGCAATGACCTGGTACGGATTGGCTGGAACGAATTCCGTTTCGTGGACGAGGATGAAAACGCGATGGAAAAAACCGCCTACATACTCGACTAGGCGTTAACGGTTCATCACCACTTGCGAGAAACGGTCCAGCAGGGATGAAGCCGCAGGTGCATCGACGACGGTCGCCAGAAGGGCTTCGGCATCAAGCCCTTCTTTGCTGAGATCCGGTGCCTGAACTTTCAGGTAGGCCCGCATAACCTCCGATGAAAATTCCGGATGGAATTGCACACCCCAGGCGCATGGCCCCACCCGGAATGCCTGATGAGGCTCGAACTCATTGCGCCCAAGCAGAACAGCACTTTCCGGCAACCGGAGAACGGATTGCCGGTGTGTCAGTTGTACCGGGAACTGGCGGGGAAGCCCCTTGAACAGTGGGTCCTCCCGGGCAGTATCCAGCAGTTCCACCTGATGGGTGCCAGTTTCCCTGCCTCCGGGATGAAAGCCTGCTTCGCCACCCAGAGCATGGGCCAGCAACTGATGGCCATAGCACACACCCAAAACCGGAACCTCGGCCCTGACCGCGTCCGCAAGCCAGCCGGCGGTCCTTTCGCTCCAGGGTTCCCGGTCACTAACCATGGCCGGGGAGCCGGTGACCACAATGCCGTCCCAGGCTTCGGGAAGGCCGGGCAGGTCGTCTACCGTCACATCCACAACGTGGACATTGAGCTCCGGCGCCAGCCGTGCCACAAACCAACTGTCAAAATCCCCGAAGGTTTCACGCAGGGTGGGGTAGGTGGTGCCGGTTTTCAGTATAACGACCCTTGGCAAGCTACTGCTCCTGTGTGTCGGCAATGACGGCATTGTGGTAGACGTTCTGGACGTCATCCAGGTCGTTCAGCATGTCCATGAATTTTTCGAACAGTTCGATGTCATCGCCTTCAATGGTTGTGGTCGTCTGGGGCAGGAACTGGATCTCGTCCACCTCAAATTCCAGGCCCTCGAACGCTTCCTGCAGTGCCTGGCGCGCCTTGGCATACTCGGTGTGGGGCGCAAACACGGTAATCATGCCATCTTCCTGTTCAATGTCGGTGACGTCCACGTCTGCCATCATCAGGGCCTCGAGAGCAGTTTCTTCATCGTCTCCCCTGAACTCGAATATGGCACAGTGATCGAACATGTGGCTGACGCTGCCCTGGGTGCCGATCTTGCACTTGGTTTTGGTAAAGGCAAGGCGAACGTCACCGAAGGTGCGGTTAGGGTTATCCGTCAGGCAATCCACGATGGCCATACAGTTGCCGGGCCCGAAGCCTTCATAGCGAGCCGGGGAGAAGTCCTCACCCGCTCCGCCCTGGGCTTTCTCGATGGCCTTCTCAATAACGTGCGCAGGCACCTGGTCTTTTTTGGCGCGATCGATCAGGCCGCGCAGAGACAGGTTGCTGTCCGGGTCCGGACCGCCTGACTTGGCGCAAACATAGATCTCACGGCCGTACTTGCTGTAAACCTTGGTTTTGGCGGCGGCCGTTTTGGCCATGGAGTCTTTGCGGTTCTGATAGGCTCTGCCCATTTCGCTGCCTCAATGTCGTTCCAAAAGTGCCGATTTTACTCGACAAAACAGACCGGTGACAGAGTTATTTGTCGATGGCCTGCCCCACCCAAAGTTGTAAACCTTCGCCACTTTCGGGTCAAAGACGCCGTGCAGTTCGGGTGCTAGCGTGGGATTGTCCCTTGATCCCCGGAGCCTTACATGACACGTCGATACACTTCAGGCCGGATAGCCGTGGTGGTGAGTATTCTGGTACTGCTTCCCCAGGCGGCACATAGCGATGAATCCGAACAGCAGATGGGTGTGGCGCGGGAGATGGTCAGGGTTCTGGAAGCCTACGCCGTCTACAAGATGGGCCAGTATGATCTGGCTTTCGAGCGTTACCAGGCACTGGCTGAAGCGGGTAGTCACCAGGGGATGTACAACCTCGCGAACATGTACGCCGCGGGCCAGGGTGTCGAGCAAAGTGACTCCATGGCATTCGAGTGGTACCTGAAAGCAGCACAAGCAGGCGACAGACTGAGTATGTCGGAAGTCGCAAAGGCCTATGCCGGAGGCATTGGCACCGAGCCAGACCCGGTCAAGGCGGACTACTGGCGGGCGAGGGCAGCGGACGCTCCCTGACAAGGAATTCGTCAGTCACGTAAAAGCCCGGTTGTCAGATTATTACCATGTGGTCATGGATTTACGGTTAAAGCAGCGAACCATTTATTCAACGGATAAAGGTAAGTATCCTTTGGCTGGCAGGTTACTGATTTGGTCGCCGGGCATACCCGGGCGATTCAGGGAACAGGAGCAAATTGATGAAACGTCCAGCTATTTTATGCATGAATCTTGCCTTGTTGCTGGCACTGCCGGGTATGGTTTCAGCCCAGCAAACGTCGCCCCAGCAGGGACAAACGCAGGGTCAGAGCCAGGGCCAGATGCAGGGTCAGGGCCAGATGCAAGGGCAGAGTCGGGACCGGGAGCAGGTTCAAGGCCAGGGTCAGGTGCAAGGGCAGGGCCAAGGTAAGGTTCAA
>NZ_JAWLDU010000018.1:35313-53789 GCF_041686475.1 Marinobacter sp.
CAGATGCAGGGTCAGGGCCAGATGCAAGGGCAGAGTCGGGACCGGGAGCAGGTTCAAGGCCAGGGTCAGGTGCAAGGGCAGGGCCAAGGTAAGGTTCAAGGACAAGGTCAGGGGCAAGGTCAGGGCCGAATGCAGAACCAGGGCCAGAGCCAGATGCGTGATCAGGGGAGCCAGCCCATGGCTGGCTCAGGACTTATGACGCCGGAGGAACAGGAAGAGTTGCAGGAGCGTATTGGCTCGGCCGGTAGCCAGGAAGAACGCAAGGCAATTCTGGACGAGCATCGCCGCAAAATGGCAGACCGTGCCCGGGCCCAGGGCATGAACCCGGAGGGCATTGAAGGTTTGCCATCGTCTTCCGGTGATGATCCCCGCAGCAGTCAGATTCGTGGCCAGCCGACCAGCGCGCCTCAGGGCGGCGCGAGCGGTCCCGCCAGTGGCGCAGGCCAGGGCGCCGGCATGAATACAGGCCCGGGGACTGGCACAGGCCGGGGGCCTCAACAACCAGTACCGGGGCAGCAGGACCGTGCCGGCGGCGTTCGCTAACCTGATTGACTAGAGGTAGTCCACCGGCCGCCGGTAATTTTCCTGGCTGACCAGATCGATACCGCAGTCGACACTGGATACCCAGTTCAGAAACCTGTCCACCATGGCGGGGCCCTCAAACCGTTTACCATGCTGCGGCACGATGGCGCTGACGTCCATCTGTCGCACCATATTGGCCCAAAGCTCACACACCTTCCTTGATGCGATATAGCGACGGTGGAAGCCGATCATGTTGGGTATGTGCCGGTCAAAGTCTGCCACTGGCTTGTGGTCGTCTTCCCCGCCCATGGATGCGCCCAGATCTCCCGAAAACAGAATTTTCGAGACCGGGTCATAGAACTGCAGGTTGCCCACGGAGTGCATGAAATGGGCGGGCAGGCACTGGATATAGGTATCGCCAAAAGGCACATTAATACCGCCGTCCGGCACACTCACAATGCGGTCGTAGACGCTTCCGCTGAGTTGCCCGGTCACATAGCCAGAGACCAGGTGTGGCAGGAAGCGGGCCCAGAGCTTTGAAGTCACGATTTTGGCGCGGGTATGAACAATCCAGCGGTCAATGGCGCCGATGATATCCGGGTCCTGATGGGAGGCAAAAACGTATTCCATGTCGCGGATATTCATGAAGCGGGATGCAGCAACTGACAGTGGGGTGTAAGTCAGATCGCCACCCGGATCAATCAGTGCTTCGTGCTTGCCATCGACGATGAGAAACTGGTTGGACTGCACGCCCTCGCCGGTTACCAATGAATCGAACATCAGGCACTTGTGATGCCCGTTATCAAACAGAACAATGGGTTCCGCTGCCATTCTTGTCTCCCGGTAGGCTGTCTATCCGGCCGGGATGGCCGGATACTGCAAAATTTCCGGGAGGTTACAAAATTGGCAGATGCGAGCTATTGCGTCAGGTCAATAAACTGATATCAATCAGGTAACGTTTTGCAACAGGGATCAGGCAAGCCGCGGAACACGTCTGATTCCCTTGCGGATACCCTGGTCCAGGGCCGAGCTCACCAGTTTACCGGTGTAGGGCACAATGTCTTCGAATGAGATGGTATACAGAATACGGGTTTTTCCATCGGCCACATCCTCGAAACGGATGCGGCCAAGGTGATTGCGGATGGGGCTCATGCTGGTAATGGTGTATTCAATCAGCGAGCCCGGCTCAAAGGTAATCACCGTCTCTTTCAGGCCAATAGGGCCGAGACCAATCTTGCGGATAGACCCGACGCCATTAGGGTCGGCCTGATCGCTGTCGCGAATTCGCTTTACCGGGGCGCCCAGCAGTTTGCCGAAGCGCTCATGATCGGCAAACAGGGCGAATACCTGGTCCCGCGGCACATCAAAGGTTTCATCAATTTCAATGGTGTAAGTTGCCATAACTGTGCTCTTGAGAGACTGTTTCAGACAGAGTATCCGGTTATGTGCTACAACAAAAGTCGTAGAGGGCCGATGACAAAGCTCTGGTCCGAATGGGCTCGCACCAATCAACCCGGACAACAAATAACCCATACAACGAAGGTGCTCCAACCTGCATGGAAGACGAAAACGAGAATAAACAGCCCGATAGTGACTCCGGCACCGAAAAGCTGGCCCGTTCCGATCTTGCCACACCACTGAATGGTCTGTTTGCCCTGGGCATACTCTACACCCTGTATCTTGCCCATCAGATTGTACTGCCAATCGTACTGGCGGTTCTGACCAGCCTGCTGCTGTTTCCGCTGGTCAGGAAAGCATATGAGAAAGCCGGCATTCCGCGGGTGCTCAGTGCGCTGGTGCTTGTGCTTCTCGTGCTTGCCGGCCTGGTGGGTATTGGCGTTACCGTGGCCACGCCAGCCATCGAGTGGGCACAACAGGCACCCCAGGGGATCTCCCGGTTGCTGGTGGGGGAAAGTGGCCTTAAAACCCAGATCGACAAGGTCAATGAATCCGCCAAGAAGGTGGAGGAGTCGATGGATGAGCTCTCGGAAGAGGGGGACGAACAGGGGACAACTAACGCGGTGGTCCTGCAAACGGACTCCTGGCGCAACCAGCTGACAACCAAGGCGCGCAATGGTGCCGCCGGGCTGGCTCTCGCGCTTGCCCTGACATACTTCCTGTTGGTCGGTGGCGATCGCATCATCCAGAATTTTGTACGCCAGCTCCCCCGGGGCCAGCGCCGCAATGTCCTTCACATTGCCCGCGATTCCCAGCAACAGATAGCGCAGTACCTGGCCGTTCTCAGTCTCAGCAACCTGCTGGTGGGCATTACCACCGGTCTTGTCTGCTGGGCCGTTGGCCTGCCGGACCCGGCTGTATGGGGTCTGGTTGCGGGCCTGGCCAGGTTTATTCCCTACCTGGGGGTGATCCTTACCATTGCCCTTCTGGCGGTGGTATCTGCTACCAGCCTCGATACCCTCTGGATGATGGCGATCGCGCCTGTCGGTTATCTGGCCCTCACATCTACCATCGGCTTCTTCATCGAGCCCTGGATCCACGGGTTCCGTATGGCCATCAACCCGGTCATTATCTTCGTGTCGATCTTTTTCTGGGGCTGGCTTTGGGGCCCGGTGGGTGTTCTGTTGGCAGTACCACTGATGACGGTTATTCAGGTCGTTCTCAAACAGATTCCGAAGCTGCATCCGATCTACAAGGTGATTGCGCGCTAGTGTTACCCTGAGGCAATACCCAGCAAACACAGGAGCAGAACGCCCATGATCCCAAAGACCATGAAAGCCATGCTGCTCACCGGCCACGGTGGCATCGAAAAACTGGAATACACCGAAGACGTACCCACTCCCGTGCCCGCTGCCGGGGAGGTACTGGTTCAGGTTACCGCCACCGCCAAAAACAACACCGACCGTAAAGCCCGGGAAGGTCTTTACCCCACAAAGGAAAAGGGCGAAGTGACCTCGTTCCAGATGGGTGGCTCGCCAACCCTGAGCTTCCCCAGAATCCAGGGGGCGGACGTTGTGGGTCGTGTCGTGGCTGTCGGGGAAGGTGTGGATGAGGCAAGGACAGGCCAGCGGGGCCTGCTGGACTTCAACCTGTATGCTGATGACCGCAGGGACATCAACCTTACACCCGACTACTACGGTCATGGTGCTGACGGCGGTTTTGCCGAATACGTTGCCGTGCCGGCGGACCAGTTCCATCACGTTGATAATGCGGACCTGGCTGACGCCCAACTGGCCTCCATGGGCATGTGTTCCTACCAGACGGCCCTGCATATGCTCACCTCTGCGAGGGTCAAAGCGGGTGAACACATACTTGTCACCGGAGCCAGCGGCGGTGTCGGTACCGCCCTTATCCAGCTGTGCCGTATCATGGGCGCCATTCCCTACGCGCTCAGCCAGCAGGACAAGGCTGAGGCGCTGCTCGAACTGGGTGCAGCCGCTGTCCTGGATCGCTCGGACATGACCGGTTTTACCGACAAGGTGCGTGCGGTGACCGGTGGCCGACCCATCGACGCTGTTATGGATCTGGCCGGCGGCCAGATGACCGACCAGTTCATCGACACCATGATCTTTGATATGAACAGCCGCGGTGACTATCCCCGCCTGAGTATTGCCGGCGCCAGCGCAGGCAATGTCAGTGAAATCATGTGGACCCGGATCTACCTTTACCAGGTACAGGTATTCGGCGTGTCCCATGGCACCCGCGAGGAAGCCGAAAAGCTGGTGTCATGGATCCGCAGCGGCCAGTTGAAGCCGGTGTTGCATGCCGCTTTCAGGCTGTCGGAACTGCACGAGGCGGAACGCTACTTCGTTAATCGCAACAGCAATTACCTGGGCAAGATAGTCATTGTCCCGGATGCCCAGTGGGCAGAACATGGCGCCCCATTTGCCCTGGAGACACAATGAAACAGCCGGAGCTTAATCTGCAACTGATGGACACCCATGCCGGCGGTGACGTGAGTCGAATTGTTACCGGCGGTATCATGCAGCTACCGGGAGCAACCGTACGTGCCCAGATGGAATACCTGAGGGACGAGGCAGACGGCCTGCGAAAGCTGTTGCTCGAGGAGCCCTATGGCATTCCCGAGATGTCTGTAGACTTGCTGGTGCCGCCGACCGACCCGGAGGCGGTTGCCGGCTATATCATCATGGAAGTGATGGGGTATCCGATCTACTCCGGTTCAAACACCATTTGCACGGCCACGGCGGTGCTTGAGGCCGGTATCGTGCAGAAGCGGGAAGGCTGGCAAAGCTTCACGCTTGAGGCCCCGGCTGGCCTGGTCCACATTGATGCGTTCGTTCGCGATGGCGTGGTTGAAGCCATCACCTGCGAAGGTTTGCCTAGCTACATCGACACCTACAAGGCAAGCATCCATGTGCCTTCCATCGGTGATGTCACATACAGCGTGGCCTACAGTGGCGGTTTCTACGCCCTTGTGGACGCCACAAGCCTGGGATTCTCGCTGACTCTTGATGAGGAAAGAAAGCTCAGCGAGTGTGCCTACCACATTATCGAGGCAATCCAGGCAGAGCGCGGTTTTTCCCACTACACACTGGGTGACGTGGGGCCGTTGCCGTTCCTCCACTTTATGGGGCCGGTTGAACAGTTGTCAGACCATTCCTACCGTTCCCGCTCGGCAACCTATGTGCATCCGGGGGTTATCTGTCGCAGTACCACCGGTACCGGTACCTCGGCCCGGCTTGCACTGATGAACTACGAGGGCACCATCAGCCCGGGTGACCGGTTGGAAACCGTCTCATTGCGGGAAACCGGGTTTATCGGTGAGTTCACCGGGATGCGTCAGGAAAGGGATCACCAGGTGGTTGAGAACACCATCACCGGCAAGAGCTACGTGCTCAACCGTGCCGACATTGTAGTGAACTGTGAAGACCCGGTGGTAAGCTGTGGCGGGCTTACACACATTCTGACCAGCGCGCACCCTGAATGAGCAACAAGCACGAATTCATTGAAGAATCCCGCAAACAGTGGAGCTCCGAACCGGCCTTTGTTGCTTCCATGGCCGCCGCCGCGGTCGGTTTGGGGAATTTGTGGCGCTTCCCTTACATTATGGGGGAAAACGGCGGTGGCGCCTTCGTCGTCGCCTACCTGATTGCACTCATTGTTGTGGTTCTTCCCATCATGATTCTGGAGGTGTCCGCCGGCAGGCTGTCAAAGGGCAGTACCGTGCAGACCTACCGCCAGGTGAATCGGTTCGGTGCTGTCTATGGCTGGTTTGTGGTGCTGATCACCATGGCAATCACCAGCTATTACCTGGTGATCACAGGCTGGACGCTGGGCTATGCGGTGGATGCAGTACGTGGCGACCTGAGGGTATTTGACGGCTTCACGGGTGGGTTCAATTCCCTGTGGTATTTCATCGCCGTTACCCTGTTGGCGGCCCTGATTCTGGCAAGGGATGTAAAAGCCATCGAGCTGATGTCAAAAATCCTCATGCCGCTACTGCTGGTGGTCATCGTGGGGCTGGTGATCTTTGCCAGCTCAACGCCCGGGTGGGAGGAGACCAAGGATTTCTTCTTCCAGGTGGACTGGAGCCGAATGACCGATGGCAAATTGTGGGCGTTTGCCTTCGGGCAGGCCTTCTACACCCTGGCGATCGGGCAGGGCTACCTGGTTACCTATGGCAGCTTTATTCCCCGCCAGACCCATGTTCCCAGAGCCTGCATAGTCGTTGCCGGCACCGAGACCAGTGTCGCTCTGCTGGCGGGCTGGATGATTTTCCCGTTCGTGTTCAGCTTCGGGCTTGAGCCCACCGAGGGCAGCCAACTGGCATTTGTTACCATGCCAAGGGTGTTCGAGGAAATGACCGGCGGTTACTGGGTGGGCATTCTGTTTTTCGGGCTGTTTTTCGCAGCGGCTTTCAGCTCAAGCCTGGCGGGGCTGAAAGTCATGATCGCCGCTGTGGCTGAGGAATTCCGGTTGAGCAATACCGCTGCCGTATCCATTGTCACAGTCGTGATGCTGGTGCTGGGCAGCGCCTCGGCGCTCAGCTTTACCCCGATGGAGTGGACCATCGCCGGTGAACCTGTGCTGGACGTGGTTGACCGGATTGCGGGCGGTAACGTCATCATCTTCTCCGGGGTTATGGGGGCGGCCCTGTTCTGCTGGTTCATACCGCCCCAGAAAATCCGTACCGTGCTGGGCACCGAAAGCCGCTGGTGGGAATGGCGTATCTACCTGGTGGGGCGTTACCTGCCGCTGATCATGGTGCTCTGGATTGTCCTGACTTACGCTTTGGCTCAGCTTGGGTTGACTTAGGAGTTGCTCTCTTTTTGGTAGCTTGCTGGGTTGCGGGCGGATATGGGGGGTGGGGGTATTTTTTCTTCTGGAAAAAGAACTCGCTTCGCTCAGACATCTTTTTCCTTGCCAGAAAAAATACCCCCACCCCCCTATCGACGTGCAGTACAGGGATAGGAAGGTCGAGTTGGCATTCACGTACACGGGTGACCCGACCACTCCGCAAGCCCGCCCCCACAACCGGCAGGCTACGAAAAAGAGGGCAACTCCAAACCCCTCAGGCAGTCTGAACCCGAACTCCAGAACCCTGACCAGAGGCGACTTCTGAAACCGTATGCAGCTTCTCCAGTTGGGACTGGAGCATGGTGATCGGGCGGGTGCCTTCCAGGGTCAGGGCGATGTCGAGATGGTCTCCGGCGGATTCGACCGCCATGGTGGCGATGCGGAAACCGCGGATGCGGACGACCTGGCACAGGCGCTCCAACGCTGCGGCTTCACGGGACATGCGGCAGTTCAGGGTGTAGCTGGGCATTGGGCTATCCGTTTGCGGGATCATGCGACGTGCTCCTTGTTGGTAGTGCTGGTGCGTCGGGTTTCGTCGATCATATCGCGGTTGCTGGCGCCGGGTTTGACGATGGGCCAGACGTTTTCCTCCCGGCTGATGGCTACGTGCAACAGCATCGGACCGTTGAAGGCCAGGATGGTCTCGATACCGCGGCGGATCTGGTCGGTGCGTTCGATGTACAACGCCGGGATGTCGAAGGCGCGCGCCATGGCCACGAAGTCCGGGTTGTCGTCCAGGTTGATCTGGCTTTCCCGGTTGTTGTAGAACAGCTCCTGCTGCTGGCGCACCATGCCCAGGCACTGGTTATCCATGACGATGAGTTTTACCGGCAGGTTGTAGCGGCGGATGGTAGCCAGTTCCTGGGCGTTCATCATGAACGAGCCGTCGCCGGTGACGTTGATGACCGTGCTCTGGCGGTCGGCGAACTGGGCACCGATGGCCGCCGGCAGACCGAAGCCCATGGTGCCCAGGCCACCGCTGGTGAGGTGGTGGCGCGGGTGGTCGAATTCGTAGTGCTGGGCGACCCACATCTGGTGCTGGCCCACGTCGCAGGCGATGACGGTGTCGTCCGGGGCAATGCGGGAGAGTTGGCGGATGAACGCCGGGCCGGTGATGGGCGCCAGGGGTTCCTCGTTGTCCGCCGCCTGGAAGCTACCGGTGGTAAACCAGGTGCGGCACTGTTTCTGCCAGTCTCCAATGTCCAGTTGTTGGCTCGCCAAGGCATCGGTCAGCGCCGCCAGGATTTCATTCAGGTCCCCGCGAATGGAGAGGTCGGCCGGGCGCACTTTGTTGATTTCGGCGGCGTCGGCGTCGATATGAATCAGCCTGGCATTGGGGGCGAAGCCGTCGAGTTTGCCGGTGGCGCGGTCGTCCAGTCGGGCGCCGATCACCAGTAACAGATCGCATTCGTCCACCGCCCTGTTGGCGGCGCGGGATCCGTGCATGCCAAGCATGCCGAGATTGTAGGGGTTGTGTTTGCCGGGGTTCCCAATGCCCTTGAGGGTAACCACAGCGGGCAACATGGAGGACCCGGCAAATATCCGGAACTGGTCCTCGGCATTGGCCAGGCTGATACCGCCTCCGCTGTAGAGCAGTGGCTTGCGGGCGGCGCGCAGCATGGCCAGCGCCTGGGTCAGGTCCGGGCAGCTGTTATTACATGGCTCCGGCGCGGGGAAGGGCGCATCGGCGGCCTCGGCGAGCAGAAGATCTTTCGGAATATCAATCCACACCGGCCCCGGCCGACCACTTTGGGCCAGTTCCATGGCTTCTTCCATGATGGTGGGCAGGGTGTCTGCGTCGTCAATCAGGTAGCTGTGTTTGACGATGCCGAGGGTCATGCCCAGTACGTCGGTTTCCTGGAAGGCATCGGTGCCGATCAGGCCGGATGGCACCTGGCCGGTGATCACCAGCATGGGGATGGAGTCCCGGTGGGCATTGGCAACGCCGGTTATCAGGTTGGTGGCCCCGGGGCCGGAAGTGGCAATGCAAACGCCAACCCTGCCACTGGCGCGGGCGTAGCCGTCGGCGGCGAGGGCGCAGCCCTGTTCATGGCGGCACAGCACATGCTCTACGCCCACATCGTCCACCAGAGCGTCATATAGGGGCATGATGCAACCACCCGGATATCCGAAAACCTTGTTGATGTTGTGACGGTGGAACGCTTCAAGAATGTGCTGTGCGCCGTTCATGGTTGTTTTCCCTTTTTCCTGCTGCAAAAAAAAGCCCCCGGGACCTTTCGGTGCCGGGGGCTTGTCGTGTCTTGTCAGGTTGTTGCTATCTCACCCGCTTGTCCACGCAAAAGCCCCCGGACGGTACCACGACCACCAGGACTAGCTTCACAAGGACAACCACTGCGTTGAGATTCATAAAATCAGGATCTGCTCTGAATTTGTCAAAAATTTATGTGTAGAATCTACCCCACGAAAATAGGCGGGTGCAACCGTTTTCTGCTGAAATCACCCGTTTCAACCTGTGAGCGAACAATGACCAAAGCAAAACTGGGATCCATCGGCCTGTCTCTCCTGGTACTGACGTTACTGGTTGTCTGGATGGCAACCGGTAACATCAGGGAGGCTCGCGATGACGCGCCGGAAGCGCCGCCTGAACAGGCGCAAGCGGCACCATCAGTGCAGGTGGACATCCTGCGGGACAGACCCTATCAGCCGGGGCTGATGTTGCAGGGGCAGTTGGAGCCCTGGCGAACCGTGTCCATAGGTGCACGGATAGCAGGTACCGTCGATGAGCTGATGGTAGAGCAGGGTGACCGGGTCAGCGAAGGCGATGTCCTGTTGCGGCTTTCCGAAGACGGTCGCGGCACTGCGGTGGAGCAGTGGCAGTCCCGAATCCGCAAGCTGGAGGCTGATCTGTCCGCTGCCCAGAGCCTTCGTACCCGGGATCTGACCTCCGAATCTGAGGTACTGACCCTGCAGAGTGAACTCTCTGCTGCCAGGGCTGAACTGTCGAGAGCGCGCCTGGCGATGGATAACCTCACCCCGCGTGCGCCCTTTGATGGCACGGTGAATCGTCGCGATGTGGACCTGGGCGACCTTGTTCAGGTGGGCTCTCCCTTGTTGGAACTGGTCCGCATCGACCGTTTGAAAGCAACAGGTCAGATTCCGCAACAGTCCGTGAGCAATGTGCAGGAGGGTCAAAAGGTGACGATCCGCACCCTGGACGGTGAGCCTCTGGACGGGGAAGTGAGTTTTGTCGCCAGTGCTGCGGACCGGGAAACACGCAGTTTTGCCGTGGAAGTGACGGTGGAGAATCCCGAGCGCAAGCGCGTCGCAGGCGGCAGTGCCACGCTCCGGATTGAACTGCCTGAGGTCAGGGCGATGTTCATTTCACCGGCCTACCTTAGCCTAGGTGACGATGGCCGCCCCGGTGTTCGCCATGTAGGGGACAATAACGAAGTCGTGTTCACCACCGTCAAACTGCTGAACGTCACCACCGATGGCGCCTGGGTAACCGGGCTGCCGGAGGAAATCCGGCTGATAACCCGCGGTGCCGGATTCGTGTCCATCGGGCAGCAGGTACGCCCGGTTAACCGTGATTCGGACCGGGGCTGACCGCCATGCGAACCCTGATATTTGCGGCGCTTGACCGCAGCCGAACCACTTTCCTCACACTGGTGTTCCTTATACTGGGCGGGATAGCCGCCTTCCAGGCCATTCCCAAGGAGGCCAACCCGGACGTCACCATCCCCATGATCTATGTGTCCATGACACTGGAAGGCATCAGCCCGGAAGACGCCGAGCGCCTGCTGATCCGGCCCATGGAGCAGGAGTTGCGGTCTCTTGAAGGGATAAAGGAAATGCGTGGTACTGCCTCGGAGGGCCATGCCTCGGTGATGCTGGAGTTTGATGCCGGCTTCGACCCCGACGTGGCGCTCCAGGACGTGCGTGAGAAGGTGGATACAGCCCGCAGCAAATTGCCCCAGGAGGCGGACGAGCCCAGGGTTAACGAAATCAATGTAGCTTTGTTCCCGGTGATGTCTGTGGGCCTGTCGGGACCATTGTCGGAGCGCGAACTGGTGACAGTTGCCCGGCGTTTGCAGGACGCCATCGAAGGCATTCCGGAAGTGCTGGAAGTGGATATTGGCGGTGACCGGGAAGATCTGCTGGAAGTCGTTGTCGACCCCCAGATACTGGAAAGCTACGGCATCGATTTTGACCAGCTGGCATCTCTGGTTTCCCGCAACAACCAGCTGGTGGCGGCGGGTAGCCTGGATACCGGAGCCGGTCGCATGAGCATGAAGGTGCCAGGGGTGATCGAGTCGGTGGAAGACGTCATGTCCATGCCCATCAAGGTGGATGGTGACACCGTGGTCACCTTTCGCGACGTTGCCATGCTCCAGCGCACCTTCAAGGACCCCACCGGGTTCGCAAGAATCAACGGCGAGCCGGCCCTGGTGCTGGAAATCTCCAAGCGTACCGGCGCTAACATCATTGAAACCGTCGGCCAGGTAAAGGAACTGATTGCAGATGCCGGGCCGGAGCTTCCGGAAGAGCTGGATGTTCGCTACATCATGGACCAGTCGGACGAGGTGCGGGATATCCTCAGCGACCTGCTCAATAACGTGCTCACCGCCATTGTGCTGGTCATCATTCTGATCATTGCCGCCATGGGCCCTCGCTCCGCCCTGTTGGTAGGCCTGACCATACCCGGTGCCTTTCTTACCGGTATTCTGGTGATCTGGAGCATGGGCTTTACGCTCAATATTGTGGTGTTGTTCAGCCTGATCCTGGTGGCGGGCATGCTGGTGGACGGGGCAATTGTGGTGTCGGAACTGGCCGACAGAAACCTCTCCGAGGGCCAGAGTGTTCGATCCGCCTGGGGTGAGGCCGCCAGCCGTATGGCCTGGCCTATTATTGCCTCCACGGCAACGACCCTGGCGGTCTTTGTTCCCCTGCTGTTCTGGCCAGGGGTGGTAGGGGAGTTTATGAAATTCCTGCCCATCACCGTGATTATCTGCCTGACGGCTTCCCTGGCGATGGCTCTGGTGTTTCTGCCGGTTGTTGGCAGCCTCAGTGGTGGCCGGCGTAAACGCCAGGCGGCGCCGGATGGACGTATGACCGGCTGGTACCGGAACCTGCTGGCACGTTTGCTGGCAGTACCCGGCTATACACTGCTGGGAGTCCTGGCCGTGGTTGTGGTGATCTATGCGGCCTATGGTAGGTTCAATCACGGCGTGGAATTCTTCCCCAGTGTCGAACCTGATTCGGCCCAGGTCCAGGTTCGCGCAAGGGGAGACATGTCCGTAGAGGAACTGGATGCAATCGTGCGTGAAGTTGAACAGCGGTTGCAGGGCATGCCGGAAGTCAGGGCGTTGTATGCCCGCTCCATGGTCAGTGCAGGCAACCGCATGGCACCGGATGTGATTGGCGTACTTCAGTTTCAGTTTATCGACTGGTTTGAGCGCCGTTCCGCAACGCAGATTCTGGAAGATTTCCGCGAGCGCACTGCAGACATTCCCGGAATCGAGCTGGAGTTTCGCAAGCAGGAGGGCGGCCCGGCTGATGGCAAGCCCATTGAACTGATGGTCAGCAGTCTCGACAGCAACAAACTGGACCAGTATGTAGGGCTGATCCAGGAGCGAATGTCTGCTATCGACGGATTCGTGGATATCGAGGATGACCGCAGCCTGCCGGGTATCGAGTGGCGACTGGATGTGGACCGGGCGTCGGCTGCCCGCTTCGGTTCCGATGTACTGAGCGTGGGCAGCGCGGTGCGCCTGATTACCAACGGTCTGGTGCTGGCGACCTACCGCCCGGAAGATGTCCGTGACGAGGTGGACATTGCCGTGCGGGTGCCCAATAACTGGCGCGATCTGGACCAGTTCCAGCGCCAGACCATCCATACCAGCCGGGGGCAAGTGCCTCTCTCCGAGTTTGTGGAGTTGGTGCCGGCCGACAAGACCGGAAGCATTGTGCGGGTGGACGGCCAGCGGACGGTAACCATCAAGTCAGACGTGGCTCCGGGCCGCCGGGTCGATGAACTGCTGGAAGCCCTGCAGGCGGAAATGCCGGAAACACCGGAAGGGGTGTCTGTGCGTTTTGCCGGTGAAAACGAAGACCAGGAACAGGCGTCCAACTTCCTTGCCTCTGCCTTCATGGTCGCAATCGCCCTGATGCTGCTGATCCTGGTGACGCAGTTCAACTCCCTGTACCAGACCCTGCTGATCCTGTCGGCCATCGTACTGTCCACAACAGGTGTGCTGCTGGGCCTGCTGCTCAACGGCCAGTCTTTCGGCATCGTGATGGTGGGGATGGGCATTATTGCCCTGGCGGGCATTGTGGTGAACAACAACATTATCCTGATCGACACTTACAATCAGATTCGGAAAAGTGGTGCGGAAGCGTTTGATGCGGCCCTGGAAACCGGGTGCCTGCGTCTTCGACCGGTGCTGTTGACGGCAATCACCACCATTCTGGGGCTGACGCCAATGGTGCTGGGGGTAAATGTGGATCTGATCGCACCGTCGCTGGGCCTCGGTGCCCCCTCAACCCAGTGGTGGACCCAGCTGTCCAGCGCCATTGCCGGAGGGTTGGCGTTTGCGACCATTCTGACGCTGCTGCTTACGCCGGCGATGCTGGTCCTGGGGGACAAGTCCGGGCGCAAGCTGAGGCAGTTGTCCTATGCTCTGACAAAAAAGTGGTCCAGCAGCTGATCAAATGGCAATGGTCGGCTGTACAGATATCCCTGAAGGTAGTCACAGCCCTGTTCGCAGAGCCACTTTTCGTGAGCTTCGGTTTCCACTCCTTCGGCGACGACGGACAGTCCCAGACCTTTCGCAAGCGCGAGAATGGACAGGATGATGGCACAATCCTCTTCGTCATCAGGGATATTGCCGATGAACGAGCGATCAATCTTGATGCGTGAAAACGGCAGGCCCTTGAGCCGTGACAGGGACGAATAACCGGTACCGAAGTCATCAATGGACAGTTGTGCACCGTCAGCAACCAGCTCCTCAAGAATGCTTGTGACTGCGCTGACGTCTCCCTGAATGGCGTCTTCGGTCACCTCGAAATGAAGGGTGTTAACAGGGATGTCGTATTCGGCACAGACGGTTCTGATCAGTCCGGGAAGCTCTGCGACCAGAACCTGCTCGGGCGCCAGGTTTACTGACACAACAGGTAGGTTGATCCGCTGCGCCCTGGCCTGTTGCCGGTGTTCGCAAACACGGCGCAGCACGCATTCCCCAAGGTCGTACATCAGGCCGCCGCCTCTGGCGATGTCGAGAAACTCGATGGGCGACAGGAGACCCCGCTGAGGGTGCTGCCAGCGTACCAGGGCCTCGACCGACTCCATGCTGGCTCCGCCGGCTTTGGTTATTGGCTGATAGAACACCTCGAGTTTCTGTTCTTTTATCGCCGTGCGCAGTTCATTCTCCAACTCGAAACGGGAGCGGGCACTTATATGGAATCTTGAATCGAAAAAACAGGTTCGGCCACGGCCCTCGTTTTTGGCGTTATACATCGCCGCTTCAGCACCACGGAGCAGGTCTTCGGTTGAGTCGCAGTCGTCGGCGAGGTAGCAGATGCCAAGGCTGGCCCCCACGGTGATCGAGTGTCCGTTCAGGCGGATCGGTTTGCCGATTTCATGCCGGATTTTTGCAGCTGTTTTATCCAGTGTGTCCGGGTGGGTCTGGTTGCGAATGATGAGTGCGTATTCATCGCCCCCTATCCGGGCAAGCAGGTCCTTGCCCGGCACGTTGATCTTCTTAAGGCGCTGTCCAATCTCTTCAATGACACTGTCGCCGACCTGTGAACCCAGCCCGTCGTTGATGGACTTCAGCCGGTCCACATCGACCCACACCAGGGCAAGACTGCCGAGCCCGCGGCTTTCAAGCTTGTCGATCAGGTAGCTGATACGATCCCTCAGGGATTTGATGTTCAGCAGCCCCGTCATTGAGTCATAACGGGTGGCATATTCCAGTGCCTGCTTGGAATCGAGCCAGGCCTCATGGGTGTTCATCAGGCTGACAGTGTCTGCGATAGCGACAACGAATGATATTTCCGGCAGGGTCCACTGTCGATAGGCCGTCGACTCGAGGCAGACCACGCCGCTGAGCCTGGCGCCGTCAAAGATCGGCGCATCCAGCATGGAGTGTATGCCCTTTGGGCCGAGGTAATCAGGCGTAAAACCACGGGTGCGCGGGTCGGCCTGTGCGTCGGGTACGGATAAAATTCTCTCGCTTTCCAGTGCAGAGAAACAAGCAGGGTTACCGGCCTTGTGAAGGATGGGTGCATTCCCGGTTACCTGCTCAGGGGTGTGTAACCATTCCGCTTCGATACGGTCACGCTGTTCCGGAAACTGCCAGATACTGACCCGGTCAACATGCAGCAACTCCGCGCACAGGTCTGTCAGCGCCTCGAGCTTCTTGTTCCGCTCCCGGCTGATGAAGGTCGCGCTATGGCTTAGCGTTATAAGCGCTTTGTGAAAATTCACAAAGGTATCAGTATCCTGCATAGAATCTGGTTTTCAGTTTTGGGTGCTGGTGTCCGGTTTGTCCAGATCGTCCCTCTCTCCTGATTCATATAGTGGCACCGCGCCCTTGCCCTGTCCACACGCCATGGATATGGGGTTCGGCTTTTCGGGCCTGGACAATGGTTGCCGGCACAAAAAGTAAGAATCAGGTTTTAAGTCAGCACAATAAGTGAATTTAATGGAATTCCTGGATAATCTGGACACATTTGCCGAGCCACTGGTTCTGCGCTCTGGCTACTTACGTGCTTCCTTGATGACATCGTAGGCATGGCTGATCTCCCGGGTGCGCTCTTCCGCCATTTCCCGCATGCTCTCAGGCATGCCACGGCCGGCCAGCTTGTCCGGATGGTTTTCGCTCATCAGCTTGCGATAGGCCTTCTTGATTTCCGCGTCACTTGCCGATGGAGGCACACCCAATGCCTTGTAGGCATCATCGATCTGGCTGGCGGATGAGGCCTGGCCAGAAGCGCCGGCCTGCCCCGCACGGCCTCCTCGCAGCATGGCTTCCAGCTGGTCAACCTGGGCTTCTGGCAACCCAAGACCACGGGCGATACGTACCAGCATTTCATGCTCGGCAGGATGTACTACGCCATCGGCCGCCACAGCCGACACCTGAACCTGCAGGAACATCTGTAGCAGCGAAGGCTGACCACCGCTTACTCTCAGGAAATGCTGCAGTTCGGCGTCCAGGTCGAAATCGTCGGCCTTGCCGCGGTTGAAGGCGTCCTTGGCGCGCTCCCGATGTTCACCAGAAAGCCGGAAACGGTCGAACATGGCTTCAGCGACCCGGATCTCGTCGCGGGTAACGACGCCATCGGCCTTGCACAGGGCGCCCATCACTGCGAATACGGACTCCAGAAAATCCGTCTGCACATTGCGCAGTTTCTGAAACAGGCGGCTCTTGATATAACGGGTGAGCATCGCACCCGCAACAGCACCAATCAGTAATCCGGGGAAGCGGCCAAACAGGTAGCCGATCAAACCGCCGATAAACAGGCCGAACATGTGAGTGTCCTTTTCAAGTGTGTAAAACTGCGCAAAGTATACGGGGGTGAAAACAGCATGACCATGGACCTTTTTGATCAATCTCCGGCAGAACCCTGGGCTGAGCCCATCTGCGAGGGGGCCCTGGTGCTTCGCCGGTTTGCCAGCGCCTGTGGCAGTGAACTGCTTGTCGAGATTGAGCAGGTGGCGGCACAGGCGCCATTCCGCCAGATGCAGACGCCGGGTGGCCACACCATGTCTGTCGCCATGACCTGTTGTGGCGACTGGGGCTGGGTAACGGATGCTCGGGGTTATCGGTATCAGCAGCAGGATCCGGTTTCCGGGGATCCCTGGCCGTCTATGCCGGAGGTGTTTCACAAACTGGCAAAAGACGCGGCTGAAACCGCGGGATATGGCGGTTTTGAGCCGGACTCCTGCCTGATTAACCGTTATTTACGAGGCGCAAAAATGGGACTCCACCAGGACAAGGACGAGGACGACTTCGGTCATCCGATAGTCTCCGTATCGCTGGGTGTACCTGCGACTTTCCAGTTTGGTGGCCTGCGCCGCGGTGACCGGCCCGAGCGTGTGCCCCTGGAGCATGGCGACGTGGTGGTCTGGGGCGGCCCGGCGCGGCTTCGCTACCATGGTGTGTTAACGCTTAAGGCCGCCGATCACCCATTGACCGGCGTCTGTCGCTATAACCTGACTTTCCGGCGGGCACGGTAACCGGCGTTACTGCAGCCAGGCGACGGTCAGCCCCGCAATCAGGGACAGAATCATGGGGCCTGCAACGCGCTTGCCCAGCGCCCGCTGGCCGATGGCACCGGCAATACCCGCTTTCACAAGGTTGTTGGTGGCCGCTGCAATGACGATGCCGATGACGGCCGTTTGCAGGGCCAGGGAATCCTGGGACATCCGTGTCAGGGATAGGGTGATGGCGTCGACGTCTGCAACGCCGGATGTGGCTGCCAGCATGTAGATTCCCAGGTCTCCCAGCCACTCCTGAAGGAATTCACCCAGCAGCAGGATGGCCACCAGTAACGCACCGAAGACCAGGGCCGATTTCAGGTCCAGCGGGTTCTGGGTCAGTTCCGGGCGGCTCACTTCCAGGCGACCCCGATTGCGCTGCCAGATAATGAGCGCCGGTAAATAAAGAAGAATCGTCATTACTGCCACTGGCCATATCAGCCTCGGTAACAGCGCCGGATTGATCAGGGCGCAGTAAATCAGGATGCGGGGGAACATGGTGCCGCAGGCGATAAGAATACCGCTGGCAAACTGTGGACTGACGTCCGGCGAGAGATTGGATTGCCGGGCGTAGTGGAGCGTCAGTGCCGTTGACGAGCTCAGCCCCGCGAACAGGCTGGTAAACAGAATACCCTTGCTGGTACCGGCCAGCCGGATGGCAAAGTAACCGACGAAGGACACCGACGCAATCAGCACCACCATCCACCAGATTTCCCGGGGATTGAGGACACCGCCGGGGCCCAGGTCCTGATTGGGTAGCAGTGGCAGCATCACCACTGAAATAACCAGCAGTTTCAGCGCTGCGTCCAGCTCATGCGCTTGGAGTTTTTCAACCAGCCCATGAATCTCCTTTTTGTTGTCCAGAATTAGCGCGGTAACCACCGCAGCGCCAGTGGCGATGGCGGGGTCCACGGCCACTGCGATCGCGCCATAACAGAATGTGAGTACCATGCCGATGGTACCGGTGATGCTGAAGTTGCGGATATGGGACAGACGTTCACTGAAAGCCACCAGGGCAACGGCCACCACGCTGACGAGCAATACCGGAAACGCCCATTCGGTGACCTCTTCTGCCAGTAGCGCGGCGACACCTCCAAGCAGGCCAATCAGGGCAAAGGTGCGAATGCCGGCAATACGCTCACCGGACGCCTGCTCCCGGGCGTCCCAGCCACGCTCCAGACCGATGACGCCCCCCAGCAACAGGGCAATGGCCAGGTTCAGGGTGGTCTGGTTGTTGACGATAAACTGGCTCGTTACTTCATCCATGGAGCAATCCGCTCTCCGGTTGTGCGGTTTTCGAAGTTGTCTGCTGGCTGTTGCCGCATGAGGAGAGGCGGCAATATAAGATTTTGATTTTCAAGTATAGCTGGGCCCCGTTAAGCTTTCAGCCTATTAGGGAGGACAGAATGCTGACAAGTTACCTGACAGGGCTGATCGTTTGTGGCGGGATTATCAT
>NZ_JAWLDU010000063.1:0-7446 GCF_041686475.1 Marinobacter sp.
CTGGTACCAGCCCATGGTGGTGTCGTTGTCATGTGTCCCGGTGTATACAAGATCCCTTGGATGATGATTGTTCAGCAGATGGGGGTTGTCGGGGCTGCCATCAAAGCCGAATTGCATCACTGTCATCCCCGGCAGCCGGAATCGTTTGCGAAGTTCTTCCACGTCTTCACTAATAGTGCCCAGGTTTTCGGCAACCAGTTGTAAGTACGGAAATTGGTTGAAGCAGCCCTCAAGAAACGGGCCCCGCGGACCGGGTACCCAATATCCGTGTATGGGTTCCGGTTTTTCTGCTGGGATTTCCCAATAGGCCTGGAGCCCGCGGAAATGATCAATACGGATCAGGTCGAACAGGTGGCGCTGGCTCTCAAGCCGTTCCAGCCACCACTGATAGCCATCTCCGGCCATGGCCTCCCAGTTATAGAGCGGATTGCCCCAGTGCTGGCCGTGCGGCGAGAAATAGTCCGGCGGAACACCGGCCACCACTGTGGGGTCCCCCTTTTGGTCCAGTTTGAACAAGTGTCGATTGGCCCAGACATCGGCGCTATCGTGTGCAACGAAAATCGGGATGTCTCCAAAGAGCAATACACCCTTGTTACGGGCATAGTCGCGAAGGGCCTGCCACTGTTGATGGAACAGAAACTGTTCGAACCGGATTCTAGCAAGCCGGGACTGATTCTGTTCAATAAAATCCTGGAGTGCGGCAGCTTCCCGGTCTCTCAGGGCTTCCGGCCACCGAAGCCATGGCTGCGCTTCCTGTACCTCCCGAATCGCGACGAAAAGACAGAATTCATCCAGCCAGTAATCATTGTTCGCCCGAAAGCGTTGAAAACCAGCCTGGTCGATCCCGTTACTGCCTGCACCTTCATTGTTGAAAAAGCGGTGTGCTGCCAACGCCAACAGACTTTTACGCGCGTCGGCACCCGGTTGCACCAGTTCGGCCTCTGCCAGGAGACCCATATTCAAGAGCTCGGATAGATCCATGAAATCAGGATTACCGGCATGGGCACTCAGAGACTGATAGGGTGACAGGTCTCCGTGGGTTGGCCCGATAGGAAGTGTTTGCCAGAGGCTCAAGCCACTGTCCGCCAGAAAGTCCACAAACTTACGGGCGCTATCCCCGAGAACTCCCCAGGTACCTGGAAGGCTGGTTGGGTGAAGCAGGATACCGGCCCGCCGGGTGCTAAACAGATCCGCGGGGCTGCTCGAAGTCATACCGGACCATCCGCTTCATGGCCGGGCCGCATAGTGCCGCCCCGCGCAGGTTCGCCGTTGCCCTGACTCAGTTGCTTGAATACTGAGGGCGGTGCCGGGTAGTCTATCTGCTTGTACAGGTTGACCAGGTGCCTGCGGTATAAACGTTCGAAATCACCCACGATCTGGGCCGGGTTGTAATCTCCGAACCACCAAAACCAGTCCGATCCTTCGCAGATAGCCAGTTGCTGCCTGGCAGACTCCTTCTGCTCTGAATTGAGGCGGCCATTGTACATCACCCGATCGTAATGAACCTTTGCCTCACAAAGCAGATCCCACGCGCGGTTCTTGTCTGGGTCGCCAATCCAGGTTGAAAAGGTGCCATAGATCCAGCTGCCTGCCACCAGATGGGGGAGACGGTCCGGTTCGGCCACCGGGTCTGCAACCAATTCGCTGTAGGTAGACAGTTGCAATGTCGGGTGGTGAGCAAGTACCCGGTACAGTTCGTCCAGAAAGTGAAAGCCATTTTCCGGGTAGTATTCCCAGGCATTCTCGCCATCCATGATGACGGATATTACCTGGTGGGACTTGCCCTGGCCTTCCCGGGCAATGTTTTCCATATGGTGGACCAGGTCGCCGACTGCATCCATGGCGTGCCAGTCAGCGTAGGTGAAGCCGATGAGATCAGAGAGTCCGTCATCCCGGAAGAAAACACTGGCTGCGGAGTCACCGAAGGTATAAGGCTTATGTATGCTGGTATCCGGTAGCTCCGGGTTCGCTTCGCGCGCCAGGTTGAGGCTGTTGTGTAACACGGAATCACCGCTGGCGGTCCAGCGGAAGCCATGCTCGTCAAGTAGCCCGAGCGTGGTCTGGCTGAGGCCACCTTCCGACGCCCAACAGCCGGCAGGCTCTATGCCGAAAAATCGCCGGAAAACCTTTTTTGCCTGCTGGAGTTGCCAGTCCGCCCGCTCCTTGCCGTCGGGGTAATGGCTGTGGACCGGCAAAGCAATATCCGGCATCGCCTCCCGGCCAGATTGTAGATCCAGCAGCAATGGTAGCATGGCATGGGTATAGGGGCTGACAGACAGCTCCACCTGACCTTTCTGGGCCAGATGCCGGTATCTGGGCCCGATGCCGGACAGGACATCGAAAATAACATCAAGCAGTGCCCGCCTGTCATCTATTGTGAAGTTATGGCTCTTTTCCTGCAGGCTCTGAATACATTGGTTTTTCTGACGTATGGTTTCGCCCATCCAGCCCAGGTGATACCAGACCAGCAGGTCCGACAGGAAACGGCTGGAAATATAACGTTGCAATTCCGGTTTTTCCCGGTAGATATCGGCCATCTCAGCTAGTCGTGCGAAAGTGGGATAACGGCTGATGATCCGATCAGGGTTGGCCCGCAAGCATTTTTCAACCAGCCCCAGGTAGGCAGGCGTTCCGGTCTCCGGTAGCTCATCCGCCACCAGAGCAGCAAGCAGCGGGTCGCCTATCTCCCCGGCGCCGATGCGCCACCGTTCGATCTGAACCAGATAGGTTTCGATCTGCTCAAGCAGGATCGGTGCGAAATTCACCACTGCCTTTGCCTCGGGCTCATGCTCCAAGTGCGCCGCCATGTCGCTGTAGTCCTTGATGGTGTGCAGGTACACCCAGGGAAACAGGAACTGACCTGTCCGCATATCCTGATAGGATGGCTGATGCATATGCCAGCAGAGGACAACCGGAGTTTTTGTATCAGAGGCCATGAGGGTAATCCTGCCCGAGCATCTCGGGTGTGATCAGCACAATCCCCTTGGGAGAAACACGAAACCGTTTTTGGTCTTCTGTTTTATCGAATCCGATACGTGAACCTTCCGGAATCCGGCAGCCACGATCAATGAGCGCATTGCGGATCTGGCAGTACCGACCGATCTCGACATCCGGATAGATGACCGAGTCTGATACCTCAGTGAAGGAATGCACCCTGACCTGCGAGAACAGCAGGGAACGCTTCACTATAGAACCCGAAACGATACAACCTCCAGCGACCATGGAGTCCACTGCCATACCCCTACGATTGTCGTCGTCGAATACAAACTTGGCGGGTGGCAATTGTTCCTGGCAAGTCCAGATGGGCCAGTGGTAATCGTAGAGGTTTACTTCAGGATTTACGCCAATCAACTCGAGGTTGGCCAGCCACAAGGCATCAATCGTTCCCACATCTCGCCAATAGGCAGGCTTGTTCTGTACCGGATCTTGGAATGGAAACGCCACCACACACCGACGTTTGATCACCGAAGGAATAATATCATGACCAAAATCGTGGGACGATTTGCCATCCCTCTCGTGATCACGCATCAACTCGTCGAAAAGCACCTCAGTGCTAAACACATAAATGCCCATGGAGGCTAATGCTGTACCGGGCTTGCCGGGCATGTGTTGTGGATTCTCAGGTTTTTCAAAAAATTCAGTAACTTTGAGGTCATCGTCTACCGACATGACTCCAAACGCCGACGCCTCCTCGGCCGGAACCTCAATGCAACCAACGGTGATATCGGCTTCACTCTCAACATGGGCAGCCAACATGGTACCATAGTCCATTTTGTAGATATGATCGCCGGCAAGAACCAGAACATATTCTGGGTTGTGACTTCGGATGATATCAAGATTCTGCAGGACCGCGTCCGCGGTGCCTTCGTACCAGGAGGTCTCGATGCGCTGCTGTGCAGGCCACAATTCGACAAATTCGTTCAGTTCGCCGCGCATAAAGCCCCAGCCTCGCTGAATATGCCGGATCAGCGAGTGGGATTTGTACTGGGTGATCACACCGACCTGACCGATGCCGGAATTGATGCAATTCGACAGTGGAAAATCGATGATCCGGAACTTGCCACCAAACGGAACCGCTGGCTTGGCACGCCAATCAGTTAGTTCGTGCAGGCGCGAGCCGCGACCTCCTGCAAGCACTAGTGCAAGAGTCTGGCGAGTAAGACGACTGACATAACGTTTGGCTGTATCCATTGTTATCTCCCTCAAAACAATTTCCCTGCGCCCGGTTGTTCTACGGTAGGGATTTCCATTAATTTGACGCCTTTAAACCCATTAAAACACTATCATGTAATTATGACGTAAAATTGTCATGAGTCATTTTTAAAACCAAGCTCGTAATATTCAATAGATAGACGTTTCATCTGGTCAGGAAAGTAAGGTCTATGGATAGCCCAACGCTGAGTGATTACGACCTTCATCTCTTTACCGAAGGATGTCACTGGCACATTTACAATGTTCTTGGCGCTCATGTCTGCAAAAGTCGGGGAACCGAGGGTGTTCGGTTCGCGGTCTGGGCTCCACATGCGCGGGAAGTCAGTGTCGTTGGCGATTTCAATGCCTGGGATCCGGGCATCCACCCAATGAGTTCCCATGACTACACAGGCGTGTGGTCCTGCTTCATCGCGGGCGTCGGCAGCGGAAACTGCTATAAGTTCTCGATCACCACCGAGGCCGGCCACCAACTGCTGAAAACTGACCCCTATGGCCAGGCCTTTGAACTGAGGCCAGCAACCGCCGCGATAGTGACTGAGCGCGGCCACTTCTGCTGGAATGATGGTGACTGGCTGTCCAGGCGGAGCCACTGGAACTGGCAGGAGTCCCCTATTTCAATCTACGAGGTCCATGCCGCGTCCTGGCGCCATCATGGCTCCGGGCGTTGGCTGACCTATCGCGAACTTGCCGATCAGCTGATTCCCTACGTTCTGGAGCTGGGCTTCACGCACATTGAGCTTTTGCCAGTCACCGAACACCCGCTGGATGAATCCTGGGGCTATCAGACCACCGGCTACTACGCACCCACCAGCCGCTTCGGTACACCGGACGACCTGCGCTATTTGGTGGACCAGTGCCACCAGAACAACATTGGCGTTATTCTGGACTGGGTTCCTGGGCACTTCCCTACCGATGAGCACGCCCTAGCCAGGTTTGATGGCAGCGCGCTGTACGAGCACGAAGATCCCCGCCAGGGCCGCCACCAGGACTGGGGAACCCTGATATACAATTATGGGCGCCACGAAGTCAGGAATTTTCTCATTGGCAGCGCCCTGTTCTGGCTTGATGCCTTCCATATCGATGGCCTGAGGGTGGATGCCGTGGCTTCCATGCTTTACCTCAACTATTCCCGTCAGGAAGGCGAATGGCTTCCCAACGTTCATGGCGGCCATGAAAATCTCGAAGCCATCGATTTTCTGCAGGAGTTGAACCGCGTCTGCCAGAGCCGGTTCCCGGGATCCCTGGTGTGTGCAGAAGAATCCACCTCCTGGCCACGGGTTACCCGACCTCCGGAAATCGGCGGCCTTGGCTTCAATCTGAAATGGAACATGGGCTGGATGCACGACACCCTGGATTATCTGCGCCAGGATCCGGTCTATCGACAATACCACCATGACAAGCTGACGTTTGGCCTTATCTATGCCTTCACCGAGAATTTCCTGCTTCCCCTGTCCCATGACGAGGTAGTGCATGGCAAGGGCAGCCTGATCAACAAAATGACCGGCGACGATTGGCAGCAGCGCGCGTCGTTACGCCTGCTGCTTACCTACATGTACGGCTATCCGGGGGCCAAGCTGTTGTTTATGGGTGGCGAATTCGGCCAGCGACGGGAATGGAGCGAATTCCGGGAGCTGGACTGGTCCCTGCTGGCGGAGCCCGGGCACCAGGGCATCAAAAAGCTGGTGCAGGATCTGAACGGTCTCTATCGCCGCGAAGTGTCGCTGCATGGCGAGTGTTTCAGACCGCAGGGCTTTGAGTGGATCGATTGTCATGACTCACCCCAGTCCGTGATCAGTTTCCTGCGTTCAGCAAAAGGCGAAACCTCTGTCATTGTGGTTAATTTCACGCCATTGCCCCGACATCACTATCGCATCGGACTGCCCCGGGGGGGAACCTGGCAGGAAATCTTCAATTCCGATTCCGAATACTACGGCGGCAGTAATCTTGGCAATCCGTTGCCGATACAGGCAGAGGAACAACCCTGGATGAATCGCGACTGGTCCATGGAGCTGACCCTGCCGCCGTTAGGCGCGATTGTTCTGAGGCCAGGCTTATGATCCGGGTTTTATTCGCCACCAGTGAGGTTTACCCACTGGTGAAAACCGGAGGTCTTGCAGACGTATCTGCAAGCCTGCCCGAGGCCCTTTGCAGGCTGGAATACGACGTCCATATTCTCCTGCCCGGATACCCTGGAGCCGTCAAGGCCGCAAGAGAGGCCGGTTCCCGCAGAAAAGTTCGGTTCAGAATCGGACAATACGAAGTCAGTCTCTGGCAGACCCGGCTGCCGGGTACCGCGGTCACACTCTGGCTGATGGACTGCCCGCCATTGTTTGATCGGCCGGGAAACCCCTACCAGAACGAGGAAGGCCGGGACTGGTGGGACAACGCCCACCGGTTCGAGCTGTTTTGCAAAGTCGGCGCCATGATGGCGGTCGGCGAGGCGGGTCTGAGCTGGCGACCGGATGTCGTCCACTGCAACGACTGGCAGACGGCACTCATTCCGGTATTCCTGGAACATTATCCCCATCGTCCGGGCACCGTATTCACCATTCATAACCTGGCGTATCAGGGCATTTTTCCCCAGGAAACCTTCCGCTCCCTGGGTCTGCCCGATTCCCTGTGGCGGTGGGACCTGCTGGAATTCTACGGCCAGCTGTCATTTATCAAGGGCGGCCTTGTGTTCAGTGACCGGATCACCACCGTCAGCCCCGAATATGCCCGGGAAATCCAGACCCCTGAATACGGGCACGGCCTGGATGGCGTTCTCAGTCACCGGAAGGACCGCCTGACCGGCATCCTCAACGGCATTGATACCCGTGTCTGGAACCCGGAAGAAGACCCTGAACTGGCTTTCCGCTACGGGCTCGATCATCTCAAGAACAAGGCACAATGTCAGGCCCAGCTGCAACGGGAACTGGGGCTAAAAGTGGACGGCGGCCCCCTGCTCGGTTTTATCGGCCGCCTGGTGGAGCAAAAAGGCGTGGACTGGCTGATTGAGGTGATTCCCACACTGCTGGAGCGGGGCTGTCAGTTGGTGCTGCTCGGCTCTGGTGAAGCCCGTTACGAGGAGCCCCTGAAACAGCTGGCTCGGGAATGGCCCGGCCAGATGTCGCTGACGCTGGGTTACAATGAGGGACTGTCCCATCGCATCACCGCCGGATGCGACATGTTCCTGATGCCGTCGCGCTTCGAGCCCTGCGGGCTGAACCAGATGTACAGCCTGCGTTATGGCAC
>NZ_JAWLDU010000063.1:7546-9900 GCF_041686475.1 Marinobacter sp.
CGCAACTACGGCGAGCTTTACCAGAGCATTCTGAAAGAGCGTGAACATCAACAGCTGGATTAACGCGAGCGTGTGCCCGCCCGGAGATAATTGACATGCACAAGGCAACAGAATTCCGACTTGAGGCCCACCCGCTTATCCCCGAGGCTCTTGCGCGTCTTGAAGAGTTGGCGAATGATCTGTTCTACAGCTGGGATCACGGGGTGCGCAGCCTGTTTGCCCGGGTTGACCTGCGGCTCTGGCAGAAAGTCGAGCATAACCCCAAGCTGTTTCTGCGCCGTGTCGCCCAGGACCGGCTGGATGAGGCGGCCGAAGACCGCGCGTTCCTGGCGGAATATCGCCGAGTACTGAGCAGTTACGATGCCTACCTGGAGGCGGGCCCCGGGCCGGAGGTAACCGAAAAGCTGGACCCGGAAACGGCACTGGTGGCGTACTTCTGCGCCGAATTCGGCTTTCACGAGAGCTTTCCCATCTACTCTGGCGGCCTTGGCATTCTTGCAGGAGACCACTGCAAAGCGGCCAGTGATCTCGCCCTGCCCTTTGTTGCCGTCGGCCTGCTTTACCAGCAGGGTTATTTCATCCAGAGCATCGACGCTCTGGGGCAACAGATTGCCCGCTACCAGTCCCATTCCAGTGATGAATTGCCAATTACACCGGTCGAAAAAGACGGCGAGGTATTAAAGGTATCCGTGCCCTTTCCGGGTCGTGATGTGGTGGCCCGCGTCTGGGAAGCGCGGGTGGGCCATATTCGGCTGTACCTGCTGGACAGTCACACTGAGGAAAACAGCCCCGAAGACCAGGAGCTGACGCTGCAACTTTATGGCGGCGACGAATCCACTCGAATCAGCCAGGAAATGCTTCTGGGTATCGGGGGAACCCGCGTACTTGAAGCTCTGGGGCTTGATCCGACCGTCTGGCACATCAACGAAGGCCATGCCGCGTTTCAGATACTCGAGCGTTGCCGGCGGATCATGGCCAGTGGGCTGAATTTCGAGGCCGCGCTGGAGGCAGTCGCCAGTGCTACTTTGTTCACCACCCATACACCGGTTGCAGCCGGCCACGACATCTTTCCCAGAGGCCTGTTTGAGCATGCCCTGGGCAGGTACCTGGACGAATCCCGGCTGGATTTCGAGAAGGTATTTGCCCTGGGTGCCAAGGGCGAGGAAGACACTTTCAACATGACCGGCCTTGGCCTGCGCGGATCCCGCTTTCACAACGGTGTCAGCCGCATCCATGGTGGTGTGGCGTCGCGCATGGAGGGTGATATCTGGCCCCAGGTGCCGGCGGCGGAAAATCCCCTCGGGTACATCACCAATGGCGTACACGTACCCACCTTTCTGGCGCCAGAATGGTCCAGCCTGTTCGATATCCAGGCGCCTACCTGGAAGAGCGAGCTCAGAAACCCTGAATTCTGGGAATTTATCGACGATATTCCGGACTATCACTACTGGAGTGTCCACAAGGCACTCAAGCAGCAGATGGGCGAATACATTGTTCGTCGCCTTGAACGCCAGCATAAACGCAATGGCACCGGCCACTCAGTCACGGAACGGATGACCCGCCCGCTGGTCTCTCCGGAAAAAGACACCCTGATCATCGGTTTTGCCCGGCGGTTTGCCACCTACAAACGCGCCACCCTCATTTTCTCCGATCTTGACCGGCTGGAACAGATCATCACCAACGAGGATCGTCCGGTAGTGCTGGTGTTTGCCGGCAAGGCCCACCCTCAGGACAGGCCCGGTCAACAGCTGATCAAAGTGATCCACGACCTTTCCATGCATCCCGCCCTGATGGGCCACTTGATTCTGCTTGAGGACTACGACCAGGCCATGGCAAGGCGCCTGCTCAGTGGCGTGGATGTATGGCTGAATACCCCGGAATATCCCAAGGAAGCCAGTGGTACCTCCGGCGAAAAAGCCGCCCTGAACGGTGCCCTGAACCTGAGTGTGTTGGATGGTTGGTGGGGCGAGGGGTACGACGGCAGGAATGGCTGGGCGATTCCGCCGAGGGACACCGGGCTGGATGCCGAATTCCGCAATCAGGAGGAAGCCCGCGATCTCTTGGATCTACTGGAGTTCGAGGTAGTGCCGCTTTATTACGAGCGCGCTTCCCAGGGTTATTCCAAGGGCTGGGTAAAACGTTCCAAGGCCTCGATGAAGACCATCACGCCGCAGTTTAACAGCCAGCGTATGGTGATGGACTACGTCACCAAGTACTACCAGACAGCGTCCAGGCAGGGTGCCCGGCTTATGGCAGATGGCGGTGAGCTTGCCAGCACTCTTGCAGACTGGAAAGCACGAGTACGGGACGCCTGGCCCGGCGTAGAGCTCAGTGTAGTCGGGTGCGTGGATTGT
>NZ_JAWLDU010000063.1:10000-13970 GCF_041686475.1 Marinobacter sp.
GATGGCGGTGAGCTTGCCAGCACTCTTGCAGACTGGAAAGCACGAGTACGGGACGCCTGGCCCGGCGTAGAGCTCAGTGTAGTCGGGTGCGTGGATTGTCGCTGCCCCCACGACGGCTCTGTAGAAATCAGGGTCGAGGCATTGCTCAACGGCCTGGGTGCTGGCGATGTAAGGGTGGAATGCCTGGTCAGCCCGGAATGTACCGGTAGCCACAAGAACCCCGGCCCCCCAAGCTTTTTCCTGGAACCGGAAAGTGAAGAGGATGGCCGAACCGTATTCGCAACACAGTTGCAGCCATCCTATCCGGGGCTCCAGACACTCAGGCTCAGAATGTATCCCTACCACGACGCTCTGACCCATCCCCTGGAGATGGGTGCCATGCTCTGGGTCTGAAGCCCCTGCATGGCAATGAGTTACAGGACGTGTTCGCGGATAAAGCGGCCAATGTCCTGGACTTCCTCGAGGCACACGCTGTGCTCCATCGGGAAGGTCTGGTAGGACGGGTCAAAGCCCATTTTTTTCAGTGTGTCAACGCTCAGCCGGCCGAGGGATTCAGGCACCATCGGATCATGGGTGCCGTGATAGATGTTGATGGGAATGCCACGGTTGGCTTCCGAAACTTCAACGGTTTTGGCGGTTGCAAAGTAGGTTGACAGCGCAAGAATACCACCCAGCCGCCGGGGATAGCTCAGGCCCAGCTCGTAAGCCACCGCCCCACCCTGGGAAAAGCCTGCGATGATGATGTTCTCGCTGTTGACTCCGCGCTCGATTTCCCGGTCCACCAGTCGTGCAACGGCATCTGACGACGCCAGCAGTTGATCGGTATCTACCACTCGGTCGATGTCCATCGCCTTGATGTCGTACCAGGCCGGCATGGTCATACCGCCATTGATTGTCACTGGCAGGTTGGGCGCATGGGGAAAAATGAAACGCACCGCCGCATCTGCCGGCAAACCGAGTTCCGGCACTACCGGTTCGAAATCATGGCCACTGGCACCAAGGCCATGGAGCCAGATCACAGCGGCAGTCGGGTTAGGTCTGGTTTCCACCTCAATGTATTGAAGATCTCTCACAAAATACCTCGGGTATCAGGAATGTTCCGTTGGTGAATCCGGTTTGCCATTGTGGGCCTCTAACGCGGTCACAACGGGGTTTGCATACATGTCCAGCAGGTAGGGGCGAATCGCCGGGTCACAGGCGTCCAGACGTCGCTCCATTTCGGCTTCGGCGGCCTCTATCTCCGCCGGGGACCAGGCTTCAGCCGTAACCACTGCGTCACTCACGCTCTCACGGGTGGCGTGTGAATCCGGATGGATGCCTCTTTGCTGATAGGCCACCAGATTCGAGGTGTGCAGGTGGTAATTCGCATGCATTTCACGGTCGATCCGCGCAGCCAGTTCTTTCGGGTTTTCCTCTGCGTCGGCGATCGGTGCCCCGAAGTGCACGTGCACGTGCCCTTTGAATCCAGTCAGGCCCTTCATAATCTGATCGGTATCCTCGCCTTCTCTCTTGATGTATTCACCCGTCCGGGCCCGGGTTTCCAGTTCCCGGGCCTTGTCCATATCACAGGGGTCGTATTCATAGGCGATGGACACCGGAACAATATGCAGTCGGTTCATGGCATCGCCGAACCCCAGCCCGCTCTTTTTCCTGCTCATGTAGAACATCTTGATGATGGCGGGGTCGGTAAAATCAAGACCGCTCTTGGCACGGCCCTCCCGCTGGGCGATCCAGATGCTTTCGTTATTGTCGATACTGTGGTTGATGAACGAAGAAAGCATGATGTAGGCATCCCGCATTTCCCGCGGGCTGGTCATATTGCGGCGAACCACAAAACTCTTGTTAAGCCTCATCATCTCGGCAAATACCCGGTTTGCCAGCAGGTTGTCACCAATGGCAATCCGGGTCGTCTTGAAACCGTTGGCAAACAGCAGGTAGTTCACCACCATGGGGTCAAACACGATATCGCGATGATTTGAGATAAACAGGTGCGCGCAATGTTTGTTCAGGTTTTCGAGGCCGCTGTGGGTAACACGTGTCGTGGTGTTGTCTACCAGTTCACCGACATAGCCCGAGAGCCGGGCCTGGAGATCATCAACCCGCGCAATACCGGCAAAATGGTTTATAAGCCAGCGTCTGACCCAGAGCCTGAGGATGGCAGGTGCCCATTTCGCCAGCGTCGGCGATTTGAAGCGGCCGATCATGTCCAGAAATTCCGGGTCCCGAACCAGTTTGTTGATTGCTGTTCCGGTTTCCTCGTCCGAATAGGGACGGATGGCATCAAATTCCTGCATGGAGATCCTGTTTGTTGGGTGCAGAAAAAGCCGCATTGTAGCCGTAATAAGGTTTGTTTGTCTCCGCCGATTCCGTGACGGGATTCTGGTATCATGCACAACCTGCCAGATCGGCACTTTTTACCGTCAACCAACACCGCCGGCCAAGTCATGGATTTTGCACAGTTAAGCACAGAGCGCCCCCGCGTTTCAGACCAGGATCCGCAAGAAGTCCTGCACCGAGTATTCGGCTATGAGACTTTCAGGCCTTTGCAGGGCGACATTATTCGTGAAGTGGTGAACGGCGGCGATGCACTGGTATTGATGCCCACCGGGGGTGGTAAATCACTGTGTTACCAGGTTCCGGCCCTCGTGCGCGCGGGAACGGCCATCGTGATTTCTCCACTGATCGCATTGATGCAGGATCAGGTGGCTGCACTGAAGGAACTGGGAGTAAGGGCCGCTTTTCTGAACTCCACCATGGATTACGAACAGGCCCGTGACACCGAAAATGCGCTGATGACCGGAGAGCTGGACCTGCTTTACTGTGCGCCGGAACGTCTGATCCAGCCACGCACCCTGGATCTTTTGCACCACGCTTCCATTTCCCTGTTCGCCATCGACGAGGCCCACTGTGTTTCGCAATGGGGGCACGATTTCCGTTCCGATTACCTGGAACTGAGCCGGCTGGCACATGAATTCCCCGGTATACCGCGAATTGCGCTTACCGCCACTGCAGACGAGCGCACCCGAAAGGAAATTGCGGAAAGGCTGTCGCTGACGGAGGCCCGTCACTTCATCAGCGGTTTTGATCGCCCTAACATCCAATATCGAATTGCCCCTAAAACCAATGCTAACAAGCAATTACTTGATTTTATTAAAGCAGAGCATGATGGTGATTGTGGCATTGTCTACTGCCTGTCCCGTAACAAGGTAGACGCCACTGCGAAGATGCTGAGCGGCAAGGGCTACACCGCTCTGCCTTACCACGCCGGGCTTAACGCCTTGGACCGGGCGCGGCATCAGGAACGATTCCTGCGCGAAGACGGTGTCATCATCGTGGCTACCATTGCGTTCGGTATGGGTATCGACAAGCCGGACGTGCGATTTGTAGCCCACCTGGACCTGCCCAAAAGCCTGGAAGCCTACTACCAGGAAACCGGCCGGGCCGGGCGTGATGGCAAACCTTCAACAGCCTGGATGGTCTACGGCCTTCAGGACGTGATCAAACTGCGCCAGATGCTTGAAGGCTCCATGGGTAACGACCAGTTCAAACGGGTGGAGCGCCAGAAGCTGGATGCCATGCTGGGCCTGTGCGAGGTGACAAGTTGCCGGCGCCAGGTACTTCTTCGCTACTTCGGTGACACTCTGGAACAGCCCTGCGGCAACTGCGATACGTGCCTGAACCCGCCGGAAACCTGGGACGGCAAGGTGGCGGTCCAGAAAGCCCTCTCCTGCGTCTTCAGAACCGGCCAGCGTTTTGGTGTTACCTATCTTATTGACGTTCTTCGTGGCTCTGAAAACGAACGTATCCTTCAGTTCGGGCACCAGGCGGTATCCACCTATGGCATCGGCACCGAACTGTCGGCCAACGACTGGAAATCGGTGTTCCGGCAACTGGTTGCCAACGGCTATTTACGGGCAGACCCGGAGGGTTATGGGGCGCTGCAGCTTACCGAAGAGTGCCGGCCATTGCT
>NZ_JAWLDU010000064.1:0-5911 GCF_041686475.1 Marinobacter sp.
GCTGTCAGTGCCTGCGGATATATTGAGGATACCAGCACGCCGCAAGAACCCGAAGAGGCACCGGATATCACCGGTACCTGGGCAATGTCTGAGTGTGAACAATCCGGATCCAGCCAGTGGACTAGCCTTGCCTACACCTTCAACCCGGATGGATCGGGCGAGTTGGTTGGGGAGGTTTTCGATAACGAGGCCTGCGAACAACCCATTGCGACGCCGACCGAGCCCTTCAGCTATGTGGTGGGTGAGCCAGTTGATAACTCACCGCAATCGGTGCAGGCCTATGAACTGGACCTGTTTTACGATTCCGGTGTTGAGGTCTACGATCTTTACGGCATAGACGGCAATACCCTGCTACTGACTGATCCGGCGGCCAATCCGGATGAAGAGCAGTTCCGGGATACCCAGCTGTTCACCGACTTTGGCTATCAGCGCCAGCAGTGATCGGTTAACCGGCAGGCCCCTTTTGAAGCTCTTTCAAAGGGGCCTGTTTTGAATTTCCATGCCTGTTGCTTCTACACTTGGGTCATTGAAGGAAAGAATTTCCCCGCAGTGTTGCCGGGGCAAAGGATGTGTGATGCAGCAGGTGTTGATTGTTGAAGATCATCTGGAAACCCGTGCCTGGCTGGCGGCGATCGCTGAAAAAGCGATGCAAAGCCCGGAAATCTATCAGGCTGGCACGCTGGAACAGGCCCATCGTCTGCTCCCGGATATTTTCCCCACCCTGGCGCTGATTGATCTCAGTCTGCCGGATGGTTCCGGCATGTCACTTCTCAGTCATCTGCGCAAAGAGCGGCCCGAGGCTTACCTGGTGGTTGCAACCATTTTTGATGACGACCGTCATCTTTTCGAGGCTCTGAAGGCCGGTGCCAACGGATACCTGCTCAAGGACCAGCCTACCAACTCGATGATCGACAGCCTCGCCGGCATCATGGAAGGGAAGCCACCGTTAAGCCCGACCATTGCCCGGCGAATACTGCGACATTTTCAGAGGGATGCGGAGCAGACCCCGGCCACTTCAGATAACCCTCTTTCGGAACGCGAGCAGGAAGTGCTCCAACTGCTCGCAAAAGGCATGGGCAGAACGGATATTGCCCGTTTACTGGATATGTCTGCCAACACGGCTGCCAGTCACACCAAATCGATTTACCGTAAACTGAATGTTTCCGGGCGTGCAGAGGCAACCCTGAGGGCGGTACAGTTGGGCCTGGTTCCCGGGTCGCCCAGCTCCTGATCATGGCTTACCAGTCTGTTTTTAACGGCACCAGAATCGCGCCGCTTCCCCTGATGGGAGCTGGGGCCGCGCTGGCGCTTTTGCTGATTCTGTCTGCCCTGGTATTTATAGAAAGACAGCCCTGGCTGGGGCTGGGGGTCGATTATGATAATGAATCCGGCTTCCCTATTGTTTCCGTGGTTTATGAACCTCAACACGCCGCCGGGTCTGTCCGCCAGGATAGCAGGTTGACAGCCATAATCAGCGACCGCGGGGACCGTATCTCATTGGAAGGCTTTGACCCGACTCTGGAGCCCTCCGGGTTTGCTCATTTCGATGTTCAGAAACATTATTTCGAGCGGTCGACAGAGATTACTGAAGTTCTCGCAGAGGGTGCGTCTCTGGAAGTTGATGGGGAGCACAGGGTACCGGTCAGCCTGGCAAAGGGGCGTGGGCTTGATAGCCTGCCCGCAGATTTCTGGCTGCTCAATCTGTTCGGATTGTTAGTCTGGGCTATCGGTCTCTCGGTCTTCGCAGCAAGGCCCGGGGAGCGTGCTGCACGCATGCTGTGCCTCTCCTCGGCCGGGTTTTATGTGTCCTGCCTGTTCAACAGTATCTACGTCTGTCGTGAGCTGGCCATGTCTGGCGAAACACTGGCGTCATTGTCTGCGGGCAACCGCGCAGCGCTGCTGGTGATGCTGTTCGCAATCCTCGCCCTGATGGCCAGGTTTCCGGGGTGTATTACCCGGCGCCCACCGGAACTTTATCTGACTGTCGCCTTTTGTCTGGTTCTGGTGAACGAATGGCAGCAGTTGGTTGATCTCCCCGTGCACAGCTTTTTTCTGCCGGTGTACATCATGTATGCAGCGGGCATCGCCATTGCTTTTGTCCAATGGCGCAAAACCCGTAATTACCCGGTTGATCGCGCTGCCCTCAAATGGATGCTGCTGGCGGTTTTTATCATCATGGGAACCGGGCTGGTGACCTACTACATACCAATCACGGTCCGCGGAAGTCCACTGTTGCCGGAGTGGGGCCTGGTTGCCATTGCCTCGATGCTTTATGTCGGTTTTGCTCTGGGTATCATCCGTTATCGTCTGTTCCAGGTAGACCGCTGGTGGTTGACGATCTGGATCTGGTTTCTTGGTGGCCTTTCCATTGTTCTCGTTGACATGGCATTGATTGCATACTTGAAGGTTCAGCCTCCGGTTGCATTGATGGGCGCCGTGATTTTTGTCGGTTGGTTGTACTTTCCTGTGCGCCAATGGGCCTGGGAAGGGCTGACTGGCGGCAAAGGAAGGCGCCAACATCAATTGGTCCGAATGGTGGAAGAGATTGCTGGTGCGGTTCCATCGGGAGAAGTAAACGACACATGGCAATCAGTCCTTACAAGAAGCTTTGATCCTGCTTCGATCCAGCCGATTGAAAACAGGGTGTCCGAAGTACGCCTTGGCGAGAACGGGACCCGGATGGACGTGCCCCTGCTTGAGCACAATGGAGCCCTCAGGCTTTTCTACGCGCATGGCGGTAAAAGACTGTTCTCAACAGACGATCGGGAATACGCAGAAAATCTGTTTCAGGTATCGCGCCGGATCTTGCGTGTACACCAGGCGGAAATGGAAGCCGTGCAGCAGGAGCGGCAACGGATTGTCAGAGACTTGCACGACGATGTGGGTGGTCAGCTCCTGTCTCTGTTAAGGCAGGCACCGGACGACTACTACGGCTCGCTGGCACGAAACGCCCTGCAATCTCTGAGGGAATCGATGAAGGCAATCGATAATGATGCGATCCAGGATGCCTCAGGTTGTATTGATGACTGGCAGGCCGAGGCCGAGGAGCGCCTTTTTCCACTGGGTGTGAATCTTGACTGGAGCAAGCAACTGAACACGGCTCCGTTGCAATTCTCGGTCAGGCAGGCGATCAACCTCAGGCGGATTCTTTTTGAAGCAATTTCTAATGCCTTGCAGCACGCATCCCCTCGCCGTATCAGCGTGTATCTGAAGTCAGACGATAATTATCTGGAGCTAACGTTAGTGAACGATGGAGTGGATCAGTCTACCCGGCATAAGGGCTTGCTTCGGGGTCGTGGCCTCAACAACATGCAAACACGAGCCAGCGAACTGGGCGGGATGTCTGAGTTTAGTATTGATGGTGAGGTGGCAAACGTCCGTACGGTCATTCCAATCATTCCGTGATTGCAATCACTTCGTAATCTTTATTGCGACAATGATCTGCGCGCTTTGAGTTATGCTGCGGATAAGTCTTTTACTTAGAGGGAACGAATGTGACACAGCTTCAATTATTCCGGAGCATTCTTGTAACACTTACATTGGCAATCGTTGCTGGCTGCGCGACGGTAGGCCAGGACTTTGCCACCCACAACGTCGACCAGATCGAAATTGGCGAAACTACCCGTTCCGACATCCAGGAGATGTTCGGCGAGCCCTGGCGCACAGGGGTTGAGGATGGCAAACGCACCTGGACTTACGGCAAGTATCGCTGGTCTGCCTTTGGTGACGCGGAAACCACTGACCTCGTAGTGCGTTTCAATCAGGATGGAACCGTGTCCTCCTATGTCTACAACACCACCGAATAGATGTCGGACTATCCGGAGACAGTGGCTATGGACAATCGCCGTGAACCGGCGGATATAGAAGAGCTGCTGGACCGGATTGAAGCCGGGTCCGCCGATCGGTCTCACGTTTCCATCGGGGAAATGATGGACTCGGTGGGTCGCAGGACCTTCGGCCCGGTAGTGCTTATGGTGGGGCTCATTCTTGTGACACCCCTCAGCGGTATGCCGGGTATGCCGACCTTGATGGGGCTTCTCACGCTATTGACGCTGGGGCAGGTGCTGATCGGGCGCAAGCACTTCTGGTTGCCCGATTGGCTGGTTCAGCGCCAGGTTCCGCGTCAGAAGCTCGTGCAGGGTCTGGAGCTGCTGCGCCCGCCCGCCCGTCGCATCGACCGTTTGATACGCCCGCGACTGACCATGTTGGTCAAGGGGTTCGGGCTCTATGTGATGGCTATGGCGTGTATGGTCATTGCTGTGGTTATGCCGGCAACCGAAATTGTACCGTTCAGTGCCAGTATTGCCGGCCTTGCCCTGATGACTTTCGGCCTGGCGATGATTTCGAAAGACGGGCTTCTCGCCCTGTTTGCCTGGGCGATAGCGTTGATAGGCCCGGTGATGCTGGTCCGGAATTTCAGCGGTTAGTTAAACCAGTGACCGGTAGCGCGCTCCGAATTACGTAAAACCGGAGGTTTTGAACTAGATTGTCATAAGAAGAACGCCTTACTGACTGACGAAGAGAGGAGAAACACCATGATTCGGTTGTTTTACCTGGTATCTTCGATTGACAATGCCAAGGAAATTTCTGACGACCTCCACGAGCATGGCGTCACCGATTGGCGATTTCATATTGTCAGCAAAGACGAAGCCGGCCTGTACACTCATCAGCTGCATTCGGCTTCCATTCTGGATCGCACGGATCTTCCCAGGTACGTAGAGCGCGGTGCGATAGCGGGCTTCGTACTGGCCCTGGCCTTTATCGTTCCAATGGCGCTGCTGGAAGTTCTTGCAATGCCCGCGGCCGCATGGATTGCCCTGTTCATCTTTGTTGTTGTGGCCGGGGCCTGGGTTGGTGGTTTCGGCGGTATCCAGGGTGAAAATTATCGTATTGAGCCGTTCCACCAGGATATTGAGGCAGGGAAGTACCTGATCATGGTGGATGCGCCTAAGGACCACATCCCCAAGGTCAAGGAGCTGATGACGAAGAACCATCCTGAAGCCAGGTTGCAGGGCCAGGATTCCAGCTTTAATAATCCATTTGCCAGCAGGCGCCGGCGAAAGATCAAGCAGGCCTGATGGCGGGCACGATCTACTGCGGAAACCAGGCATGACAAAATACGGTGTTATTCTCACCGGAGGCGGCGCACGTGCGGCCTATCAGGTCGGTGTGCTTCGTGCCATCGCGGATATGTACCCGGACTGGAACCACCCGTTCAATGTCATTATCGGCACCTCCGCCGGCGCGATCAATGCTATGGCAGTGGCCGGTAACCGGGGCCTTTTTCGCCACAATATTGATCACCTGGAAAAGATCTGGTCGGAACTGACCATGGATCGGGTGTTTCGGGCCGATACCATCAGCCTGATGCGCAGCTTCAGCGATATTGCCCGCAAAATGATCAGCCGGCCGATCGGAAGCGGGCCGGTGTCATTTCTGAATAATGCACCGTTGCGAAAAATGCTGCAGCAGGAAATTGACTTTGAGAGCATCCGCAACACCATCCGCGATGGTCATATCGACGCAGTCGGCCTGAATGTCTGTGGCTACGCCACTGGCCAGAACGTGTGTTTCTTCGAGGGTGCAGAAGGGCTTAAGGGCTGGTCGGTGGGTCAGCGCGGGGGCACCCGCACGGAACTGGCGATAGACCACATCATGGCCTCGTCTGCGATTCCCACGCTGTTCAGGCCGGTGAAAATCAACCGTGAGTATTTTGGCGACGGCGTTACCCGGCAGATGGCTCACATCAGCCCGGCGCTACGGCTCGGCGCCAGCAAGGTGCTGGTGATTGGTGTCAGTGCCAACGCAATGTGCCCACCAGATCGCCCGGAGAAGCCAGGCATGCCGACGCTGACCCAGGTGCTGGCCCATGTGTTCAACGGTATGTTTCTGGATACGCTGGACTACGACA
>NZ_JAWLDU010000064.1:6011-9620 GCF_041686475.1 Marinobacter sp.
ATGGGCTACCGGGATGGCCAGAGCCATGCCCGGCAGATTGAACGGTTCTTTGCCAGGGAGGCAGAAGCCTGAACAGGCCGGTCTGGGGGATCAGCCCCGCAGGCCGCCCACCAGCTTATCAATGCTCTCCTTGGCATCACCAAACAGCATGCGGGTGTTGTCCTTGAAGAACAGCGGGTTCTCCACGCCGGAATAACCCGTGGCCATGCCGCGCTTTAGAACAACCACCTGCCGGGCCTTCCATACTTCCAGTACCGGCATGCCGGCGATGGGGCTGCCGGGGTCTTCGGCAGCAGACGGATTCACCGTGTCGTTGGCTCCAATCACCAGCACCACGTCGGTTTCCGGGAAATCGGCGTTGATTTCGTCCATTTCCAGCACGACGTCATAGGGTACGTGAGCCTCTGCCAGCAGCACGTTCATGTGCCCCGGCAGGCGGCCAGCGACGGGGTGAATACCGAAACGCACGTTCACCCCACGGTCCCGCAGTATCTTGGTCATCTCGCTGACGCCATTCTGGGCCTGAGCCACCGCCATGCCGTAACCCGGCACGATAATCACCGAGTCTGCGTTGCGCAGTTCCTCACAGACATCATCGACACTGGATTCGTGAACCGTCTGGTCGGAATCCGCTGCGGCCGAGCTGCTGCTGGTCTGCCCGAAGCCGCCAAGGATCACGCTGATGAATGAACGGTTCATGGCCTTGCACATGATATAGCTGAGAATGGCACCGCTGCTGCCCACCAGGGCACCGACGACAATAAGCAGGTCATTGCCCAGCATGAAACCAATGGAGGCAGCTGCCCATCCGGAGTAGCTGTTGAGCATGGACACCACTACCGGCATGTCGGCACCGCCAATGGCCATGATCAGGTGAATGCCGAGTACCGAGGCGATCACCGTCATCAACATCAGGGCAATGATGCCCAGGGCCATGCTGTCAGTGCCGAGGAACCAGGCACCGAGGAATACGCAGGCGATAACGGCGGCCAGGTTCATCAGGTGCCGGCCGGGCAGGGTAAGGGCCTTGCTGTCGATGCGGCCGTCGAGTTTGCCACAGGCCACCAGCGACCCGGTAAAGGTCACCGCACCGATAAAGACACCCACAAACACTTCCACCAGTTTGATGGTGTGTTCCGCGCCCGTTGTAGGGATCAACGGCTCGATGTATCCGGAGAAACCCACCAGAACTGCCGCCAGGCCCACAAAGCTGTGGAGCAGGGCGACCAGTTGCGGCATCTGGGTCATTTCCACCTTGTTGGCGATGGGAATACCAATACCGGCACCCACCAGCACCGCAATCACAATAGCAGTGATACCACCGTCGCCAACGCTGGCAAGGGTGGCTCCAACCGCGATGATGATGCCGGCAACCCCGTAGAGGTTACCGCGCCGTGCGGATTCCTGGTGGCTGAGGCCGCCCAGGCTGAGAATAAAACAGATACTTGCGACCACGTAGGCCACGCTCACCAATCCTGTGCTCATATCGGGCGCCTCCTACTTGCGGAACATTTTGAGCATGCGATGGGTGACCCTGAAGCCGCCCCCCACGTTGATGCTGGCGATCAGCACCGCGACAAAGGCCATGATACCGACGGCAATATTCTCCGCCTGGGCCAGATGCAGAATGGCACCAATCACAATGATGCCGCTGATGGCGTTGGTCACACTCATCAGGGGGGTGTGCAGGGAAGGCGTCACGTTCCAGATCACCTGCCAGCCGATAAAGCAGGACAGCACGAACACTGTGAAGTGTTGCAGGAAACTCTCCGGTGCGTGGGCACCAACGCCGTAGAGCGCCAGGGCTGTCACTACCAGCAGAACACCCTTGCCGATCAGGCTGCGGCGATCTGCGTGCTTCTTTGCTGCGGCTTTGTCAGCAGCCGACGGTTCTTCGGTCCCCGGCGGTGGTGCAGTGCTGACTGGCGCCTCCGGCTGGGGTGGCGGCCAGGTAATCTCGGCCTCGTGCACTACCGTCAGGCCACGAATGACATCGTCTTCCATATCGACCTGTGGCGTGCCGTCCTTCTCAGGAGTCAGCTCCGTGAGCAGGTGCACCAGGTTGGTGGCGTAAAGATCACTGGCGACCTTGGCCATGCGGCTTGGCAGATCAGTGTAGCCGATCAGCGTGACGCCATGGTGGTGGGCCACCTCACCGGGTTCGGTGAGTTCGCAGTTGCCGCCGCGCTCTGATGCCAGGTCGACAATCACGCTGCCGGGTTTCATGGATTTCACCATGTCGGCGGTGATCAGCTTAGGGGCCGGCTTGCCGGGAATCAGCGCGGTGGTGATGATGATGTCCACCTCTTCCGCCTGCTCCGCAAACAGCGCCATTTCCGCCTTGATGAACTCGTCGCTCATCTGCTTGGCGTAGCCGCCACCACCGCTGCCTTCCTCGTCACCGAAATCCAGCTCCAGGAACTCGGCGCCCATGCTTTCGACCTGTTCCTTCACTTCCAGGCGGGTGTCAAAGGCCCGCACGATGGCACCCATACTGTTTGCAGCACCAATCGCGGCAAGGCCGGCTACGCCCGCACCGATGACCATGATCTTCGCTGGCGGAACCTTGCCTGCCGCTGTCACCTGCCCTGTAAAGAAGCGCCCGAAATTGTTGGCCGCCTCAATCACCGCCCGATAGCCGGCAATATTGGCCATGGCGCTGAGCGCATCCATCTTCTGGGCGCGGCTGATGCGTGGCAGGCTGTCGATGGCGAAGGCGGTAATCTTTCTGGCTGCCAGCTTCTCCAGCAGCTGCGGATTCTGCGCCGGCCAGATATAGCTGACCAGAAACGCCCCTTCCTTCATCAGATCCACTTCGTGTTTGCCAAGGGCGGGATTTTCCACAGGCGCACGAACTTTCAGAATAAAGTCCGCCTGCTGCCACAGCGACGTGGTATCGGCTGCTATGGCCGCGCCCACTTTTTCGTAGGCTGCATCCGAGTAATTCGCCGCCTCACCGGCGTTGCCTTCAACAACCACCTCGTAACCGAGGCCAATGAGTTTGTGAACGGACGGTGGCGTGGCTGCTACACGCCGCTCATCCTTGAAGATTTCCCTGGGGATACCGATTTTCATTTTTGTTACGTCCTCCGGATTGCCCGATGAACCAGATGTCTGGATATCTACATACTAGTGCAAGTTGCCAGATCTGCCCGCTGTAATTCTTCGTCTCAATCAATGCAATGCGCTTTTTTGCTATCCGCCGCGTAAGGGTCAATCCTTTCTCCCTTTGCAGGTTACCCGATATCATGCTTCGTATCAGGGAACGACAGGAGCGTTCAAGATGACCAAATCAACTCTACCTGACCAATCCCGGATTCTGGAAGCGGAGCAGCGTATTCGAACGCAACTGGGCGAAACTCCGCTTCTGAATGTGCCTGACCTGGATGCCGCCACGGGCCAGCCGCTGGGGTTGAAATGCGAGAGCCTTCAGCGCACCGGCAGCTTCAAGGCCAGAGGTGCTTTGAACTGGCTGCTGACTGCCAATGGAGATGAACTCAAGGCGGGGCTGGTGACGGTGTCTGCAGGCAATCATGCCATCGCCCTGGCCTGGGCGGCGGCGATGCAGAATGTCCCACTCACGGTGGTGATGCCCGAAGGCTCCAGCCC
>NZ_JAWLDU010000064.1:9720-13952 GCF_041686475.1 Marinobacter sp.
CCGGACAGCGTCACAGTATTGATCATTACCGGCGGCAACCTGGACCCGGAACAGCTGAGTCAGTGCTTCTAGCAGGCTAAACGAGCACGCTTAACTGACCAGCGTGCCGCCATCCACGGCCAGGCACTGCCCGGTAATATGCCGCCCGGCTTCGGAGGCCAGCAGCACAGCGGCGCCCTTGAGATCTTCCTCGCCACCAAAGCGATTCAGCGGAATTCGCTCCAGCATTTTGTCACCCTGGGCATCCAGCAGGCCCTGGGACATCTTCGAAGGGAAGAAACCCGGGCAGAGGGCATTCACGTTGATGTTGTGATGACCCCATTCGGATGCCAGTGCGCGGGTGAAATTCACCATGGCACCCTTGCTGGTGTTGTAGGCAATGGTTTTCATGCCTTCCGGGTTGCCGGACAGGCCCGCGATGGAGGCGATGTTGATCACCTTGCCGGTGTTGCGGGGAATCATGCAGCGCTTGCCCACGGTCTGGGTGAGGAAAAACGCGGCATTCACGTTCAGGTTCATTACCTTCATCCAGCCTTCCGCCGGGTAGTCTTCCGCTGGCGCACCCCAGGTGGCACCGGCGTTATTGACCAGGATATCGATATCGCCAAGCTGGCTGACCACCTGGTCCACCACGGCAGGAATGCCTTCCAGCTCGGACAGGTCAGCAGCAATGGTCACCACTTCAACGCTCTGGGCCTGCAGATGCGCCTTGGCGTCATCCAGCTCATGCTGCTTGCGGGCGCTGATGGCAATTCTGGCGCCCAGCTCACCCAAGGCTTCGGCCATCTGCAGGCCCAGGCCGCGTGAACCGCCGGTGATGAAAGCGACCTTGCCGGTCAGATCCAGTAGTTGTTTTACGCTCATGGTGCTCTCCTTGAGAGTTCAGGCAGTCTTCGCCAACAGGGCGTCGCTGACCTGTGCCAGGTGGTGATCGGCATCACCGAACAGCAGGTTGATCAGGGTCAGGCGCTTGAAAAGGTGGGCGGCGAACATCTCGTCGGTCACGCCCATACCGCCATGCAGTTGCACCCCTTCCTGGCCCACATAACGCGCGGCCTGGCCGACCAGGGTTTTGGCCATGGAGATGGCTTCCCGGCGGCTGGCGCGGTCATCGGAGTCCGCTTCGCTGGCCGCAAGAATCGCCATGGTCTTGGCCTGTTCGGTGTGGATGAACATGTCTGCCATGCGATGCTGCAGTACCTGGAATTTGCCGATGGGTACCCCGAACTGCTTCCGGGTCTTGATATAGTCCAGCGTGGCCGTATTCATGGCCTCCATGGCCCCAACCGCTTCCGCGCACAGGGCTGCGATGCCCAGATCCACCGCTTTTTCGATGGCCGGGAACGCGTTATCAATGGTGCCGACCAGATTGTCGGCGCTGACGGTGACATTGCTGAAACTGATCTCGGCGGTACGGTGGCCATCGTGGGTGGCAAAGTCGTCCACTTTGACGCCTTTGGCACTGGCATCCACCAGGAACAGGGATAAACCGGATTCGTCATTCACACTGCCACTGGTGCGCGCGGATATGATCAATTGACTCGCCTGGCCCCCATGCATCACGGCAGTTTTCTGACCGCTGATCAGGAAATGGTCGCCATCCTTGCGAGCGGTAGTCTGCACATGGCTGAGGTTGTAGCGTGCTCCCGGTTCGTTGTGAGCCAGAGCCAGCAGCCTTTCGCCACTGGCGATGCCCGGCAGGATGTCGGCTTTCTGGGCATCGCTACCGGTGTCCCGGATCAGCCCCCCGGCCAGTACCACCGTTGCCAGATAGGGTTCCACCACCAGACCTCGGCCAAAGTTCTCCATTACCACCATGGTGTCGATGGCGTTGCCACCCAGCCCGTCGTAATCTTCCGGGAAGGTAAAGCCGAGCAGGCCCATCTCCGCAAAGTTCGCCCAGGTGGCCCGGTCGATGCCGGCCCCGGAGCTGATAATCTCCCCGCGCTTTTCAAAGCCGTACTCGTTGGTCACGAAGCGGCGCAGGGAATCGTTGAGCATTTGCTGTTCTTCGGTCAGATCAAAATTCATAAACGTCTCTCCAAGCTTCCAAAGCTGATGGCTCTTTACAGACCAAGCACGAGTTGGGCAATGATATTGCGCTGGATCTCGTTGGATCCGCCAAAGATCGACAGCTTGCGCATATTGAAGTAATCGCCGGCAGAGGGGGTTGCATCTATCGAGCCTGTGCGTGGGCCGTTGTAATCCAGTTCCAGCGCCTCTGGAATATGGGCAATGGAATCCTGGCCGCCCGCTTCCATCAGCATTTCAAACAGCTGCTGTCCGATTTCGGTGCCACGGATTTTCAGAATCGACGCCTGGGGCCCGGGGCCGCGCTTGTCGGTCAGCACCCGCAGAACCGTCAGCTCCAGCGCACGCAACTCGGCATCCAGCTGAGCCAGGCGGTCGCGGAAACGGGTGTTCTCGATCAGCGGCCGCTGGCCGTCCTGTTCCTGGCGAGCCACTTCCTTGAGCCGCTTCATCAACGCCTTCCACTGCCCCACGTTGGCCAGGCCAGTACGCTCATGGCCCAGCAGGAACTTGGCGTAGGTCCAGCCCTTGTTCTCCTCGCCGACGAGGTTCTCGGCAGGCACCTTCACGTTGTCGAAGTAGACCTCGTTTATCTCATGCTCCCCGTCCAGCATGATGATGGGCTTCACTTCGATGCCCGGGGTGTTCATATCGATCAACAGGAAGGAAATACCCTGCTGGGGCTTGCCCTCATTGCTGGTCCGTACCAGACAGAAGATCCAGTCTGCGTGCTGGCCCAGGGTGGTCCAGGTTTTCTGGCCGTTGACGACGTAGTGGTCGCCTTCAAGCTTGGCCGAAGTGCGCAGCGATGCCAGGTCAGAACCGGCGCCCGGCTCCGAGTAACCCTGGCACCACCAGTCTTCACCACTGAGAATGCCTGGCAGGAAGCGTTGTTTCTGTTCATCGCTGCCAAACGTCATGATCACAGGGGCGACCATACGCAGCCCGAAATCCAGCTGACGGGGCGCACCGGCGAGGGCACATTCTTCTTCAAAGATAATCTGCTGAATCGGATCCCATCCGGTCCCACCAAATTCTTCCGGCCAGGTGGACGCACCCCAGCCCTTATCAAACAGAATCTTCTGCCAGCGTTCAGTCATCGCCTTGTCCGGGCGCAGGCGTTTCTGCACTCGTTCGCGAATGTCATCCGGCAGGTTGTCTTCAAGAAACTGGCGAACTTCAGCGCGGAAGGCCTCTTGTTCGGGGGTGTAATTCAGGTCCATGTTTTACCTCTTTGTCTGTTGGCTGAGGTTGATGGTTTTAGCTTGTTCGTGGCCTGCTGGTTTTTACTGCCGGGCCTATCAGCTCTGGGGCGGCGTCGAATGGGTATCCCCTTTCAAAACACGCTCCTTCGGCACATCCATGTGACGCTTGGACTCCGCCATCCATGGCTCCGTACAGTTTTGAAAGGGGATACCCATCCGACGCTTCGAGTTTGTGTGTGCCTGCTTTTTTAAATCGCTTTGGCCGAACATTCTCCTGCCTTGGATGGCTTCACCGTTGGCCATTGCAATAAGCTATGGGCGCCTGTTGGGTAGGGTGTTCCGAAACTGTGCGGAGCCAGGGATGGCGGAGCCCAAGCGCACACGGACGTGTTCACAGCGTGTTTCGGAACACCCTACCCAACAGGCGCTCCCCCCAAAGCTTCAGGCAAAAAAGGCCTTAGGCAACCTCAAACAACCCGGCAGCACCCATGCCAGTGCCCACGCACATAGTAACGACGACGTATTTAACACCACGGCGCTTGCCTTCGATCAGGGCGTGGCCGACCAAACGGGAACCGGTGGTTCCGTAGGGGTGGCCGACTGCTATGGCGCCGCCGTTGACGTTCAGGCGGTCCATGGGGATGCCGAGTTTGCGCTGGCAGTAGAGGACCTGAACGGCGAAGGCTTCGTTGAGTTCCCACAGGCCGATGTCGTCGACGGTCAGGCCGGCGCGCTTGAGCAGCTTTGGAACGGCGAAGACCGGGCCGATGCCCATTTCGTCGGGCTCGCAACCGGCAACGGCGAAACCACGGAAGATACCTAGTGGTGTGGCACCGCGCTGTTCGGCGATTTTGCTGTCCATCAGGACGCACGCAGAAGCACCGTCGGAGAACTGGCTGGCGTTGCCGGCGGTGACCACGCCGCCTTCCATTGCCGAGCGGATCTTGCTGACGCCTTCCAGGTTGGTGCCGGGGCGGATGCCCTCGTCCTGGCTGA
>NZ_JAWLDU010000065.1:0-13564 GCF_041686475.1 Marinobacter sp.
AGCGCCCACACGAATTACTTGGTCAACTTTTTAAAGAGCGTTCGGGGCTTGCCCGATCAAGGTGGCGTATTCTACATCGAATCGCTGCCTTGTCAACCGTTAATTTTGATACCGATTTGAAACCGGAAAACTATCAACTAAAACAAACGGCTGTCTTTCGATTTCTGACCCGCCTCAGGGGCGTGTCCCTCGAAAGAGACGCGAATTCTACAGAGCCCTGAGTATGTGTCAACGAGGTTAAACAACTATTTTTGCCCTGTCTCGGTTAGCACCTATGCCGCTGATCAAATCGCGATCAAGGTGCTCATTTTCTGGCCCGGATTCAGGCCGACTGGTCTGCTGACTGGCGCGATTTTCTGAACAGCGCGAGAACCGGGCCCGACAATGCGTAAACGAGGAACCCGGTGAACAGCACCGTGGCGGGGTCAAGTGCCACCACCACAAACACCAGAACCACCAGAAGAATGGCGGCGAACGGCACCCGCCCCCGCATATCCAGATCCTTGAAGCTCTTGTAGAGGATGTTGCTGACCATCAGCACACCACAACCACCAACGACGATGATTGTCATCAATGTCAACCAGCTGGCCGGCTCTACCGCATGGAAGCACCAGACCAGACCGGCCACGCAGGCAGCCGCTGCCGGACTGGCCAATCCGACGAAGAATTTCTTGTCCACAGAACCGATCTGGGTATTGAACCGCGCCAGGCGCAGGGCCGCGCCGGCAACATAAATGAAGGTAATGGCCCAGCCAACCTGGCCAAGATTATTCAGTGACCAGAAAAACGCTACTAATCCCGGCGCGACACCGAAGGCCACCATGTCAGCAAGGCTATCGTACTCTTCGCCAAACTTGCTCTGGGTATTGGTGAGCCTGGCGACGCGACCATCGAGCCCGTCCAGTATCATTGACACGAAGATCGCAATGGCGGCGTTATCGAACACACCGTTGGCTGCAGATACGATGGCGTAGAAACCGGAGAACAGTGACGCAGTTGTAAGCGCATTCGGCAGAAGATAAATACCCTTACGACGGACAGGAGTACCTTCAACGAATTCTTCCTCAACAACCTCGCCGGACTCGATGTCAAATTCTGGTCCTTTAGGGTCGTTATGCTCCTGATCATCACTTGCTGCATTGGCTTCGTTAGCCTGTTTTTTTTTGTCACTCATTCCAGTCACTCCGGAAAGCATTTAGGCGGAGTATATACGAAAAACGCGGCCACCCGGGCCGCGTTTTCCAATTCAGTCCGGGTTACCGGCTCAGTTTTTCTCTTTGTCCACGATCTTGTTCGCCGAGATCCAGGGCATCATGGAGCGCAGTTTTTCACCTACGGTCTCGATCTGATGCTCGGCATTGATGCGACGACGGGCCGTCATGGACGGATAATTGCTGCTGCCTTCCTGAATGAACATCTTGGCGTATTCACCGGTCTGGATACGCTTAAGGGCATTCCGCATGGCTTCGCGGGACTGCTCGTTGATGATCTCGGGGCCAGTCACATACTCACCATACTCCGCGTTGTTGGAGATGGAGTAGTTCATGTTGGCGATGCCGCCTTCGTACATCAGATCAACAATCAGCTTGAGCTCGTGCAGACATTCAAAGTAAGCCATTTCCGGCTCATAGCCGCCATCGACGAGGGTTTCGAAAGCTGCTTTGACCAGCTCAACCGTGCCACCACACAGAACAGCTTGCTCACCGAACAGATCGGTTTCAGTCTCGTCCTTGAAAGTGGTCTCGATGATACCGGTACGGCCGCCGCCGATACCGCTGGCATAGGACAGTGCCAGGTTCTTGGCATTACCGGAAGCGTCCTGGAAGATCGCGATCAGGTCAGGGATACCGCCGCCACGGGTAAATTCCGTGCGTACTGTGTGGCCCGGTGCCTTGGGAGCGATCATAATCACGTCCAGATCTTTGCGCGGCACGATCTGGTTGTAGTGGATCGAAAAGCCGTGGGCGAAGGCCAGCGTAGCACCCTGCTTCAGGTTCGGCTCGATCTCTGCATTATAGAGCTGAGCCTGGAACTCGTCCGGTGTCAGAACCATAACCACATCAGCAGCGGCAACAGCAGCAGGAACGTCGCTGGTTTTCAGACCATAGGCTTCTGCCTTGGCAATCGAAGAGGAACCCGGGCGCAGACCAACCGTAACATCAACACCGGACTCTTTCAGGTTACACGCATGAGCGTGGCCCTGTGAGCCAAAACCGATGATGGCAACTTTCTTGCCCTGGATGATGGAAAGATCACAATCCTTATCGTAATAAACCTGCATGTATAACCTCTATATATTGTATTGGCCTGTTCGTGGCCGTCATTGTACAGAATGATGTCAACGCCTGTTACAGGCTTAAAACCTTCTCGCCACGGGCGATGCCGGAAACACCGCTACGGACAACCTCAAGCACACCTGACGTGCCAACAGCCTGGATAAATCCGTCCAGTTTTTCACTGTTACCGGCCAGCTGGACGGTATAGACGGAACTGGTGACATCCACGATCTGACCGCGAAAAATATCAACGGTACGTTTGATTTCAGCCCGCTGTGAACCGGTTGCCTTGAGCTTGACAAGCATCAGCTCGCGCTCGATGTGCGCGCCCTCGGTCAGATCCACCAGCTTGACCACCTCTATCAGCTTGTTCAGCTGCTTGGTGATCTGCTCGATAACCCTGTCAGAGCCGGTAGTAGTCACCGTCAGGCGTGACAGGGTCTCGTCCTCGGTAGGCGCAACCGTCAGGGTTTCAATGTTGTAGTTGCGCTGGGAAAACAGCCCCACCACACGTGACAGCGCACCTGGTTCATTTTCAAGCAAAACAGAAATGATTCGACGCATGATCAGACCCTCTCCGTCTTGCTGAGCCACATGTCCTTCATCGAACCACGAGCCACCTGCATGGGATAAACGTGCTCGAACCGATCGACATAGATGTCAACGAATACAAGCTCGTCTTTCATTGCCAGCACTTCTTTCAGCTTCGGCTCCAGATCTTCCTTGCGATCGATCCGCACACCAACGTGACCATAGGCTTCCGCCAGCTTGATGAAGTCCGGCAGCGAGCCCATGTAGGACTCGGCGTGACGAGACTCATAGTTCATGTCCTGCCATTGCTTGACCATCCCCAAAGCCTGATTGTTCAGGTTGATGATCTTTACCGGCAGATTGTATTGCTTGCAGGTGGACAGCTCCTGAATGTTCATCTGGATACTGCCTTCGCCAGTAATACAGAGCACCTCGTCGTCCGGATGGGTCAGCTTGACACCCATCGCCGCTGGCAGACCAAAGCCCATGGTGCCCAACCCTCCAGAGTTGATCCATCGGTTGGGTCTGTCGAACTTGTAGTACTGGGCCGCAAACATCTGGTGCTGGCCTACGTCTGCCGTCACGAACGCCTCGCCGTTGGTGAGCCTGCAGAGCGCTTCCACTACTTCCTGGGGCTTGATGACATCAGGGCTGGTTTCATAGCGCATACCGTGGAAAGCCCGCCACTCGTCAATCTGCTTCCACCAGGCCGCAATTGCTTCTGCGTCCGGCTTTTCCTTGCTTTCCTTGACGAGAGTGATCATTTCCTTCAGCACCGCATCCACCGGACCTACGATGGGAACGTCCGCATCAATGGTTTTGGAAATGGATGCCGGGTCAATGTCGATATGAACGATGCGCGCACCTGGGCAGAATTTCTCCGTTGCGTTGGTCACCCGGTCATCAAACCGGGCGCCCACACACAGGATCAGGTCCGAGTGGTGCATGGCCATGTTGGACTCATAGGTACCATGCATGCCCAGCCAGCCCAGGTGCTGCTTGTCGGAGGCGGGATAGCAGCCGATGCCCATAATGGTATTGGTGATCGGATAACCGAGCATCCTCACCAGCTCGGTCAATTGATCGGAGGCCTTGCCCAGAATCACGCCACCACCGGCGTAGATGATGGGGCGCTTGGCCGCCATCAGCATATCCACGGCCTTTTTGATCTGACCAGCGTGGCCACGAATGGCAGGGTTGTACGAACGCAGCTTCACCTTCTTGGGGAACACATACTCGTAACGCTCGTTCGGCGTGGTCATGTCCTTGGGGATATCAATCACGACAGGGCCGGGCCTGCCAGTCGCGGCAATGTAATAGGCCTTACGGATGATTCCCGGGATTTCCTCCGGATGACGAACGCTCAGGTTGTGTTTCACGACAGGACGAGAGACGCCGATCATATCGGTCTCCTGGAATGCATCTTCACCAATCAGGGTTGATGCGACCTGACCGCACAGCACCACCATGGGAATGGAATCCATGAATGCGGTGGCAATGCCGGTAATAGTGTTGGTGGCTCCAGGACCCGAGGTAACCAGCACGGTACCCGGCAGACCGGTGGCACGGGCATAGCCGTCAGCCATATGGACAGCGGCCTGCTCGTGACGTACCAGAATGTGCTTTACTTTATCCTGCCTGAACAGCGCATCATAAATATGCAGCGCTGCACCACCCGGATAGCCATATATGTATTCAATCCCCTCATCTTGCAGGGACCGGATCAGCATATCGGCGCCAGACAATAACTCCACGATGTTCTACCCTCTTCTACGAGTGAATGAGCCGGGATAGGTCCCGGTTGCCTGGATGTCCGGGCACAAAGCTTCTTGTGAAAGCCTGGCCGGATATTCCGCCACACCTGCTGTAAGAGGTTGTCTCCTGGCCAGCCGCCCTCCTGAGGGTTGCGGAGAACGGCCAATCAACGGGTTGCACGTAAGCAACAACCAGTCCGCGACCTGCGCGGGGCATTCAGTGTGGTAATTAACGGGGGATACTCGCACGGGATTGCCTGCCGTATTGACCCCAGTCTTCAGGCAATCTGCAATTTTGACAGCGCTGAACTCCCTGTCAATAGCGGCGGCGCTATTCTCTGCCCTTACCCGACAAAGGTCTGCCATACTTTGTGCAAGTATTTGAACCAGACTCAAGAAAGTTCGCTTTACAAATGGCATGATAAACATAGGCTAGACAGAGACGGTGCTGTGTAAGGCAGTGCTCCGACAAGGCTAAAGCGGAATGAGTAGAGGCATGAACAGAAAAATTCTCACCCTGGCAGTACTTCTGGTTACGGCACCAGCGATATCTTCGGCTGCGTCCGTCTACAAATGGACCGATGAGAACGGGGTTACCCACTTCGGTGACAGGCAGCCGAGCGGCCAACAGTCGGAGCCTGTCAGTGTCCGCACGGGGAAACGCTCGGAGGGCAATCGCCAAAGCCCGCAGGAACAGGTCAAAGCCCTGGAAAATGAGGAGGCTGAACAGGCCGAGCGGCAGGAAGAGAGTGCAGCGGAAGAAGCCCGACGCAAACAGCGGGAAGCCAACTGCGAAACCGCGCGTAGCAACCTGAGCATCCTGCAACGCAACAGCCGCATACGCGTTGAAGAAGATGGTGAGCAGCGCTATCTGTCAGAAGAAGAAATTGAGGAACAGCGCGAGAAGTTTGAAGAAATAGCTGACGAGAACTGCAGCGAACCTTCCGAAGAATAAGCACGACAATCCCAGCGCGAGTGACCATCTGAACACAAAGGCGGAGCAATGCTCCGCCTTTGCAGTTCTGGTCATCAGGCCCTGGAAAACTCCAGAGCATGATCTTCTACCGTTCCGCGAATGGTATCTCCGGACTGGAAATCGCCCTGGAGCAGCCTCTGCGCCAGAGGATTCTCTATCATCCGCTGGATCGCACGCTTCAGCGGGCGAGCACCGTAAACCGGGTCGTACCCTACTTCCGCAAGCAACTCCATGGCCGCATCGTCCAGCTCCAGCTTCATGTCCTGTTCTTTCAGGCGCTTGCTGAGGATCTCGATCTGGACCTTGGCAATGCCCTGAATCTGGCCTTTGGCCAGCGGATGGAACACAACCACTTCATCCACCCGGTTGATGAACTCAGGTCGGAAGTGAGTGCCCACTACCTCCATAACTGCTGACTTCATGGACTCGTAGTTCTCCTCACCCGCTTTCTGCTGGATGATATCGGAGCCCAGATTGGAAGTCATCACGATGACCGTGTTGCGAAAGTCCACCGTCCTGCCCTGACCGTCGGTCAGGCGACCGTCTTCCAGCACCTGCAGCAGTATGTTGAACACGTCCGGATGCGCCTTTTCCACTTCGTCCAGCAACAGCACGGAATACGGCCGGCGACGAACGGCTTCTGTCAAATAGCCACCTTCCTCGTAGCCCACGTAGCCGGGAGGCGCACCGATGAGCCGGGCGACGGAGTGCTTCTCCATGAACTCGGACATATCAATGCGCACCATCGCCTCTTCCGTATCGAACAGGAAGGCAGCCAGCGCCTTGCAGAGCTCGGTTTTACCCACGCCCGTGGGCCCGAGGAACAGGAATGAGCCGTTCGGACGGTGAGGATCCGAAAGACCCGCACGTGAACGCCTTACCGCGTTGGATACAGCTTCCAGCGCCTCGTCCTGACCAATGACACGGTCATGCAGCGCGTCTTCCATGCGCATGAGCTTGTCACGCTCGCCTTCCAGCATCTTCGAAACCGGTATGCCGGTCCACTTGGAAACGACCTCGGCAATTTCTTCATCGGTCACCCGGTTACGGAGCAGTGTCATCTCCATCATCTCCGCCTGGCTGGCCATATCCAGCTGGCGCTCCAGCTCTGGAATCTGGCCGTACTGGAGCTCGGACATGCGGCCCAGGTCGCCCGCACGGCGGGCGTTCTCAAGATCAATCCTGGCCTGCTCCAGCTGACTCTTGATCTTCTGGGAACCGTGCAGAGCGGCTTTTTCAGTATTCCAGACTTCTTCCAGGTCCGCGTATTCGCGCTCCACTGCGCTGATCACATCGGAAAGCTCCGAGAGCCGTTTCTTGGAGGCGGCATCGGTTTCCTTTTTCAACGCTTCACGCTCGATCTTCAACTGGATCAGGCGACGCTCGAGGCGGTCCAGTGCTTCCGGCTTGGAGTCCATCTCCATACGGATCTGACTGGCTGCTTCGTCCACCAGATCAATGGCCTTGTCCGGCAACTGACGGTCCGCGATGTAGCGATGGGAGAGCTTGGCGGCCGCAATGATCGCGCCATCCGTTACTTCCACGCCGTGGTGAACTTCGTAGCGCTCCTTGAGGCCACGCAGTATCGCGATGGTGTCTTCCTCGTTGGGCTCGGAAACCAGTACCTTCTGGAAACGGCGCTCAAGGGCGGCATCTTTCTCGATGTTTTCGCGGTATTCATCCAGGGTGGTGGCGCCCACACAATGCAACTCACCCCTCGCCAATGCAGGCTTGAGCATGTTGCCCGCGTCCATGGAACCTTCGGCTTTGCCGGCGCCGACGACGGTATGAATCTCGTCGATAAACAGAATGATCTGCCCTTCCTCCTTGGCCAGCTCGTTAAGCACAGCTTTCAGGCGCTCCTCAAAATCACCGCGGAATTTGGCGCCAGCAATCAGCGAGCCCATATCCAGAGACAATACGCGCTTGTTCTTGAGGCCCTCAGGCACTTCGCCATTGACGATGCGTTGCGCAAGTCCTTCGACAATGGCCGTCTTGCCGACGCCGGGCTCGCCAATGAGTACCGGGTTGTTCTTGCGCCGACGCTGCAGCACCTGGATGGTCCGGCGGATTTCATCATCGCGACCGATCACCGGGTCAAGTTTGCCGGCCTCGGCACGTTCGGTCAGATCAATGGTGTACTTGCTAAGGGCCTGGCGGTTCTCTTCCGCAGAGGCGTCGTCGACCGACTCACCACCGCGAACTTCATCAATAGCCGTTTCCAGTGAAGATTTGTCGACACCCTGCTCACGCAGAATCCGACCGAGTGCACCCCGGTCTTCCAGGGCGGCAAGCAGCATCAGTTCGCTGGAGATGAACTGGTCTCCGCGCTTTTGGGCCAGCTTGTCAGAGATGTTGAACAGTCGCCCCATGTCGTTCGACATGGACACATCGCCAGCAGAACCCTGTACTTCCGGCAGGTTCTCAATTTCCTGGGCCACCGCCTGGCGAACCCGGCCCGGTTCGGCGCCAGCCTGTTTCAGTAATGGCTTGATGGAACTGCCTTGCTGATCCATCAGCGCCTGCATCAGATGCACAGGCTCGATAAAGTTATGGTCCTTGCCTACCGCCAAGGACTGGGCGTCTGCAAGTGCTGTCTGCAGCTTGCTGGTCAGTTTGTCGATTCTCATAATCGTGGATTCCCTGATTTCTGTCATGCGGCCCGGAACCGAATTCCTCGGGCCACATATGGTCTGCTTTGACAGTTAATGTAAGGGCGATCGGCGGGACTTCAAGCGGCCGGGCAAAAGAAGTGTCAGAAAATTGACGGGCATCATGTCATGTAAATCAGGCTTGCCATTCGTCCGGTTTGCCCATCACGGCGGTATGAAAAAAACCTTTGCTGGTCCGTCACTGTGCAGAATTCGCCGCCGTATACCTGCAGCACACCTGCGGTAGCCAGCCTCTGCCTGGCCAACTGGTAAATATCCGCCAGGTAGTGCCCTTCCCGGGATGGGCTTGCAGCGAACGCATCGGCCGCCAGTGGATCATCGAGAAGGAAAGCCTCACGCACCTCCGGCCCCACCTCGAACCTGCCCGGGCCAATGGCTGGGCCCAGCCACGCCAGGACACCGGCCGGGTTTCCGAAGCGTGCCACCACCTGTTCAAGCACACCGTCGGCCAGCCCCCGCCACCCGGCGTGAGCAGCGGCTATCTGGCCCGTTGACGGGTCACAGAAAAGTACCGGCAGGCAGTCCGCAGTCAGCACTGCACAGACGTTTCCGCGCGACCATGTAGTACTGGCATCAGCGCGAACCAGTCCGGCTGCAGGAAGGTCCACCACATCGGTGCCATGTACCTGGTTCAGCCAACCAACACTGGCAATATCAATTCCCAGGCGCTCACAAAGAATGGCCCGGTTTCGATTCACATCTTCCGTCGAATCCCCAACATGGGACCCCAGGTTCAGGGTGTCCCAGGGAGCCTGGCTTACGCCCCCCATCCTGGTGGTACTGACGGCTTTTATCCAGGCGGGGGCCGGCCAGTCAGGAATGATAAGGGGCAACTCAGTAGTCATTGTGCTCCAGTTCCTTGACGTGCTTGCGAAGGGCTGCGAGTAGTGTCTCCATATCCTCAGGCAAAGGCACCTCCCAGGACATCAACTCACCCGTCCGGGGATGCTCAAGTGTCAGCTGTCGGGCATGAAGCGCCTGGCGCTGGAAGCCGGCCAAAACGTCACGCAGTTCATCGGTTGTACCTTTGGGAAGGCGCAGACGGCCACCGTATTGCGGGTCCCCCACCAGGGGATGCTTTACATGCGCCATATGGACCCTTATCTGATGCGTGCGACCACTCTCAAGCTTGCATCGCACATGGGTGTGGGCAGCGAAGCGCTCTATCAGCCGATAGTGAGTAACCGCCGGTTTGCCGGTTGGCACTACTGCCATCTTCTTGCGCTCTCGGGGGTGGCGGCCAATCGGCGCGTCTATGGTCGCCCCGCCTGTCAGTGTGCCCACCACAATGGCTTCGTATTCCCGCCCCATGGTCCGTGTCTGCAACTGGTCAACCAGCGATGTGTGGGCAATCAGGCTGCGCGCCACCACCATGATCCCGGAAGTATCCTTGTCCAGACGATGCACAATACCGGCCCTTGGCAGGTTTTCCACTTCCGGGGCATGATTGAGCAACGCGTTAACCAGGGTGCCGTCAGCGTGCCCTGCCGCAGGATGGACTACCAGGCCTGCGGGCTTGTTGATCACCAGCAGGTGCTCGTCCTCGTAGACAATATTCAGGGAAATCGACTCCGCCTGCCAGCTGACCTGCGCCTCTGGCTCGGCGTCCAGTTCCAGCCTGTCCCCCAGCATGACCTTGTCGCGGGGTTTGCAGGGCTTTCCGTTCACCGTCAGCACCCCGCTTTTGATCCAGCCCTGCAGCCGTGAACGGGAATGCTCCGGCATCAGTTCCGCAGCGGCCTGGTCCAGGCGGCGGTCGCTGTGTTCCGGCGGAACAGTGAAGCTGGCGATGATACGGTTTTCAGATGACATTGAGCCCCCGGGGCCGGTGATAAGTGTTACGTTTGATTCAGAAATTTCCAATCGACAGCGAGTGCCACTGCACAAGGGGGCAGATCCCCGTTACAATGGCTCACCATTCGAATTTTCGCCATTATACGGGATTCCGGCATGAGATCAGTTGTTCGATTACTGCTAGTGACTACCGCAGCACTTATGATCAGTGCCTGCGCCTCCAACAAGCAGGAAGAGGTGTTGCCGGAAGAAACCTATTATGAGAACGCCCGCGACGCAATGAACTCGGGCAATTTCAATGAAGCCGAACAGAATCTGGATTACCTGGAAACCTACTACCCGTTCGGTCGTTATGCGGAACAGGCCCAGCTGGACCTGATCTATGCCCGCTACCAGAACCTTGACCTCGAGGGCGCCCGCGCCGCCGCTGATCGCTTTCTGCGACTGAATCCGCAAAGTGACCACGCGGATTATGCCATCTATATGCGTGGACTGGCTTCCTACAACCTGGACATTGGCCTTGCTGCCAGATACTTCCCGGTTGACGTTGCAGCCAGGGACCCTGGTGAGCAAAGGCAGGCCTTCCGCGATTTTTCCGAGCTGCTGAACCGTTATCCATCCAGCGAATATTCGCCGGATGCCCGCCAACGCATGATTGCCATCCGCAACCGCCTGGCAGAGCTCGAACTCTTTGCGGCCCGCTATTACATCAGCCGCGAGGCCTACATCGCTGCCAACAACCGTGCGAGCTTCATTGTTGAGAACTACTCCACCACACCGTCCGTTGAAGAAGCGCTGATCATCCTGGCGGAAACCTATCGTTTCCTCGATCTCAAGAAGGCGTCAGCCGATGCCGTGGCCATGCTTGAAGACAACTTCCCGGACAGCAACGCCTTCGACGAGGACGGCCAGTTCCAGTCGGACATCCTCAAGCGCGAGGATCGCTCGCTGACCAACGTTGTTACCTTTGGCCTTATGGGCGACGAGTAACAGCCAGCCCAGAGGGCTGCCACCGCAGCCCTGTTCCGATCAATTTCCGCTCTTCCAGCCATTGGTAATAGGGTAACGACGGTCCTTACCAAAACCCCGCTCGGTAATCCGTACGCCGATCGGCGCCTGCCTGCGCTTGTATTCGTTGATATCCACCAGCCGCACAACCCGGTCCACGTCTGCCCGGTCAAAGCCCTGGGCCACAATGGCGTCGGCACTCAGATCACGCTCTACATAAAGATTAAGGATCTGATCGAGCACGTCGTAGCCTGGCAGGCTGTCCTCGTCTTTCTGATCCGGCGCCAGTTCCGCTGACGGCGGCCGGGTAATGACTCTCTCGGGAATCACCTGCGAAAGCGTGTTGCGATACCAGGCAAGACGAAATACCAGGGTTTTGGGGACATCCTTGAGGACATCAAAACCGCCCGCCATATCACCGTACAAGGTGGAGTAGCCCACTGCCATTTCGCTTTTGTTGCCGGTTGTCAGCACCAGTGAGCCAAACTTGTTGGACAGGGACATCAGCAATACGCCCCGCAATCTGGCCTGCAGATTTTCCTCGGTGGTGTCCGGTTGCTTGCCCTCGAACGGGGCGGCGAGGGTTTCCATAAAGGCATCGTACATGGGCTCGATGGAGAACACGTCGTACTGAACGCCCAGGGCAACAGCTTCAGACTCAGCATCCTCGATACTCATACCCGAGGTGTAGCGGAACGGCATCATTACCGCGCGGACCCGGCCAGCCCCCAGAGCATCGACAGCCACGGCCAGTGTCACCGCCGAATCAATGCCGCCAGACAGTCCGAGAACTGCTGACTTGAAGCCGTTCTTGTTGACGTAATCCCGTACGCCAAGCACCAGCGCCTTGTAGACATTTTCTTCCAGGGACGGCTCGGCAATCTCAGGCCGGGAAATCGGCTGGCAATGATGTTCACAGATGAAATCCACCGGATAGAGCCCCTCACTGAACTGGGGAGCTTCCGCAGCAAGGGCTCCGGAATGGTCATAGACCATCGAGCCGCCGTCGAAAACCAGCTCATCCTGGCCGCCAACCAGGTTTACATAGGCAATAGTGACCCGGTTTTCGCAGGCCTTGCGCTCGATCAGTGCCTTGCGGCGATGCTGTTTGTCGATGTCATAGGGTGACGCGTTGAGGTTGATGACCAGTCTGGCGCCAGCCGCGGCGGCATCTTCCACCGGTCCATCGCTCCAGATATCCTCGCACACGGTAATACCTACCGGCACTCCCCGAATGTCGGTCACCAGAGTGTCGGCACCCGCCGCAAAGTAACGCTTCTCGTCAAACACCTGGTAGTTGGGAGGGAACTGCTTGAAATAGCGACCAGTGATGTTGCCGTCCTCAACGACAACGGCCGCGTTGTATAACAGAGCACCTTCCCTGATCGGGGCCCCGACAATAACCGCGGGGCCAAGCCCGGCATCCTGCAGGGACGCCAGCGCTTCAGCAATGCGCACGTCCATGCTGGGGCGAAGCAGGAGGTCTTCAGGGGGGTAACCGGTCAGACACAGTTCCGGGAATACAACCAGATCTGCCTGATGCTCTTCCTCCGCACGCCGAGTGGCCTCAATCACCTTATCGGTGTTGCCGGGAATATCGCCCACCAGGAAGTCGAGCTGGGCCATAATCACTCTCAGTTTTCCGGGCCCCTGGCCACCGGGTGACTGATCCTTTTGCACGGACATAACGCAGCTCCTGTAACTCATTGCCATTAAAAGGCTATTATAACCCCGCAGAGCAACAGAATTCTTCCGGGATACCCATCGGATTATGGCAGAACCATCGACAACTGATCTCCAGCCTAACGCGGATACCCCTCCCGCCAGCCAGAGGGGCAGACTGTTTCGCATCTACAACCATTACAGAGTGGTTGTCAGCATCATTCTGGTTGCGCTGTTGTTTGTCGATCCGATCAACTTCGATTCACGCTTCCAGGCCATGGATTATTACCAGGCCGGAGTGGTCAGTTATCTGGCTATCAACGGTTTTATCGCGCTGGTAATGATGGCCGGCTTCCAGCCCAAAAGCCGTCATATCACCATCTCGATCCTGATGGACATACTGATCCTCCATGGCCTGCTGCTTTCCAGCACCGGCATCACCAATGGCCTGGCTAACCTGGTCATCGTTTCCGTGGCAGCCGGGAACATCCTGACACCAACCAGAATTGGCACTTTCTACGCTGCACTGGGGGCAATATGCTCCCTCGGCATTTCAACCTGGTCCGTCCTGGCATTTGGTGACTCGGCGGATGAAATCGTCCGGGCCGGGTCCCTCGGCATCCTCTATTTCGCGGCCGCCTTCATCCTCCAGTACATCTCCCGTCGAATGCTACGCAGCGAGGCACTGGCCAGTTCACGGGCCCGAAGCATTGCCGAGCTGGAACAGATCAATCGCCAGATCATACAACGCATGCGTACAGGTATCCTGGTTCTGAACCGGTTCGGGCATATCCGGCTTGCCAACGCGGCAGCCGAAGAGCTGCTTTTTGGCATCGCCAGTGAAGAAGCCAGCCACCAGCCGAGCCGGGGGCGCAACCTGCCCCAGCCACT
>NZ_JAWLDU010000019.1:0-6048 GCF_041686475.1 Marinobacter sp.
TGGAGTTTCCGCGGGATGAGAGTTTCAAGGATCGGGCTTCGTTGGTTTTGCGGATCGAATTGTATTTTTCTGGCAGTATTGAGCGGCCCTACTGATTGAATTCTATAATATCTGACCGAGCTCCGGACGGTGACCCCTTCCAAAACACGCTCTAGCACGTCCATGTGGCGCTTGAGCTCCGCCATCCATGGCTCCGCACAGTTTTGGAAGGGGTCACCGTCCGGAGCTCTACCTCGGAGTTGTCTGAAAAATGAGTCGTCATCCTTCCCGTCCTGCCGTTGAGGCTTTAACGCTTACCCCCATTGCCATTACCCGTTCCTGTTTCCGCGACAAGTTTGGCGTGCCCCGCCAGCCGGGGTTGACCCGGTTTGCCCATGCCGATCTGGTGATTCAACCGCCGTTTGACCGGGAGGATGCGTTTCGGGGGTTGGAGACGGCGAGTCATCTGTGGCTGACGTTTCAGTTTCATGAGGCGGTGCGGGCGGAGTGGCGGCCGGTGGTTCGGCCTCCGCGGCTGGGGGGTAACAAGAAGATCGGGGTGTTTGCCAGTCGGTCGCCGTTCCGGCCTAACAGTCTGGGGCTGTCGGTGGTTCGGAATGAGGGGCTTGGCCGGGATGATGGCGGGCGGCTTGTTTTGCGAATCAGCGACCATGATCTGATTGACGGTACGCCGGTGCTGGATATCAAGCCCTATCTGCCGTTTGCGGATTCGGTGCCGGAGGCGTCGCTTGGCTGGGCGGATTCGGGGCCGACGCAGCGGTTGCCGGTGGTGTTTCTGGAGGAGGCTCAGGCGCAGCTTGCGGAGTTGCCGGCGGAGCGGTATCCGGATCTGCGGGGGCTGATTGAGGATGTGGTGAGTTACGATCCGCGACCGTCGTTTCGCCGGGGGCGGGATGAGGAACGGATTTACGGGGCGCATCTGTACGATCTGAACGTGCGTTTCCGGTTTGTTCATGATGATTCGCAGGAACGTGTCGAAGTGCTGACGGTCTGTTAAACTGCAGATCGGTTGATTTTTCGACACAGGGAATGCGTGCCTTGCCTCCGAACCGGTTATTCAGACGAATAGGTGTACGGCCACTGGCTGCCAGGCTGCTGGTTTATGTGCTGTTGTTCAGCCTTATTCTGTCGCTGGCGGCAACGGGCGTGCAGATGATTGGCGAGTTCGAGCGCCGCACGGAGGAGCTGAAAAATACCCAGGAGCGAGCCGCAGAGCTGGTCTCCGGGGCCATGAGCAATAACCTGTGGCTGTTGAATTACAGTGAGGTGGCCAACAGTCTGGACGATATGCGGGCGATTCCGGTTATCCAGCACGCCCGGGTTATCACCGCTGCCGGGGATGAATTCAGTACCGGTACCTACCCCGAGGGCCGGGTGATCTCCCGGTCTTCCCCTCTGGTTTTCAATCACGCTTCTTTCGATACGCCTGAAGCCATGGGAACACTGACGGTGACCTCGTCGGTAGAGACGGTCTACAACGAACTGATGGACCGGGCTCTGCTGACGCTGCTGTTCCAGTCCATGATTGTGATGCTGGGCACCCTGGGGCTGCTGATTATTGTTAGGCTTACCCTGTCACGGCACCTGGAAACCATGGCCGATTATGCCGCCCGGCTGAATCTGGATGCGCTGATTGAACCACTGCATCTGCGCCGCAAACCACCCAAGCGCGGGGATGAGCTCAGCGAACTGGAACAGGCCCTCAACACCATGCGCCTGCAGTTGCTGGAAGATACCCGCTCCCTTCGCCAGACGTCGATCCAGTCCCAGGATGAGCGGGATGAAGCGGTACGGGCCAATCACGCCAAGAACCAGTTTCTCGCCAACGTCAGCCATGAATTGCGGATTCCGCTGCAGTCTGTTCTGGGCTATGCCAACCTGCTGTCGGACACGCCCCTGGACCAGGATCAGCGGGAGTATGTTCACACCCTGCTGAATGCCTCCGAGAGTCTCTCCTCCATCATTAACGACCTGTTGGATATCTCCAGCATGGAAGCCGGCAAGCTGGTGCTGGAGGACATCCCCTTTGATCTGCGGGATACCCTGAATGATCTGGTGCACATGCTGGGCGCCCGCGCCCGGGAAAAAGGCCTGGCACTGGAACTGCGCATTGACGAGAACCTGCCCTGGGCCCTTAGGGGGGATCCGGCGCGGCTGCGGCAGGTTCTGCTGAATCTCACCTCCAACGCTATCAAGTTCACAGACTCCGGCCACGTGCTGATCAGCATTGAGGTACTCGGGCGCCGGGATGAAAACGTGCGGCTGCGGATCGCCGTCGAGGATACCGGGGTGGGCATCAACCCGGAGGACATTCCGCTGGTGTATGAGCCCTACGTTCAACTGGGCCAACGCTTCCAGCGCCAGCTGCCGGGGGCCGGCCTGGGGCTGACCATCTGCCGCCAGCTGGTCAAGCTGATGAACGGCTCCCTGGACCTGGAAAGCAAACCCGGGGAAGGGTCCACCTTCTGGATGGAGCTGACCTTGCCGGTGGCAGCGGAGAGCGCCACCCGCAGCCGGCCGGATACCAGCATGATCCGTGGCAAGCGTATTCTGGTGGTGGACTCCTACGAACTCTCACGCAAGATAACCCTGGAAATGCTGTCGCGGCACGAGCTGGATATTGAAGCGGTGAAGTCCGCCGGCGAGGCGCTGACCTCCCTGCGCCTGGCCTCCGATAATCACGAGCCGTTTGATGCCATAGCCCTGGACGGTTTCGTGCCGGATATGGACAGCGATCTGCTGTGCCGCCAGATTCGCAGCAACCCGGAGTGGAACCATACCCGGCTGCTGATTCTGTCTTCCAATCCCCAGCGGGGTGACGCGGAGCATTTCCGACAGGCCGGTGCCGACGCATTCCTCAGCAAATCCCTGCGGGAATCCTGCCTGACGCCGATCCTGCATCAGCTGTTTGCCGATGCGGCCAAAGACGAGCGCCGGTTCCTCACGCGGTTTTCCCTGCAGGCTGTCAGCGACAACACCCGCCGCCAGGAGCTGCCCTGCGGTCGAATGAAGGTCCTGCTGGTTGAAGACAACCCGGTTAACCGTACACTCACCCGCAGGCTGTTGGAAAAGCTGGGCTGTGACGTGATGACGGCCAATGACGGCGAGGCGGCCTCCAGTCTGTGGCAGTGGCATCCGTTCGACCTGATTTTTATGGATTGCATCATGCCCAGGGTGGATGGCTTTGAGGCCACAAGGCGCCTGCGCCAGTGGGAAAAAGACCACAATCGCAGCCGGGTGCCGGTGGTGGCGTTGACAGCCAGTGCCATGGAGAAGGACGAGGAGCGCTGCCGCGAGGCCGGCATGGATTCCTTCGTGGCCAAGCCTGTCAATATTGAAATGTTGCGGGCGGTTCTGGAACAATACTGCCAGGCGTCCGCATCCACCTGAATATTCCACAAGGCCACAATGAACGTAGAATGCCCCACCTGTAAGAAGTCCGTGGAATGGAAAGAAAGCAATCCATTTCGCCCTTTCTGCTCAGAACGCTGTAAGCTGATCGATCTTGGCGCCTGGGCCAACGAAGAATACCGCGTGCCCGCAGAAAACGCCTCACCGGACGATCTCGACCAGGGCGGTGAGACAACCAACCACTGATAGAAAGGTAGAAGAATGAAAGCGTACCGTATTCCTTTGATCGTTCTGTCCCTTGCCGCAGCCCCTGCATACGCTGCCGATGCGGATCTGAGCCTGACCAACGACTCGGTAAAAGGCCAGGTGAATTTTTTCGACACCAACTCTGATATCCAGGTTGGTACCGGCTATACCTATCACGAAGGCAGCCGCCATATCGGCAACGTGGATTTCCACGCCCAGGGCCGCACAGCCATTGGCAACCTGCCCACCACCGCTGGCATCGGCGTGCGTGCAATCGGATGGGATGACGACCGTCTGGACGGCGGCGCGGTCGCCCTCGGCGGTTTTGCCACCGTCAATGTTCCCGACGTTCCGGGGCTGTCCTTCACCGGCGGGCTCCATTACGCACCGAGCATCCTGTCGTTCGGTGACTCCGATGAACTGACCAGTCTCGAACTGCGGGGCAGCTACCGCGTTATCCGTAACGCCGAGCTCTTTGCCGGTTACCGCTATCTGAACACGGATTTTGACGGCCGCGGTGACCTCAACCTGGATGAAGGCGTAATGGCCGGCATGAAAATCTTCTTCTGATCCGATACGGATCACCCGGCAATTCGACACCGCCGGTCGGGCGACGTGGCCGTATTACCTGCTATAATCTCGGCCATATCGATTGTAACGAGAGGTTTTATGTCTTCTGGTATCCGGGCGTTGTTGCTGGTTTTTCCGATGGTGGTTTTCGGCTTCTGGGGAGCCCTGCACACACCGGACCCTGACCTGAATCGTGACAGCAATCGTAACGGCGGTGGGACTGATGGTGTCGCGCTTGCCCAGCTACCACCCCTGCCCGGCTGGGCCCGCGCCGACCTGCCGGATTTCTCAGGTTACAGCGATACCACTGAAAAGAAGGCCGCATTTTTCTCATTTCTTTACCCGCGCATCGTACTGGCGAACTCCCGCATTCTGATCGAAAGGGAGTACCTGCAAAGCCTCTCTGACAAGGAAGAACTCAGCAAATCAGAGCTGACCTGGCTGAAACGCCAGGCCGAACGCCTGCGCGTGGATGAAGAACCCGGCAGCCAGGATATGTTCCGCCAGCTGGAGAACCGTCTTGACGTTATCCCCCCCTCACTCATCATGGCGCAGGCCGCCAATGAGTCTGCCTGGGGCACTTCGCGCTTTGCCCTCCGGGGGAACAACCTGTTTGGACAGTGGTGTTTTTCCGAAGGCTGTGGCCTGGTTCCGCAAAGCCGCGTTGAGGGTGCCAGCCACGAGGTTGCCACCTTCGAATCGCCTTACCTGTCGGTACGTTCCTACATCCAGAACCTGAACCGCCATCCTGTCTACCAGCCGCTCAGGGATATACGGGTCAAGGCCAATAACAATGGTGATTACGCCACCGGCGTAAGCCTGGCCGCCGGTCTGCTCGGCTATTCCGAGCGGGGTGAGGATTATGTGAAAGAAATCAGAAGCATGATCCGCCACAACAACCTGACCTACTACGACGACAAGTTTCGCAGTGTGCGGGAAGGCAGCCAGCAGCAGTTGGTGAAAATGGCCTCTTCCAGCAAGGAAGAAGCCCTGCTTCCCGGCAACGCCGATGAGGAAGGTAGCGAGGGTTAATCCTGCCACCGATAATTGCCAGATTCTGATTCCGGAGATCCCAGTCGATGCTCAGTTTTTTGCCTGCACCGTTCAAAGGTGTGCTTGCAATTGTACTTATCCTGCTCAATACCCTTTGGCTGTTCCCGATTCTGATGGTCTTCGCGATTATAAAACTGGTGATTCCGGTGCCCCCTGTGCGCAAAGGGTGCACCATTGTTCTCAATCGCATTGCCTGGCTGTGGATCGGCTTCAACAATGTGCTGGCCGATGTCCTTCATGATATCGAGTGGGACGTCCGCGGCGTCGAGGACCTGAGCCGTGAGCACTGGTATTTTGTGACCTGTAACCACCAGAGCTGGGCCGACATTCCGGCGATCCAGCATGTGCTGAACAGCCGCATTCCACTGCTCAAGTTCTTCCTGAAGCAACAGCTTATCTGGGTACCTTTCCTGGGCATTGCCTGGTGGGCGCTGGATTTTCCGTTCATGCGCCGGCACACCAAGGAGCAGATTGCCCGCCGCCCGGAACTGAAGGGCCGGGATGTGGAAACCACCCGGGCTGCCTGTGAAAAGTTCCGCTATACCCCGGTCACCATCTTCAATTTCATGGAGGGAACCCGGCTCACCCCGGCCAAACATAAAAACCAGAATTCGCCCTACAAAAACCTGCTTAAGCCCCGTGCAGGTGGTACTGCCTTCGTGCTTGAAGCCATGGGGGAATCGCTGCATACCATGCTGGATGTGACCATTGTCTATCCCGAAGGCAGGTCCGGCATCTGGGACTACCTGTGTGGGCGCGTGGGGAAAATCATCATCGATATACGCACCAGGGAGATCCCACCGCGTTTCCTGGGCATGAACTACCAGA
>NZ_JAWLDU010000019.1:6148-17484 GCF_041686475.1 Marinobacter sp.
TGATAGCGGCGGCCAGGATTTTCTGCGCCACTGCAGGGCCTTTCTGGCGCCAGCTGACGACGCTTTCCAGCAATCTTGAATGGATATCCAGCCCGAACGGCAGTGTCTCACTATTGTTGTTGCGGATGGCCTTCACCGTTTCCGCAGCCTTGACGTCATCCCCACGGGCCAGCTCGATCCGCGCCTGCAGGCAGTTCAGCATACCCGGCATCATCGGAAACATTTCCGGCACGCAGTTCACTTCCCGCCAGGGATTCAGGCGCTCCATGGCCTGGGCCGCGGTGTCGGCTTGCCCCAGCGCTAGCCAGCCACTGATTTTCAGGGCTTCCAGTACCGGAACGTAAACCGACTGGTCCACCTGCCAGGACTGCATGGTTCGTTCGGCGCGACCTATCCAGGCAAAGGCATCGTCCATCCGGTTCTGGGTACGGCAGATCAGTACCCTGAGCGCCATGGCGAGCAGCAGCCCCAGGTCCCTGGTCTGTTCCGCATGACGAATGCAGGTTACCAGCAGCCTGTCCGCTTCCGCTTCCCTGCCCTGATGCCACAGCACCATCACCAGATTAAGCTGGAGCCGGGTTTCACCAACCCGGGCGGGGCGCGAAGATTCATTCATCGCCGTATCCAGGCCCGTTCTCAGCAATTGCTCAGCGTGTTTGAGCGAGCCTTTGCCCAGTTCAATGCGCGCGTGAGCATACACTGCCAGTATCTCCGAACCGGCGTCGCCGGCTTCCCTCGCCAGCTTGGCGGCTATACGGTTGGCTTCCCTGGCCTGGCCAAAATCACCTGCTGCGCACAGGGCGCTGGAACGAACCAGCTGGGTTACAAGCTGGCCCTGGGTAGAAAGTTCCTCTGCCTGCAGAGCGCGGTCGGCAACAGTCAGAGCGTCATCAACACTGCCTTCTCCACGGAGGATAAAGGCTCTCAGAGCATCAATGCGACCGAGCAGCTCTGGATGATTGCCCTCATCCAGATCACTGATCAGCACACGGGCCTGTCTGAACTGACCGCCGATGGCGTGTACCCAGCCATAAACGATCTTCAGACGGGCGCTCCTTTCCAGCAGACCGGCGGGCAAAGACCGACGGAGACGAAGCAGCGACGCTGTATCCTGACCAATCAGCAATGCTTCGGACCCCTCCGAGGCAATGCGGACAGATTCGTCAAGGTCGCCGCTCAGCAGCGCGTAACGCAGGGCCTCCGGGAACTGGTTACGCTCACTGAACCAGCGACTGGCCCTGAGTGCACGCTCCCGCGAGCCATCGAGCGCCGGCGTCTGCAACCAGTCGTGCAGCAACGGATTGAGACGGAACCAGCGCCCCCGGCCCGGCAGTGGGCGAAGAGGTATTCCCGTTTCCGCAGCAGCGGACGGCCTGAACGCATGGTCGCAACCGGCATCTGCCAGGGCCAGGAAGAGTTCGTCCGATACGATCTCCATTTCCGCCATGACCCGCAGGGAGCGCTGCTGGCCCGGCGTGAGATGGACCAGTACAGCATCACGGAGGAAACGTTCAACACTGAAAGTTTCCTGGATCGGCAGCCGGGCTTCGGAGGAAGACTCAAGCTCTCTCTGGTAAAGACCCAGCGGCGTAATCCAGCCTTCTGTCAGGGAGTAAAGATGCTCAACGGCGACGGTGGTGAGCTGGTTACGGCTGACTGCAGTCTGGAAAAACTCGAAGGTTTCAGAACGGGTCAGTTCCAGCGATTCTGTGCCTATCCGGTTGAAACGGCCTTCCAGTTCGTAGGTGTGGGTCTCGAACGGCAGCGGTTTCCTCGACACCAGCACCAGGGCCAGCCCGTCGGGCGTGTTGGTTGCCAGTTGCTGCAGCAGGGCAATGGCGGCCGGATTGGCGATGGTTCCGACGTTGTCGATGACCAGAACACTGTCAGTTTCCCTGGTGTTCCAGTGGGGATCCGATAACAGCAACGCCAGTGCATCGCCATAACTTGCGGCTTTTTGCTGGCCGGAGGGCGTAGAGGTAGCTCGGGGAGCCGTCAATGCGACATCCAGCAACGCCATCAGGCGGCCTGCGTCGTTTTCCTGCCCTGTGAGGCTGAGCCACCTCAGAGTGTCCTGGTTCCGGCCGGTTTCGCGAAAGGCTGCACTCAGCGCATGGGATTTGCCGGAACCCGACGGGGCTTCAACAAACAGCACCTGCCCCGGTCTGATAACGGAAGTGAATTTTTCCGTCAGAGCGGTTCGTTTCAGGTAGTTGGGTACAGGTTCCGGCATCCGCACCCGCTGACGCAACAAATCCCTGATCAACTCGCCACGATGTGCTCCACCCAGTGCCGACTGGAACTCATCGTTGGCGGCACAGCCATCATCAAATGGTTTCACTCTACGCCCCGTCGAAAACCCGGAATCTGCAGGCCTGGCGACCCGTTGTCCGGCAAGTGTGATCTCTGACTTGTCGTTATGTCGGCGCCCTGCATCGGGTACGCCTTTAGTATTAGTAGACAGAGGTTAAACCAAATCAGGGGTAGGCTGCAAAAGTTTGACGGAGAGGCCTGAAAACACCGGCAAATTTCCAACAGGATTGGCTGTTGGAAATTGCCTTGGACCAAAAAAAACGACGGGCCAGAGCCCGCCGTTTTCATCACCCGGATAGGTTTCCGGATAAGACTGCCTTAGCGTGTACCTGCCCTGCGCAGAGCCGACGGTGTGTATTCGCGCGACGCACGTTTAACACCAAACTCGTAGGGATCGGACTCCTCGTTGGTCAGGCCCAGCACCAGATAGCGGCCGGAAAGCAGGTCATACAGCGTTTCGATGGCGTACCAGGGCACATCCTGATCGTAGAACTGCATGCTGTGCGCTTCAGCTACACGCCACAGTTCACCACGACCATCGTAATGGTCGATAATAGTTGCCTGCCAGGAATCCTCATCGATGTAGAAATCCCGCTGCCCGTAGATGTGGCGCTCACCATCTTTCAGAGTGGCGCGAACATGCCAGACACGGTGCAGTTCATAACGGGCCAGATCCTGATTGATATGGCCAGCCTTGATGATGTCATCATAGCTCAGGTCACGATCCACCAGCTTGTAGGAGTTGTACGGGATGTACATTTCCTTCTTGCCGATCAACTCCCAGTTGTAACGGTCCGGTGCGCCGTTAAACATGTCGAAGTTATCGGAGGTACGCATACCATCAGAAGCCGTACCCGGACCGTCATAGGCGACCTGGGGTGCCCGGCGCACACGACGCTGGCCGGCATTGTATACCCAGGCACGCCGAGGCTCGGCAACCTGGTCAATGGTCTCGTGAACCAGCAGCACGTTACCCGCCAGTCGTGACGGCGCGGTGATGGCCTGCTTGAAGTAGAACAGCACGTTCTCGTCTTCGTTCGGGTCGTAATCTCTCAGATAGGTGCGCCAGGTCAGCTCGTCCTGGAACTTGACCACACTGTAGTTACCATTTTCCTGCGGAGTCACCTGGCCAACATTACGCTGGACCGAACCACCGCGGTAACGGGTGATGTGGTTCCAGATGGCTTCAAGGCCATTCTGGGGAATCGGGAACGGAGTGGCTGTCTGATAATTACCCAGCCCGTTACCGTCCTTGATCAGTTCAACATTGGTGGCGTTTTCCACCGTCTTGTCCATGACGTCTTGCGGATACGCAGCCGTGCGATGGGTCGGATAGACCGGTATCACATAGTTATCGTAGCGCTCGATCATCGCAATCTGCCCGGGGGACAGATTGTCTGCATACTCATCGACATTGCTGCGGTCGATGGTAAACATCGGCTCTTCATCCGGGAACGGATTCACGTAAATTCCGTCGTCGTTATAGCCGGCCGGTGGCGTTGTCAGTCCGCCGTCCCAGGCCGGGATTTCGTTGCCATTGCCGGCCTTCTCCGCACCCATCGGTGTGAGCGAATCACCCAGCTTGGCCGCTTCCTCTGCGGAAACCGCACCGAAAGCGCTGCCTGCGAACATAGACGCAGATAGTATGCCAGTGGCCAGTAGCTTCTTGTTCAGTTTCATTTAATTTACCTCGTTAAACGAATTCAGGCCGAATCAGAATGAGTAGGAGACGCTCGCACTCACGAAGTCACGGTCGGTCAACTCGTTATACGGCTTGCCACCGAAAAAGTTTGTATAACCGATATTGCCGGTTATGCGGTTCTGGTAAACAGCTTCCAGAGACACACCAATGGCCTTGTTGCCTTCGCTGAAGGCACCGCCAGGCTGTGGCGCATACCCCTTCACGTCATGACTCCAGGCCAGCTGCGGTGACAGGTTGATGCCTGCAATCGCACTGGGATAGTCCCAGACCAGACGGGTACGGTAGCCCCAGGAGAAGGACGTGGTAAAGCCTTCATTGTTACAGTAGTTGGTATTGGTGTTGGCGCCCGCCGCACAGAAATCTCCGGTGAAGTTCGCACCATCAAGGGGAAGTGCACCAATACCAAAGGTGCCTGAACGGCCATACCGGGCTTCGTCGGTGTCTGGCAAATCATGCACATAGGTAGCGCCGAATTCAGTGATCAGTGACATGCGGCTTGCACCCATGACCTGGTCAAAGAATTTGATCAGCGTAAACTGCGCCTGCGATACATTGAACCGGTCGTACCCGTCAACCGGCTTGCCAGCCAGATTGGCACCGCCGGCTTCTTCAAGCCGCTGCGCTTCCAGCCCGCTCAGGACCTGACCATCGGGACCACGCTGTTGCAGGCCGCCGAAAATCAGCTCAAACGCATTCCACTGCAACGGTACATTATCCCGGAAGCTGTATTCCGCACCCAGAGACCAGCCCCCTGATACGTTAGTGTTGACGCTGATACCGTAGAGGTTGATGTTCTCAGGATACTCTATGAAGTAACTGGGAAACTGGGAGTTTGGCAGGTTAGGATCGCTCTGCTGTGTGGCACTGGGCGAGGACGGGTTGTTAACCAGGCCACTGACGTACGGCAGGCGGCTGTTGTACTTGATGTAGTAGAACCCGATTTCCGAATTGTTCAGTTCCGGCACGAACCAGCGCACCGCGACACCGAACTGGTCTTTGGAATCGGCTTCCTTGTCGGCCAGGCGTGGTGCCACAAAACCCTGGGCGAGGGCCTGTGAATCCGGCAGAGTACCTGCCAGCAATACCGGGCCGCAGCCATCCGCAGCAAAGTCGTTGGTGGAGAAGAAGGTACCACAGTCGTCAGGACGCACCGGCTCCCAGTCTGCCTGAACGAAGGCTTCAACGGTTACGTCCTCGGTAACACCAACAGAGGTATAGAGCATCTCAACCGGCAGCAACGCGTCTTTCAGTTCTGAGCCTGGAGCCCGAAAAGCCTGCACATCGACAGGATTGATGGTGTTTATGCTGCCCGGAATGAACGTGCTTTCGCCCCAGCTCACCACCTGCTTACCATAGCGCAGACTCACCGGCGTGTTACCTAGCCACCAGTCAGAGAAAACGTAGGCGTCAAGTATTTCGCCACCGGAGGCATTGTCTTTGGCCTGCTCATTCAATGAGCGGCGCTGGCCTACATCATCCACGGCACGGCGCTCGTCTTTCAGTTCGAAGTCATACCAGTAACGGCCGCGAACAAAGGCACCAACACGGTCGAGGTAATCGCCACGAACATCGTAGTTCAGGAACAGCGAGCTATTACCTTTGACAATCTTGGAGACCGTGTCTCCTTTCTCGAAGTTCAGGTTACCGTCGTCGTAGTTGTTGGTGGAAGCGCCGATGTTTTCCAGCGAACCTCCGGGGGCATACTCAGGGCCGAGGTTGCCCTGGGCAATCAGCCTTCTGTCGCGCTCCTGGGTACGCCAGGTGGCGCCTGCTGACAGCGTGGTGTCAAAAGAGGCTTCCACATCCCCGACATAAAATGAATAGGCAGTTGCCTGGCCGGACATTCCGGCGGCAACCGCGACGGCCAGTGGCAATTTGGTCCACTGCTGCCATTGATGTGTTTTTCTTGTCATTGGAAGGCTACTCCATTGTTGTTCTGAGTCGCTGCTCTGATTATTGGTATTCACGATGTTTGGAGGCTTCATGCACAGTGCTCGTGATGTTCGCACTATAGCTAACGCCATCGGACGCTTTGATCAGTCAAAAGTATGATTTTACGATTACACCCCTCTCCGCGGCAGGCTCCCCTCGCACAGAATCACTATAGACAACATTTCTGGATGCAACCAGTTGGGCCGATAAGGGATTTCAGCCCGATAGAGGCAGGTCGATGTGATGGTCTCCTCCCCTCCTAATCGGCGTCGCAATGCGCCAGGATAGGGAAGGAGAAATTTCCTATCAGAAATGAGAGGAGGAGACCATCACATCGACAGGGCCATCAGGCCCGGTGAGGCGCCTCAAGATACTCCCTGGACTGCATTTCCAGTAACCGCGATTCGGTACGCTCGAACTCAAACGCCAGCCGCCCCCCGGTATAGAGATCGGGGATGGCGGCCTGCGCAGAAATGATGACTTTTACATTGCGGTCGTAAAACTCGTCGATCATGTTAATAAACCGACGGGCCTGGTCTTCCCGCTCTTTGCCAAGAACCGGTACATTGCTCACGATCACCGCGTGGAATTCCCTGGCCAGTTCGATGTAATCATTCTGGCTTCTGGGGCCATCGCACAGGGTTTTGAAGTCGAACCAGACCACATCATCGGCGTGGCTGACGGCGTGGAGCTTGCGGCCATTGATTTCCAGCTCCAGGCTGTGGCTGCCGGCTTCGAGAGCAAGGCCGTCGTAGCTTTTCTGCAGACTCTCGTCGGCCTCATCATCCAGCGGGTAATGATACAGCTCCGCCTGCTCGAGGGTCCTGAGGCGGTAATCCACGCCACCGTCCACATTCACCACGTCGGTGTGTTTCTTGACCAGTTCTATAGCGGGCAGGAACCTGGCTCGCTGCAAGCCATCTTTATAGAGGCCGTCAGGAACAATATTGGAGGTACAGACCAGGGTGACACCTCGGCTGAACAGGCCATCCATCAGGGTGGCCAGGATCATGGCGTCGCCAATGTCCGACACAAAAAACTCATCGAAGCAGATAACCCGGGTTTCGTCCGCAAACTGCCTGGCAACGATTTCCAGCGGGTTTTTCTCGCCCTTCAGGCTTTTCAATTCCTTGTGCACGCGCTGCATGAAGCGGTGAAAGTGCACCCGCATCTTGCGGTCGAACGGCAGGGATTCGTAAAAGGTATCCATCAGATAGGTCTTGCCGCGACCCACCCCGCCCCAGAAATACAAACCTTTGACCGGGTCTTCCTTGCCCTTTTTCAGTTTGAGCCGGAGCTTGACCATCGGTTTTTCGCGCTCCCTTTCCGCCGCCACCAGTTTGTCGTACAGTGACTGCAAACGGCGCACCGCGTCTTCCTGGGCCGGGTCTTTCTGGAATTCCGGCCGCTCAAGGTCCTGCTGGTATCGTTCCCATGGGGTCATATGGAGGCACTTTTGGGGTGTCATTAATGCGTTTCCCGAAGTATGGTCATTCATAACGGCGGCGTATTGTGGCCGATTTTGGCTTTTTTCGCCATGTTCCGGAACTCTCCGGAGCCCCTGATCAGCGGCGGCAGGCGAGCGATACGATGCAATACGACGATTGGCGCACGCTTCATTCATGTGCGCAGAGGCTTTCGGGCGTTATACTCTGGACAGGGATTGCGACCACATTAATAAACGCCAGCGGATCTGGCGCATTCAGCACCGGCCGGTATACCGGCACCACCGGCATGGCCGGTTCATTAAAAGGACGACACAGCATATGACAAACCTGATTCTGGCAGCTATCGCCGCATTGATTGTTGGCATTGTCATCGGGGTACTGGTTGGCCGCTCCGGTCAGGGCTCCACTTTGCGGCAGCGCCGGGCTGAACAACAGATTGAAGAACTCAGAAACGAATACACCCGCTACCAGGCGCAGGTGAATGAGCACTTCATGGAGTCTGCTCACCTGCTTCGCCGCTTCAACGACACCTATCGTGACGTGAACCAGCATATGGCTCGCGGCGCAAACCGCCTTTGCAATGACGAAGACTGGCTGCTTGAGCTGGAAAAAGAAAATGCGCGGGCGCGCCTGCAAGGCTCAGGTGACGGCGAAGATGCTGAGCCACCCAGGGACTATGCGCCCAAAAGCGACCCGAAAGAGAAAGGCACCCTGGCCGAAGATTTCGGGCTCGCCGAGAAAGAGCAGAAGGCCTGACGGTTCCTTGCCGTCAAACGGGATTATCGCAATCGATAAACCGGTGACTGACTCCGAACGCCTTCTCCAGGGCCCGTCCCAGGGCCTGAACTCCGTAACGCTCGGTAGCGTGATGGCCGGCGGCGTAATAATGAATACCACACTCCCTGGCGGTATGGGTGGTGGGTTCTGAAATCTCGCCACTGATATAGGCATCCAACCCCGCATCCAGGGCTTTGCCGATAAATCCCTGGGCGGCGCCAGTGCACCAGCCAACCCGTGAAATCTCTGCAGGCCCATCCCCTACCCAGAGGGGAACCCGGTGCAATTGCTTGCCAATCAGGTCTGCAAACGCCCCTGGCGACACGGGACTGTCCAGCTCGCCCTGCCACACCAGACCATCCAGCGGCCGGGGATTTCGAATACCCAGCACGTCCGCCAGCTGGCGATTGTTACCATAGTCCGGATGGTCATCCAGCGGCAGATGATAGGCCACCAGGTTGATGTCGTGGTCCAGCAGGCGCTTGATGCGCTCGCGCTTCATACCACGTATAGCCTGGTCTTCGCCTTTCCAGAAGTAGCCGTGGTGCACCAGGATCATGTCGGCTCCGGCCTCAACCGCCGCATCAACCAGCGCCTGGGAGGCAGTGACACCGCTGATAATAGTGCCTACTTCTCCCGTGCCCTCAACCTGCAAACCATTGGGGCAGTAGTCCTGGAAGTTTTCCGGGGCAAGCCATTCGTTCAGTGTGCGGAGGATCTCGCTGCGTGATGCCATGGGGTTCTCCGTACTCGGCAACTGACAGTTATCGTATTACACCAGTGCTTCCAGGCATTGAATCAACCGTTTGTTCTGGTCAGACGTGCCGGTGGTGATGCGCAGGAAGTCGGAAATCCGGGGCTTGTTGAAGTGGCGCACAATCACGCCCTGCTCCCGCAGTCCTTTGGCCAGCGCTTCCCCTGCGTGATCAGGGTGACGGGCAAAGATGAAGTTGGCTTTCGAAGGCAGAACCTCGAATCCCAGCATTTCCATTTTAGAGGTAACCCAATCCCGTTCGCCGATAACGCCCTCGCAGGTGGCGCGGAACCAGCTCTCGTCTTCAAAGGCGGCAATAGCACCTGCCAGGGCGAGGCGATCAAGTGGGTAGGAATTGAAGCTGTTTTTTACCCGGTTCAGGGCTTCAACCAGCTCGGGACTGCCCACCGCAAAGCCGACCCGCAAGCCTGCCAGGGAGCGCGCCTTGGACAGGGTCTGGCTGACCAGAAGATTGGGGTATTTATCCACCAGTTTGATGGCACTTTCGCCGCCGAAATCCACATAGGCCTCGTCCACCACTACAACGCGGTCGGGATTGGCGGCAACGATGGCCTCAACCTTGTCCAGCGCCAGGTAGCGACCAGTGGGGGCGTTGGGGTTGGGGAAGATGATGCCGCCGTTGGGCTGTTTGTAGTCTTCCGGATCAATTTCGAAGCTGTCGTTCAGCGCTACGGTTTTGCCTTCGATGTTGTAGAGGCCGCAGTACACCGGGTAAAAGCTGTAGGTGATGTCCGGATAGAGAACCGGCTCGCCATGCTGGAACAGGCCGTAGAAAATGTGCGCCAGCACTTCGTCAGAGCCATTGCCCAGGAAGACCTGTTCTTTCTCAACGCCGTAATACCGGGCGATGGTGCCTTTCAGCGCTTCACCTTCGGGATCCGGGTAGAGCCGGAGGTTGTCGCTCAGCTCGGCAGTAATGGCCTCAATCACCTTCGGCGAGGGGCCGAAAGGGTTTTCGTTGGTATTCAGCTTCACCAGATTGGCCATCTTTGGCTGCTCCCCGGGAACGTAGGGGGTCAGCTTCTCAACCAATGGGCTCCAGAACTTGCTCATCGTGATGTTTACTCCGTGGAGACGGCCGGCGGGACTATCCTCCCGGGAAACGCTACAAGCACATCCATGTGCGCTTGGAATTGGCCATCCATGGCCAATTACATTCCCGGGAGGACAGCCCCGCCGCCCTGACAAACTTGCGTGCTGACTCTCAACAAAACGCAGGTCGGATTTACCCGTGAAGGGCATAAAAGGCCCAACGGGCCGCAATCGACCTACTCCTTAATTCTGTATTCCGCCGACCGGGCATGCGCCGTAAGCCCCTCACCGCGGGCCAGAACCGACGCCACTTGTCCCATCCGATCCGCGCCGGCGGCGGAAAACCCGATAATGGAGGACCGCTTCTGAAAGTCATAAACGCCCAGCGGCGAGGAAAACCGCGCCGTGCCGGAGGTGGGCAACACGTGGTTCGGGCCGGCGCAATAGTCGCCCAGCGCCTCGGCGGTAAACCGGCCCATGAAGATGGCGCCGGCATGGCGGATCTCTTCAAGCAGGCTCTGCGGATCTTCGACAGAGAGCTCCAGGTGCTCCGGCGCGATACGATTGGAAACCCGCGCCGCTTCCGAAAGGTCCGCCACTTGAATCAGTGCGGCGCGATCGCTCATGGAGGTGGCAATAATCTCTGCCCGCTCCATGATCGGGAGCAGTCGATTTATGCTCTCTTCCACCGCATCCAGAAAGTCTGCATCCGGGCTGATAAGAATGGATTGCGCCTGCTCATCGTGCTCCGCCTGGGAGAACAGGTCCATGGCGATCCAGTCGGGGTCGGTTTTGCCGTCGCAGATGACCAGAATCTCGGACGGACCGGCGATCATGTCGATGCCAACGATGCCGAAAACCTCCCGCTTGGCAGTGGCCACGAAAATATTTCCCGGCCCAACGATTTTATCAACGGCAGGAATGGTCTCGGTGCCGTAAGCCAGCGCACCAACCGCCTGGGCACCACCCACGCAGAACACACGATCCACGCCTGCAATTGCAGCAGAGGCCAGAACCATATCGTTCACCACACCGTCCGGCGTAGGAACCACCATGATCACCTCGCCCACACCAGCCACTTTCGCCGGAATAGCGTTCATCAGCACGGAAGATGGGTAGGCCGCCTTGCCACCTGGCACATACAGACCGGCGCGGTCCAAAGGCGTCACCTTCTGACCCAGCACCGTGCCGTCATCGTCTTCATACTGCCATGACTGCTGATCCTGACGCTCGTGGTAGTCCCGAACTCGCTCAGCGGCCTTCTCAAGAGCAATACGCTGATCCTGGGGGATAGCCTCCAACGCCTTCTGCAGCCGGTCCTGACCCATCTCCAGTTCGGCGACAGAGCCCACCTTCA
>NZ_JAWLDU010000019.1:17584-51447 GCF_041686475.1 Marinobacter sp.
AACTTGGTGGCCACACGCAGGCGACCTTCCGGTGCATCGGTATCTTTCTTACCGGCCGTCATCAAACGACACCTGGAAATATTCAGATCCAGCGGCTCATAGAGCCCCTCACCACCATGCTCCATCAGCACATCCTTGCCGGTCACACCAAGATCGGCCCCGCCATACTGAACATAAGTGGGCACGTCGGTTGCGCGTAGAATGAGTACGCGCACGTTCGGGTCGGTGGTGGGAAACACCAGCTTCCGGGACTTCTTTACATCGTCGACCAGCTCAATGCCTGCTTCTTTCAGCAGCGGCAGGGTCTCGTCGAGGATTCGCCCCTTCGACAGCGCGATGGTGATGGAGTCGGTCATGCGTCCTTCCGGTTCAGTGTGTTCAGGCTGGCAGGCGGCGGATACTGGCGCCCAGCAGCTGCAGTTTCTCTTCGATGCACTCGTAACCGCGGTCGATGTGGTAAATACGGTCCACGATGGTGTCGCCGTCAGCCACCAGGCCGGCGATGACCAGGCTGGCAGAAGCCCGCAGGTCCGTCGCCATCACCGGAGCACCGGTCAGGTGGTCGACGCCCTTGATGATGGCAGCGTTGCCCTCAAGGGTGATGTCCGCGCCCATGCGGATCAGCTCCTGCAGGTGCATGAAGCGGTTCTCGAACACCGTCTCCACGATGGTGCCAGTACCCTCGGAAACCGCGTTCATCGCCGCAAACTGGGCCTGCATGTCCGTCGGGAACGCAGGGTATGGTGCTGTGCGCAGGCTGACAGCCTTGGGCTGGTTCCCTTTCATGTCGAGGGAGATCCAGTCCTTGCCCGTGTCGATGTGGGCACCGGCCTCTTCCAGCTTCAACAGAACGGCTTCCAGCAGATCCTCGCGGGTATCTTTCAGCTTGACCCGGCCACGGGTCGCGGCCGCTGCAACCAGGTAGGTTCCGGTTTCGACCCGGTCCGGCAGTACATCGTAATGGCAGCCGTGCAACCGCTCGACACCGTTGATCTCAATGGTCGCGGAACCGTGGCCCTTGATGTCGGCGCCCATGGCGATCAGGCACTCGGCGAGGTCCACCACTTCCGGCTCCCGCGCTGCGTTTTCGAGGATGGTTTTGCCATCCGCCAGCGCCGCCGCCATCATCAGGTTCTCGGTACCGGTTACTGTCACGGTATCCAGGAAGATGTGAGCACCTTTGAGGCGGCCATTGGTTTTGGCCTTGATATAGCCGTTCTCGACCTTGATCTCGGCGCCCATCATTTCCAGGCCGTGGATGTGCAGGTTCACCGGCCGGCTGCCGATGGCACACCCACCGGGCAAGGAGACTTCCGCCTCGCCAAAGTGCGCTACCAGCGGCCCAAGCACGAGGATCGACGCCCGCATGGTTTTCACCAGTTCGTAAGGGGCGTGGAACTGCTTGATGGTGTTGGCGTGAACCTCCACGCTCATTTTCTCATCAATCATCAGCTCCACGCCCATGCGGCCGAGCAGCTCGATCATGGTGGTGATGTCGTTGAGATGCGGCAGGTTGCCTACGGTGACAGGTTCATCCGCCAGCAGGGTGGCTGCAAGAATCGGGAGCGCGGCGTTCTTGGCACCGGAAATCCGGATTTCGCCATCCAGAGGTTTACGACCCCTGATCAGAAGTTTATCCACAGTTAAGTCCTGTTGTTTGCGGGCGTATCAGCCCTGGCGAGCGGCCCACTCAGCCGGAGTGAAGGCTTTCGGATGCAGGGCATGAATGGTGCCGTCAAGAATGTGCTGGAACAGCGCCTTGTTGATCAGCTGTTGCCGTTTGATCGTTGGCAACCCTTCGAAAACGTCACCCACTACAACGACGAGGTAATGATTGCCGTCCACCTGCACCTGAACTTCACAGTCAGGCAATGCCTCTTTAACCAGTTCGGCAACTTCAGTGGCTTCCATAAAAAATCCTCGGGCGTTTTTGAATCAGGGGCGGGATTGTAACCAATTATGGCGTCCGGGTCAGCTCTGGTGCTGGTTTTCAGGGGATGCCGGCGATGGGAAGCCCGGCAACTGGCCATCAAGACCACTCAGGGCCGCAAGGGAACCCAGCCGTTGGCCGACGCCGGTAAACTCTAGGGACTGGCTGCGGCCACGGGCCAGGCGCTGCCAGCAAAGCAGGAGGGAAAGCACCACGCTGTGGGCAGTTGTCATCGCAGCAAGATCCACAACCAGATCCGCTTTACTACCCAGAATGAGCGCTTCACCCTCCTTGCGCAGTGCAACCACGGTCAGCGGATCAATATCCCCGCTGATCGTCAGCCTGTCGCCATCAATTACCAGTGTTGCCTGCTCCGGTGTCATGATTTGTCGACTTCGTCTTCCAGGTTCAGGGATTCAACAGCGTCACCCCAGCCCTCAATGACAACCTGGACTTCGCCGCCATTCTTTTCCATTTCCTGACTGAAACGGTCACGGAAGGCCAGGCCAATATTCACACCCTCAACGATGACATTTTCCATCATCCAGCGGCCTTCGTCTGCCTCATACATGGAATAGGTTACCGGGTAACGGCTGCCCGAGTCGGTGATTACTTCCATACGCACCGACGCACGCTGGTCGTTATTGGGGTTGATGGTGGCGTCCTTGACCTCGATGGTGAAGTCGTCAGCGCTCACCAGCGCCTGGGCGTAGCTGTCAAAGAGGCTGCGCTTGAACTTCTCCACGAATTCGTCACGCTGCTCCGGTGATGTCTGTCGTGCATACCGGCCCATTACCCGGGCCGCTATACGGCGAAAATCCACAAAGTCTTTCAGCTCTTCATCCATGCTCTTGTAGAAAGCCTGGGGGTCCCGATCATACAACCCCTTCTCGTCATGGAGCTTGTCCACAAGCCGTTGGGTATTTTCATCCACGTATTCACGCAGCTCATCTTCCTGGCTGGCCTGAGCCGGCAGCGTCAGAGCAGTCATCAGTAAGGTAACGAGCAGCAGGCTGCGTCTTATAAGAACCATGGTTATCTCCTGTAAACCACTTGCTTTCGTGTTACTGCCCGGAGGCAAAATTGGATATCATTCGTTCGAGGTTCATGGCGGACTGTGTGGAGTAGAAAGTATCTCCATCGCCCAGGGATTCCATATCGCCGCCCACCGAAATATCAATGTACTGTTCACCAAGCAGGCCGGATGTACGTATTACTGCGGAGCTGTCGGCGGGGATGTTGTCCACGCTTTTGTTGACGTCGATAACCACCCGTGCCTGGAAGCTTTCCCGGTTCAGCGTAATCTCCCGGATATTGCCCACGGTAACCCCGGCCATGGATACCTTGGCGCGCGGGGTCAGCCCACCGGCATCATTGAAATTGGCGTAGAGCGTGTACGAACTCTCAGGCGCCTTTGGCGTCAGCCCGCTGACCTGCAGCGCCAGAAACATCAGGGCCGCAATACCGGCGATCATGAATAGCCCTACAATGACTTCTGTTGTTCTCTGTGCCATGACGGCCCCCTGTGTTCAGATGTTTCAGTATACCGCGTTCAGAAGTCGCCAAACATGACGGCTGTGAGCACAAAGTCCAGCCCCAGGATCGCCAGCGAGGAATAAACCACGGTTTTGGTTGTGGCGGAGCTGATACCCTCGGACGTAGGCACACAGTCGTACCCCTGATAGACCGCAATCCAGCTGCAGACGAAACCGAATACCACGCTCTTGATCACGCCATTGAGAACGTCGGAGGTAAAGCTTACCGACGACTGCATGTTCCCCCAGAATGAACCTTCAAACACACCGAGCCATTCGACGCCAACCAGCATGCCACCAAAGATTCCGACCACCGAAAACACGGCCGCCAGCACAGGAACCGCAATAAAGCCGGCCCAGAGTCTGGGGGCAATCACGCGGCGCAGCGGATCCACCCCCATCATTTCCATACTGGAAAGCTGCTCGGTGGTTTTCATCAGTCCGATTTCAGCGGTCAGGGCCGAGCCGGCACGACCGGCAAACAGCAGTGCCGTCACCACCGGCCCCAACTCCCGCACCAGCGTCAGGGCAATCATCTGGCCAATGGCCGCTTCCGAGCCGTAGTCGCTGAGAATGGTGTAACCCTGCAATCCCAGTACCATGCCGATAAACAGGCCGGACACTACAATGATCGCCAGGGACAGCACGCCGACCGAGTAAAGCTGTTTGAGCAGCAGCGGGAACGCCACCGAAGGCCTGGACACGCCACCCAGGACCCCAGCCAGAAAACGGCCGGACCGGCCCAGCGACGCAATGATATCAAGCCCCAACCGGCCAAATGCCGACAGTTTTTCCATTAGCGCCTCCTCCCGGTAACACCCCAGTCCTGCCCGGCATCCACCGCCGGATAATGGAATGGCACGGGGCCGTCGGGATGGCCATGCAGGAACTGCTGGACCCGCTCTGACGGGTGGGCTTTCAGTTCCTCCGGCGTGCCGTCCCCGATAACCTGGCCATCGGCCACGATGCAGGCGTAATGGCAGATGCTCAGGGATTCCTTCACGTCGTGGGAGACCATGACGCTGGTCAGGCCCATGGAGCTGTTGAGATCCCGGATCAGCTTGATCAGCACCCCCATGGCAATCGGATCCTGCCCGGCGAACGGTTCGTCGTACATGATCAGTTCCGGATCGAGAGCGATACTGCGGGCCAGGGCCACCCGGCGGGTCATTCCGCCGGACAGTTCGGCGGGCATCAGGTCGCGGGCACCACGCAGGCCGACGGCCTCCAGCTTCATCAGCACAATGTCGCGGATCATGTCTTCCGGCAGGGAGGTATGAACGCGGAGCGGAAAAGCCACGTTCTCGAACACACTCAGATCGGTAAACAGGGCACCACTCTGGAACAGCATGCCCATTTTCTCCCGCAGACGGTAAAGAGCCTTGCGCTTCAGCCCCGGCACACTTTCACCGGCAACGGTTATAGTGCCGGCATCCGGGCGCAACTGGCCGCCAATCAGCCTCAGCAGGGTTGTTTTCCCGGTACCGCTCGGCCCCATGATGGCGGTGATCCTGCCGCGGGGTATGTCCAGGCTGACACCATCAAAGATACGACGGTCACCGCGGGTAAACACCACGTCTCTGAGTTCGATGTAGGGGGATGTGTCCATACCAGTTTCCATTAACCGCATCGGTGTCGCAGGGCCTGTCGCGTGGATCCACCGCGATCTCCCGGGTACCTGCGACCCTCGAAATTGACGGCTACATTATGCCAACCTGCCGATAACCTCAATCCATCCTTCACAAAATGAATTGATATCAATGTTCAGTTTTGCTGAACGTCTTGTCATGAAGACAGCCAGAGCCTGTGAAGTGATATACTCTCGCCACGATGAAAAGCATTAACATTTTTAACCCGGGTGCCAGATGAACACCGAGATCAGCCAGAAGTTCAGAGAATCCGCCCTGCGGGCCATTGAGATCGAGCGCGAAGCAATTGACGCACTCACAGACAGGATCGATGACCACTTTGTGCGCGCCTGCGAGGTTATTATGGCCTGCAAGGGCCGCGTTGTGGTGACCGGCATGGGCAAGTCAGGCCACATCGGCAACAAGATTGCCGCCACCCTGGCAAGTACCGGCACCCCCTCCTTTTTCGTGCACCCGGGCGAAGCCAGCCATGGCGATCTGGGCATGATCACCAGCCAGGACGTCGTGCTTGGCATTTCAAACAGCGGCAACACCAGCGAAGTGCTGACCATACTGCCGCTGATCAAGCGCATGGGCGCACCCCTGATCAGCATGACCGGTAACGCTAACTCCACCCTGGCGAAGGAAGCCGTCGCCAACCTGGATGTCAGTGTTGCCCTGGAAGCCTGCCCTCTGGGGCTTGCCCCCACGTCAAGCACCACGGCTACCCTGGTAATGGGAGACGCCCTGGCGGTCGCCCTGCTGGAAGCCCGCGGCTTCAGCACCGAGGATTTTGCCCTGTCCCACCCCGGTGGCAGCCTGGGCCGCAGGCTGTTACTGCGGGTATCCGAAATCATGCATACCGGCGACCGCATTCCCCGTGTTCAGGAAGGCACCACCCTCAGTGGCGCACTGCTGGAGATTTCCCGCAAGGGTCTTGGCATGACCACCGTTATCAATGCCGGCGGCGACCTGGTTGGCGTATTCACCGACGGTGACCTGCGCCGCACCCTGGACCGCTCCGTGGACATCCATAACACGCCCATTGCCGAAGTGATGACACGCAACGGCCGCATCATCCACGACGACCAGCTGGCCGCAGAAGCGCTCAACATGATGGAAGAGCTGAAAATCAATGCCCTGCCGGTCATTGACCGGGACGGCAAACTCACCGGCGCCATCAACATGCACGACCTGCTGCGGGCCGGGGTAATCTGATGAGTGATATAAAGGGCGATCTGATGACAGATCACCAGCGCCCGCAGTGGTCCGCAGAGCTGATGGAGAAAGCTGCCGCCATCCGCCTGCTGGCGCTGGACGTCGACGGTATCATGACGGACGGCAAACTGTTCTTCAGTGCATCGGGTGATGAACTGAAAGGTTTCAACATTCTTGACGGCCTGGGTATCAAGCAAGTCATGGCAGCAGGCATCGAAGTCGCTGTTATTACCGGTCGGTGCTCGCCTCTCACCGACAAACGAATGAACGACCTGGGCATTCCGCACCTGATGCAGGGCCGGGAAGACAAAAAGATCGCTCTTCAGGAACTGGCCGGCCAGCTTGGCCTTTCCCCGCAGCAGATCGCCTACATGGGCGATGACCTGCCCGACCTGCCGGCCATCCTTTATGCCGGACTGGGCATGACCGTGCCCAACGGCTACTGGCTTGTGCGGCAACACGCGGATCTCTGCACCATGGCAGCCGGCGGCAGCGGTGCTGTCAGAGAAGCCTGCGAACTGTTGCTGAGCGCCAGTGGGCAACTCGATGCCAGCCTGCAACCGTACCTGGAGCATAATTGATGGCGGCGCTGCCCATTATTCACCGCCCATGGGCAAGAACCCTGGGCCTGGCTGGCGCGATAGTGGCACTGTTGTTTCTGCTCTGGCAAAGTGACGACCCATCGGAGCCGATAGACGCTGAATCACTGCGTGGCGAATCCGAGCCTGACGGTTTCGTGGTCAATGGTCATTACCTGTCTTACGACGAAAGCGGTCGGCTGACCACACGGTTCCGAAGCCCGAGAATCGAGCAGTTCGAAGGCCGCAGCGAGACCATAATGAATTCTCCCCGGGCGACGCTCTATGGCGAAGAAGGCAGCCCGCCCTGGCAGGTTCAGGCGAGCGAGGGGCGTTTTCTGGAAGCTGACGACCTGGTTCATCTGACCGGGGATGTAAGGGTAATCCGGGAAGCCGATGGCGGGCGCCCGCTGACCCTGACAACAACCGCGCTGACGCTGAATAACAGTGAGCGCACCGTTTATACGGACAAGCCGGTGGAGCTGACCGATGCCGTCAGCCTGACCACGGCAACTGGCATGAAGGCCTGGATTGATGACCGCATTCTTGAACTCGACTCGCAGGTGGAAGGACGCTATGAGCCCGGGAAGTAAACCTTTGCCCCACAGCAGGCCCTCCCGGTCAGCCCTTAAGCGGCTGGTACTGGTTGCTGCGTGCCTGGCGCTGGTTGTGCCGCTGGCGCAGGCCTTTGACCTGGAGTCGGATGACCCCATCAAGGTCAACGCCGACAGCGCGAGGCTGGACGATGGCCAGGGCATCGCGACCTACACCGGCGACGTGGAAATGACCCAGGGCCAGACCAACCTGACTGCCGACAAGGTCGTAATGCACCGGGACGAAACCGGCGTCAGCCGCATAGAAGCAACGGGCCAGCCAGCACACTACCGGCAACCGGCCACGGAAGGACAGGGTGAGACCGACGCCCGCGCCCTGACGATTACCTGGTCTGCCGCTGAAAACCGCGTCACGTTCGAGCGTGAGGCGGTTATCGAACAGGACGGAAATCTTTTCCGCGGTGACGTTATCCAGTACGACAGTGCCGAACGTGTTGTCACCGCCGAGGGCGCCGCTGACCAGGGCGAAGGCAGTGGCCGCGTCGAGATGGTGATTCAGCCACGGAACAAAGACCGCAACCCCGACAGACAGGATACCGATGGCAGTTCTCAGAGCCAGTAACCTGGCAAAAAGCTACAAACAGAAAAAAGTGGTCATCGATGTGTCCCTGGAAATCCGCAGCGGCGAAATTGTCGGGTTGCTGGGCCCCAATGGTGCCGGCAAGACCACCTGTTTCTACATGATCGTGGGGCTGGTTCCCGCCGACAATGGCCGGGTCACCATCGACAACCACGACATCACCCCGCTTCCGATGCATGGCAGGGCAAGAAAAGGCATCGGTTATCTGCCCCAGGAAGCCTCGGTGTTTCGCAAGCTGACAGTGCGCGACAACATCATGGCCATCCTGGAGACCCGCCGCGAACTCAACCGCAACCAGCGCGATGCCAAACTGGAAGAATTGCTGACGGAGTTTCATATCACCCATATTCGTGACAGTGTGGGCATGGCATTGTCTGGCGGTGAACGGCGGCGGGTGGAAATTGCCCGGGCCCTGGCAATGGAACCTGCCTTCATCCTTCTGGACGAGCCCTTCGCGGGGGTCGATCCGATCTCGGTGAGTGATATCAAGCAGATTATCCGCCACCTGCGGGATAAGGGAATTGGCGTGCTGATCACCGATCACAATGTGCGGGAAACCCTCGATATCTGTGAGAATGCCTATATCGTCAGCGGGGGGCACATCATTGCCTCGGGCAGCTCCGAAGACATACTGGCCAACCAGCAGGTCAAGGAAGTGTATCTGGGCAACGAGTTTCGCCTGTAGTACACTCGGCAAAGAACTTGCTTGGCACGGCAAGTAGCCAGCATACAAAGACTTTTTGTGCAACCCAAACTCCCGAAAGAGACCGAGAGATACCGAGTGACGGATCCTGAACCATGGTTATGAAAGCCTCATTACAGTTAAAGCTGGGTCAAAGCCTGACCATGACGCCCCAGCTGCAACAGGCTATCAGGCTTCTGCAGCTCTCCACCCTCGATCTCCAGCAGGAAATCCAGCAGGCGCTGGAATCCAACCCCATGCTGGAAACTTCGGAAGACGACGACAACCAGAACCCGGAATCCACGGAGAGCGACAACGACGTCGCGGAAAAATCGTCTTCTGAAGACTCGAACACCGCCGCGGAATCATCTGCTGACTGGGATGAATCTGAAAACGGGCCCGACTGGTCGTCGGAAACTGACAGCCCCGACACCATTCCCGATGACCTCCCGGTCGACACCGCCTGGGACGACATCTACCAGTCTGCTCCCGCGTCATCTGCCCGCAACGACGACGAGAACGACAACGACTTCGAAACCCGCAACTCGCCCACCGAAACCCTGCACGATCATCTGGAATGGCAACTGAACCTCACGCCCCTCAGTGAGCGTGACCAGGCCATCGCCCATGCGCTGCTGGATGCGGTGGATAATCACGGATACCTGACCTCGCCCCTCGAGGAAATCCATTCCGGGATGGTTGAGGAGTCTGATGAAGACCCACTGGAACTGGACGAAGTGGAAGCCGTACTGCGCCGCCTTCAGCATTTCGACCCGCCCGGTGTCTTCGCCCGGGACCTGCAGGAATGCCTGCTGATCCAGCTTAACCAGTTGCCAGCGGATACACCCTGGCTGTCCCAGGCACGCCTGGTCATTACCCACTACATCAATCTGCTGGGCAATCGTGATTATGCCCAGCTGTTGCGCCGCAGCCGCCTGAAGGAAGACCAGTTGCGGGACGTTCTGGCCCTGATTACCGGGCTGAACCCGCGCCCGGGCGACACTCTCGACCAGGCCGAACCCGACTACGTCATACCGGATGTTATCGTACGCAAGCACAACGAACGCTGGCGGGTTGAACTGAATCCGGAAATTGCGCCGCGCATTCGTGTCAATGCCAGCTATGCTTCATTGATAAAGCGGGCAGACAGCAGCGCCGACAACACCTACCTGAGGGATCAGCTTCAGGAAGCGAAATGGTTCATCAAGAGCCTGCAGAGTCGCAACGAGACCCTGCTCAAGGTGGCCACGCGGATTGTCGAGCACCAGCAGGGATTCCTGGATCACGGCGAGGAACACATGAAGCCACTGATCCTGTCGGATATCGCCCAGGCGGTGGAAATGCATGAATCAACCATTTCCAGGGTCACCACCCAGAAATACATGCATACTCCGCGGGGCATATTTGAACTCAAGTATTTTTTCTCGAGCCACGTAAGCACTGACGAGGGTGGAGAGTGTTCCTCCACGGCCATCCGGGCGATGATCAAAAAGCTGATCGCAACGGAAACCCCCAAAAAGCCATTGAGCGATAGCAAAATTGCAGCCATGCTAGGAGAGCAGGGTATCAAGGTAGCGAGAAGAACCGTCGCCAAGTACCGTGAGGCAATGCACATTCCTCCGTCCAATGAAAGAAAGCGACTGGTGTAGTAAACATCCGATAACAGGAGAAGCCTATGCAACTCAATATTTCAGGCCATCACGTAGAACTGACCCCCGCACTGAAAGATTACGTATCCGGTAAGTTCGAAAAGCTTGAGCGCCATTTTGACCACATCAGTAACTGCCAGGTCACCCTGGAGGTGGAAAAAGTGCGTCAGATGGCGGAAGCTACGCTACACGTGATAGGTGGAGAGATTCACGCAAAGGCCGAAAACAGCGATATGTATGCCGCCATTGATGCACTGGTGGACAAGCTGGACAGGCAGATCCTGAAGCACAAGGAAAAGAATGTTGACCGGATGCATGGAAACGGTGCCCGTTAGGGCATCCCGCTTCCTGCATAACAGTTAATCGAGCTGCGGCACCGGCTTAGTTACAAAAGCTGCCGCAGCCTTTTTTTACGGAACTGCAGTCAATTCATGAGCGACACATCCCTGACTATCGAGAACATTCTCGCGCCGGAGCTGGCCCTTTGCCGGGTACCCGCCTCCAGCAAAAAGCGGGTTATGGAAACCATCGCCGAGAAGATCCAGCAACATGATCCGTCACTCAGCGATACCGAGATATTCAATAATCTGGTCGCCCGGGAGCGACTGGGTAGCACGGGTATTGGCCAGGGTATTGCCATTCCCCACTGCCGCCTGGAAGGCCTGGATCACGTTGTGGGCGTATTGCTGACACTGGAGGAAGGCGTTGCCTTCGATGCCATCGACAACCAGCCGGTGGATCTGGTTTTTGCTCTGATTGTTCCCAAGGAAGCAACCAGTGAACACCTTGAACTGCTGAGCCAGCTGGCCGAAAAGTTCAACGAAAGAGCATTCTGCGATCAGCTCCGCCAGTGTACCGACGCGGACTCTCTCTATCGCCGGATGACGGCCGAGGGAAGCTGAACCACTCCGGATTCGAGGTGAATGGGCTATGAAACTGATCATTGTCAGCGGCCGGTCAGGGTCCGGTAAAAGTACGGCACTGCACGTGTTGGAAGACCTGGGCTTCTATTGCATCGACAACCTGCCCATCGGACTGCTGTTTCCACTGACCCGGGAAGCCACTACCCAGAGTTCACCGGGCCGGCTGGGCAAAATGGCGGTGAGCATCGACGCCCGCAACCTGTCCGGCGAGCTCAGCAATTTTGAAGACATCTACCGAAGTCTGCAGGAAACCGGTGTGACCATCGAGGTGATCTACCTCGACGCCGACGAACAGTCTCTGCTGCAGCGCTTCCACGCCACACGCCGCAAGCATCCGCTGAGTGACGACAAGACTTCTCTGCGGGAAGCCATCGGCAACGAGAAAAAACTGCTGGAACCGCTGTCGAAACTGGCGGATCTCTATATCGATACCACCGGGCTGTCCATGTATGAGCTGCGGGACATGGTCAAACAGCGGGTGGCCGGGCGCCGTCATCAGGAACTGGCGCTGTTGTTCCAGTCATTCGGCTTCAAGCACGGCGTACCGCTGGATTCGGATTACGTGTTCGATGTCCGCTGTCTGCCCAACCCCTACTGGGACACCAGTCTCCGAAAATTCGTGGGCACCGACCAGCCGGTTATCGATTTTCTGGAAAAAGAGCCTCTGAGCCGGAAAATGGTGGATGACCTGACCCGCTTCCTGGAAAGCTGGCTGCCCTCCTTCGCGGACAGCAACCGCAGCTACATGACCATTTCCATCGGCTGTACCGGCGGCCAGCACCGCTCGGTGTATGTCTGCGAGCAACTGGGCCGGCATTTCACAGAAAAATACAGCAACGTACAGGTTCGGCACACGGAACTTCCCCACCTGCAGAGTCGGGAAAGCTGAACCGCTTATGATTCGCCGCCCCGTTAAGATCATCAACAAACTCGGGCTTCATGCCCGGGCTGCGGCAAAACTGGTGGCAAAGGCGTCGGAATTCGAAAGCAGCGTCCACCTCAGCCGGAATGATCGCAAGGTCGACGCCAAAAGCATCATGCCGGTAATGATGCTGGCTGCCAGCCAGGGAACAGAAGTAGAGCTGATCGCCGACGGACCTGACGAGGCCGAGGCCATCGACGCACTGGAAGCACTGATCAACAATTATTTCGGCGAAGGCGAATAGCCGGCCGCCCCATTGGCAGCCCGTCAACGGCATTCACCTACAACTCTTTCTCACCTGTGCATCCTAACTTCGCTATAATACGGGCGTTTTCTGACTGTGGGTGATCCATGACCGATATTCTGGAGAAAAGCCAGGCTCGCCAACGCCTTCGCTCCCTGAGCGAAGCGCTGGACAGTGGCGCCCTGAAACAGGTTGCCCGCATCCTCAATGGCGGCCTGAGCCCCAGCGATATTGCCCACCTGCTGGAGTCATCTCCGCCCCGTCAGCGTGCCCTGTTGTGGAACCTGGTCGACAAGCAGCTGGAAGGCGACGTTCTCCAGTACCTCAATGATGACATTCGTGGCTACTTCCTGAGCCAGCTGAACGCCCAGGAACTGGCCGACATCATTGAAGATTTCGAGTCGGACGACCTTGCCGACCTGTTGCAACAGCTGCCGGACACGGTGATCCAGGAAGTCCTGGACACCATGGACGAGCAGGACCGCCAGCGCGTGGAGGAAGTGCTCTCCTATCCGGAGGACACCGCCGGCGGCCTGATGAACACGGACACCATCACCGTGCGCCCGGATATCAGCATTGACGTAGTTCTGCGCTACCTGCGCCGCCACCGCAACCTGCCCCCGATGACAGACAGTCTGATCGTGGTGAGTCGGCGGGACGAGTTCATCGGCATGTTGCCGATCACCAAAATGCTGGTGTCGAACCCGGCGGCAACGGTGCGGGAAGTCATGGACACCGACATCGAACCAATACCGGTCACCCTGTCCGACACCAAGGTGGCCACCCTGTTCGAGCGCTATGACCTGATCTCGGCACCGGTGGTCAGCGAGGAAGGCAGGCTGCTGGGGCGGATCACCATCGATGACGTGGTTGACGTTATCCGCGAGGACGCCGACCACTCGCTGATGAGCATGGCCGGCCTGGATGAAGACGAAGACACCTTCGCGCCGATTTTCAAGACCACCCGGCGACGGGCGGTATGGCTGGGCATCAACCTGATTACCGCGTTTACCGCATCCGCTGTCATCGGCCTGTTTGAAGCCACCATCGAGAAAGTCGTGGCCCTGGCCGTGCTGATGCCTATCGTGGCTTCCATGGGCGGTATTGCCGGCAGCCAGACCCTGACCCTGGTGATCCGCGGCATGGCCGTGGGGCAGATCAGCGGTGCCAACGTGGGCTGGCTGCTGAACCGTGAATTCGTCGCCGGTGCCCTCAACGGGTTGCTATGGGCCGTTGTGGTGGCCTCGGCCGCCACCCTCTGGTTCAAGGACATTATGATCGGCGCCATCATTGCGGCAGCGCTGATCATCAACCTGATCGCCGCCGCGCTTGTTGGTACAGTGCTACCCCTGTTCCTCAAGTCCCGCAACATTGATCCGGCACTGGCTGGTAGCGTTATACTGACAACAGTAACCGATGTGGTCGGGTTTATGGCGTTTCTCGGCCTTGCCACCATATTTTATGGCTAATCCGACAAAACAGGCACTCCATGACCGATATTCAAGACGACTCCCCGGAATACCTCGGCCCCAGCAAATCCCAACTCAAACGGGACATGCACCGGCTGCAGGACCTGGGCAAGCGCATGCTCGAGCTCAGCAACGACCAGCTCGACACCCTGCCCATCAGTGCGACCCTGCGAGCGGCCATTGAAGAATCACGCCGCATTCGCCAGAACGAGGCCCGCCGGCGTCACCTGCAGTACATTGGCAAGATTATCCGCCAGGAAGACGATACCGAGGGTCTGACCCGTGCCATTGACGCGTTTGACGCAGGCAGCGAAGAGCATACCCGCCGCCATCACCTGGCTGAGCGCTGGCGTGACCGGATGATCGAAGAAGGCGACTCTGCGGTGGGGGAATTCCTGAACTACTGCACAACCGCGGATATCCAGCACCTGCGTAACCTGGCCCGCAATGCGCGCAGGGACATGGAGAAAGGCAAAAACACAGGCCAGCCGAGAAAACTGTTTCGCTACCTGAGGGAATGCATTGATGATGTGGAGGCGGCCCACTAGCAGCACGCCCCCGAAACCCGCTAGAGCCTCCGGTGCTCCCAGACCGGCATCCGGGCGCGTATATCGCGCAGCCGCTGCTGATCCAGGTCAGCCACAACCACTCCGGGCCCCTCGCCGATTTCTGACAACACACGTCCCCAGGGGTCGACGATCATGCTGTGGCCATAGGTGCGCCGGCGCTCACTGTTCTGGCCGCCCTGACCAGGCGCCACCATCCACACCTGGTTCTCGATGGCCCTGGCCCGCAGCAGCGCATGCCAGTGCGCATCACCAGTGTTCCAGGTGAAGGCACTGGGCAACGAAATCCATTCAGCCCCCTGCTCCCTTAGCTTGCGGAACAGCTCCGGAAACCGGAGGTCGTAACAAATGGCCAGGCCGAGCCGACCGGCAGGCGTGTCGATGACCACCACGTCTTCACCGGGCTCAAAGGTATCAGATTCCCGATACTGGCCCTGGGCATCCTCCACCATGGCATCAAACAGATGGATCTTGTCATAACGGGCAACTTCCTCACCCTGGTCGTTATAGACCAGGCAACAGGCCCTGACATGATTCCTGACGGTAGACCCGTCGGGGCGGGAGGCAATAGGCAGTGAGCCGCCCACAATCCAGATACCCAGCCGCGCAGCCTGGTCTGCCAGGAAGTGGCGTATCAGGTTGTCAGGGTCCGCCTCGCGACGGCCACAACCAATCATCTGCCGCGTTGCCAGAACCGCGAAATTTTCCGGCAGTACCGCCATGCCGGCGCCCGAGGCTGCTGCCTCGGCCAGCAAACGCTCCGCTTCCCTGAGGTTAGCGGCGATATCATGGGTGCTCACCATCTGTATGGCAGCGACCCTGTTGGATTGCCTGTTTACTGCCTGCTGTTCGTTTACCGACATTTGCTGTCCTCCGGGTAACATCATTACTGGCCGGTATCGAATACCCGCCTGAGCCGAACATCCGGTTCGTCCCAGCTCCCACTGACACTATAAGTTGCACTGGTCAGTTTACTCAATGGATCTCCCAACACTTTGTCCAGAACAAACAGCGCGCCGCCTATGGGAGCCCCTGCTCCCATCAGCAGTGCAGCCAGTGGCAGATTCTGGGTCAGGGGCAGAACCACCACCATTCTCATGTCGAGGCTTTCCTCTATCATGTCGGTACTGCCGGTAAGCTTGAAGGCGCCGGAGGGACCAACCACCTGCAGTTCCGGGTCAAGCGTCAGCAGGCCATTGATCATGCTGGCCTTGCCTGAAATGGCGTCAAATGCCACACCAGCCTCGTACAGATCGGAGAAGTCCAGCTGCAGCCGGCGCCACAGTGTATCGGAGTTCAGCAGGTTGAATACCCGAAACAGTTGCGCCGTATTGTTGCCCTCAAGTATGACGCCGTCGTCGAAGCGTACCCTTACTGAGCCGCTGAGCCCCGACAGGTCGAACTCATTGGGCCTGCCGGGCCAACCGATATCCAGGTTGACCGCCGTGCTCTCACTGCGAAACGGGATCTCGGTGCCAAAGAGATTGCCCAGGTCCGCCAGCGACTCCCCGGCAATGTCGCCAACAAAACGGGTGGTTTCACGGTCTCCGGCGACACTCCAGGTCAGCTCCCCTCCCAGAGTCAGGGAGTTGAGTGTTCCGGCAATGTCCTGGACCCGAAACCGCGTTGCTTCGGGGCGAAGCCCCAGGTTCCAGCGTCCGGCATCGTCATCATCAAGCTGAAGGCTGGCGATGCGAAGATCAACATCGGGCCAGTTCTCCATTGCCAGTTCATGGAAGGCCCGGATCTGTTCTTCCGGGTCGGGCAGCGGTGGAATCTCTTCCTCTGCGGTCTCATCATCCCTGGCCAGCTTCAGCCGCTCCAGATCCACAACAACGGGGCTGTCATCCGTAGGCCAGTAGACAACACCCGAAAGCCATTCGGATTCCGCATCTACAGACCACTGCCCGTTGTCCCTGCGCGCGGAAACCTCAATATCCTCCAGCTGCCGCTCACCCAGAAAGACAGTATTAAGATTCAGCCCGAGATTGTCCGGCTGCCACACCAGGTCGAGATTCAGGCGGTCCGGCCAGTCAACGGAAACGCTGACCCCATCGTCATCTCCGGGCTCTATCCGTGCACTCAGGGGCGCTTCCTCGTCGGCCGATTTCGCCAGTGGTTCCGGCCAGTTAACCGCAAGACCGGTCAGATCCGAGTATAGCCTGACGGCAGATGCTGTTCCCGGCGATACGTCCAGGGTTGCCTGGTAACCGACTTCGCCGCTCAGGCCCAGGCTGGCTCCCTCTGGCAAGGCGGTCCGGGCCAGCAGGCTGCTGATATCGAGACGCCCGTACTGGCGGATATTGACGGCGTCGCTCTCCTCCAGACGGCGCAGCAGGATTGTTACCGGCGCCCCCATGAAATGCGCCTGAACAGGCCGGTCGGAGAAACCGTCTGCAGTACTGAAATTCAGCTCTCCTTTGATCCGTGTCCATTGCAGATCTGCCGGTGAGTAGCTCAACGTGCCGTTATCTGCCCGCACTGTGGCACTGATGTCGGGGGGAGAATCCGAATCCAGAGGCAGACCGAGCCCCAGGTCAAGGTGATAACTGCCATCAAGCCGGATGCTCCTGCCGGCATCCCCGGCCAGCTCCCCAAGCGGGCTGTTTTCCATCCAGTATGTCACCGCCTCACCAGGAACCGGTGCGGCGGCATCGACATACACATGAACGCCGTCGTTTCGGGGCTCAACCCTGACCTGCCCCGGCTGAAGCTCAAGGCCGCCAGTGCGGCCGGACTCCACATCAACCCGGGTGCTGCCATTCTGAACGTAGACTGTTCCGGATGCGTCCGTGACCTCCGGCCAGCGCTCATCGTAGCGCACGGTTGCGTTCTCGAACTGGTAAGCCATGGAGGACACAAAAGACCCGGGCGGAGCATCGCGATTGATCAAGCCATGACCGAAATACTCCCCGCTGGTAACGTCCGCTTCTTTTATCGCGGTGGTCAGCCAGTCGTACAGGCCCGGAGCCACAGCCTTGACCGGCACAAAGTCCGCCAGCATCCCGGCGGTTCCGTCGCGAACGCCAACCCTGATGCCGAGGTTGTCTTCGCCGTGGCGATCCAACCGCAAGTCAAAGGCGCCGGCAAGGTCTGTTCCTTCCCCGTATACCATCCCGATATCTTCCGAGTAGACGCGGATAATATCTCCCTCCAGACGCCATGCCACGGCTGCATTTAAGTCCCGTAGATTCCAGGACCCACGGAACAGATCAGGGAAGCCCAGCGTCAGCTCATCACTCTGCGCACGGACATAACCGCCTTCCCTGTCCAGTACCAGTCTGCCATTCACGCCCGACACACCCGGCGCCCCGCCGTATGCCCTTACACCGACGTCCTGCATCTGCGCAGCCAGCTCAAAGTGGCCGCTTCCCACTGGCGGAAGTTTGAGCACCAACTGATTCAGTGTCCCTGTTGGCCGATAGTTCTCAAGTGCCCTCCCGGCCATATCCGGCAACAGGCCCAGCCCGGCGACCAGGCGCCGTAATGGCTGCAATACCAGCTCGTCGGCAATGATCCTGGGCCCGGCTTCGTCGTGCCGGAACCGCAGGCTGAACGGCGGAACCTGGTCCCCATTCCATCGCCACTCCAGCCCCTTGAGATGAAACTCACCGGTCTCAAACCAGGGCTGCTCCGCGGACTCCGGTCCCTGCTCTCCCGTTGTACCCTGCCTGCGCCAGCCAAATCTTGCACTGATGTCCTCGATCGGCGCCAGGGACTCGCTGCCAGCGCCGATCTGCAGGTACGGCGTTGCTACCCTGCCACTGACCTGCTGCATCAGGCCGTCACGGAAGGTCATCCATACCTGGCCACCCAGATCAAACCCTTCCACGCGAATATCCCGCCAGGCGTATTCTTCAACAAGCCCGTCGAACAGTCGGCCGGAGTTGATATCAGCGTAAAGCTGACCGGTGAAGTCACCGCGGAAAAAGTGCCGGCCAACCAGTTCGAAACTGGCCAGTTGCTCAGTCGTGCCGGGGCTCATGGCCCGGCCCGAGGCATGAAAGAGGCCCCGTTGGTAAACAAGGTCCAGCTGGGGGATCTCCACATGCCGCAACTGGTCATTATTGTCGCGGACACCCAGGTCAAGGCGGGTTATTTTTACCGAGGGGTCGGAAAGCCAGCGTCCGGCAAGGTCAAGCCAGAGCTCAATATCGTTGGCGACCGGTTCGGGGATATCAACCCCTTCAACCATCACTTCGCCGCGAGAGGTCTGGTTTACCGTCAGCTCGAGACCGTCCGCCTCAAAGCCGGCAAATACAATGCGCGTGCGCCGCAACGAAGCCAGGAAGTCCAGACCGACGCGAACACTCTGCAGCGAGCCGGCCACATCAGCGCTCTCGTCATTCGACAACACGACAATTTCGCGGGCGATAATGGTCGGGTTCAGCCAGTTCCAGCTCGACGACAGGGAGCCGACACGAACTTCCTGGCCAAGCTCCGATGACAGTACCTGTTCGATATTCGCGCGGTAATCGTTGATATTCTTGGTGAGTTGCCGCCCCAGCCCGGCGTAAAGCGCCAGCAGGATGACGACAAGCAGCAGCAGCCACCACACCAGGCTGGCCAGGCGTGACAGTATTCGTACAAAGACATGTCTGTTTTCTTGATCAGCCACACTGGATGCCATCAGGGGGAACCGCTACGCCTGGTCAATGCCTGCCGTTTCGGCGTTACAGCAGCACCACATCATACTGCTCCTGACTGTAAAATGGCTCAACCTGAAAACGAATGGTTTTGCTGATGAACGTCTCTAGGTCGGCAACGTTATCGGATTCTTCGTCCAGCAGGCGATCCACCACGCTCTGGGAGGCCATGACAAGATAGCTTTCCGCATCATAGGCACGGTTGACTCGTAATATTTCCCGGAACACCTCGTAACAGACGGTTTCACTGGTCTTCAGGAAGCCGCGGCCATCGCAGATCGGGCAGGGTTCGCAGAGTATCTGCCCGAGGCTTTCAGTGGTGCGTTTGCGGGTCATTTCAACCAGGCCCAGTTCGGAGACACCGGTAATCTTGGTTTTGGCGTGATCCCGCTCCAGCATCTTTTCCAGCATGCGGTGCACCTGGCGCTGGTGCTCGGAATCGTCCATATCAATGAAGTCTATGATAATAATGCCGCCAAGGTTGCGCAGCCTCAGCTGGCGACTGATGGCACGGGCCGCTTCAAGGTTGGTCTTGAAGATGGTTTCCTCAAGGTTGCGGTGCCCGACAAACGCCCCGGTGTTGATGTCGATGGTGGTCATCGCCTCGGTCTGGTCAATGATCACGTAGCCGCCCGACTTCAGCTGAACCTTGCGGCTGAGAGCTTTCTGGATTTCGTCTTCAACGGAGTAGAGGTCGAAAATGGGCCGCTCCCCGGGATAGTACTCCACCTTATCGGAAAACTCGGTGACAAACTCGTTCACAAATTCCATCACCCGCTGGTGACTTTCACGGCTGTCGATGCGGACTTTCTCTGTCTGGGGACGAATGAGATCACGGATGGTGCGGATAAACAGCGGCAGATCCTGGTAGACCCCGACTGGCGCCTGGCTGCGGGTAATTCGCTCCTCTATGGCCTGGTTGAGGCGATGCAGATAGGTCATGTCACCGAGAAGGTCTTCCGCAGAGGCCGCTTCCGCTGCGGTGCGGATGATGTAGCCCCCACTTACTTCAGGGTCGGCAGCCGCTCCTTCTTCCACCAGCGCTCTCAACCGCGCACGCTCGTTCTCGTCTTCGATCCGCTGGGAAATACCCACATGGCTGACGCCGGGCATGAACACCAGATAGCGTGAGGGAATGGATAACTGGGTGGTCAGCCGCGCGCCCTTGGTGCCAATGGGGTCCTTGGTAACCTGGACAACCAGCGACTGGCCCTCCCGCAGCAGGGTGCGGATATCGGGTACGGTCTTCGGTGCATCGGCGGGTTCATTCGGCGGCTGCTGGACAGGCACCACATCCGATGCATGGATAAACGCGGCCCGTTCAAGGCCGATGTCCACAAATGCCGCCTCCATGCCGGGCAGCACGCGAACCACCTTGCCCTTGTAGATATTGCCGACAATCCCTTTACGGCTGGTCCGCTCAATGTAGGCTTCCTGGAGCATGCCGTTCTCCACGAGAGCCACCCGGGTTTCCACCGGGGTAACATTGATCAGTATTTCTTCACTCATTGCGGCTCTCCTGCCTGCTGTTCCAGGTTTCCCAGACCGGATATCCGGCGCCGGCAAGTAATTCTGCGGTTTCCTGCAGGGGCAGACCGACCACAGCGCTGTAACTACCCCGGAGTTCTTCTACAAAAATACCACCCCGGCCCTGAATACCATAGCCACCGGCCTTGTCCATGGGTTCTCCGGTGGCCACATAGGCCTCTGTTTCCTTGCCCGACAGATGGCGAAAGCGCACATCTGTGGTGACAACGCAGGACTCAAAGCTGTCTGCGGTAGCAATGGCGACGGCCGTCATCACCTGATGGGTCGTGCCAGAAAGCTGCCCGAGCATCTCTGCCGCATCCTTCCGATCAACGGGCTTGCCCAGAATCCGGCCTGCGAGCACCACGGATGTGTCAGAACCGATCACTATGGCATCCGGTTGTTCCACCGCAACCGCCCGGGCTTTTGCCCGGGCCAGCCGTTCCACGTATTGCAGTGCTGACTCGCCGGGCTTCGGGGTTTCGTCAACATCCGCAGGCCGCACACCGAACGACAGCCCGATCTGTTTCAGCAGTTCGGCCCTTCTCGGTGAGGCGGAGGCGAGAACAATTAGTGTCATGGAACCCCTGATCCTCCGCTATCCGAGTTTGCGGTTGAGATTGTCCAGCAGCACGCACACGATCGGCCAGGCCACGGCGCCGGTCAACGCGGGCCAGAGATAGCTGAAGCCCGAGTCGTCCGCACCCAGCATCTGCTTGATAAAATGCACCAGCATCTGGTTAATACCCAGCAGCAGGAAAACCATCAGGCACTGCTGGGGCATGGGGTACATACGCAGACGCTGGTGAATGGTCAGCACCAGGAACGCAATCACCCCCATGGCCAGGGCATTGACCCCCAGTGGCGTCGCCTCCAGAACATCCAGCAGCAGGCCCAGGCACCAGGCCAGAAGAATGCCAAACTGGGCCGGCGCCCGGAACGTCCAGTAAAACACCATTAACCCCAGCCATTCCGGGCGGAATTCGAACCAGCCCACGGGAAACAGTGAGCTGCTTAGCACCAGGGCCAGCACAATGCTCAGGGCAAATACCGGATAACTTATCACCGACAGCATCAGCGCACCTCGTCCTGTTCTGCCCGGCCAGCACCGTCAGCGGGGCCTGCTTCCTGCGCGCCGTCAGTGGCCTCCTGTGCCGGCGAGAACACCACCAGTATCAACCGGCTCTTGTTCAGTTCCGCCAGTGGTGCCGCCTCGATTTTCACAAAAGGCTCGCCCTGCTCCTTGGTGATGCTTTCCACTTCCGCTACCGGATAACCCTTGGGAAAACGCCCCCCCAGTCCGGAACTGACCAGAAGGTCGCCCTCGCGGATATCTGCCGTATCGGGTACATGCACCAACTCCAGAGAGCTGGTATCGCCATTGCCCAGAAGAACCGCCCGCAGGCCATTGCGAACCACCTCTACGGGCACGGCATGACTGCTGTCCGAAACCAGCAACACCCTTGAGGTAAAGCTGCTGGTCTGCTCAACCTGGCCCATCAGGCCATTGGCATCAAGAATCGCCTGACCCACTTCCACACCGTCGCGGCTACCCTTGTTGATCACAATTTCATGGGAGAACGGATCCGGAGATACTGCCACCACTTCGCCGACAATAACGCGGTCGTCCAGCACTTCTGACGAGTTCAGCAGCTGGCGCAGTTCGTTGTTTTCCGAAGCCAGGGCAGCATATTTGAGGGCCCGACGTTCCAGTATCAGAAGCCGCGCCTGAAGCGCCTCATTCTCCTTCTGAAGATCTTCCTTGCTGGTAAACAGGCTCGCGACCCAGTCGTTGAATTGGGAGGGGGCATGCCCCAACCAGTGAATGGGTGCCAGGCCCGTACCAATAGCGCTGCGAACCGGGGTAAGCTGGTCAAAGCGATCATCGGCAACGATTAGCACTGCCGACAGCACGATAACCAGCAGTAGCCTGAATCCGGGAACGGGTCCCTGTACGAAGATGGTTTTAATGGCTAACCCTCCCGCGTTCCCTGCAGGTGTCCATACGACAACCGCCGCCGTGAGATTTCACGAGCGGCGGCCGGGTTGAGACTATGTCGGGGCGTTCCGCCGGGGTCAAGGTCAGCCCTCCTGGGAGAACATTCCGATTCCGCCACGGTCAATCACTTCCAGCGCCTTGCCGCCGCCACGGGCGACACAGGTGAGTGGATCCTCGGCGATGATCACCGGCAGGCCGGTTTCCTCGCTGATCAGTTTGTCCAGGCCTCGCAGGAGGGCACCGCCACCGGTCAGCACGATGCCACGCTCGGCAATGTCAGAGGCCAGTTCGGGAGGCGACTGTTCCAGCGCGCTTTTGACGGTCTGGACGATCTGTGCCAGGGATTCCTGAAGTGCGTCGAGGATTTCCTCACTGTTCAGGGTGAAGGCGCGGGGTACGCCCTCGGCCAGGTTACGGCCGCGAACGTCGATTTCGCGGATGTCCAGACCTTCATAGGCACAGCCGATTTCGTGCTTGATGCGCTCCGCAGTGGAATCACCGATCAGGCTGCCATAATTGCGACGCACGTAGGTGACGATGGCTTCGTCAAACTTGTCACCGCCGGTACGCACGGATTCAGCGTAAACGATGCCGTTCAGGGAGATAATGGCAATCTCGGTGGTACCGCCGCCGATATCGACGATCATGGAACCGCTGGCTTCTTCAACCGGCAGGCCGGCGCCGATAGCAGCAGCCATGGGTTCTTCGATCAGGAAGACTTCCCTCGCGCCGGCACCCAGGGCGGATTCGCGGATCGCCTTCTTTTCCACCTGGGTGGATTTGCTGGGCACGCAGACCAGTACGCGGGGACTGGGCGTGATAAAGCTGTTCTCGTGCACTTTGTGAATAAAGTGCTGGAGCATTTTTTCGGTAACAACAAAATCTGCGATGACGCCGTCTTTCATCGGGCGGATGGCGGTGATGTTGCCCGGAGTGCGGCCCAGCATGCGCTTGGCTTCGGCGCCGACGGCTGCGACCATTTTCTGGGAACCACTGGTGCGGATGGCCACAACAGAGGGCTCGTTGAGTACGATGCCGCGTTCGCGTACATAAATAAGGGTGTTGGCGGTGCCCAGGTCGATGGACAGGTCGCTGGAAAATAAGCCTCTGAGTCTTTTCAACATTCGTGTAGTTTCAACCTGAGAGTTGCAGTCGCAAAAAATGATGCGGCAACTTTAGCAGTGAGCACCCCCGCAGGCAAGGCACCATCGGGGCTCCCGCGGGGTCTTTCACGCTTTCCGCCTTTGTTTTGGCCCCTCCCGCGATTGTTCGAATCTGTTACCATGCACTTTTATTTTCGACTCGGGTGCATGGGCGCTTGAGAGGCTGCTTTCCAAAACACGCTCAGGCACATCCCTGTGGCGCTTGGGCTCCGCCATCCATGGCTCCGCACAGTTTTGGAAAGCAGCCTCTCAAGCGCCCTCGTGCCTCAAATAATATTCAGGCTCCGACCGGTCTGTGGGGTCTGCAAGTTACTGAAACTTCATATTACTGGGAGGCAATGTGACCATTTCCCGTGAGGACATTGAAAAAGTGGCTGTGCTCGCCCGCATCCGTGTGGATGAGGAGCAGGTTTCGGCCCTGGAGAAGGATCTGGGCAATATTCTGGACCTGGTGGATCAGTTAAGTGCCGCCGATACCGATTCTGTGGAACCCATGGCCCATCCGTTGAATGCGGTGCAGCGGCTGCGCCCGGATAAGGTAACGGAGACCAGTCAGCGGGAGGCTTTCCAGGCAATTGCGCCGGCGACCGAGAATGGCCTTTATCTCGTGCCCCGGGTGATTGAGTGAACGAAAGGTATCGAGTGATCTGACGACCAGCGATTTCAGGATTCATCATGCATAACAAATCCGTAGCAGAGCTTTCCCGTGAACTGGAAAGTGGCAAGATTTCCAGTGTGGAGCTGACCCGGGAGTATCTGGGCCGCCTCAGGAAAGAAGACGAGCAGCTCAACAGTTTTATTTCTATTACCGAAGATCAGGCCCTGGCAGATGCCCACGCGGCTGACGAGCAGCGGGCCGCAGGCAAGGCTACGCCCTGGACCGGTGTGCCGTTCGCTCACAAGGACATTTTCTGTACCAGTGGCACCGCCACCACCTGCGGATCCAGGATGCTGGCGAACTTTGTGCCGCCTTACGATGCCACGGTCACGGAGCACTTCCGCAAGGCGGGTGCAGTGTGCCTTGGCAAGACCAACATGGACGAGTTCGCCATGGGGTCATCCACCGAATCCAGTTATTTTGGCGCCACCACCAACCCCTGGGGCCTGAGCAACGGCGAAAAGCGTGTGCCCGGCGGCTCGTCCGGGGGTTCTGCAGCGGCGGTTGCTGCGCGATTGGTGCCAGCGGCGACGGCCACGGACACCGGCGGCTCAATCCGCCAGCCGGCCGCCCTGTGCGGTGTGACCGGGTTGAAACCGACCTATGGCCGTGTTTCCCGGTATGGGATGATTGCGTTTGCCTCCAGCCTGGACCAGGGCGGCGCCATGGCCCGCTCTGCCGAAGATGCAGCACTGATGCTGAATGTAATGGCCGGATTCGACCCGAAGGATTCCACCTCCATAGACCGGGACGTTCCGGACTACACCGCCACTTTGAACGAGCCCTTGAAAGGCCTGCGCATTGGCCTGCCCCGGGAATACTTTGCCGGCAACCTGGATGCAGCCATGGAAGAGCAGGTACGGGCCGCCATCCGCGAATACGAGAAACTGGGTGCCACAGTGAAGGACGTGTCCCTTCCCCACGCCAATCTTGCCATTGCCGCCTATTACGTGATCGCGCCGGCTGAAGCTTCCGCCAACCTGTCCCGTTTTGATGGCGCCCGCTATGGCTATCGCTGCGAAGATCCGAAAGATCTGCTCGACATGTACACCCGCACCCGGGCCGAGGGGTTCGGTGCCGAAGTGAAGCGCCGGATCCTGGTGGGCACCTATGCGCTGTCGGCCGGTTATTTCGATGCCTATTACCTGAAAGCCCAGAAGGTTCGCCGGTTGATCCAGCAGGACTTTATCAATGCCTTCAACGAAGTGGACGTGCTGATGAGCCCGACCACCCCCTCCCCGGCCTTTGTTCAGGGTGAGAAATCCAACGACCCGGTCACCATGTATCTGGAGGACGTGTTTACCGTTGCCATCAACCTGGCAGGTATTCCGGCCATGTCGGTGCCGGCAGGATTTGTCGACGGATTACCGGTGGGACTGCAGATTATCGGGGATTACTTCTCCGAGGCCCGACTGCTGAACGCCGCCCATCAATTCCAGCAGGTGACCGACTGGCACCAGCGTGAACCGCAATAAGCCCGAAACAGGAGATTGATTATGCAGTGGGATATTGTGATCGGGCTGGAAATTCATGTTCAGCTCGCCACCCGAACCAAGATTTTTTCCGGCTCCAGCACCGCCTATGGCGCTGAACCCAATACCCAGGCCAACGCCGTCGACCTGGCCATGCCGGGGACTCTGCCCGTGCCCAACGAGCAGGCCTTCCGTTACGCGGTGATGTTCGGCCTGGCGGTAAACGCCGAGATCGAACGCCGCTCGGTGTTCGAGCGCAAGAACTATTTCTATCCGGACCTGCCCAAGGGCTACCAGACGACCCAGCTGGAGCGGCCGATTGTGGGCCCGGGGTATGTGGATATCGATCTGGCCAACGGCGAGACCAAGCGCGTGCGCATCCATCACGCCCACCTGGAAGAAGACGCCGGCAAGTCCCTGCATGAAGACTTTCACGGCATGACCGGCATTGACCTGAACCGGGCGGGTACCCCGCTGATTGAGGTGGTCACCGAACCGGACATGACCAATGCAGAGGAAGCGGTGGCCTTTGCCAAGAAGCTACACGGTATTGTTACGTCACTGGGCATCTGTGACGGCGACATGTCCCAGGGCTCCATGCGCTTCGATGTGAACATCTCGCTCAAGCCGAAAGGCTCCGAAACCCTGGGCACCCGTACCGAAACCAAGAACCTGAACTCTTTCCGCTTCATGGAGCAGGCCATTGCCCACGAAGTGGAGCGGCAAATGGATATTCTCGAGGATGGCGGCACCATCGTGCAGGAAACCCGCCTTTACAATGGCGACCGCGACGAATCCCGCTCCATGCGCACGAAAGAGGAAGCCAATGACTACCGTTACTTCCCCTGCCCGGACCTGCTGCCAGTAGAAATCAACGATGCCTTCATCGACGAGGCCCGTAACAGCCTTCCGGAACTGCCGGACGCACGCAAGGCCCGCTTCATGGAGCAGTTCGGCCTGAACGACTACGACGCAGGCCTGCTGGCTGCCGATTCGAAACTGGCCGCTTTCTTCGAAGCCGTCGCAGAACGCGGAAAAGATGCCAAGCTGGCCTCAAACTGGGTCCAGGGCGAATTCTCCGCACGCCTGAATGCTGAGGAGAAGTCCGTTGCCGACTCCCCAATCTCCGGCGCCCAACTGGGTGATCTGGTGGTGCGCATTGCCGATAACACGATCTCTTCAGCCGGCGCCAAGAAGGTTTTCGAGGCCCTGTGGACCGGTGAGAACGACAATGTGGATGCCATTATCGATGCCAAGGGCCTGAAGCAGGTGTCTGACACGGGAGAACTGGAGAAAATGGTAGACGAGGTACTGGCCTCCATGCCGGGTCAGGTTGCCCAGTACCAGCAGGAGTCCGATCCCAAGAAGCAGAAGAAGATGCTTGGCGGGTTCATGGGGCCGCTGATGAAGGCCTCCAAGGGACAGGGGAATCCGAAGCTGTTTAACGAAATTCTTGTTAAGAAGCTTGGGGGGTAACCGTCAGGCTTTGGGTGGGGAATTCTTGCTGCGGCCCCAGCCTGCCTGGCTTCGGAGTTAACGGCACGAGGCAGGAAGGGGGTTCCAAAACACGCTCCTTCGGCACATCCATGTGACGCTTGGGCTCCGCCATGGATGGCGGAGCCCAAGCGCACAGGGACGTGCTTGTAGCGTTTTTTGGGAGAAGGCACCCGCCAACGCCCTTACCCCGCAACAACCAGGCTAGGAACCCAGCCTAAACACTACTGAAGAAGCCGACCCCAAAGATCATGCTCATCCGCATGCTCAACCACGGCCTGAACAATCTGCCCAGGCATCAGGTCAGTCTCGTCATTGAGGTAAACCATCCCGTCAATCTCCGGCGCATCCGCCTTTGAACGACCAATGGCGCCTTCCTCGTCAACTTCGTCGATCAGCACATCAATCGTCTGGCCAATCTTCGCCTGCAAGCGGGCCGCTGAGATCTGTGCCTGTTTTTCCATGAAGCGGGCCAGACGCTCCTCTTTTATATCTTCGGGCACCGCACCTTCCAGCTCGTTGGCTTTGGCACCTTCCACCGGGCTGTACTTGAAGGCACCCACCCGATCCAGCTGCGCTTCATCCAGCCAGTCCAGGAGGTACTGGAAATCCTCTTCAGTCTCACCCGGGAAACCGACAATGAAGGTGGAACGAATCGTCAACTCCGGGCAGATCTCCCGCCATTTGCGAATGCGCTCCAGAGTCTTGCTGTCGTGGGCCGGGCGTTTCATGGCCTTGAGGACTTTCGGGCTGGCGTGCTGGAACGGGATATCCAGGTACGGAAGGATCTTACCTTCGGCCATCAGCGGGATAATGCCGTCCACGTGGGGATAGGGATACACGTAGTGCAGGCGGACCCACACACCCATCTCGCCCAGCGCCTCGCACAGCGACTGCATTTTCGTTTTCAGCGGGCGGCCCTGCCAGAAGCCGGTGCGGTATTTGGTGTCGACACCGTAGGCGGAAGTATCCTGGGAAATCACCAGCAGTTCTTTCACGCCGGCATCCACCAGCCGCTGAGCCTCGTCCATCACATCGCCGATGGGACGGCTGACCAGATCACCACGCATGGACGGAATGATGCAGAAGGTGCAGCGATGGTTACAGCCTTCGGAGATTTTCAGATAGGCGTAATGCCGGGGCGTGAGCTTGATGCCCTGGGGCGGAACCAGATCCGTGAAGGGGTCGTGCTGCTTGTTCGGTGGCACGAACTGGTGCACGGCACCAACCACTTCCTCGTAAGCATGGGGGCCGGAAACGGCCAGAACGCCGGGATGGGTATCGCGGATTTTATCCGCCTCCACACCCATGCAGCCGGTGACGATCACCTTGCCGTTTTCGCTGATGGCCTCGCCGATGGCGTCCAGGGATTCCTGCTTGGCAGCGTCGATAAAACCGCAGGTATTGACCACGACAATATCGGCATCATTGTAGGTTGGCACCACGTCGTAGCCATCCAGCCGCAGCTGGGTAAGGATGCGCTCCGAGTCAACGAGCGCTTTGGGGCATCCAAGGCTGATGAAACCTACTTTGCCACCCTGGGGAACGGAAAGATTTTTATCTGTCATAACCTGCACGGAGTCATGGCGCCGGAACCGGCACCAGGTGAATGTTGGCCGACAGTTTACCTCAGCCAGACTGCTACCGTCAGTGAACTCGAACGGGGAATGCAGTCGTCGGGCAATTGACGTGCATCACGATCAGTGACGTTGTGTTCATATTCAGTTCACAAATCTGACAGCTTTGGCGACAGTCAACTTGCTGATCACGAAACAAACAACTAGACTTTCAGGAAGTTAAGGTCGGAATAATAAGCGCTTGCCGTCGTCCCGCATCCGTTGTGTTACCAAATCATGACGATCTGCGAGGTTCCTTTGCGTATGTCACAAGCGCAAAAGCAAGTATAAAAAGGACTGAACAATCGGTAAGGCAGCCTGCTTTGAAACCAGAGATGCCATAAGAGTCACTATGAAACCAGTTGCCGCCAAGCCAAACCTTCGCAATCAGCAACGCGTTGATGTTGCCACCGAAGTGCGAATTGAAAAAACAGACGGCAGCTGGCTTGACTGCGAGGTATCCAATATTTCGCGCACCGGTATCATGATCCTGTGTGACCAGGAAGCCGTCAGGAAACTTGTCCCGGGCCAGAAAACACCGGCTCCCGGCAACTGGATTTCCGTCACCGCGACCTTCTCCGTGCCTGTTGTTGCCCACCAGCCGGTTTCCGTTATCGCCGGAGGCAATATTGTGCACATGCGCCGTATTGCCCGCGACCAGTTCCAGCTTGGCGTTCAGTTCACCGAATTCGAAGGCAACGGCTTCGAGTACGTCAACAACTACGTCAGCAAGCTTCTCTCTGCCCCGACACCCTGACCCATGTAACACCCGCCAGCCACACTGCTCCGCCGCTATATTGTTATAGCAGCAAACTCTAGTTGCTCGTCTTCTTATGCCATGACCTGATCTGGTATCATTACCGCATTCACACGCCCAGTCTCTCTGATCGGGAGGCACGCAAACGCGGTAACAGGATACGATGACCACTTACAACCTGACGCATCTCAAACAGCTGGAAGCTGAAAGCATCCACATCATCCGGGAAGTCGCAGCTGAGTTCGATAACCCGGTTATGCTCTACTCCATCGGCAAGGATTCCGCGGTGATGCTGCATCTGGCCCGCAAGGCTTTCCACCCGGGCAAGCTACCTTTCCCGCTGATGCATATAGACACCACCTGGAAATTCAGGGAAATGATCGAATTCCGGGATCGCAAAGCAAAAGAGTACGGGCTCGACCTCATCGTCCACAAGAACGAGGACGGTATCAGACAAGGCATCGGCCCGTTTACCCACGGTAGCGCAAAGCACACCGACGTAATGAAAACCCAGGCCCTGAAGCAGGCTCTGGACAAATACAAGTTTGATGCCGCCTTTGGCGGTGCACGCCGGGACGAGGAAAAATCCCGCGCCAAGGAGCGCGTGTATTCCTTCCGTGATGAGTATCACCGCTGGGATCCGAAGAATCAGCGACCCGAACTCTGGAACATCTACAATGGCAAGATCAACAAGGGCGAAAGCATTCGCGTTTTCCCGCTATCCAACTGGACCGAGCTTGATATCTGGCAGTACATCTATCTGGAAAACATCGAGATCGTTCCGCTGTATTACTCGGCCAAGCGCCCGGTGGTCGAGCGCGACGGCACTCTGATCATGGTGGACGACGACCGCATGCCTCTGAAAGAAGGCGAGAAGCCAGAGTTGAAGTCCATCCGTTTCCGCACCCTGGGCTGCTATCCGCTGACCGGCGCCATTGAATCCGAGGCAGACACTCTGCCGGAGATCATCCAGGAAATGCTGCTGGCCACCAGCTCCGAACGCCAGGGCCGAGTGATTGACCACGATTCGGCCGGCTCCATGGAACAGAAAAAGCGGGAAGGGTACTTCTAAGATGTCACACCAGTCTGATCTGATTGCCGAAGATATTCAGGCCTACCTGAAGCAACACGAGAACAAGGAACTGCTGCGCCTCCTGACCTGCGGCAGCGTGGATGATGGCAAGAGCACCCTGATTGGCCGCCTGCTGCACGACACCAAGATGATCTACGAAGATCACATGGCCAGCCTGAAAACCGACAGCGCCAAGATGGGCACCACCGGCGAAAAGCTGGACCTGGCCCTGCTGGTGGACGGCCTGCAGGCGGAGCGTGAGCAAGGCATCACCATTGATGTGGCCTACCGCTACTTCTCCACCGACAAGCGCAAGTTCATCATCGCCGACACCCCGGGCCACGAGCAGTACACCCGCAACATGGCGACCGGTGCCTCTACCGCACAGGTGGCGATTCTGATGATTGACGCCCGTTACGGCGTGCTGACCCAGACCCGGCGGCATTCCTACATCGCGTCCCTGCTGGGTATTCGCCACATTGTGGTTGCTATCAACAAGATGGACCTGGTGGACCACAGCGAAGAACGGTTCAATGAAATCAAGGACGACTACCTGGCCTTTGCCAACAAGCTGGGCCTGAAGGACATCCGCTTTGTACCGATTTCTGCCCTGGAAGGCGACAACGTCGTCAACAGGAGCGAGAACACGCCCTGGTTTACCGGCCAGCCGCTGATGGACATTCTGGAAACCGTGGAAGTCTCCCACGACAAGAACCTGGAGCATTTCCGCTTTCCGGTACAGTACGTAACCCGGCCCCACCTGAATTTCCGCGGCTTTTGCGGCACTATAGCCTCGGGCGTGATTCGTCCGGGCGAAAAGGTCATGGCCCTGCCCTCACGGCGCACCAGCACCATCAAGGAAGTTGTGACCTTTGATGGCAACCTCGAGGAAGCCTACATTGACCAGGCGGTGACACTGACGCTCACCGACGAAATCGACGTCAGCCGCGGGGACATGCTGGTGAAAGCCGAGGATGAGCCGGAAGTGGGTAACCGCTTCACTGCCAATATCGTTTGGATGACTGACGGCCCGCTGGAAACCGGTCGGCTTTACGATATCAAACTCGGCCCCACGTTTACCTCGGGCACGGTGAAAAAGATTCACCATCAGACCGATGTGAATACTCTGGAGAAGAACGACAATCCTGCTGCCCTGCAGCTTAATGAGATCGGCCTGTGTGAACTGACCCTGAGCCAGCCTATTGCGTTTGATGCCTATCCGCGTAATCACGCCACGGGCAGCTTCATCGTGATTGACCGGCTGACCAATGTGACCATTGGCGCGGGCATGATTGCCGGCACTGCAGGCACGGTTGAGTCCCTGGATCCGGTGACCAGCGAGGAACGTGAGCGCCGCCTGGCCCAGAAGCCGGCCATCATTGCCTGTAACGGCAAGAAGGCTACCGCGCTGGCATTGGCCGTTGAACGCGCATTGTTTGACCAGGGCAAGACAGCAGTAGTGCTGACCGAAGACAATTCCGGCAATGCTGACGACCGTCGCCGCGCCGCTCAGGTAATCAGTGCTCACGGTCTGGTTGCCATTGCAGTGAACCTGGGCACGGATGTGGCTTCGGCCTCTGTTTCTGCGGACGACGATCAGGAAATTACTGACGGGGTGAATTCGCTGATTCAGGATCTGATGAAGCACAAGCGGGTTTAGTCTGGCCTTCGGAACCTTCGCCCCCTTGGCCTGAAACCTTGGGGGGCTGGTCCCGCGGCGGGGGTGCCTTTTCTTCTGGAAAAAGAACTCGCTGCGCTCGGACACCTTTTCCCGGCAGAAAAGGCACCCCCACCCCGTGACCGATCAAACAAATTTAAAATATTCCCGCAAACCCAACCTTCCCCAAAACCCCACAAAATCCATTACAATCCCGTCCCCTGAACGTTTACCCTCAAAACCTCTCACGTATTACCAAGAAAGGACCCAATAACTCCATGGCCATCAAACAGCTCCGCACCCTATTCGCCAGTCAGCTCCAGCCCGGACAACCCACCCAGGTTCGCCCAGGCGAGGCCCTGTCCGAGCCCGGTGGCGACTATGAAGGCCTCCACAAGCAGATGAAGCGTCTGTTCAACAGCAAGCCGGGCAAGAAGTACGGTCGTTTTTCAGACGACATTGGTGAGTCCCCTTTCAGCGCCTGGCTGAAGGATTATCTGGAGGACAAGCAGAGTTTCGCGTCTCTGACTGACCGAATTTTTGGTCAGTGGCAGGAGTTGCTGAACGGCAGTCAGGAGGAGCACCAGGGGCATCTGATGCTGGTACATGAAGCTCTTGCAGATGGGGAGGTGATGTATCTGTTGGTGCTGGAGAGTGACAGTGCTTTGCGGTTTGACGGGCAACAGTCACTTGATACGACGGACGTGCTCAGTCTGTCCCGGCTGAATCTGGCGGTGCGTATCGAGTTGGAGGACTGGCAGGGTGAGAATGCCGGGGAGAATTATCTGACGCTGGTTCATGCCCGTGGTAGCGGTGAGCCGGGTGAGTTGTTTATCCGGTTGTGTGGCTTTACCAATCAGGTGGATGTGGAGAAGGAAACGCTGACGTTTATGGATGCGGTTGAGGCTTTTGCCAAGTCGTCGGAACCTGAGGAGGCAGGCAAGATTCGGGCGCGGGCCTATGAATTCTCTAAAGAGCAGCATGCCCTTGGAGAACCGGTGGCTATTGAGGCGCTTTCGGGTTATCTGGACGAGGATCAGCCGCAGCGGTTCAAGGAGTTTGCCAGTGAGACGGCTGAGCTTCCGGAGAGCGGGGTGTTGCATCCGGATCATCGCAAGGTGAAGAAGTTGGTGAGGATTGCGGGTTCTGGTGGTGGTATGAGTGTGTCGTTTTCATCGGATCTGGTTAATCAGGCGGTTTACTATGACCGTGACAACGACGCACTGACGATTACCAAGCTGCCTAAGGCTTTGCGGGAGCAGTT
>NZ_JAWLDU010000066.1:0-8576 GCF_041686475.1 Marinobacter sp.
ACTATCCTGCCTGCGCTTTATATAGGAGTGTTCCTGCTGCTGGCCGGCCTGATCTTCCGGGGCGTGGCGTTCGAGTTCCGCTTCAAGGCCAACACCTCGCGATACCTCTGGAACTGGTCCTTCGCAGGCGGTTCCACGGTAGCGGCTTTTGCACAGGGGGCAGTGGTTGGTGCCTATATCCAGGGGTTTGAAATCACTGACGGCGTCTATTCCGGTGGCGCTCTGGACTGGCTGACTCCGTTTACGGTTTTGACCGGTTTCGGACTGCTGGCAGGTTATGCCCTGCTTGGGTCTACCTGGCTGATCATGAAAACCGAGGGCCGGCTTCAGGACTGGGCCTACAAAATCACCGTCCCTCTGTTACTTGCAGTGCTGGCCGTATTCGCGATCATCAGCGTCTGGACACCGTTCGTCGAAGAGATGGTGAAGGAGCGCTGGTTCTCAACCATCACCATTATCTGGATACTCCCGGCCCTTACCCTGCTTTGTGCGTTCCAGATCTTCCGGTCAGTGCGTAACCGGTCTGAGGGTATGCCCTTTGTGGCCACGCTCGGGCTGTTCATATTCACCTACCTGGGATTGATTGTCAGCCGCTGGCCCTACGTGGTGCCACCTGACATCACCCTCTGGGATGCGGCGTCTGCCTACGAATCCCAGTTGTTCCTGCTGATTGGTCTGGTGTTTGTAATACCAGTGGTGCTTGCCTATACCGCCTGGACCTACTGGGTGTTCCGGGGCAAGGTTCGCGCCGGCGAGGGTTACCACTAAGTGGCAGAGCAAGCCGCAGCCCGTCGTTGGTTGAGCGGGCTTGCAGCCCACGGCCGCCCGCTGATCCTGGCGACGGTATCAGCGGGGGTGGTCGTGGGGCTTGCGACCATCGCTCAGATGGCGTTCCTGGCGGGTATAGTCCACCAGGGTATTGTCGGGGAGGTTCCGCTTGAGGAGCTTACCCTGCTGTTTGCCGGCGTTGTGATGGCGATACTGGTCCGGGGTATCGCTCAGGGCCTTCAGGCGCGTTTCGCAGCCCGTTGCAGTCGTAAGGTACGTAGCCAGGTGCGCCGTGAGATAAGCCGTTGCTGGCAGGCGACCGGGCCCGTCGCCATGGGGCAGATCTCGGCAGGCACGCTGGCGAGGGAGTGGCTCGACCATACCGACGCCCTTCACGGCTATTTCGGCCGCTTCCTGCCGCAAATGCTTCTTGCAGTGATAGTGCCGCTGCTCATACTGGCGGTGGTGTTTTCGCTGGACTGGCTTGCAGGCATATTCCTGCTGCTGTCGGCACCCCTCATTCCACTATTTATGGCCCTGGTCGGCATGGGTGCCGAGAAGCTGAACCAGCGGCATTTCCAGACCATCGGCCGGCTCTCCGGGCAGTTCCTGGACAAGGTACGGGGCCTGACCACCCTGCAGCTGTTCGGCCAGACGGCGCCGGCGGCAGAAACGCTGCGACAGCGCTCTGACGACTACCGCCGCGTTACCATGAAAACCCTCAGGATTGCCTTTCTCTCCTCTGCGGTACTGGAGTTCTTTGCCTCTGTAGCCATCGCCGTGGTGGCAATCTATATCGGCTTTGGCTTGCTGGGCTACATCACCTACGGGCCGTCTGACGAACTTACGCTGTTCTCGGGCCTACTGGTGCTGTTGCTGGCACCGGAGTTTTTCCAGCCACTGCGCCTGCTGTCCCAGCATTATCATGATCGTGCTGCGGCCATGGGCGCCAGTGCCGAGATCGTGGACAGGCTGCAGCAGGTTGATGAGGAAGAAACGCCTGTAAAGAGGGCTTTCCAGCCCCGGGCGCCGGATCAGGTCTCGGTGCAGGATCTTTCTGTTGCCTACGATCCGGAGCGGCCGGTACTGGATCAAGTGTCAATTGAGATCCGCAAAGGTGACGTTATTGCCCTCACCGGCCCTTCCGGGGGCGGCAAGTCTTCATTGTTGTACCTGATTGCAGGTTTCATGCAGCCGGATGCAGGTACCATCTCGGTGTTCGGTGACGCGCCGGGCGAGCAGCCCTTCGGCTGGCTCGGGCAGTCTCCCTTCCTGGTACACGGTACCTGGGCAGACAATCTGCGCCTGACTACGCCGGACGCCTCCGATGTTGCCATAGAAACGGCATTGCGCCAGGTAGGCCTTGGCGACCTGCTCAACAGCCGGGAACGGGGCATTTACAGCAGGATCACGGAGGATGGCCAGGGTCTTTCTGGCGGGCAGGCGCGGCGATTGAGCCTGGCACGGGTATTCGTTGCCAATTACGATCTGATCCTCCTGGACGAACCCACGGCCGGGTTGGACAGCGACAGCGAGATCTACATTCTTCAAGCGCTCCACAAACTCGCCAAGGCGGGTAAAACCCTGATCTTTGCAACTCACCACCAGGCCTTGCTGACTTTGGCGAACCGCACTCTGCTGGTAAGCGAGGGAGGAGTGAAAGATGCGTGAACTCTGGCCCTGGCTAACCCTCATTTTCCGACGCCCTGGGCGATTGTTTGTGGGCGGCATACTGATTCTGGCCACACTGCTGTCCGGTATGGGGCTGCTGGCATTGTCCGGATGGTTCATTACCGCCACCGCCCTCACCGGCCTGCTTCTGGCCGCCGGTGTGCAGGCGTCACTCAACCTCTACGTTCCGGGCGGCGGCATACGGTTCTTCGCAGTTGCGCGAACTGTGGCTCGTTATGCCGAGCGGGTTTACAACCACGATACCGTGCTGCGCCTGCTGACGGATATCCGTGTGGCGCTGTTTGAACGGCTGAGCCTGTCTGCGCGATATCGCAGGAATGCGCTACGAGGCCCCCAGTGGCTGTCCAGGCTGACCAATGATGTGGATGCCCTCGATACCCTGTACCTCCGCCTGATTGCTCCTGCGGCCCTTGCCGCGCTGGTAACCGCCATATTGATCGCGGTCGCCGGGATATTTTACAGCCAGGACCTTGCCCTGGGCCTGCTTATCACGCTGGTTCCTGCGTTTCTTGTTGCGACGGTAGTGGTTTTTCTGCGTACCCGCCATCTGGTATACCGCCAGACCGATGCCCGTGAGCGGGTGCGAACGGATGTGATTGAACACATCGAAGGTTTCGCGGAGCTGACAGCAGCGGGCCGCACCGGCAAACACGCCGCTCTCTGCCTGCGCCAGGCGGACCAGATTGCCCGCGATGATTCCCGGGCTGACACCCGCACTGGCTGGAATCTGGGGCTGGCGCAGGTAATGGTTAACCTGGCCGTTGTGCTGGCTCTCTGGATGGGGCTGCAGTTGTTCCAGCAGGAATCCATTAGCGGTCCAGTGGTAGTGTTACTGCCGGTGGCATTGCTGGGGTTGCTGGAAGTCTACTCAATGCTTCCGGACGCGTTTGCGCGGCTGGGGGGAACCCTTGCTTCTGCAGCAAGGTTGAATCGTGATTGTGCGGCGGAATCCGGCACCGGTCCCGGGGCTGAACAACTTCCTTTGGATTCCGGCCATGCCCTGGAACTTGAAAGGGTTACCATCCGGTTTGGCGACCATTCCCCCGTTCTCAGCCGTTTTGACCTGACAGTTCCGACGGGCGAATGGGTCAGCGTTATTGGCAGTTCCGGTGCCGGTAAATCGTCACTGGCGGAGGTGATGGCAGGCCTGGAAAAACCCGCCTCAGGATGCGCAAGGCGACTGCCATCAGCCTATCTCACCCAGCAGACGGTATTGTTCGAAGATACCCTGAAAGCGAATCTGCTGATTGGCAGGCCGGACGCCAGGGATGCAGAATTATGGCGGGTCCTGGAACTGGTGGCCATGGCGGATCGCTTTACCCATGAACCGGCGCAGCTAAATACCTGGCTGGGCTCCATGGGCAGCCAGCTATCCGGCGGGGAGGCCCGGCGTATTGCTCTGGCACGGGTGCTTCTGAACGAATCGCCGCTACTGGTTCTGGACGAGCCATTTACCGGAGTGGATTCCGAGACAAGAGACAGTATTGCAGCAGGGATGAAACAGTGGCTGGCCGGAAAAACCGTTGTTGCGCTGGGGCACGCGCCGGAGGCCTTACCCGCCTCCGACCGCACCATCCGGCTCAGCTAAAAGCGGTTCAGCTGGTTTCCAGCAGTTCGAAAGTCAGACCAGCCTTCGTAGTCAGGCGATCGAAAAGCTTGCCATCGAGCAATGACGAAGGCGTCCAAAAACCGCCCTGTTTGTCACCCTCAACATCAAACGCCAGGCTCATGCCGGCTTCGCCCAGCATTTTACCAGTGGAGCCATAGCCCGGATCCCGGTCGCCGGTTACCTTGGTTTTGATGGTTTTGCCGTCGGCAGTCTTACCCACGAAACGCAGATCGTAAAAGCCGTTTTTCTGTGCTTCCGGGCTTGGGCCCTCGCCTGGCTTGGGCACGAACTTCTCCACCACCCAACGCGATGGCTTGAACGCGGAAGCGGTAAAGAAACCGCCGAGAGCACCGGTGATCGCGTAGGCGGCCAGGCGACCCTTCACGCCACGCCCCGTCATCATGGCTTCATCGTAGGTGAATTCCTTGCCGTAACGGGCATTCTGGAGGGCGTTGGAGCGGTGCACAATGCGCGTATTGATGGCCCCCATCACGAAAGGCGCCAGCCAGACATCGAAATCCCTGTCGTACTCGGCCCCTTTCAGGCTGGGCTGACGGGTTTTGGAGCGATGGTCAGGCGGACAGATAGAGAACGGGTTCGCAAGCTCCTTACGCAGCTTGGGGTCTGCCGCAGCTTCCTTGGCCACATTCATCATGCTTGCCACTGTGCCGCCGGAAAATTCGCCCTTGGCAACTTTTACCCGCATGCGTACGTCCTGGCAGGGAGCTCCGAAGGTTGCTTCAGCCTGCTCCTGCAGGAACCACACGCCCATGTCCGATGGGATGGAGTCGAAGCCACAGCAATGAACAATTCGGGCACCGGAGGCCTTGGCTTTATCCTCGTATGTTTCCACCATCTTGCGGATCCACTGGACTTCGCCAGTCAGATCGCAGTAATCGGTTCCGGTCTCGGCGCAGGTTTTGACCAACGGCTCGCCATACAGGGCATAGGGGCCGACAGTGGAAATCACCACACGGGTCTGATCACACATGGTTTTAAGGGCGCTTTCATCGCTGGCGTCTGCCACAACCATGGGCAGATCCCCTGCCCCTTTGCCGAGGCTCTGCTTCAGAGTGCTCAGCTTGCTTTCGGAACGCCCGCCAATTGCCCAGCGAACCTCTTTACCAATGCCATAGGTTGCGAACAGGTAGTTGGTCAGAATCTGCCCCACGAAACTGGTGGCGCCGAATACCACGACGTCGTAGGTGGTGTCAGTCTTTGTGCTCATTGGTTGTCCTTAATCCGTCAGGATCCGTTATGAATTGCCGGCGCCGGGGCGGGCAGCCTTGGCGCCCATCAGTACCAGGAAAACTGCAACGCCCAGGCCCCAGAAGCCGTTAAGCATCAGGCCTCCAACCCAGGTCTGGGCAGATACCGCCAGCCCTTTGAGCGGGAAGACCACCAGCATGGCAACGGCGGTTGGTCCGATGGCGCCTACTATTACATTACCCAACCAGAACTTAAAGCCATTCAGGCGGCCGAGAATGGCCCACAGCACCAGCCCCCAGAGACCGCCAAAGAAGGCCAGCGAAATCACGGCAGGCACACCCAGAGGGGGAACCGGGCTGAGATTGAACGGCGCGGCAGGGACCATACCCACGAAATAGAACAGGGCAAACAGGCCCTGATGGAAAATCAGTGTTGCGAGAAAGCCACTGACAAACGCTTTTAACCAGATCATGTCATCATCCTTACGGTTGTTTCCTTGAAATTGCGACAACAACGTCGCGCCGGCCAATCGATTCAACCGGCCGATACTGCACACTGGCGAGTTCGCCTTCAGCAAAAAATGATAGAAGAGGCTCTGACTGAAAGCTATGGCCCTGATAATACACGGGATCCAGAGATGATACTTACGCTATGTGTCCGCGATCCGATTGCCCTGGCCAAACGGGAATCGAAATCCGCCCGCATGCTGGCCGACCGCCTTCCTGTTATGGTGAACAAGGCATTGCACATTCTCGCGGATACACTGTTTACCAGTAAGAAAGAAAAGACACTGAGTGACCGGAAAGATCTGAAAGAAAAATAGAATTGAGCCAATAAAAAAGGCACCCGAAGGTGCCTTTTTTATTGGAATCAGAAAGTTAGATAACTTTCTTCAACTCCTCTTCAAGCTGCGGAACGGCTTCGAACAGATCCGCGACCAAGCCATAGTCGGCAACCTGGAAAATCGGCGCTTCCTCGTCTTTATTGATTGCAACAATCACTTTGGACTCGGACATGCCTGCCCAGTGCTGAATGGCACCGGAAATACCGACCGCGATGTAAAGTTGCGGCGCAACGATTTTGCCGGTCTGACCAACCTGCATGTCGTTAGGCACAAAGCCGGCGTCTACAGCGGCGCGAGAAGCACCAACAGCAGCACCCAACAGGTCTGCCACCTGTTCCAGCATCTTGAAGTTCTCGCCATTCTGCATGCCACGGCCACCGGAAACCACAACGCCGGCACTTGCCAGATCCGGACGGTCAGACTTGGCCAGCTCTTCGTTGACGAACTCGGACAGGCCCGCGTCTTTTACAACATCCAGGGCTTCTACAGTAGCGGAACCACCCTCACCGGCAACCGGATCAAAGGCCGTCGGGCGAACCGTGACGACCTTGATGCTGTCAGTGGTTTTGACGGTGGCCATGGCGTTACCGGCGTAGATCGGGCGAACGAAGGTGTCTTCGGACTCCACACGCATGATGTCGGATACCTGGGCAACGTCCAGAAGCGCTGCGACGCGCGGCATAAAATCCTTGCCAATGGTACCGGCGGCGGCCAGGATATGGCTGTAACCTTTGCCTACCTCGGCAACCAACTCGCCCAGGTTCTCACCCAGAAAGTGGCCGTAGACGGCATCGTCGGCAACCAGTACCTTGCTAACGCCTTCGGCCTTCGCCGCAGCTTCGCCTACCGCTCCGCAGTTCTCGCCGGCAACCAGTACGTCGATGTCGCCACCGATGGCTTTGGCAGCAGCCAGAACGTTCAGGGTGGCCTGCTTCAGCTCGCTGTTGTCATGTTCAGCAATTACAAGGATGCTCATTTAGATCACCTTCGCTTCGTTCTTCAGTTTGTCGACCAGCTCAGCTACGTCAGCAACCTTCACGCCCGCCTGGCGAGAGGCCGGGGCCTCTACCTTGAGGGTAGAAAGGCGCGGAGCAAGCTCAACACCCAGGTCAGCCGGGCTCATAGTGTCCAGCGGCTTCTTCTTGGCCTTCATGATGTTCGGCAGAGAAGCGTAACGCGGCTCGTTCAGACGAAGGTCAGTAGTAACAACCGCAGGCAGGTTCAGGGCAACGGTCATCAGGCCGCCGTCTACTTCACGGGTGACGTTGACCTTGTCACCTTCAACAACCACTTCTGAAGCAAAGGTACCCTGCCCCATGCCAGTCAGTGCTGCCAGCATCTGACCAGTCTGGTTGTTATCGGAATCGATGGACTGTTTGCCGAGAATGACCAGCTTTGGCTCTTCTTTCTCAACAACGCTCTTGAGCAGCTTGGCCGCTTCGAGAGACTGAACCTCTTCGTCTGATTCGATGTGGATACCACGGTCGGCACCCAGCGCCAGAGCAGTGCGGATTTGCTCCTGGCAGGCCTTCGGGCCGATGGAAACCACCACGATTTCGCTGGCAACACCCTTCTCTTTAAGGCGAACTGCTTCTTCAACAGCGATTTCGCAGAACGGGTTCATTGCCATTTTGACGTTGGCGAGATCAACGCCGGTGTTGTCCGGCTTGACGCGCACCTTTACGTTGTAGTCGATAACTCGTTTTACAGCGACCAGAACCTTCATAGATTCCTCGTTCTTCTACGATGAGTTTACATTTGAGAACAGCACATACTTGCGGGACCTGCTGTCTGTCAGGGCGTCATAATACTGCAGGCAAAGGTCACCGGGGTCAATAGCCTCTGAGAAGGTTGAGACGCCGCTTTCGCGGCCAATGAGCACCGGTTGACTCCACCTGAGCGTGAGACGATACTAGAAAACGACTCAAAATACACGTTTTGGCCCAGCGCCATTGAACAATGCCAAAGGTAAACCCAAATTTCAAACAAACGTTTGTTTGATTATTGAATTGCGGTATCCTTTCAGTTAAGAAAACAGGGGCTTTCGCTTTGTGGGAGTCGTCTGAAATCCGTTTTACCGGTATGATGACGCCCCTGAGAAATTGCCTGTTGGCATCACTAAAAGAGATGAGGAGACCAACGTGGAACGCGAATCGATGGAATTTGATGTTCTGATCGTCGGCGGGGGGCCGGCTGGCCTCTCGGCAGCCTGTCGCATCATGCAGATGGCCCAGGAAGCCGAACAGGAACTGACCGTCTGTGTCGTTGAGAAAGGTTCCGAGATCGGGGCTCACATCCTGGCAGGAACGGTTTTCGAACCCACTGCCCTCAACGAACTGTTCCCGGACTGGAAAGAGAAAGGGGCACCGCTGAACACTCCGGTCACCCGTGATGACATTTTCCTGCTCAAGAACCAGGAAAACGCCAGCAAGATCCCCAATGCCTTTGTGCCGA
>NZ_JAWLDU010000066.1:8676-13259 GCF_041686475.1 Marinobacter sp.
CAGGTATACGTCGGCCTGATCGCAGATCTGTCCTACAGCAACCCGCACCTGAGTCCTTTCGATGAGTTCCAGCGCCTGAAGCTGCACCCGGAAATCAGGAAGCACCTGGAAGGCGGCAAGCGAGTGGCCTACGGCGCCCGCGCCATTACCAAGGGTGGATTCAATTGTCTGCCCAAAATGAGCTTTCCCGGCGGTTTGCTGCTTGGCTGCGACGCCGGCACGTTGAACGGATCCAAGATCAAGGGTTCCCATACTGCCATGAAATCCGGGTTGCTGGGTGCCGAAGCCGTGTTTGAAGCGCTGAAGGAAGGCAAAGGCGGTGAGGAAATCACCAGCTTCGAGGATCGTTTCAAGGACAGCTGGCTTTACAAGGAACTATATGCCGAGCGCAATTTCGGCCCGGCTATGCACAAGTTCGGCAATATCGTGGGCGGTGCCATCGCCTATTTCGAGCAGAATATCCTTCGGGGCAGTCTGCCGTTTACGTTTCATGACACCACGCCGGACCATGCAACACTGAAGCCGGCTGACCAGGCCAGGAAAATCGAATATCCCAGGCCGGATAACAAGCTGACCTTTGATAAGCTTTCCTCGGTGTTTATTTCCAACACCAACCACGAGGAAGATCAGCCCGTTCACCTGAAGCTTTCCGACCCGGATCTTCCCATCAGGGAGAATCTGCCCAAGTATAACGAACCAGCGCAGCGCTATTGCCCGGCCGGAGTGTACGAAGTGGTTGATGCGGACGATGGCAGTGGCAAGAAGTTCCAGATCAACGCGCAGAACTGCGTGCACTGCAAAACCTGCGACATCAAGGACCCTGCCCAGAACATTACCTGGGTCACGCCGGAAGGTGGCGGTGGTCCGAATTATCCTAATATGTGATTTGAATTGTTGCATAAAAAACGGCCCACAAGGGGCCGTTTTTTTTCAACTTTAAAAAGCGTTAGTGAGCGTGACCGTGCTCTTGCTCTTCGTCAGTTGCGTCGCGCGCTTCAACCACTTCCACGTCAAAGTGCAGGGTCTGGCCTGCCAGCGGGTGGTTTGCGTCGATGGTGACGGTTTCGTCGCCTACTTCCACGACACGAACTACCTGGGGGCCACCCGGAGTCTGTGCCTGGAACTGCATGCCCGGCTCGATGGTGTCCACACCTTCAAACGCGGAACGGGGAACCGGCTGAACCAGCTCTTCGTTGACTTCGCCGTAACCTTCAGCAGGCTCAACAGATACTTTTACCTGATCGCCAGCGTTCTTTTCGTTCAGCGCATTTTCCAGTCCGCCGATGATGTTCTGAGCACCTTCCACATAAGACAGAGGCTCGCGACCTTCTACACGGGAGGAATCCAGTTCTTCTCCCTGGTCGTTGGTGAGCGTGTAATGGATGGTGACAACACGAGGTTGGGCCATGTGATCTCCTTGCGTGTCGCAATGACTGTTTGATTTAAATTTGGGCAATCGAAAGTAATCTTGAACAGCCAGACTGCACAGAGGGACTTACGACCACCGGGCCTCGTTAGAGAGCCAGGCTCGGTAACAAGTTCGAAACCACAGTTTAACAAGTGTCGTACTGCGTTTTCTACCGTGAGTTATTTGGGACGGTGCCCCGTAATTCAACCGTTAGCGGCAATTTTATAGAAATTTCCGTTGCTCCAGACACCTAGGCCGGTTTCGCCCTCCGGCGAATCTTCAGTGACCAGCTCTGCCAGGTCGTAATAGGCCGCGGTAACAAGCCGTGCTTCGAGTCCGTGACGCACCTGTACCACTGGCCGAGGTTCGTCGCTACCGTCATAGGTTCCAACACGCAGCGGGTGGGTCGCGCCAATCTCTATCGTTTCACCGGTATTGGTGGTGACGACCAGCACCTGGTCGTTGCCCTCGCCGATCGCATGCAGTGAGTGCGCCAGCAGCGGGGTATCCTCGACGGTGATCCGCCACTTCTCAACAGGCGTGACCAGATAATACTCTCCGTCATCTTCCCGCCGCAGGATGTTGGAAAACATTTTAACAAGCGCATCACGGTGGATGGGCCTGCCCTCAAACAGCCACTGGCCATCGCGGGCTATCACAATATCAATGTTTCCGGACAGCTCCGGGTTCCACTTTTCCAGTGGTGGCAGTTCCCGGCTTTCAGCCTTTGCACTCTCGACCTGATGCGCTATGGTTTCGGGCTTTTGGGTCATAACTGTCTTCCTGAATATGGCTACAACACAAATATGGATGCGGAACTGCCAGTTTTAAAGTGAAGCAGGCCGGCTTAGTCCCTGACTCATGGCAGAAACTGGGCTCTGAGGTCGGCGCACCCCGGCCCGGCGACAGGCATTTCAAGCACTACCGCCTGGGCGGTCATGAAGGGAATGCCCTTGCGGTGGCTGTCTACCAGTAGCGTCGAGAGACTGCCGACAAACGGCATATGGGACACGATCAGCAAAGGTGACGGCGCCGATTCCATCAGTTCGTCAAGGCAGCGACCGGGATCATCGTCCGGGGTGATGTAATCTTTTTCGGTAACGGCGCAATTGAGAATTTCCGAGGCGATGGCGGCCGTCTGGCGAGCACGCACCAGTGGGCTGCACCATATATTTTCCGGCCGCCAGGGTGACTCTGCAATCTGTGCTGCAACATCCGCCACACCATGCCGACCGAACTCTGTCAGCTCACGCTCCCGGTCGAGGGTGTGCCAGCCGGCTTCACCGTGACGCATGATAATCAAATGCACTGGTTACCTCCGGAAATACCCGCTCGCTGCTTTCAGATTACTGGGTGAGCGTGCGCGGCAGAATGAATTCCACGTCGGAGTTCTGGACCGACATCATCAGGCTGTTTATAACGGCGCTGATAGACGCCCCTTCATAGAGAATCTCATACAGCCCGCGCACCAGCGGCATGTAGATACCAATAGCCTCGGACTTTTCCTTGACCAGCTTTAGGGTATAGATCCCCTCTGCTACTTGACCCAGTTCGGCAACGGCGTCGTCCAGTGCCTGCCCCTTGCCCACAGCGTAGCCAACACGGTAGTTACGGCTTTTCGGGGAGGTACAGGTCACTATGAGGTCGCCCACACCGGCCAGACCCATGAAGGTCATGGGGTTGGCGCCAAGACTGACAGCAAAACGGCTCATTTCAGCCAGACCGCGGGTAATCAGCATCGCTTTGGCGTTTTCACCAAGATCCCGCGCCGAGGCGAGCCCTGCCACAATGGCGTAGATATTCTTCAACGCGCCGGCCAGCTCGACCCCGTAGACGTCAACATTGGCGTAAACCCGCAGGTATTCGCAGCCCAGAAGTTCCTGAACCGTGCGGCGCACGTCCGGATCCTTGGCAGCAATTACGGTGGCGGTAAGATCCTGGCTGACGATCTCCCCGGCCAGGTTCGGGCCACTGAGAACGCCGATCCGGCAGCGCGGGATTTCTTCCTGAAGAATCTCGCTCATCAGTTTGAAACCGTGCTCTTCGATACCCTTTGTCAGGCTGACAACCACCTGGCCTTCACGGAATTCGGAGCTGTTGTCCCGGATGACCGATCGGAACGCCTTGCTGGGGATGGCTACCAGTACAATTTCGGCTTTGCCTATCGCCTCAGGAAGACTGGTTGTCGGCTGGATGTCGCCGGTCAGCCTGACGTCGGGCATGTAACGACTGTTAATGCCGGTATCGCGGATTTCATCAGCCTGGGCTGCATCGCGCATCCAGAAGTGCACCGTGTGTCCGTTTTCTCCAAGCACCTTTGCCATGGCTGTGCCGAAGCTTCCGCCACCCAGCACAGCCACGTCATGGCCTGTGGGAACGGACTGAGGTGGCTGGGGGGCTTTTTTATCAGGCATAGTTGTTCCGTCATTACCTATAGTTGGCCCGGTTACGGCCGGCAGGAATGGGAAATACGGTGGTAATCGCCGGCGTCAGCCAGGTTCCTCGCATTCCAGGGCGCGCACCAGGTTCTTGAATTCTTCCCTGTTACGGCTGTTCAGGCCCATCAAAACCCGATGTGCATCCAGAACCTTGTCCCGGACGTCCTGCTCACTGGCACGCAGCACGGGGATCTCTTCCAGTTCCTCGATACGCGAGGCGGGTTCCCGAACAATAATGAAAATCTTGTCGAAACCCATGGAAGTAATAATTCGGGTGATATCCGGGTTAGTGGAAATCATGGTTGGCAGGAAATTGCTGCGTTTTTGAGCAGCCATGGCGATCTTGGCCAGCAGCCCAAGGGTGGTGCTGTCGATAATCTCGGTTTCCGTAAGATCAATGACCACCGTTTTGAAGTCGGGGTCCTGGGTGATGGACTCAACCAGGTTGTCCAGCGTCGAACACAGGTTCAGCCGGATTTCTCCAATAAACTTGAGGACATAAATGCCCTGTTTTTCAGCTTGCAGGATCTTGTAACCAGCCATTGAATCCACTGCCACTATTTCGACTTCGACGTTGAGCCATCGATACCGGGAACGGCGTCCGTAACGGATACGATAGCAATATCGTCAGGCAACTCTGTAATCTCGTCGAGATTCAGAGCGTCGCTCAGGGAAGCAATAGTGTGACTACCTCCCGAGACGAGTTCAAGTAATGTCTTTTCCTTTTCATCAAGGCT
>NZ_JAWLDU010000020.1:0-10381 GCF_041686475.1 Marinobacter sp.
TCATCGAGATTGCTTTCCGCCATCCGGAGGTTATTCGGGAAGACCTCGAACTCAGAGGTTAACAAGGTGGTCAACGGGACGCCAACTACGCCGCGCTCCGTTGTCGCCCATCACCACTGGCGTTATCGCACCATCTGAATGTCCGCTTTGCGACCAAAGTTAAGGTTACCAAGCGAATTTATTTGCTTAAATACCGTAGAGCGGCTGTGCCACAGAGATGGTGGGCTGGAAACCGTGCAAAGGTCACGTTAATGGGAGGTGATGGATCGACCTAAATTGACTGGGCACTGCCAAGGCACCGTTTGGGCACAGGCGCAATGATAGAGAAAAATTCCTGATCTTAATCTTGCCGTGCAAAGGCCATTGATCGAATCGGAGTTTTTCGGATTGCTCAGGTGCGAATGACGACAGGTGAGGGGATTGCCTTAATGATAACTCATTGATTTTCCGAGTTAATGGCCCGCCCGAGAGGATTCGAACCTCTGACCTCCGCCTCCGGAGGGCGGCGCTCTATCCAGCTGAGCTACGGGCGGGTGTCGGAATCAACGCTGCGGCATCAATTTCGAGTGCGCAATCTTACGTGTGATGGGGTGTTCTGTCCAGCCCTCTTGATGCTGGCCCGGCCAGTTAAACAAGGTCATACAGAATCAGCTTCAGCCCTGGGGTTTCTGGGGTAGTAACGTTCCGGCAGGCGCTCTATGTGGGGGAAGAAGCGGGTGTCTTTGTAGGGCATTTTCATGAAGCCGGAAACGCCCAGCCCGGTGATCTGGTTCACGGCAACCAGTATTTCGTCCAGCAGGCGGGAGAATTCGCCTTCCCGGTCCGGGTCCAGGAGCCGGTAGTGGCTGTGGATCTTGAGGTGGCGGGGCAGGGCTTCGAAGATGATCATGCCGGTGTGGTGGATGTCGTTGAGGGATTCCAGCGCATTGATGATGATCTGGGGCAGTACCAGGAACTCTTCCGGGTCGGGACCATCCTCGAAGTAGGAGTGCACCCGGGATTCGTCTTCCACCTCTGGTGCCGCGCTTACCTCGTATTTCAGTTGCATGCCGGGTTCCGGTTCGAAAGGCTGGTCCGGCTCGTCGCGGTCGATGTGCAGGGTGTTGCGGGCGTTGAACAGGCAGCTCTTGAAGATACCCTGGCGGTAGATGGCCTGGGCCAGGTAGACCATGTTGTTGACGGCCCTTATGAACGCGTCTTTCAGGCTGGGGTCGTGCAGGTTTAGTGAGGTATCTATGTATACCCCATCGGATTCCCAGCGCACGGCGAGGCCACCTTCCACGGGGTAACGCCCAAGCCGGCTGACAGCGGCCAGGAAGGCTTTTTCCGTTTCCCCCATGCCCTGCATGAAGTTCTTGTAGTAGCGGTCCAGTTGCACATCGTTGACGTCATTGAGGGTTTCCGGGGCGCCCTCCTGCCGCAGGAAGGATTTGCGGGAGCTGTATACCACGGTGTCGATTTCGTGATCGGAGGTTCGTGTCCAGACCGGCACTTGCGGGTTCACCGGTGGCTCCGGCAGATCAATCATCACCGTGCGGGCCATTCTTGGCATTTCTTTCAGATAGTAGTCGCCGGCCTGACGTCGGGTTTCGGGGTCCGGGGCCAGCATGCCGTCCAGCATGCGGGCGAACTCCATGGGCAGTCCTAGAGAGGTGGCCGGGATCGCCTGGTGCCCGAAACGGCACGACTGTCCGGAAGCCAGGGCGTAAAGCGTGCCGGCAGCGCCCTGCTCGTCAAAGCGAGGGGACGACAGGCCACCGTTCAACTGTTCTTCCCCGATAAAGTAGACGTCGCCCAGCCGCGCGTTGGTCTGCTGCAGGTTGTCGGACATCAGTTCCATGACATTGGTGGTGAGGAACTGCTGGTTGGCGTCGAGTTGCGCAAACACCGATGAGCCCCAGTCGATCAGGGCGATGTTTTCGGTGCTGGCATCGAACACCAGGTTGGAGGGCTTGATGTCGCCGTGCACGATGGGGCGTCCGGCAGGGCCGTTCTCCCGGCGCAGGTTGCGCAGGATGTCTGCAAGCTGGTCGGCGATGCGCATTACCACTCGTGGTTTGAGGCGGCCCTCACGCAAAGAGACTTCTTCCAGGTTAAGGCCGGCCGCCCGTTCCATCACCAGGATGGGCTGGTTGTGTGCCCGCTGGTAGGCGATCAGCCGGGGCACTCTCGGGTGGCGGACCTGTTCAAGGATGTAGGCTTCGTCCTCCAGGCGGTCCTGCAGGTGTTGGGGCAAATTGATGCGGGTAAACTTGAAAACGTGTTCGGGGCCGGTGTTGTCCGGGCTTGGCAGGCGGCCTGCGAACACGAAGCCGTAGGCGCCCTTGCCAATCAGCTCGATGTCCAGGTAACCCAGTTGGCGGAGCTGGGTGGCACACAGTGCCACCCAGTCCTTGAGCTTCTTGGCGTCGTCATGGCTGAGCAGGTAGATCGACTGCTCTTCAGGTATGTAGAACTGCTGCAGTTGCGTCTTCTGCGCCATGATGCCCCGTCAGCCCAGATGCAACAGCATCGATTGCGGCGATTCCAGGTAGCCTTTCCAGCGATTGCAGAAACGCGCAATGGTGCCACCATCAATGATGCGATGGTCGCCCGCCCAGCTCACGGTCATGATGGCCCGCTCCACCACCTGGCCGTTGGCGTCGAAGCGTGGCAGTTTCTGGGTCCGGCCCAGGGCCACAATCGCCACTTCCGGCGCATTGATGATGGGCGAGGCATAGGTGCCGCCCAGCGCGCCAATGTTGGAGATGGTGATGGTGCCGCCCTTGAGATCCTCCTGGCTCACCCTGCCCGAACGGGCCGCCTCGGTCAGACGGGACACTTCATCGGCAATGCCCAGCAGGGTCAGACTCTCAACACCTTTGACATTGGGCACCATCAGCCCGGCCTTGCCGTCCACCGCCATGCCGATATTGCAGCTGGGCAGGTAGTGAATCTCCGTCACGTCGTCGTTAACACGGCTGTTGAGTACCGGGAACTCCTGAACTGCCAGGGCCGTGGCTTTCATGACAAAGGGCATCAGTGTCAGCCGTGAGCCTCTGGCTTCGGCTTCCGGTTTGAGCTGCTCCCGCAGTTTCAGCAGGTCCGTAACGTCGATATCTTCGCTGTAGATGAAGTGGGGGATCGTCGTTGCTGACTTGACCATGCTGCGGGCCATTGCCGCTTGCATGCCCTTGATCGGTTCGATCCGGACTTCCTGCTCACGCGCCGGCATTCGGCCTCCGCGGCCCTGGCTTGCTGGCTGCGATTCATCCGTGCCTTCCTGCCGTTGTGACGGCGCGGTTGGGTTGTCCAGGTGCGCCAGCACGTCCGCCTTCAGCACCCGGCCATCCTTGCCGGAACCGGCGATATCCGCCAGATTCAGATTATGCTCCCGCACCAGGCGGCGCACGGCGGGGCTGGCGGGAATTCGCTGCCGGGTTCCTGTTGAGGCCGGTTTTGCGGTAGCCGGGGAGGGCTCCGGTGCAGGCTTCGATGCGGCTTTTGCCTCGGCAGGTTCTTCACGGTCGCGGGGAATAAACGCAAACAGCGGAGAATGCACCCGGGCCATTTCCTGTTGCTTGTGGTAAAGCTTGGTGACGCGGCCAGCCTTGGGCGCTGTAATCTCCACCATGGCCTTGTCGGTCATGACATCCACCACCGGCTGGTCTTCCTCGATCTCGTCACCCTCGGCGACGCGCCATTCCACCACTTCGCACTCGACGATGCCTTCACCGATATCGGGAAGGATAAAGTCTTCGGTCTCATCGTCATTGGCGGGGGTGGTGCCAGAGGTTTCCGGCACAGGCTCTGCTTTGTTGGTGGCAGCTCCGGCTTCTGTCGATGGTGTTTGAGGCGGAGCGTCCTGTTCACTGTCGCCGCCTTCTTCCACCAGTTCGAACAGCGGGGCGTGAACCTTCGCGATGTCGCCTTCCTTATGATAGAGGTGGGTCACGCGGCCTTTGTATGGCGCCGGAATTTCCACCAGGGCCTTGTCGGTCATTACCTCGGCGACCGGCTGGTCCTCTTCGATGATGTCCCCTTCGCTGACCAGCCATTTGACCAGTTCGCACTCCACGATACCTTCGCCGATATCGGGCAGTATAAAATCACTCATGATTGCTCTCCTGTCCTGATATCAACCTAGAATTCCACGCTCGACCTGATGGCCTCATAGACCTTCAGGTGATTGGGCAGGTGCTCTTTTTCCAGCACCAGCGGGAAGGGTGTGTCCATCCCGGTCACCCGAGCGATTGGGGATTCCAGGTACAGGAAGCAGCGCTCCTGTATCGTCGCCGCAATTTCGCCGGCGAAACCGCCGGTCAGCGGGGCTTCGTGGGTAACCACCAGGCGCCCGGTCTTGAACACCGAGTTGGCGACGGTTTCCACATCCCACGGCAGGATGGCTCTCAGGTCGATGACTTCACAGGAAATGCCTTCTTTTTCCGCCATTTCGACGGCGTGTTCAATCACTTCCATTTGCGCGCCCCAGCCCAGCACGGTGACATCCGTGCCTTCCTTGAGCACTTCGGCTTCGCCCAATGGTAGCCGGTAGTCTTCATCCGGCACGTCGCCCACGGAGGCGCGGTACATCCGCTTGGGCTCGAAGAACAGAGTCGGGTTCTGGTCATGGATGGCGGCCAGCAGCAGGCCCTTGGCCTGGTGCGGGTTGCGCGGCACCACAATTTTCAGGCCCGGTGTATGGGCAAAATAGGCTTCGGGCGATTGGGAGTGGTAAAGCCCGCCGGCAATGCCACCACCATAAGGAGCGCGAATGGTCAGTCCGCCCACATTGAACAGGTTGCCGGAGCGGTAACGGAACTTGGCCGACTCGTTCACGATCTGGTCAAAGGCCGGGAAGATGTAGTCGGCAAACTGGATCTCGGCGACCGGCACGGAACCCTGGGCGGCGAGGCCGTTGGCGAAGCCGATGATGCCCTGTTCCACCAGTGGTGTGTTGAAGCAGCGGGCCTTGCCGTACTTTTCCTGCAGGTGGCTGGTGGCGCGGAAAACGCCGCCGAAGATGCCCACGTCCTCACCGAAACACAGCACCCGTTCATCGGCGGCCATGGCAGTATCAAGGGCGTTGTTGATGGCCTGGAGCATATTCATCTGTGTCATCTCAGGCCTCCCTCTTTGACTGTTCCCTTCGCGTGTTCGGCACTCTTCGGATAGGCGTCCGGGTGCCGGCGGATGTGCGCCTTGAGGCTGTCGAACTGTTCGGCCAGGGCCGGCGGCACCTCGTCGTAGACATCGCTGACCAGGGTATCCAGCGCCGGTGGTGGCCGCTTCTGCGCCCGCTTCATGGTCTCGAGAACCTCGCGGCGCATGGTTTCCTGCAACTGTTTCTCGTCGTCTTCGGTCCACCACTTCTTGCTCTCGAGCCAGAGCCGCATCCGCAGGATCGGGTCTTTCTCGCGCCACACGGCTTCCTCGTCCTTGCTGCGATAACCGGACGGGTCGTCGGAAGAAGAGTGGGCCGCCAGGCGATAGCTCATGGCTTCAATCAGCACCGGGCGATTGTGTTCCACCGCCAGACTGCGGGCCGCTTTGGTGGCTTCGTGCATGGCGAGTATGTCGTTGCCATCTACTCGGATCACGTCCATTTTGTAGCCGTAGGCCCGGGGCGCGACACCATCGGCGGCGAACTGCTCGGCGGCCGGGGTGGAAATGGCATAACCGTTGTTGCGGCACAGGAAAATTACCGGAACCCGGTGGACGGCCGCCATGTTCAGGGCAGCGTGGAAATCGCCCTCCGAGGCGGCGCCTTCACCAAAATAGGTAATGGTGCAGTGGCCTTCGCCCTTCAGCTTCTGGCCGTAGGCGTAACCCGTGGCCTGGGGAATCTGCGTGGCCAGGGGGGATGAGATGGTCATGTAGTTCAGCTTGGCGGAGCCGTAGTGAACCGGCATCTGGCGCCCTTTGCCGTAGTCGAGTTCATTGCCGAACAGCTGGTTCATGAACTCGTCGATGGTGAAGCCGCGATAGACCAGGGAGCCCTGTTCCCGGTACTGCGCCATGATCATGTCGGCATCGTCCAGTGCGGCGGTACTGCCGATCACGGCGGCTTCCTCTCCGGTGCACTGCATGTAAAAGCTCAGGCGGCCCTGTCGCTGGGCGGCGAGCATACGTTCGTCGAGAATCCGGGTGGTGACCATCGCGCGGTAGATGCGCAGGGCTTTGTCTTTATCGAGATCAGGGGCCTTGGCGCCCTTGTAGAGCGAGCCGTCCTGCTTGAGTAGCTTGAAGGTGGGAATACGGAATTCCGCACCGTCGGTAAAAACCGGGGAATAAACAACTTTGGCTTTTGTTGTTGTCATAATCCTCTTCCTGGGGTAGTGGCCTGAGGAACAAAACACCCCTTGTGAGGGTGTCGATGTTTTTTGAGTATAGCCAATCTCACGGAGCCTGGTGCGGCCCGATCAATATCGGCTAAAGTTTACCTTAACGTAAACTGTGTCATTCTGGTAGGCCTGAAAAGGTGATTTTTTATTCAGGGTAGAGCGGTTCTGGCGTCAGGCTGACGAGGGTTTCCTCATTGCCGATATTCACCGCCCCGTCCTGGATGGTGCACTGAAGGTTCATGCCGCGTTCAGCCAGGTCCGCCAGTGGCTCGGTGGCTTCCGGTGGCAGGTTGATGATGGTGAGATTATTGAAGCGGGTCAGTTTGCCCTGGTGTTTTTCCCACCACAGTGGAACGGCACGGCCACCATAGGTATACAGGATCACCTGGTCAGCACGGTTGCAGGCTTTGCGCAGGCGGCTTTCATCCGGCAGGCCCAGTTCAATCCACAGCTCGATTTCGTCGCTCAGGCTTTTCTGCCACAGGTCCGGTTCGTCGTCGGTGCTGATGCCCCTGGTGAATTCCAGATTCTCACTGGCGTTCAGTATGAAGGCCAGCAGGCGTATCATCATGCGCTCGTCTGTTTCCGACGGGTGGCGGGCGATGGTGAGATGATGGTCGGCGTAATAGTGCCTGTCCATGTCAGCGATGTTCAGGCTTGCCTTGTAGATTGTTGCCTTGAGCGCCATTGGGCTTCCTGCTTTGGTGTGGCCGGGGTTCCAGTGTAAATCAAATGTCCAGCAGAGAAACAACAGCCATGTCGATGTTGCGAGGTTTTCTGGTTCTGACGGTGTTTTTTATTGCCGGCGAGACGATCAGAGTGTTACTTGCGTTGCCAGTGAGTGGTGGTGTTATCGGTATGATCCTGCTCACTCTCCTGTTGATGGGGCGGGGTACCATCAGTGACAGCCTGGCGGGAGCCAGCCAGGCGCTGATCTCGGTGCTGGTTTTGCTGATCATGCCCGGGGTAGTGGGCGTATTTTTTGTTGCCGAGGAGTTTGCAGGGCAGTGGCTGGCGGTTGGTGTGGCGCTGGTGCTGGGGACATTGCTGAGCGTGGTGACCACGTTGTGGTTATTGAAGCGTTTCAGCAGGCAGGAGCACGGCAGCAATGGATGAGCTGTTTGACCGTTTTCAGGATCTGCTGAGTACGCTCGCCACCAGCCCGGCACTGGCCATTGCGCTGACGCTGGGTGCGTTTTTTGCCGGCAATCGAATATTCAGGTTACTCGGGCACCCTGTCTGGTTGCCACCGATTGTGATTTCGGCAACGCTGGTCAGTTCGGCGATCGCCATCCTTGCCATCGATTACGGAGAATACCGCGAGGGCGCCCTGTGGCTTTCGGCCCTGCTGGGCCCGGCTACGGTGGCGCTGGGCGTACCCCTTTACCAGCAGATGCATCATATCAGGGCGCTATGGCGGCCCATCCTGTTCACGCTGCCCGTGGCCGCTACGCTGGCGGCGGTCTATGCCGTGGTAATAGCCGCTCTGCTGGGCGCCTCGCCGGAGGTACTCGCATCACTGGCACCGAAGTCGGTAACGGCCCCCATCGCCATCGGCATCACCGAACAACTTGGAGGTTCGGTGTCCCTGATGATGGGCGGGCTGCTGATTACCGGCGTTGTGGCAACCCTGTTCGTGGATCTGACCGCCCGCTGGCTTTCCATTGACGACCCAAGAATGCTGGGCTTTGCGCTGGGCCTTAATGGCCATGCCATTGGCACGGCAAGAGCGTTTGAACTGGGGCCTACTGCTGGAGCATTTGCTTCACTGGGCATGGGATTGACGGGCATTTTCACCGCCCTGATTCTGCCTCTGGCTTTCCGCCTGAAAGGCATCTGAGCAGCGCCGATACAATTTTTTGAACAAAAAACGTCCGCAGGGCTTGCAAAGCTGCATGTAAATAACAATAATTATCACTACCTTTCATTGGCCCGGTGAGTAATCCTTATGTACGTTTGCCTTTGCCATGGTGTGACAGACAGTGAAATCCGTGAAGCCGCCGACAGCGGCGTCAGTTCCATGCGCCAGCTTGGCAGGGAGCTTGGCGTTGGTACCCAGTGTGGCCGCTGTGCCTGCACCGCCCGGGAAATCCTTCGCGAGAACCGCTCATCGGATTATATGGCCATGGCCAACATGCTCGCCCAGCCCGCCTGATTGGGCCTTTGCTGCATTCATTTCCCATTTGTGATTTTTTCTCTCCTGATGAAGGGCTATCCTTGTAGCAACTGCACACTCACGCAAGGAGATCCGTCATGAAAGGCGACAAGAAAGTCATCCAGTTTCTGAACAAAGTGCTCTCCAACGAGCTCACCGCTATTAACCAGTACTTCCTCCACTCCCGCATGTATAAGGACTGGGGCATCACCAAACTGGCGGACAAGGAATACGAAGAGTCCATTGACGAAATGAAGCATGCGGATCAGCTGATCGAGCGCATCCTGTTTCTGGAAGGGCTGCCGAATTTGCAGGACCTGAACAAGCTGCTGATCGGTGAAAATGTCGAGGAGATGATTTCCTGCGATCTCAAGCTCGAAATGATTGCCCATAAAGACCTGAAGGAAGCTGTCATCCACTGCGAGCAGGTCCAGGATTACACCAGTCGCGAACTCTTCCGCAGCATCCTGGACAGTGAAGAAGAACATATCGACTGGCTTGAAACCCAGCTGGATATGATCGGCAAGATGGGCATCCAGAACTACATCCAGCTTCAGTCCTCCGCAGGGGAGTAAACCACTGTGACAATGGATCTGTCCTGCTTTAAAGCCTATGACCTGCGCGGCCGCGTGCCGGACCAGCTCAACCCGCAGCTGGCCGAGCGTATCGGCCGTGCCTATGTGGAAGTGACCGGGGCGAAGCGCGTCATCGTCGGCTACGACATTCGCCTCTCCAGCCCTGAAATTGCTGACGCCCTGAGCTCCGGCCTGATGGCTGCCGGTGCGGATGTCTTCGACATTGGCCTTTGCGGCACCGAATTGGTTTACTTCGCTACCAGCCACTACAAGATGGATGGCGGCATCATGGTGACGGCCAGCCACAATCCACGTGACCATAACGGCATGAAAATGGTGGGCCCGGATTCTCGACCCATCAGCTCCGATAACGGCTTGAACGACATTCGGGACCGGGTTCCCGAGCCCTTCGGTGACGCGCCCGAGCAGGGCCAGTACGAGCCGCTGGAGGTGACCACCGCCTACATTGACCACCTGTTGGGCTACGTGGACGCCCTGGCACTCAAACCAATGACCATAGTGGTCAACGCTGGAAATGGCGGCGCCGGATTGATTATCGACGAGTTGGAACAACACCTGCCGTTCGATTTCGTGAAAGTGCACCACGAGGCAGACGGTAACTTCCCGAACGGTGTCCCCAATCCCATTCTGGAACAAAATCGCGCGTCCACCGCTGAAGCAGTCATTGAACACGGCGCCGCTATGGGTATCGCCTGGGACGGCGACTACGACCGCTGCTTCTTCTTTGACGAAAACGGCCGCTTTATCGAGGGTTACTACATCGTTGGCCTGCTGGCGGACCAGTTCCTCCGCAAAACCGGCGGTGGCAAGGTCATCCACGATCCAAGGCTGACCTGGAACACCATTGACCTGGTCAAAGCCGCTGGCGGCGAAGCCATCGAAAGCAAAACCGGCCACGCCTTCATCAAACAACGCATGCGCGACGAAGATGCAGTGTACGGCGGCGAAATGAGCGCCCATCACTACTTCCGCGACTTCGCCTACTGCGACAGCGGCATGATCCCCTGGCTACTGATCGCCGAACGCCTGTGCCAGTCCGGCCAGACCCTGTCGTCCCTCATCGACGCCCGCATCGAAGCCTACCCGGCCAGCGGCGAAATCAACCGCACCATCGCCGACCCGGCCAAAGTCATCGCGGCCATCGAAGCGAAATACAGCGTAGGCGCCAAAAACGTCTCCCATGTCGACGGCGCAAGTATCGAATTTGATGACTGGCGCTTCAACCTCCGCATGTCCAACACCGAACCGGTGGTTCGCCTGAACGTGGAATCGAGGGGGGATATTCCGTTGATGAAGGAAAAAACGGC
>NZ_JAWLDU010000020.1:10481-50721 GCF_041686475.1 Marinobacter sp.
TCAAAGCCAGTCGTTCAGCATAATCCCGATGCCGATTCTCTGAATCCGCTGGTTGTAATCAATCAGACTCTCCCCATAGCCATTGTAATAATGAACATACCCCTTGATCGTATCTCCCATCGGAAAGCTGTATCCCAACTCAATCGACGTCTTGTTATCCTCTGACCGCAGATTGTTCATCATATTCAGAGACAGAGTCCGGTCATCCGTCCACTTGTAGATGAACCTATAGTTGGCGTGCCCCAGGTAGCGCTCGATATCCGCGTTATCGTCCTCGCTGTCGCTTTCCGGCAACCGGTACCAGGGCTGCACCATGAACAGCCAGCGGTCATAACTGTAGGCCGCCGACGCCATGATCCGGTTCCAGCTGCGGGAACGGGGTTCGGACTGGCCGTTGGACTCATGATTGAAAGCCAGAGTGAGGCCATTAAGAGTGCCCGGTCCGATGTCGTAGTTTGCCGCGTATCGCAGGAAGAATTCCGGCTCGTAATTGGTCTCGCGAAACGGTGCGGAGTCATCCGTGTTATAAACCTGCCAGAAGGATTTCTGGGTATAACCGAACCAGAAGGTCGTGCGCCCATCCAGCCAGCCGGTGAGCAGCGGCACCTTGAAACTGATCTGGTATTTGGCCTCCTGGTTGTCGATACCGTAATCGTAACCCGTTGAGCCCAGCCGCGGGCTGGAGGGCGTCCGGTTGGCGTTTTTCATATAGCTGAAAGGCAGAATGTACATCGGCCGGTGGCCAACAAAACTGCCGGAGAAGGAGAAAATCGCCTTTTCTGCCGCCACGTAGCGATTCAGCATTGCTGACATTACACCGGTATCGTCCTCACCTCCTTCTTCCAGTTCTTCCACTGCGGCATCATCCTCTTCGGCATCGGCCAGCTCTTCATATTCCAGGGCCTTTACGGCATCGGAAATGGCATCGAGTTTGTCCTCAGGCGCCTGCTCTCGAGCTGCCGCCGGGTCATTGAAGGCGTCGTAGCAGGCCAGGCGCTGGACACCATCCTCGATCAACGCGCATTGGTCCGGTGACACATCGTCGAAGTCTGCTTCTGTCGGAGTCTGGTGTTCCGAGGCTGAGACCAGCGGTGCCGCGCAGATGCACACAGCCAGACTGGTGGCCCGCAGGGATAGGGAATCGGATGTGCCTTGCATTGCGCTGTCCTTATGCGTTGGAGAGGCTGATCCAGGTGTTGGCGATACCGAAAGCCCAGACGCCGAGCAGGGTCATCACCAGCAGTGAGAAAACAATCTTGTGACGCGTTCTGCGCTCCGCCGCTGCAGCAACCACCCAGCGCAGATACATCAGGCCGATAAAACTGATGAATACTGCCAGGCTGGCTGCGGCAGGGATTAATAGCCAGGCCGGGCTGAGTTCGGCGCCGTCCTCCGTGCGGCTGGAAAACCATCCCATGGACACCAGCAGAATGGCCAGTGCTGAAAATTCAGTGATCAGCAGTGGTTTGCGCCAGGGATTGGGGGGCGGTTGATTCGCATCAGACATAAATTCTGACCTTTGGAGTCTGTTTTGTGTATGGTACCCGGAATAGACGGGCAGGGCCTTCTGATTTACGAAATGGCAACGAAACCGGTTGAATCGGGACGATCATTTTGCACTTTGGTTTTTTTGCCCCGCCGCAGCCGCTATAATGCGTCCACTGATTATTATAACGCCCAATTGCGAGGTGCATTGTGAAGATGAAGAGAGTCCTGGCTGCTGTACTGCTTGGCTTCGGCCTGACAACAGGTGCCGTAATGGCCAACGTTGAAGACGAAATCCGCTCCCGTATTACTCCGGTGGGCGAGGTGTGTGTTCAGGGAGAAGACTGCGGAGAAGCGGCGGCATCCGAAGAATCAGCCAGTTCAGAGCCTCGCTCAGGTAACGAAGTTTATGATGACGCTTGCGCAGCTTGTCACGCTTCCGGTGCAGCCGGTGCGCCTGTAATGGGTGAAACTGATGCCTGGAGTGACCGCATCGACAAAGGGCTCGAAACCCTGGTGGATCACGCCATCAATGGCTTCAACTCCATGCCGGCCAAGGGTGGCTGTTCCAGCTGTTCCGATGAAGAAATTGAGGTCGCTGTCGAGTACATGATTGAAGAGAGCGAATAAGTCTCCGCTAGACTATCTCTGATTCGAAAAGCCCCGCAAAAGCGGGGCTTTTTCGTGACAGCCTGCGGATTTCAGCTCCCCAGGTCTCCCAGTAGTGCGCTCAGCGTCGCCTTGCCTCTCTTCTGATTGGCCTCCACGTCGAGGTCGCCAGTGCCTTCCCAGCGCAGGTCATCTTCCGGCAGTTCGTCGAGAAACCGGCTGGGTATGGTCTCCAGTTTTTCGCCGTACTGTTTGCGCTGGGCAGCGTAGGTAATGGTCAGGGTTTCCCGGGCCCGGGTGATGCCTACGTACATCAGCCGCCGTTCTTCCTCGATATTGCCTTCCTCGATGCTGGAGCGGTGGGGCAGGATTTCCTCTTCCAGGCCCATGATGAATACGTGGGGGAATTCCAGGCCCTTGGAGGCGTGCAGGGTCAGTAACTGGACCTTGTCGCTGTCATCCTCCTCTTCCTGCTGCTCCATCATATCTCGCAGGATCAGGCGGCTGATGGCATCCTCGATGCCCATTTCGTCAGCCGTGCCCTTGCCATCGTCCAGCATGCGCTGGATGGACTCCACCAGGTACCAGATATTCTCCATCCGCCGCTCGGCCTGTTTCGGCGAGCCTGAGTGCAGGTGCAGCCATTCCTCGTATTCGATGTCTGTAAAGAGCTGCTTGATCACCGGGATCGGGTCTTCGCTGAACAAGCGCTCGCAGGTGTTGTCTACCCAGTGGGCGAACCGGCGCAGGCGGTCCAGGCCCTTTTCAGTGACATGGGTCTCCGCCCCCATATCACCCAGTGCACGAAACAGGCTGATATCCCGTGAGCGGGCGTAGTGGCTGAGCTGCTCCAGGGTGCGGGGGCCTATTTCCCGGCGTGGTACGTTCACTACCCGCAGGAAGGCAGCATTATCATCCGGGTTTACCAGCAGGCGCAGGTAGGACATGGCGTCCTTGATCTCATTCTTGGCGAAAAACGACTGGCCGCCGGAGATGCGGTAGGGAATCTGGTAGGCCTGCAGCTTCATTTCCAGCAGCCGCGCCTGGTGATTGCCCCGGTAAAGCACGGCGAAATCCCGGAAGGCCTGGCCTTTCTTCAGTTTCTGGTCGAGGATTTCCGTGGCCACCCGATCGGCTTCCGCGTCCTCGTTGCGGCAGCGCACGATGCGCAGTTCATCGCCGATGGTATGGTCACTCCACAGGGCTTTCTCGAATACGTGGGGATTATTGGCGATCACCATGTTGGCGCAACGAAGGATGCGTGCGGTGGAGCGGTAATTCTGCTCCAGTTTGACGATCTTCAGGCTTGGGAAATCGTCCTTCAGCTGCGCCAGGTTTTCCGGCCGGGCGCCCCGCCAGGCATAGATGGACTGGTCGTCATCGCCCACCACGGTGAAGGCCGCACGCTCTGCCACCAGCAGCTTGACCAGTTCGTACTGGCACAGGTTGGTATCCTGGTATTCGTCCACCAGCATGTAGCGGATCTTGCGGCGCCATTTCTGCAACACCTCCGGATTGTCGCGGAACAGTTGCACCGGCAACAGGATCAGGTCGTCAAAATCCACCGCGTTGTAGGCCTTGAGGTATTCGCTGTAATAGCGGTAGATAATGGCGATGCGTTGCTCCCGATCATCCGCGGCCCGGCTCCAGGCGTCCTGGGGACTGCGCATGGCGTTCTTCCAGGAAGAGATGGTCATTTGCACGTCCGACAGCTCGTCACCGGCGTCCGCGCTGGCCTCGCGCATCATCAGGTCCTGCAGCAGGGCCTTGGCGTCTTCCGCATCGAATATGGAGAATCCGGGGTGATACCCCAGATGCTCATGCTCCTCCCGGATCATGTTGAGCCCGAGGTTATGGAAGGTAGAGACAATCAGCCCCCTGGTCAGCTTGCGGTCCACGAGGCGCCCGACACGTTCTTTCATTTCCCGGGCGGCCTTGTTGGTAAACGTGACGGCAGCAATGTGTCGCCCGGGAATTCCCAGGTGCTCGATCAGATAGGCCACCTTGCGGGTGATTACGCTGGTTTTACCGCTTCCGGCACCGGCCAGTACGAGCATGGGGCCATCGGCATACCGAACGGCTTCACTCTGTCGGGGGTTGAGCATGTTCACAATATGAGCGCCAAATCGGGATTTAATGGATGAAGTCGGGTCGCGGTTATTCTACACCAGCAGGACTTGCTGTACCTTGAGCATCTATCAGCTATTCTTGAGGGAACGGAGATGTTTGCTCACCAGCAACGGGACGCTTGTTGATGACCCTGGCAGTAAAATCGTTCAATTCCGGCCGCGTGCGCCTGTTGGTACTGACACCCGAGTACTCGGATTTTCTGTGGTTGGGTGCATTGCTGGCCGGGGACCGGGAGATGGAACCGGATCTCACCTGGTGCCCGGACCTGATCGACTGTGACGACCTGATTCGCAACACCCACTTTGATGTTATCCTCTGGGACTGTATTTTCCATGGTGGTTCCGAAGATTCCTTCCTGCAATATCTGTCCGTTTCCAGCAATGAAAAGCCCGTACTGGCCATGAGCGCGGAGCCTGCCGCAGAGCGGGCATCGGCCCTGGTTGCCAACGGTGCTGCGGATTACCTGTCGCGCCAGGAACTGGACAAATGGAACCTGTGCAGGGCTGTCCGGTGTCTCTGGTACCGGCAGCAGCTGTCTGAGTCGGCCCATGGCCAGCTGGGCCGTGAAGTGGCCAGTGGCTTTATCAACCGCGATCTGTTTTTTGACCGCCTGCAGCAGGCACTGCTGAGGGCGGAACGAGCCAGTCAGCGGCTGGCCCTGCTGCACATTAACCTGGACGACTTTCGCAGTTTCAATGAATCCTTCGGCTACCAGAAAAGCGATCAGATCATGCTCAAGCTGGCGGAGCGCCTCCGCCAGAACCTGCGACGAATGGATTCACTGATGCGTATTGGTGGCGATGAGTTCGCCATTATTGTCGAGAAAGTGGAAGACTCCCTGGATATCACCCAGATCATCCGCAAGATAGTGAACGCCCTTGGGGAGCCGCTGAGTATCGACAGCCAGAATGTGGTGGTGAGCGCCAGCCTCGGTGTTGCCACCTACCCGGAAGCCGGTGACAGCCCGGAGAACCTCATGCGGCGGTCCAACCGGGCAATGTTTGAGGCCAAGCGTGACCCGGGCACCAGCTATCGTTTTTATGACCGCCAGTTGCACATTACCGCCGGCTACCAGTTGCGGCTGGAAGCTGATCTTCGCAATGCCCTGCGTGGCAACGAACTGGAGGTTTATTACCAGCCAAGGATTGATCTGGCCTCCGAGGAAGTGCGTGGGGTTGAATGCCTGCTGAGGTGGAATCATCCAGAGCGGGGGCTGGTGGGCCCGGACGAGTTTATTCCCGTGGCTGAACGCAGCGGGCTCATCGTGCCTATCGGTTACTGGGTTATTGAACAGGCCTGCAAGCGCCTGCAGGAGTCCGCGGAGCTGGGGTATCCCGGGCTGGTGTTTGCGGTGAACCTTTCCTTCCGTCAGTTTCATGACCGTAAAATGACCGAAACCATCTTCCGCATCATCTTCAATGCCAATGTGGATACCAGCCTGTTGGAGCTGGAGCTCACGGAAAGCGCCATGATGCACGACCCCGAATACGCCCAGCGATGTCTGCGCGAGCTCAATCAACTGGGCATCAGTTTTGCTCTCGATGATTTCGGTACCGGTTTTTCCTCCCTCAGCAACCTCCAGCACCTGCCTATTTCGCTGGTTAAAATCGACAAATCCTTTGTGCAGGAACTTGGGCAGTCAGCGGACGCCGAACACATCATCCGCGCCATCATCAGCCTTGCCCACAGCCTGCAGATCAGCGTGGTGGCAGAAGGAGTGGAAACCGAAGGGCAACTTGAATTCCTGCGCCAGCAACACTGCGATGAAATCCAGGGTTACTACTACGCCCGCCCGATGCCCTGGAAGGATCTTGTGCAATTCCTGGACAACCGTAGCCGCTCTGCTTGCCTGCAGCAATAAGCCGCTGTACCTTTGCGCTTTGACTCGTAAGCATCAGATGAGGTTGCATGAACAGTATCATCAGGCGCATTGCTGACGAACTGGGTGTTCGTGAACAGCAGGTTAATGCCACCGTGGAAATGCTGGACGGTGGCGCCACCGTTCCCTTTATTGCCCGCTACCGCAAGGAAATTACCGGTTCGCTGGATGACAGCCAGTTGCGCAACCTGGAAGACCGGCTGCGTTACCTGCGTGAACTGGAAGACCGTCGTGCCACCATCCTCAACAGCATCGAGGAGCAGGGCAGGCTGACCGATGAGCTGCGCGCCAGCATCGATGCAGCGGATGCCAAGAACCGCCTGGAAGATCTTTACCTGCCCTACAGGCCCAAGCGCCGCACCAAGGCCCAGATTGCCCGTGAGGCAGGTCTGGAGCCGTTGGCCGATGCGCTTTATGACGACCCGACACTGGATCCGGAGCAGATAGCGCAAGGCTACCTCAACGCAGAGGCCGGCATTGACGATACCAAGGCCGCCCTTGATGGCGCCCGTTACATCCTCATGGAGCGCTTTGCCGAGGACGCCGAACTGCTGGGTGAGCTGCGTGATTTTATCTGGCAGCAGGGGCAGCTCAAGGTCACCGTGGTGGCCGGCAAGGAGAGCGAGGGCGCCAAGTTCCGCGACTACTTCGACCATGTCGAACTACTGAAAAAAGTACCTTCCCATCGTGCCCTGGCCATCCTTCGGGGGAGGAACGAAGGGGTGCTTACCTATTCCATTGTGGTGGGCGATGCCGAAGACGACCGCCGACAGCCACACCCCGCGGAACAGCGCATCGCCGCCCGCTGGAGAATTCGCGACAACGGCCGCGCTGCCGACCGCTGGCTGTCGGAAGTGGTGCGCTGGACCTGGCGGGTAAAACTGTCCACCCAGATCGAAACCGACCTGATGGCTCAGGTGCGTGAAGCGGCGGAGACCGAAGCCATTAATGTGTTTGCCGCCAACCTCAAGGATCTGCTGCTGCTGGCTCCGGCTGGCCCGCGCCCGACGCTGGGGCTGGACCCCGGGCTGCGTACCGGCGTAAAAGTGGCCATTATTGACGGCACCGGCCAGGTGGTGGGCCACGGCGGGATTTTCCCCCATGCACCCCGCAACCAGTGGGATCAGTCCATCGAACAACTGGCCAAATGGTGCCGCCAGTACAGCATTGAACTGATTGCCATCGGTAACGGCACCGCCTCCCGTGAAACCGAGAAACTGGTGGCGGATCTGTGCAAGCGCTATCCGGAACTGAAGCTGGCGCGAATAGTAGTCAGTGAATCCGGTGCCTCCATCTATTCTGCCTCCGAGTTTGCTTCCCGCGAACTGCCCGACCTGGATGTCACCATTCGTGGCGCGGTGTCCATTGCTCGCCGTCTCCAGGATCCATTGGCGGAAATGGTCAAGATTGAACCCAAGTCCATTGGTGTTGGCCAGTACCAGCACGATGTGTCCCAGGTGCAACTGGCCCGCAGCCTGAATGCGGTGGTGGAGGATTGTGTTAACGGTGTCGGCGTGGATCTCAATACCGCTTCCATTCCCCTGCTGGCGAGGGTCTCAGGCCTGAACCAGAGCATTGCCCAGAACATCGTCGATTTCCGTAACCAGAACGGCGTATTCCGCGATCGCAAGCAGTTGCTCAAGGTATCGCGGCTGGGAGATCGTACCTTCGAGCAGGCGGCCGGTTTCCTGCGCATTGCCAGTGGCGATAACCCGTTGGACCGCTCCTCGGTTCATCCGGAGGCCTATGGTGTCGTCAAGGCCATTGCCCATAAGAACAACCGCAAGGTTGAGGGCATTATTGGCGACTCCGCCTTCCTGCGGTCACTGAACCCACAGGACTACGTCACCGAGCAGTTTGGTCTGCCAACCATAAAGGATATTATTACCGAACTGGAAAAGCCGGGCCGGGATCCGCGCCCGGAATTCCGTTTTGCCAGCTTCGAGGAGGGTGTGGAAACTCTCAACGACCTGAAACCGGGCATGGTGCTGGAAGGTTCGGTTACCAATGTGACCAATTTCGGTGCGTTCGTGGATATCGGCGTTCATCAGGACGGGCTGGTGCATATCTCGGCACTGTCGAATACCTTCATCAAGGACCCCCGGGAAGTGGTCAAGGCGGGGGATATCGTCAAGGTCAAGGTGATGGATGTGGACATCCCGAGAAAGCGGATTGCGCTTTCCATGCGTATGGATGACCAGCCGGGAGAGAAGTCCGACAGCCGCGCCGGCGATGGTGGCAACCGCAGGGATTCTGGCGGCAAGCCTTCCGCCAGGAACGGTCGCCAGAAGGCTGCGGAGAATCCGCAAAAGGGCGCCATGGCTGGAGCGCTGGCACAGGCGCTGGCATCGGCCCGGAAAGACGGCCGTTGATCCCCGTTATCACACACAAACAGGTCTGGCTGCCGGTTAGCCCGGCGGCCATCCAAGCAGGAGCCATTCATGGGTGAATCCCGCCATCAGCTTTTTCAACAGTTCACTGCCAGCCAGTGGACAGGTTTCAGAAAGGGCGTGGAAAAAGAGGGCCTGCGGGTCGATCGCAACGGCTTCATAGCCCAGACGCCGCATCCGGATTCCCTGGGCTCTGCGCTGACCCACCCGCGTATCACCACGGACTATTCCGAAGCCCTTCTGGAGCTTATAACACCGGTGTTCGATACCACCCGAGGCATGCTCGACTCCCTGCGGGACATTCACAGGTTCGTGCAGCATAACCTGGGCGACGAAGTATTCTGGGCCGCCAGCATGCCCTGTGAGCTGGATGGCGACGAGAGCATTCCCATTGCGGAATACGGTACTGCCAACATCGGCCGCCTCAAGCACGTTTATCGTCAGGGCCTGGCGGTTCGTTACGGCCGCATGATGCAGAGCATCGCCGGTGCCCACTACAATCTGTCGCTGCCGGACAGCTTCTGGAATCTGTGGCAGCAGGCGGTTGGCGACCAGCAAAGCCTCAAGGACTTCAAGTCAGACCAGTACTTCTGGCTGATCCGTAATTTCCGCCGCCGCAGCTGGCTACTGATGCTGCTGTTCGGAGCGTCACCTGCACTCGACGCCAGCTTTGTGGCCGGCGTACGCCATGACCTGGCCAGATTCAGCGACGACACCTGGCATGGGCCGGCCGCCACTTCACTGCGTATGGGGGACCTGGGATATCACAATAATGCACAGGCCTCGCTGAATATCTGTTTCAACGAACTCAAGACCTACACCGACACCCTGTTCCGGGCGATCCATACACCCTGGCCGCCCTACGAGGAGATCGGCATCCAGCGTGATGGCAAGTTCATCCAGATCAATACCAGCGTGCTGCAGATCGAGAACGAGTATTACAGCGCCGTTCGCCCCAAACGTACGACCGAACCGCAGGAAAAGCCGATCCAGGCACTGGAATCCCGTGGTGTTGAATATATTGAGGTACGTTGTCTGGACCTGGACCCGTTCTCTCCGGTCGGCGTCAACGAAAGCCAGATCGATTTCCTCGATCTGTTCCTGCTGGACTGCCTGCTGTCGGATAGCCCGCGCATTGACGATGACGAGTGTGAGCGGCTGGACGATAACTACCAGGACGTAGTCGCCAGAGGCAGGGACCCGAAGTTGACCCTCTGCCGGGCCGGCGAGCACATTGCTGTGGGTGAGGCTGCAGCTTCACTGCTGGATGGCCTGGAGCGGCTGGCAGAACAGCTGGATGGGTGGAATGGCGATAATACCTACCGGCGCGCGCTGGCTGACCAGAGGGCCAAGCTGGACGACCCGCTCAAGGTTCCCTCGGCAAGGGTGCTTGGGGCCATGGAAAGTTCGGGGATGGGGCATCGCGAATGGGGGCTGGAGATGTCGCGGCAACACCAGCAGACATTGCGCGACGAAGGCCTGCCGGATGATGTGATGGCAGCGTTTGAGAAAATGACCCGGGAATCCCTTTCAGAACAGGCGGCCATGGAGCAAAGCGATAAACAGCCTTTTGGCGAATTCCTGGAGCAGTATCTGCGTTCCTGAGGTGAAAATCCGGGCTTTGCCCGGCTTCACAGTTGCTTCTTCGTTACTTCTGGACCACAAACTCGGTAAACAGCACGCCGGTGATGCTCTCGCCGGTCTGTTGCTCTTCCAGTACCGTATTAATCCGGTTTTTGGCTTCTTCCCGCAGCGCCTGCTGGCCTTCATTACCGGACAACCGGTCGGTATCTGTCTGCTCGCCGAACAACATCACCAGTTCATGACGCAGCCGCGGCATGTGAGTTTCTACCGCGGAACGCGTGGTTTCCCTGGACGCGCGGATGGTAACCGCCGCCTTGAGGTAGTTCAGCCTGGTGCCGGGCTCTCCCACATGGGTCACGAAGGCAGGGTCCATGTCGATGTAGTCGGTGACGCCCGGTTCTTCTTCCTGCGCTTCCTGCTCTGCCTCCTCATCCTCCTGTGCGAAGGTGACAGAGGCGAGGGGCAGGGTGATCAGCAGTGCCAGCAGAAGGTGCTTTGGCTTAAGTGTCATAGGCTTGAAGTTCGTATTGGTTTAAGGTTAAGTGGCTGGGCGCCCGCGGGCACCTCCAGTGCTGAGAGAATAGCAGGGTCGATGCCCGCTTGCAGCATCTGGTCGTCTGCCGCCGTGGCGGGACGCATTGTCTGACATGAACGTTGATCAGAGGTACACATTTGAATTCCAGAGCCGTTTTTTTCCTGATATTCCTGGTTTGTGCCGGTCTGCTTGGCGTGGCCTTTTACATGGAGCACTTCATGGGGCTGGAGCCTTGCCCGTTGTGCTGGTTGCAACGGTTTGGCTTCATGGCTGCCGGGCTGGTCAGCCTGCTGGCGGCGTTGCACGGCCCGCAGGGTTTCGGAGTCAGGGTATATGGCTTTTTCCTGGCGATCAGCGCCGGGGCCGGGCTTGGGGTTGCCGGGCGTCAGCTCTGGTTGCAGAGCCTGCCGGCTGACCAGGTGCCGGCCTGCGGCCCGTCGGTGGACTATATGCTGGATGTGATGCCCTGGATGGAAGTGCTGACGACGGCTCTCAAGGGTACCGGCGACTGTGCTGAAGTAACCTGGCGTTTCCTCGGGCTCACTATCCCCGGGTGGACCGCTGTATTTTTCACCCTGCTGGTGGTCATCGGCCTGGTCATGATGTTCCGGCCCGCCAGAAAGTCTGGCTGGATACAGGGCTGAAACGGTTGCGACGGACCGTCGGCATGGGGTAACTTGAGACTCGTCACAACAAGAAGAATCAAACCAGAACCCGGTAACCGGAGAAAGGCGTCATGTTGGATAATTGCCGTAATGCCAGGGAGCGTTGGGGTGGTGTCAGCGAACTGATAGACCGTTGGCTGAAAGAGAGGCAGGAATTACTGGTGCACTATTGTGAACTGTCCGGCACCACGGATTACTCGCAGACAGAGGCACTGCGCGAGAAATTCATCAGGCTGTGCGAGGTGCTGGTCGATTATGTTTCGGCGGGGCATTTTGAGATATACGAGCAGTTGGTGCAGGAAGCCCGGGAATTCAACGACGGTGGCCTGGAACTGGCAGCACGGCTGTATCCCAAGATCGCAGAAACCACGGAAACGGCACTGAACTTCAACGACCGTCTCAATGGCCAGTCACTGACAGAAAGTGAAGTCCGCGAATTGTTTCAGCAGCTTTCTGAACTGGGAGAGACCCTGGAAAGTCGATTCGAGATGGAAGATTACCTGATTGAGCATCTTCACAATGCTCACGCCGAGAAAGTCATGTCGTCTGCCTGAAACGGCGCCGCCAGCTTCTTCCCCCGACATCTGAAGGTGACGCGGGGGAAGCATGCAACGTGCGGTGATTACTCCGGATTGATTTCCAGCAGTTCCACGTCAAACACCAGCGTCTCGTTAGGCCCGATCCTCTGGTTTCCGCCCGCACCATAGGCGAGCTCAGCGGGAATATACAGTCTGGCTCTGCTGCCCTCGGACATCAGCTGCAAGCCTTCAGTCCAGCCCGGAATGACCTGGTTCAGACCAAAAGTAACCGGCTCGCCGCGCTCGCGGGAGCTGTCGAACACCTCACCGGATATCAGTTCGCCGGTGTAGTGAACCCGAACCCGGTCCTCTTCGCTCGGCTTCTCTCCATTGCCTTCTTCCAGGATTTCGTACTGCAGGCCCGAATCGGTGGTTTCAACGCCATCACGCTCTGCATTCTCAGCCAGGAATTCTTCACCGGCTTCGAGGTTCTTCTGGGCCAGCTCTTCCGACTGGGCCGACTCCTGCTCCTGGAGCTGGGACTGGTAGGCCATCAGGGCCTCCTGAATCTCTTCCCGGCTCATGCGGGTCTGCTCTTCATCGCCGGCATGGCCGTGCTGGATGCCCTGCAGAAACTGGTCCATCTCCAGATCTGGCAGATCGTTGCCCATCCGCTCGCCCATCACCAGGCCCATGCCATAGCTGACCTTTTCATCGGCGGATTCCAGCGGTGGGTTGTCTTGGGTTGCATCCTGGGAAGATGAGCAACCGGCAAGGGTGCCGGCAACCGCCAGCGCGATCAGGGTTCTGTTCATTGCCTGTTCCTTATTGATTGTCGTTACTGTTGAATGGTTACGAAAGCAGAGAAGGTAACGGGTTCCGTCGCCAGATGCCACTGAACATGTGTTAAGGGAAGGATAACGGCAGCGTTAGCTGCCGTTATTGGCGGTGTCGGGAGATAGCGAGAACGGAGCCCGGTAGGGAGACTGCCAGTCGGTTTCCGGGTCAGCGTCCTGCGGGCGCAGGGTCTTGTTTTCTGCTCGCTCAATGGCCAGCGCATTCCAGGAGCCCTGGGGAGGCGGTGTGTCTGCGTAATGCCAGCTCCCGTCTCTGTCCTGCCACTTGAAGACGATATCCGGCCCTTCAGTGGGTACCGGAGATGGAACCAGCCCCTCGAAGGAGGGAATATCCACGTTTGCTTCTGTCTCTGCGGGCTCGGTGGAGGTGCTGGTAGGATCATTGATGCCAAAAAATACCAGCGCAACGAGAACGCCCAGAGCAGGAAACGCCAGCCGGATCAGCCATTTCATCAGCATGGCCCGTTATCTCCCTTTGCGAGTATCGACAGTTCTCTGGCGAGTGTGTCCAGCAATCTGCCGGTCCCCTTGTCCATTGTAGTCTCCGGTGCCGCAGCGAGAAGGTTATCCAGGGCCAGACTGGCCGTAGCCTCTCTACTCGAGCCTGTTTGTGTATCTGAAACCAGGGCTTCATAAGCCAGAGCCAGCTCAACCCGCTCTGCTTCAAGCTCGCTGCGGGCTATGTATTCCCTCACAATATCAGTGCGAGGGTTGTTTTTCGTTATGTATTTTCTCGCAGTCCTGAGTGGCTCGGTAACCTGGCTTCGCCAGGCAGTAACCGTCTGGCTCTCACCACCGGAAAAGCTGCTTCCGCGAGATGCAAGCCAGGCAGCAGACAGAATGCGGGTAACGCTCCAGCCGCGGCTCTGTAATTCCAGGCATGCTTCCTGTGCCCGGGGCGATTCCCAGAAACGGCAAGCAAAATGCCATAACGGGTTTTCCGGATCAGCATCCTCAGGTATCTTGCTCCCGCTACACGACATAGGGCCTCTGCCGGTTCCTTAATGAACATTCCCTGATACCATTACGTCATGTTAACGATAACCGATCTCAGTTTACAACGGGGTGGCGTCTGGTTGCTAGAAGCCGTCAACCTTACTATCCAGCCCGGCCAGAGGGTGGCAATAGTTGGAGCCAATGGCGCCGGGAAATCCAGTTTGTTCCAATTATTGCTGGGGCAGCTGTCCCCGGAGCAGGGTAGCGTGTCTTTACCCGGTGGATGTCGCATTGCGCACATGGCCCAGGAAGTAGCAGCGTCATCCCGCAGTGCCAGGGATTTTGTACTGGATGGTGACCCCGATCTGCGCAGGATGGAGGCAGAGCTGGCCGCTGCAGAAGAGCGCGGCGACGATCACACCATCGCCCGTATTCACGGGGAGCTGGACGTTCACGAAGCCTGGTCAGCGCCGCGCCGGGCGGAATCCCTGCTGCGAGGGCTCGGGTTTTCTGATGCCGATGCCGAGCGGCCGGTGTCGTCATTTTCCGGCGGCTGGCGGATACGCCTGAATCTGGCCCAGGCGCTGATGCGTCCGTCGGACCTCCTGCTGCTGGACGAGCCTACCAACCACCTGGATCTGGACGCCTGCCTGTGGCTGGAAAACTGGCTGCGGCGATACGAAGGCACGCTGTTGTTCATTTCCCACGACCGGGACTTCATGGATCGTGTGGCGACACATCTTGTGCATTTCGACCAGCGACGTCTGGAGCTTTATACGGGTAACTACTCAGCCTTTGAAACCCAGCGCAGTGAACGTCTGGCCCAACAACAGGCCGGCTACGAGCGTCAGCAGGCCAGGATTGCCGAAATACAGCGCTTCATTGACCGTTTCAAAGCCAAGGCAACCAAGGCGCGTCAGGCCCAGAGCCGGGTAAAGGCTCTGGAACGCATGGAAAAAATCGCCCCGGCCCATGTGGATTCCCCATTCTCTTTCGAGTTTCCGATGGCCGACAAAGTGTCCAATCCGTTGCTATCCATCCGTAACGGATCCGCCGGTTATGGTGAGACGGCTATCCTTGAGGGCATCAACCTTTCGCTGTTGCCTGGTAGTCGGATTGGTCTGCTGGGTCCCAATGGCGCAGGTAAATCCACCCTGATGGATGCCCTGCGTGGAGAAGGCACGCTGCTGCGTGGCGAGAGAACCACCGGAGAGCATCTGTCCATTGGTTATTTTGCCCAGCACCAGCTCGAGTCTCTCGACCTGGATGCCAGCCCCTTCCTGCACCTGCAGCGGCTCTCTCCCCGGGCATCGGAGCAAAGTATTCGTAATTTCCTGGGTGGCTTCGATTTCCACGGCGACGGCGCCCTCAGTGCCATCCGTTCGTTCTCCGGCGGTGAAAAGGCCCGTGTGGCCCTGGCTGTCATTGCCTGGCAAAAACCCAATCTGCTGTTGCTGGACGAGCCCACCAACCACCTGGACCTGGAAATGCGCCAGGCACTTACCATGGCCCTGCAGAACTTCGACGGAGCCATTGTGGTGGTCTCCCACGACCGTCACCTGTTGCGCAACACCGTGGATGATTTCTGGCTGGTGAACGATGGCCGCGTCACCGAGTACGACGGCGATCTGGAAGACTATGAACGCTGGCTGGCGGACAGGAGAAAAGACGAAACTGAGGCACCACGACGCGAGAGCGATGCCGCTCCGCAAGCTGGGGTTCAAGTGTCAGCGGCAGTGGCTGCCGTGGGTGAAAATGCCGAGGATCGCAAGGCCCGCAAGCGCGCGGAAGCGGCTATTCGGCAAAAGCTCAGCCCCTATCGCAAGCAACAGGCGGCGCTGGAGAAAGAAATGGACCGGCTTCAGTCGACACTGGTGACGCTGGAGCAGGACCTTTCGGATCCGGAGCTCTATGCCGATCAGGGCAAGCAGGCATTGAAAGAGCTGCTTGGGCAACAGGCTGCCGCAAAGAGTCGCCTGGCAGACGTGGAGGCGGAATGGCTGGAAATCAGTGAAACGGTTGAAGATCTGGAAGCGGAGCTGACCACTTCCTAGAGCTTCACCTCGAGCCTGAAATCCTGCTTGGAGAGGTAGTCCCGTTCATTCTCGAGATCGGCAAGGGTGAGGGGGCGATCATCCAGCCAGCCTGAAGGAAATTCTACCGCGAGACCGTTGTTGGAAGGGGACAGGCGCAGTTCTGGTGGTTGCTCGTGATTCCGGGGGTGTTGCAGCAGCACGGCCAGGCGAACCAGAACGCACAGGTAGCGCAGGCGGGGAATATCCTCCGGGTCCAGCCCTTCAAAGATCGCTGATGAGAATTTGCGCCGGTGCCCCCTTACCAGGGTTGCCAGGTCACGCTGGAACTGCTGGCTGAAGCCGGGGAGGTCAGAATAGCGCAGCAGGTAGGCGCCATGCTTGTGATACTGGCTGTGTGAAATGGTGAGACCGATTTCATGCAGCCGACAGGCCCAGCGCAGCGCTTCTTCATCGGCCGGGGTGTTCAGGGCCCAGGTATCGGCGACCTGGCGCCAGGCTGCAATCGCCGTGTCCTCCACGGCACCACCGTGTTCCTGATCCACGTGGTAGCGTTCCTGTAAAGCCTGGATGGTTCGCTCTCTCACGTCTTCATGCTGAATCCGGCCGGCAATATCGTAAAGCAGGCCCTCACGCAGGGCGCCCTCGGCAAACGTCATTTCCGTTATCTGCAGCGACCGGAAGGCCCCCATCAGAATGGCAAATCCTGCCGGGAAGATGCTCTGGCGGTCCGTTCGTACGCCCAGGTCACCAAGCTTCTCAACCTTGCCCATGTCCACCAGACGCTTCCTGAGCTCATTCATCGCCTCGAGGGTGATGGTGCCGTCGGTAATCTTGAGGCTGGCAAGCACGCTGGCAATCGCCTTGATGGACCCGGATGATCCCACTGCGCTTTGCCAGCCCCGATTGCGGAAGTGCTGGCGGATATTGAGCAGTTCCTGCTCGGCGTGGGTAATGGCCTTGTCCATCTGCTTGCGGGTAATCTTGCCGTCCGGGAAATAGCGGTTGCGGAAAGACACGCAGCCCATGTGCAGGCTTTCCAGATCCTGGGGTTCGAAACGTTCACCAATAATGAACTCCGTGCTGCCACCGCCAATATCGATGACCAGCCTCCGGCCACTGTCATCGGACAGGGTGTGGGACACTCCCAGGTAGATCAGGCGGGCTTCCTCCCGCCCGGCAATGATCTCCACCGGATACCCCAGAACCTCTTCAGCCCTGGCCATAAATTCCTGGGTGTTGCGCGCTACCCGCAGGGCATTAGTGCCCACCACCTGAACGGCCTCTGGTGGCATGCCCTGCAGCCTCTGGGCAAAGCGGCTGAGGCACGCCATGGCGCGTTCCTGGGCATCCTCCGTGAGCCGGTTGTAACGATCCAGCCCGGCGCCGAGCTGAACCTTCTCGCCCATCTTCTCAAGGGTCCGGATTTCACCGTGAACAAGGCGGGCAACCACCATGTGGAAGCTGTTGGAGCCCATATCGATTGCGGCGAGCAGTTCTGGCGGGGTGGCGGAGGAGTTGGCCGTCACGTGTATTGAATTCCTTCTGCCAGGCCCTAACTTGATAAAGGGAAGAGGGCTTGATAAGCCGTGCGAGAGAAATCTCAACAACGGTTGTGTTGTAGCCATTGCAATGGCTGGCGGAAACTGCCGAATCTGGTGATTACTATAAGCGATATGCCGTGTAACGCAATGGCGCACCCTTGGTCAGTGTAATCCGAAGGGCCCGGGTGGAAGTAAGCGCTTCACATCCGCCTGACCAATCGCGTAAAGTATTGCATACGATGATCACCGTGAACGGTTGCCATATGCCCCGTGCGGCAGCCGCCAACGACAGTCAACAGCATCAGCCGGGCACATTCGTGCTGGCTGATGCACGAATCGGGAAACTGAAATGAGCGGAAATATTGTAAACGTTACAGATGCCTCCTTTGAGCAGGACGTATTGCAGTCGGACGTACCGGTGCTTGTGGACTACTGGGCAGAATGGTGCGGCCCGTGCAAGATGATTGCACCGGTGCTGGAAGAAATGGCCGAAGAGTACGAAGGCAAGCTGAAAGTCTGCAAACTGAACATCGACGAAAACGAGCAGACACCGCCCAAATTCAACATCCGCGGCATCCCTACACTGATGCTGTTCAAGAACGGCAACGTGGATGCCACCAAAGTGGGCGCCCTGTCCAAGTCCCAGCTGGCCGCGTTCCTGGACAGCAATCTCTGATCGCTGCAACGGCCCTAACCGCCCCTGAGCAAACACTCACGGGCGGTTTTTTATTGCCAGCGAGGATTACTCCCAGCTCTGAGAGCGATTCACGTCAGCAGCCTTCTGCTCAACCCAATGCTCGCTGTCGCCCGTGATCTCCTTCTTCCAGAACGGCGCCGACGTCTTCAGGGCGTCCATGATGAACTCACAGGCCGCAAACGCATCCCCACGGTGAGCACTGCACACGCCTACAAACACAATCTGCTCACCCAGCGCCAGATTCCCGACCCGGTGAATCACCCGGGCCTCACGCACATCCCAGCGCTTTGAGGCGTCACTTATGAGCCCCTCGATAACCTGCTCGGTCATGCCCGGATAGTGCTCCAGAAACAGCCCCGTCACACCTGTCAGGTCACCACTGTCCCGAACCAGCCCGGTAAACGTGGCAATGGCACCGGTGCCGGAACCGCTGTCCCGGAGTGCACGGTATTCCTCGGCAGGATCAAAATCCTGTTGCTGTACGCGAATCACATCAGCCCCCTGTCACCGGCGGGAAAAAAGCCACCTCGTCTCCGGGTTGTAACTCCCGGTCCGGTTTTGTCATGACCTGGTTGACGGCAATCATTACCGGTTGCGCACCGTCCAGCTGAGCCCAGTTTCCGCCCCTTGCCGCAAGATCCTGCAGCAACCTGCCGGCCGTCAGCCCGGATCCGGCCGCTACGGTCAGCGACTCCGTATTCAGCTCCTCCCGCAGGCGGGCGAAAAACTTCACAGTAATGGTGTTGTCGGTACTCATGGTTATTCCAGCAGCTCCGCAAAAGAATAGTAGGTAATCGTATCACCAATACCAAGGGTGTTATTTTCCGGAACCACCGCCAGACCCTCTGCCCAGCAGGCGGCGCTAAGAACGCCGGAGCTCTGATTGGGCGAGGCGTGGACGACCGGGCCCTCATCACTGATACCCTTGCGGGCGCGAACAAACTCGCGACGAACCGAAGGCGTCTCGACCGAAAATCCGGCGGGCATTTGTTCGCCTTGGCCGGAGCTGGCCGTGCGCCCCTGGCAGGCGCGTATCAGCGGCATCCCCGCTATCAGGAAAGTAACCAGCACAGACGCCGGGTTGCCAGGCAGGCCCAGCACCGGAGTGCCGTCAATGCTGCCAAAAGCCAGCGGTTTGCCCGGTTTCATGGCCAGACGCCACAGGGACAGGCCACCGTACTCTTCCAGTACCACCCGGACATGGTCTTCCTCACCTACCGATACGCCACCGCTGGTGATGATCAGGTCGGCCTCGGCTGCGGCCCGCTCCAGTGTACTCCGGGTCGCTTCCCGGCTGTCTCTCAGGGTTTCACAGAGCACTACCGCGCAGCCGGCTTTTGCCAGCAGCCCCAGTAACGTATAGCGATTGCTGTTGTAGATCTGCCCAGGCCCGAGTGGTTGTCCGGGATCCACCAGTTCGTCACCGGTGGTGAGAATGGCAACTTTCAATTTTGCGTACACGGAAACGTCTGCCACGCCTATGGAGCCCAGCAGGCCCATTTCCTGTGGCCGGATCTTCGTACCTTTCGCCAGCGCCAGTTCGCCCCGGGCCAGGTCCTGACCCTGATGGCGGATGTTCTGGCCTTCGCTGACCGGCGCATTGATGGTGATGCCGTCATCGGTCACCGTTACCCGTTCCTGCATGACCACGGAGTCCGCACCCGCCGGAATCTCCGAACCGGTGAAAATTCGCACGGCGGTGCCGGGTGGGAGGGAGCCGGGCGCTTCGCCCGCTGCTACACGTCCAGACACCGGCAGTAAAGTGGCTTGGGAGAGATCACCGGCGCGCACGGCGTAACCGTCTACCGCACTGTTATCGGCGGGCGGTACATCTGCCGGAACGCTGTAGTCTCTGGCCAGAACCCGGTCCAGGCTATCTGCCAGCGCTACGGTTTGTGTGTCTGCGACCGGGCGGGCATGGGCGACCAGGTGGTTAATGGCATCGTCGACGGAAATCAGGTCAGAACTTGCCATCGATTATCGCTCCGAGCGCTCGCCAATGACCTGGTTGATCCGGTTGAAAGGTTTTTCCGGTTTGCCCAGAGCCAGTGTGGAGAAATTGCAGGGGCTGTGACGGCTGTCCAGTTGGCTGCTGACGATGCCGTTCCAACCGGTCCGGCAGGCGCCGGTGGAACCGGGCAGGCAGAAAACCAGGGTGTGATTTGCCATCCCGCCGAGCGCCCGGGACTGGATGGTGGATGTGCCGATCTCAACCTGGGACAGGCGGCGAAATTCCTCGCCAAACCCCTCAATGGTCTTGTCCAGCAACGGTGTCACCGCTTCCGGTGTGCTGTCGCGCTCGTGGAAGCCGGTGCCGCCGGTGATCATCACCACGTTGATGTCCGGGTCTGCAATCCAGCTTGAGACCAGTGCCCGCACCAGATAGACGTCGTCTGGCAGGATGCGGCGCGCAACCAGTTTGTGGCCTGCTTCAATCAGGCTGTTTTCCAGGAATTGCCCCGATGAGTCCTCCTCCGGTCCACGGGTATCAGACACCGTTAACAGGCCAATACTCAGGGGTTTCAGTTCACTTGTGGTGTCGCTGCTCATGGACGCTCTCCGAAGTCTTTGAAGTCATCTTTGCAGTATCCGGAACTGCGGGGCTGAATGGAAGAGGAGTAACCCTTCAGGGGGATGAGAGCCGGCATCAGGGAGTACAGAGAGGGCTGCAAAACGGGAAATCGGTTCAAAAGTGTGCAACATCACTTGACATTGATACGCAAGGTGGCTGATGATCGCTGTTGCCCGGCGAACGGTTGTTCTTCCTGTCTCTGGCTTCAGTACCTTTCCGGATTTCATCTACACCGGTTGCTCCATCTGGCCAGCACCAAGTTCAACGTATACCCGATCAATCAGTTCAGGGGCACCCCTGTCATTCCAATATCCGTTTACTTCCATTCCTGACAATCCAATAAACTATGAATCTTACTGAACTCAAGCAGAATGCCATGCCCGAATTGCTCGAAATTGCGCAAGAGATGGGCCTCGATAACCTGGCTCGTTCGCGCAAGCAGGATGTGATCTTCACGATTCTGAAGAAGCATGCCAAGAGCGGTGAAGACATCTACGGTGACGGCGTACTGGAAATTCTGCAGGACGGTTTCGGTTTCCTCCGTTCTGCTGATGCCTCTTACCTGGCAGGACCTGACGACATCTACGTCTCCCCCAGCCAGATCCGTCGGTTCAACCTGCGCACAGGCGACACGGTCGCCGGCAAGATCCGCCCGCCGAAAGACGGTGAGCGCTACTTTGCCTTGTTGAAAGTCAGCGAGATCAACTTCGACAAGCCGGATAACGCCCGGAACAAGATCCTGTTTGAAAACCTTACGCCACTGTTCCCAGACCAGCGCCTGATGCTGGAAGCAGGCAACGGCAGCACCGAGGATCTCTCCTCTCGCGTGCTGGATCTGGTGGCGCCTATCGGCAAGGGCCAGCGTGGCCTGATCGTTTCCCCGCCCAAGGCCGGTAAAACGTTGCTGATGCAAAGCATTGCCCAGTCCATCACCCGTAACAATCCCGAGTGCCATGTGATGGTACTGCTGATTGACGAGCGGCCTGAGGAAGTGACCGAGATGCAGCGCACCGTGCGCGGCGAGGTTATCGCCTCTACCTTTGACGAGCCCCCGGCCCGTCACGTCCAGGTGGCCGAAATGGTGATCGAGAAGGCCAAGCGCCTGGTCGAGCACAAGAAAGACGTGGTGATCCTGCTGGACTCCATCACCCGTCTGGCTCGCGCCTACAACACGGTGATTCCGTCCTCCGGCAAGGTGCTGACCGGTGGTGTTGATGCCCATGCCCTGGAAAAGCCGAAGCGTTTCTTCGGTGCCGCCCGTAACGTGGAAGAGGGCGGAAGCCTGACCATCCTGGCGACGGCGCTGGTAAACACCGGATCCAAGATGGACGAGGTGATTTACGAGGAGTTCAAGGGCACCGGTAACATGGAGATCCACCTGGATCGCAAGATTGCCGAGAAGCGCACCTATCCGGCCATCAACATCCGCAGCTCCGGCACCCGCCGTGAGGATCTGCTGATGAGCGAGGCGGATATCCAGCGGGTCTGGATTCTGCGCAAACTGCTGCACTCCATGGACGACGACACTGCGGCCATCGAGTTCCTGCTGGACAAGTTGCGTGAAACCAAGACCAACTCCGAGTTCTTCGACTCGATGAAGCGCCGTTAAGTTTTGATACTGGTTCGGGCCCTCGTTGCGCACTGAGCTTGGGGGCTTGTAGCGCCAGGGGCCTTCTCCCCGGACACGCCGTGAACCCATCCATGGGGGCTCGGCATTGCCATCCATGGCAATACACGGTCCGGGAAGAAGGCCCCCGGCGTTACCGATCAGACTTTTTGCGCGCGCACCATTTGCTGATTGAATTATCGTACTTTGAAGCAGCCCCCATCCTGTTCCCGCACCAGGTCCGCAACCTGAGCCAAACCAAAACCAAAGAATTCGCGTACAATGCCGGAATCAACCGGAGCAGCCGATGAAATACAACGACCTGAGAGACTTCATAGACCAGCTTGAAAAGCTCGGTGAGCTGAAGCGGATTTCAGTAGAAGTTGATCCCCACCTGGAAATGACCGAAATCTGCGACCGCACGCTGCGGGCAGGCGGCCCTGCGCTGTTGTTCGAGAACCCCAAGGGTTACGACATGCCGGTGCTGGCCAACCTGTTTGGTACGCCAAAGCGTGTGGCCATGGGCATGGGGCAGGACAACGTCACGGCGCTGCGGGACATCGGCAAGCTGCTGGCCTTTTTGAAAGAACCCGATCCCCCGAAAGGCTTCAGGGATGCCATCGAAAAGCTGCCCCTGTTCCGACAGGTGATGCGCATGAGCCCCAAAGTGCTTCGCTCGGCGCCCTGCCAGGATGTGATCATTGAAAAAGACCAGGTGGATCTGTACCAGATACCGGTGCAGCACTGCTGGCCCGGGGATGCCGGGCCATTGGTGACCTGGCCGCTGGTGATTACCCGGGGGCCAAACAAGGAACGCCAGAACCTGGGCATCTATCGCCAGCAGCTTATAGGTCGGAACCGGCTGATCATGCGTTGGCTCAGCCATCGCGGAGGAGCACTGGACTTCCAGGAATTCCAGAAAGCCAACCCGGGTAAACCTTACCCGGTGGCCGTGGCACTGGGGGCGGATCCCGCGACCATTCTGGGTGCGGTCACTCCGGTACCCGATAGCCTCTCCGAGTATGCCTTTGCCGGCCTGTTGCGGGGTGCTCGTACCGAACTGGTGCAGTGCGGCCTCAGCGACCTGCAAGTACCGGCAAGTGCGGAGATTGTGCTGGAAGGCTTTATCTACCCGGATGACTGGGCACCTGAAGGGCCTTTCGGTGATCACACCGGTTACTACAACGAAGTGGACCAGTTCCCGGTATTTAACGTGGAGCGGGTCACTCACCGCAGAAACCCGATTTACCACAGCACCTATACCGGCCGACCACCGGATGAGCCAGCGATACTGGGTGTAGCACTGAACGAAGTGTTTATTCCCATCCTGCAGAAACAGTTTCCCGAGATCGTGGATTTCTATCTGCCGCCGGAAGGTTGCTCCTACCGCCTTGCAGTGGTGACCATGAAAAAGCAGTACCCCGGCCATGCCAAGCGGGTGATGATGGGTGTATGGTCATTCCTGAGGCAGTTCATGTACACCAAGTTCGTGATTGTTACCGACGATGATGTGAACGCGCGTGACTGGAAAGACGTAATCTGGGCCATGACCACCCGAATGGACCCGGCCCGGGATACGATGCTGGTGGAAAATACCCCTATCGATTACCTTGATTTCGCCTCGCCGGTGTCCGGGCTCGGATCGAAGATGGGGATGGATGCCACCAGCAAGTGGCCGGGTGAAACGGATCGGGAATGGGGTACGCCCATCACCATGTCGGATGATGTGAAAAAACGCGTCGATGACATCTGGGATACCCTGGGGATTGAAGTTTCGCACGACCGCCCCGACTGATATGGCCGGCGATGCTTTTCGTATTCACCTTTCGCCAGCTGCTTTATCGTTTACCGCAGCAGCTGATGAAACGCTTCTTGCGGCGGCTGGCAGGGCCGGAATAGCGGTTCCAGCTGCCTGTCGCAACGGGGTTTGCGAGCTTTGTGAGGCACGCCTGGCTGTTGGCCAGGCCCTGAATACCCGTAATCAACACACAATTCCGGTCACCGGGCGCCTGATGATGTGTCGCACTCTTGCGCTCAGTGACCTAGAACTGGAGATAGACGCCGTTATGGCAGCCGGAGACAACAAGCCCAGCAAGTTCCTGGCAAAGGTGGTGGACGTTCGCTCCATCAATCACGACGTATACTGCGTGGAACTGCAACTGCCCAGTCGCCGGGAACTATCGTTCCATGCCGGCCAGTACCTGTCGGTGAACCTGCCCGACGCTGACCCCTGCTATTTCTCCATTGCCAGCAGCCCGTCGGCAGAGTTGATAGAATTGCACATCCAGGCCACGCCGGAATGGGTCTCGGCCCAGAAAGTGATCGACGCGCTTACCTCCGGCGGCGAAGTCACTGTTGAGCTACCCCACGGTCGCGCCTGCCTGGCTTCCGCTCCTGAAAAGCCCTTGCTGCTGGTAGCAGCCGGAACCGGCTTTGCCCAGGTAAAAAGTCTGGTTGATTACCTGCGGGAAACGTCCTACGACAAGCCGGTGAAGTTCTACTGGGGCGTTCGCCGCCACGAAGATATGTACCTGCGATCCCTCGCCCAGCGCTGGCAGGAAGAATGGCCCCCGTTTATCTTCTTGCCAGTGGTAGGGGATGACGAGGATAACGAGTGGAGCGGACACCATGACCAGCTGGTGCGCACAGTGCTGGCCTCAGGTATGGACTGGAACAACGTGGAAGTACACGCCAGCGGCTCGCCGACAATGGTTTATACCTTGATGGACGCGTTGCTTGAAGCCGGGTTGCCGCAGGAAGCGTTTTTCTCGGATGTGTTGGAATACGCGCCCAGGGGGTAATCCGACAATCAGGCGCCTGGCAACCTGATAAACCACCAGCGTCAGATCAGGTCTGGGTGGGGTACCTTTTCTGGCAGGGAAAAGGTGTCCGAGCAAAGCGAGTTCTTTCCCCAGAAGAAAAGGTAACCCACCCGGGCCCAGCTCCCATACTGGCAGGCTACCAGGTCAATCATCCAGCTATCAGGCCCTGGGCATCGGCAAGTCCGGCAACCCACTGTCCTTGACCAACCCCTGCATCAACAGCTTCACACTGTTCTCACCCTCGCCCATATGGGCATTCAGGCGACTCAGCTCTGCCATGGTTTCACGGCTGCGGCGCAGTTTCAGGCTGGTTTCAAAGTATTCCCGGGCCTTGCCCCAGAGTTCGTTGCGCAGGCTCAGGCGGCCAAGCGCAAGCAGAAGTTCTGCATTGTTCGGGCGGTCTTTCAGCCACTGCTCGGCAATCAGCAGTTGCTCATCCGGTTTCAGCCCTTTCACCCGACCGTACAGATTGATCAGGTCGTCACCCCAGTGATTGCGCAACACTTTCCGCAAAAGCGTTTCGGCCTGGGCTTCATCACCCAGTGCTGCCAACAGACGGGCGTATTCGCGGATGGTGTATTCGTCACGGCGAAGGAAACCGGGTAGTTCATCCCACAGACGGGTCAGCGGTTCCAGGGAGGGCGAAGAGTCGCCTGACTGTCGCCGGCACTCCTCGGCGGCGTTTTGCAGCAGGTTGTGCCACACCAGCCGCTCCAGATCGTGCAGTTCCTCACTCTCCATCACGTTGCGTTTGCGGATTTCCGGTAGCAACCGGGAGAGTTCCCGCCAGTCTTCCAGGCGCACATAGGTGTTCTTCAGCAGCTTGAGCACGAACGGGTGGTGGGGCGCCTGTTTGCGCAGCCTCAACAGTGTCGCCAGGGCCTGCTCCAGACGATTGCCTGCCAGTTGCAGCTGGGCCTGGGTAATGCCCACGGCCATGTCTGAACCGGGTGTGCTTTCAAAAGCCTTGCGCAGCAGTTCGTCAACGGCTTCGTGGTCGCCGGATTCGAAGGAGGCCTGGGCAGCGGCCAGGTAATTGATCAGCGGTGTATCGGCATGTTCTGCAGAAGAGGTAAGCAATTTGCGGGCTCGGGGCCAGTTGCCTTCCGCCAGGGCCAGCAGCCCCTGGGTGGTGCGGCGACGTGCCCGGCGTTCGTTGCTACGGGCGAGCCAGCCGGCGACCATGCCGGTGCCATGGCGCAGGCGGCGAAACAGGTTGATGGTCATGACGGAGCCTACAATGGCCGCTACCAGCAATGCCAGACCAACCCAGAAATTGGTTTCAACCAGGTAGTTGCCGAGGCTGATGCGGATATAGCCAAGGTCATATTGCAGTCCCAGTGACAGCCCGGTACCCAGCAACAGGGCAATGAGTATGACCAGCAGGATGCGGATCATGAGTCATCTCCCTGATCACCGTCGTTGCTGTCTTCCGGGTTGTCGCCATTGCCATTGTCCAGTCGCCCTGCCAGACGTGCCTTGAGCAATTCCAGGGAATGGCTGATGTCGGGCAGTTCCGGGTCGACATTCTTTTCAGAGAGTTCGTCCAGGGTCCGGGAAAGGGCGATGATGCGTTTATTGCTGTTGTCGTACCAGTCGCTGATGGCCCTGCTGGCCTTGGTAAGGGAGCGGGAGTAAAGCTCCTGGTTGCCACGGAGCACCGCCAGCTCCGCTTCCTCCAGCATCAACTGGAGGTTGAGCCGGGCGTAGGCGCTCTGTTCCGGAGACAGCAGGGGCTTCACCGGCTCGTTGAGCCTGCGGACGACCACGACCTGTGACAGGGTGTCCTTCACCTTATCCCAGCCCTCAATCATCAGGCCCTGAAATGAGTCCGGGTTGGCAGAGGAGTCGCTGTTGGCTTCCGCCACGAACCCGGGGGCACGGTCATTGGCCAGGGCATTGTCGGTGAGCTCATGAATGCTGTCGATTGCCGCTTCCAGCCTCAGGTAGAGACCGGTACGGTCAACGTCGGCCAGGCCCTTGAGAGAAAGAATTTCTTTTGCCAGCTGCTGGCGCACCGGATAAACACCGATGTCATCGGATTCTGCCAGGACTTCATCTGCGGACTCCAGTGCCGCGAGGGCGCCACGAATGTCTTTCTCAATCATCAGGCGCTGGTTGCCGACCCGCAGCAGGTATTCGGCTTCCGCCAGCAGCCAGTCGGTGCGGGTACGATTGCCGGCTTCCAGCAGTTCGCGCGCGTTGTGGTCAATCTGGCGCTGCTGGGTGGCTATGAGTTCGCGCTGCTCCGACAGTTTTTCTTCCAGCGACTGCAGGCGCTGGCGCTGCTCGTTGCCGGACTGGCCGTACATGCGGTCCAGCTGCTCGGTGTCGCTTTCCAGGCTGGCGATGGATTGTTGCAGGGCCTGGTAGTTATTCCATTGTTGCCAGCTCCATAGCGCCAGGGCGATGGCAAGGGCAAGTGCCAGCAGGGTGATGATCCAGAGAGGCCACAGCCGTTGCCGTGTTTGCTGTGGCTTTGCAATCGGGGCAGGCAGTTGTGCTTTTGATTCTGTCACGGGCATCCTTACTTGGTGTTTCCGGAGCCACCGTCCAGGCTGGCAAGTTGTTCAGCAACTGCAGCCACTATTGTGCTATCGGCAAGGCTTCCTGGTATGCACGTTCGCCGCAGGCCGGCCTGACGTGCTTGTTCGGCAATCCGCTCAACGGGGACAACCAGCAAAGTATCCTCAAGATTATGGCCGGTATTTTCACTTAGTGCGATGAGATTGTTCAATGTTTCTCCCGACAGTGTGACGATGACCTCGGGGGAAAAGTCGTTCAGCATCGCCTTCAGTATGGCTTCATCATAGTCGGGACAGTACCGGCGATAAAGTGGCATCGGGGTGACCCGTGCGCCGCGTTTTTCCAGGGTTTGCGGGATCAGCTCACGGCCTTCCTCACCCCGGACCAGCAGAACATTCTCATGATCGAACGTGGCCAGCTCCGGCAACTGTAGCAAATCTTCGCTGGCGTGGCCGCTTTCCGGCTGATGGGTATCAAGGCCGTAACTGGCCAGAATGGCGGCGGTTCCTGCCCCGACGCCGTACCACTGGATGCCTTCGGGGATCTGTGGCCACCAGGTATCCAGCCACTCCAGCAGCAGGCTGGCGGCATAGGGGCTGACGGCAATTACATGGGCGAACTCATCCAGGTTGAGGATAAGAGTGCGGGTAGCGGGGTCTTCCGGCAGGGGTTCCCGTGTAATAAGCGGCAGCACCCGCGCATCGGCGCCGGCATTTTGAAACGCCGTTGCCAGGCGGTCGGCCTCGGGTTGTGGCCGGCAGATCAGGATCCGCCGGCCATCAAGCGGGAGAGATTCAGGTCGGGGTGTGGCCATAGATTTCAGCCAGCACCTTGTCCGCACCCAGGGCGAGCAGGTCTTCCGCCAGCTCGCGGCCAAGACGTTCGCCTTCGCTGCGGGGTGCCCGGCCTTCCACCCGGAATACCTGGGTACCGTCAACGGCGCCCACCAGGCCTCTTAGCCAGAGAGTGTCATCGTCTTCAAGCAATGCGTAGGCGGCGATAGGTACCTGGCAGCCGCCCTGCAGACGACGGTTCAGAGCCCGTTCTGCCTTTACCCGGTCAGAGCTGTCGCGATGGTCCAGGGGCTCGAGCATGCTGATCAATTCCGCATCGTCCAGGCGGCACTCGATGCCCAGTGCGCCCTGGCCAACGGCGGGCAGCGATACACTGTCGGGCAGGCAGTAGCGGATGCGATCGTGGAAGCCCAGGCGTTTGAGGCCGGAGCTGGCCAGAACGATGGCGTTGTAGTCACCGGCATCCAGCTTCGCCAGACGGGTATTGACGTTTCCGCGCAGGGTCCGGATTTCCAGGTCTGGCCGATAGGCACGGAGCTGGGCCTCCCTGCGCAGGCTGGCAGTGCCTACAATGGCGCCGTGGGGCAGGGCATCCACGTTTTCATAGTCGTTGCTGACGAAAGCATCGGTGGGGTCTTCCCGCTCACAGATGGCTACCAGCCCCAGCCCTTCGGGAAACTCCATGGGCACATCTTTCATGGAGTGCACTGCCAGATCTGCGCTGCCTGCGAGCATGGCTTCTTCCAGTTCCTTGACGAACAGACCCTTGCCACCGATCTTGGCCAGCGGCACATCAAGAATCTTGTCGCCCTGGGTTTTGATCTTGACCAGCTCAACCTCCACGTTGTCGTGGAGCCGTTCCAGTTCGGATTTTATGAATTCCGCCTGCCACAGCGCCAGGGCGCTGCTGCGGGTTGCAATGCGAAGGGTTCGTTTTGACATGGTACTCGTTGCCGGATCTGAAAAATGGTACGCCAAGGGTACCCTTTGTGAGGGCAAATGTCCCCTTCAGGCGTTGCTGGCTGTGCTAGCCGGGGCGGTGTTCCTTCAGCCACTGCCGCACCGAGGCGGTGTGCCTGCGGCTTACCGGCAGCCGGCCATGATTGTCGGTCAGATCGATCACGTTCTGGCCGTCACCGTTCCGCAGCAGGGCCTGGATAAAACGAACGCCCACCAGGGTATGGCGGTGAATCCTCAGCAGGTGTTGCGGATAGGTGTTTTCCAGTTCTTTCAGGGTGTAATCAGTCACCGTCTCACCCCGGACATGGTGGATGGTGACGTACTTCTGGTCGGCCTCGCAGTACAGGATTCCCCGGATATCGATCAGTTCGGTGCCCCGGTGGGTGCGGATGGCGAGTTGTTCGATATGGTCGGCATCCCGCTCGGTCAGCGCCTGGAGTTGCACGCGATTGACGCGGCCGGCGCGTTTCAGCGCCTCTGCCAGTGCCTCCCGCCGAACCGGTTTGAGCAGGTAGGCCACCGCATGCACATCGAACGCCTGGATGGCGTAGTGATCGTATGCGGTGCAGAAAATGATGGCCGGCGGCGCCTCCAGGGTGGCGATTCTCTCGGCCGCCTCCATGCCATCCATGCCGGGCATGCGGATATCCAGCAGCAGAATATCGGGGGCCTGTTGGGCAATTCTTGCCAGGACCTCATCGCCGTCGCCGGCTTCGCCGCACACATCATAGCCCGGCACTGCTTCCACCAGCCGGCGGATACGCTCCCGGGCGAGGGGTTCGTCATCGGCAATCAGTACGCTGCGGCTGTTTACATCGGCCATGCTTGCCTAGTCGCTCCTTGTTTCGGGGTTGCCATTACCACTGGCCTTCTGCCAGGGCAGCCGAAGAGTGACGGTATATATATCATTCTGGTGGCTGTGTTTCAGCACCGCTGGTTCTCCGAAAAGCGCGTGCAGGCGTAACTGGATATTGGCCAGTGCCATGCGGTTGCCGTCATGGCCGCCATGATCCGGGGCCGGGCGGGGATTCTGTACCATCAGATAGACAGAGGGCCCCTTGCGATAGGCTTCAATTTTTACGGTGCCGCCGTTCGGGCGGGGCTGGATGCCGTGATAGATGGCATTTTCCACCAGTGGTTGCAGGGTCAATGGTGGAATGGCCTGCAGCTCCAGGCCATCCTCGATATGCCAGTCCAGCGCCAGCCGGTCTTCCAGTCGCAGCTTTTCGATGGCCAGATAGCGCCGGCACAGGTCCAGTTCGTCCGCCAGGGGGATCAGCCGGTCACCGGTCCGCAGGCTGGCGCGGAAAAGCTCGGAAAGATCCAGCACTGCGTCCTCGGCCCGTTCCGGGTTGACGGCGATCAGGCTGGCAATGGTGTTCATGCTATTGAACAGGAAGTGGGGGTGGATACGCGCCTGGAGGGCCGTCAGTCGTGCCTGCATTTCCGACTCCCGTTGTTGTTGCCACTGGAACTGGAGGTAGAAATAACGCAGCACCATCAGCGTGATCAGCAGCGCCAGCAGCAGTTTCTTGGCCACCCCCTGCCAGGCTTCAACACCGGGCCGGGGATGCAACACACTGTCGGCGAACAGGCTGAAGGCCAGCACGTCGAGCAGCACGATGGCGACGATAACAGCGGTGGCGCGGGGAATGGTCAGCCCTGCGAGCCAGCGTCGCAACAGGCAGATCAGCGCTGCGCTGGTCAGCACCGTCCATTGCACGAAGAGGGACAGCAGTCCGAAATAGTTCCAGTCAATCCAGTGACTTTCCGCCTGCACAATGGACAGTACCAGAACCAGCAACTCGCTGGTCACCACCAGCATGAAGAAGGCCCTTACCCGGCACAGGTCCGGTACGTAGAAGTCGCTGTCATTCACGGCTGGTAGAGGTACCGGGCGTTCCCTGTTGTGTTTTGCGGCCATTGAACCTGTTCCTGAATCCCTTTTGCTGAACCAGAGAAGGGCAACTGTGCGCTGCAGAATGCTATAATCCCGTCACATTAAATTTACCCATTCCCGCAGAATGATGCCGGGCTGTCAGCAGGAAAGATAGACCATGACGGATCAGAACAAGAGCGCCGAGAAACCCTGGGGCGGTCGTTTTACCGAACCTACCGATGCCTTTGTCGAACGTTTCACCGCGTCCGTTGGCTTTGACCAGCGCCTTTACCACCACGATATTACCGGCTCCATCGCCCATGCCACCATGCTCGCGGAAGTCGGTGTGCTCACCTCTGAAGAGCGCGACACCATTATCGACGGCCTGAAAGCGGTCAAGGCAGACATCGAGGCCGGCACATTCGAATGGTCCGTCAGCCTGGAAGATGTGCACATGAACATCGAAGCGCGGCTGACTGATCGAATCGGCATCACTGGCAAGAAGCTGCACACCGGCCGTAGCCGTAATGATCAGGTGGCCACGGATATCCGCCTCTACCTGCGTGATGAAATTGACGTGATTGCCGAAGAGCTCCGGCGTCTGCAGGCGGGTCTACTGGATCTGGCCGAGCGCGAGGCGGAGACCATCATGCCCGGATTTACCCACCTGCAGACGGCACAGCCAGTCACCTTTGGTCATCACCTGCTGGCCTGGTACGAAATGCTGGTGCGGGACGCCGAGCGCCTGCAGGACTGTCGCAAGCGGGTAAATGTGATGCCCCTGGGCGCCGCAGCACTGGCAGGGACCACCTACCCCATCGATCGCAACATTACCGCAAAACTGCTGGGCTTCGACCGGCCCAGTGAGAACTCTCTGGATTCCGTCAGTGACAGGGATTTTGCCATCGAATTCTGCAGCTTTGCTGCCCTGCTGATGACGCACCTGTCACGGTTCAGTGAGGAACTGGTGCTGTGGACCTCCGCCCAGTTTGATTTCATTGACCTGCCGGACCGCTTCTGTACCGGCTCTTCCATCATGCCCCAGAAGAAAAACCCGGATGTGCCGGAGCTGGTGCGTGGCAAAACCGGCCGCGTGAACGGTCACCTGATCAGCCTGCTGACTCTGATGAAAAGCCAGCCGCTGGCCTACAACAAGGACAACCAGGAGGACAAGGAACCCCTGTTTGATACTGTTGACACCGTCAAGGGTTGCCTGAAGGCCTACGCCGACATGATCCCGGCGATTGAAGCGCGCGCTGACAACATGCGGGTGGCGGCCAAGCGTGGTTTCTCAACTGCCACCGATCTTGCGGATTACCTGGTCAAGAAAGGTGTGGCGTTCCGTGACGCCCACGAAATCGTGGGCAAGGCCGTGGGCTTCGGTGTGGCCGAGGGCCGCGACCTGTCTGAAATGACAACGGAAGAGCTCAAGCGCTTCTCGGATGTAATCGGTGAGGACGTTTTCGATGTGCTGACTCTGGAAGGCTCGGTGCAGGCGCGTGATCACCTTGGCGGTACCTCGCCGAACCAGGTGCGTGCTGCCGTGGCGCGCGCGTGGAAGTCACTCTAAGGGGTGTTGTTCCAGCCAGGCAAGGGTCTGCAGGCTGACCTGGCGATCCAGGCTGTGGCATGGTCGAACCGCTCTGAATGATCAAACCCGTCCGGGTCCAGATACAGCAGGCCGGTCACCGGGTCGTGCTGTATGCGGTACTCGCTGGTGGACGAATTCTTTCACGACACAATAACCTCAGCCAGTTTTGCCGCGGGGAGATACAGGAAGTGTTATAAAAAGTAGTCCCGCTTTTATTTTTTTTCCGGTTTTGCCACGATGCCTTCATCATACTGATAATGACATTGGAAAGAACCTCTCCCGCGGAGTCGCTTTGACCACTCTTACCGCTCCCATTGCCCTGGATTTTGACGAGGGTATCGACAGAAAAACGCTGCGTCGGCTGCGGGACCGGTTCATGTCTGTCAATCAGCACCGCTGGGAACGGGCCCGCTCAGCCCTGACCCACCGGCAGCAGGCCGTGCTGGAAGTGCTGCCGCTGGTGTTCCACCTCAACCACCCGGCACTTCCCGGTTACCTCGACAGCGACTGCCCCTACGGACTGAGTCACTACCGGCCCACCGAGCCCACGCTGAATGCCGCCAGGCGGCTGGCCCGCACCTTTTCGCTCAAGGACGAAGGGCGACGAAAGCCGGACCTGGAAGCCCTGTTCCTGATGGGCAGTCCCGGTACATTAGGCCACTCGGTGGCCAGCGACCTGGATGTCTGGTTGTGTCATCGCCCGGACTTGCCTGATCGTGGGGTGCGTTGCCTCGAGCGCAAAGCGGACAGTCTTTCCGCCTGGGCCTCAACCCTGGGTGTGGAGCTTCACGTCTTTGTTTTTTCTGCCGCCGACTGGCGGGCCGGGCGCCAGCGTGCTGAAGTCACGGGCGAAAACTGCGGCAGTGCACAGCATTTCCTTCTGCTGGACGAATTCTATCGCACCAGTATACACCTGGGCGGCCGCTACCCGCTGTGGTGGCTGGTTCCAGTGGATGACGAGGCGCGCTATGAAGAGTGTGCCCGGCAGTTGATTGAATGCCGCTTTATCCGTGGTGACGAGTACATCGATTTCGGGCCGGCGCTGTCGATACCACAGGAAGAGTTCCTCGGTGCCGGTGTCTGGCAGTTGTACAAAGGGATTGATGCGCCCTGGAAGACCATTCTCAAGCTGCTGCTGATCGAATGCTATGCCCGGGGTGCCAGCGAGCCTTTATTGTCGCGGGTATTCAAGGCGGCGGTCTATGCCGGAGAAACCGATCCCGATCGGCTGGACCCCTATGTATTGCTCTACGAACGCCTGGAACAGTGGCTGCTGGAAGAAGATGCCCCCGAGCGTCTGGCGCTGGTGCGGCAAAGTCTCTACCTGAAAGCCGGGCTGCCTCTGACCCGGTCCGCCCAGTTGGTCTCCAGTTGGCGAACCTGCCTGCTGCAGGCACTGGTTGATGACTGGGGCTGGTCGGCGGCAGAGCTCGAGAATCTGGACAACCGCATCCGCTGGCGCGCTGAGGACGTTGTGACATTGCGCCGATCAGTGGTAGCGGAGCTAACCCATAGCTACCGGCTGCTGTCGCGACTGGCCCGGGAGCATGGCACTCGTGCTGCCATCAGCAGCAAGGATATGAACCTGCTTGGGCGAAAACTCTACGCCGCGTTCCAGCGCAAAGCCGGTAAGATTGAACAGATTAACCCCGGGCTGGCCCCCTCCCTGGCGGAAGAAAACCTGGCCTTCCATCACCAGTCCGAGCAGGGCGGGGCAGCAGGTTACGAGGGCTGGTTGCTGTACCGCGATCTTGAGGATCCGTCCGATGCGTTCTGGCAGCCGGTGATCCGCCGCTCCGGGAACCTGACCGAATTGATGGTCTGGTGTTATTGCAATGGCCTTTTGAGCCGGTCCACCCGCCTGAATGTCCGTGCCGGCAGCAGTACCGCCTCGGTGGCGGAGTTGCGGGAAATGCTGGATGCGCTGGGAGCGTTTCTGCCGTTTCCCGTAGAGGCGGCCGAGCGGGAGGCGCTGTCCCGGGCCGTGCACCCTTTGCGGAATCTGCTGTTCGTCAACGTCGGGCTTGATCCACAGGCCCGCCTGACCGGAAAGGGCCTGCACAAACTCAGCGCGCGCCATGATTCTCTGGGGTTCAGTGGTGGCCGTGAAAACCTGGTGAACACCATCGACCAGGTAACCTTCAACAGCTGGCACGAGGTCAGTCTGCAACATTATGCGGCCGGCGACACCCTGATACAGTGCCTGAAAAATGTGCTGGCATCCGTGGCTCTGGCGCCGGGCCGGTTGCCGGAGATCATGGTCCACAGCCACAACAAGGGGCACGGCGCCACCATAGCCCGCCGTGTCAGAGAACTCTTTACCGATGTCATGCGCCACTTCTTTGCCGGTGGCACAGGGCCCCATCCATTGCGTTATGTCATCGAGATGGATCGGCGGTTTTTCGTTCTGCGGTTCAGCGGGAGCGAGCCGGGCTTCGTTGCCCTCGACAGTCATTCAGCGCTGATGGAGTACCTGGCCAAGCCGCAGGAATCCTACGTTCCGGTGGTGTTTGACCGGCATGCCCTGCTGGATGATCTGCTATTGCGAACGGTCTGCCATACCAGTGAGCCGGATAACATCCAGGTATGTTATCGGGTAAGTGGTGACAGGGCCCGGGTCTGGGTCGTGGATGAACTTGGATCGGTGTTCAGCTGGGAGCAGGGGTACGTCAATCGTCGCTACCTGCTGGTGCCGTTGCTGAGATTCCTCGAGAACCTGACTGAGCGGCGCCAGTTGCGGCAACTGGACGCTGTGGCCGATATCGGAGGAACCCAGTGCTATGAAATGGTGCTTCGCGATGGCCAGTGGCGCGCCGAGCGGCGTCCCGAAGCAGACAGCAATTTGCCGCTGCCGGGGCTTGAGGTGCAGGCAATCGGCATTCAGGAAGGCGATTCCCGGGTCCGATTTGACATTTTTTGCGGAGACCAGGAGTTCACCGTTCAGGAATACGGCAACCAGCTGATTCCGGCGGTAGCCCATTATATCCGTTCCCTGCGCCACAGCCCGGAGCGGTACCCGGTGTACCTGACCGATGTTCATCTGCCCCACGATCTCGATCCCCAGGTCTATCAGCAGGACATCCAGACAATCCAGTACCTGTATTACCGATCAGAGCTGGAAAATGCCCTGAACCGGCATCTCTGACGCCCAATCGGAGGCGGTCGCATCTCGCGGGGTAAGGCTCCACTCAGGTATACTTCGACCATACAGAAAACAGGGGCAGTTACCCATGAAACCAGGACCGACAATCATGTTCCTGCTGGTGTTGGCCGGGTTTGTCGCTGGCTGTGGTCAGAAAGGACCGTTGTACCGGGAAGCACCTTCCGACAACAACACCACCGCTGAACAGGCCAGCGACAACGAACAGGGCCGGGACGACGACACCAGTGACCGCTAGGCCCGGCCAGCCGCCCCGCCAACAGACTCAGGATTTACATGGATCACTTTAACTACCGTAACGGCGAGTTGTTCGCTGAAGAAGTACCGGTTGCCACCATTGCCGAGCGCTTCGGCACTCCGGCGTATGTGTATTCCCGCGCCACCCTGGAGCGTCATTACCGCGCCTATGATGATGCCCTGGCGAGTCGGCCCCATCTGGTCTGCTACGCCGTCAAGGCCAACAGCAATATTGCCGTACTGAACGTACTGGCAAGGCTAGGTGCCGGTTTCGATATTGTTTCGGCCGGTGAGCTTGAGCGAGTGATCCGCGCCGGTGGCGACCCTGCAAAAACCGTTTTCTCCGGTGTTGGCAAGCAGCGCTGGGAAATGCGCAGGGCTCTGGAAGCGGGTGTACGCTGTTTCAACGTTGAATCTGACACCGAGCTGGACCGGCTCAATGAAGTGGCAGGCGAGCTGGGCGTCAAGGCGCCGGTCTCCCTGCGGGTGAATCCCGATGTGGACGCGGGTACTCACCCATACATTTCCACCGGCCTGAAAGAAAACAAGTTCGGGATCGACATTGCCGAGGCTCCGGCCGTCTATGAGCGTGCTGCAACCATGCCGAATCTGGACATCCAGGGCGTGGATTGCCATATCGGCTCCCAGCTGACCTCAGTGTCACCGTTCCTGGATGCCCTGGACCGCGTGCTGGCGTTGATTGATGCCCTGGCGGAGAAGAGTATCGTAATCCGCCACCTGGATATGGGCGGTGGCCTGGGCGTCACCTATGACCGGGAGCAGCCGCCACAGCCGTCGGACTACGTGACCGCGCTGGCGGAACGCCTGGCTGACCGGAAGCTGGAGCTGATCATGGAGCCTGGCCGCTCTATCGCAGCCAATGCCGGTATCCTGCTGACGCGGGTGGAGTTCCTCAAATGCACGGAACATCGCAATTTCGCCATCATTGACGCGGCGATGAATGACCTGATCCGCCCGGCCCTCTACAGTGCCTGGCAGTCGATCATACCGGTGACGCCACGTACGGATGGCGAGGAAAAAGCCTGGGATCTCGTAGGTCCGGTGTGTGAAACCGGTGATTTTCTGGGCAAGGATCGCAACCTGCGACTTGAGGCGGGGGATCTGCTGGCGGTTCGCTCTGCTGGCGCCTATGGTTTTGTTATGAGTTCCAACTACAACACCCGTAATCGCCCGCCGGAGCTGATGGTAGATGGTGACCAGGTTCACGTGGTTCGCCGCCGGGAAACCCTGGAAGAGCAGCTTGGCCCTGAAAGCTGCTTGCCGGAATGAAGGGGGACGATGGTATGAATCAGCCTCGACGCGGGCAGGGCCCCATGCTCAGTTTCACCAAGATGCACGGCCTGGGGAACGACTTCATGGTAGTGGATGCCATCAGCCAGCCGTTCCGTTTGCGCCCGGAGATGATCCGTGAGCTCGCCGACCGGCACTATGGCATCGGTTTCGACCAGTTGCTGGTGGTAGAGCCCCCGGGTATGCCGGACGTGGATTTCCGTTATCGCATTTTCAACAGCGACGGCTCTGAAGTGGAGCAGTGCGGCAATGGTGCCCGCTGTTTTGCAAGCTTCGTCCGTGACCAGCGTCTTACCAACAAAAAGGTGATCCGGGTACAGACAGCCAAGGGTGTGATCGAACTCAGGGTCGGCAGTGGCGGTATGGTAACGGTGGACATGGGCGTACCGGAAATGAATCCCCCGGCCATCCCTTTTGCCGCTGACCGTCGCAAGGATGTGTATACGGTAGCGGTGGGTGAACAAACCGTGGAACTCACCGCTGTCTCCATGGGTAATCCTCACGGGGTCCTGCTGGTGGACGATGTGGATACCGCCCCGGTAGGGGAACTTGGCCCCCGGCTTGAAAACCATCCCCGGTTCCCGGCGCGGGCCAATATCGGATTCATGCAGATTATAGACCGCACTCACGTCCGGCTGCGGGTGTTTGAACGCGGGGCCGGTGAAACCATGGCCTGCGGCACTGGTGCCTGTGCAGCCGTTGTTGCGGGTTGTCTGCGCGATCTGCTGGACAGTCGCGTGGATGTAGAGCTGAAAGGCGGGCATCTGGTGATCGAATGGCAGGGCGAAGGGACCCCTGTTATGATGGAGGGCCCCGCAGCCAGCGTCTTTGAAGGCCAGCTTCGCCTGCCGGGCGACCATTCCCCGCGACGCCGCAAAAGCACGAGGCACGGGGATTCACGGCCAGGAAATCCGCGGCAGCAGAATCGCCATCGCCAGCCAGTTACACCCAAGCCCTGACCATCAGGAGAGCAGCATGACAGACCGAACGGCCCACAAGAAGGCCGGAGAGCTCACCCCGGAAGCCGTCGCGGATTACCTGCGCGACAATCCCGACTTCTTTGTTGAACAGGACGAACTCTTGCGCAGCCTGACGCTGCCCCATGACAGCGGCCGTGCCATATCGCTGGTGGAGCGTCAGGTGCACCTGTTCCGTGAGCAGCGGGATACTCTCCGCCGGGAGCTGGTGGAGCTGGTCTCTATTGCCCGCTACAACGACCGGCTGTTCGAAAAAAGCAAACGGTTGCTGATGCAGGTGATTGAAGCCCGCAACCTGAACGACATGGCAGCTGCTATTGATGACAGTATCCGTGGTGACTTCGGCCTGGATGCTGCCTCGGTCATTCTGTTCACGGATTCCGAACTGCCGGCAGCGGCACAGGGCGCCCTGCATGTGGTTGCACCAGAAGAGGCAAGAGCCCGTCTCGGTGGTCTTCTGGATGGTGATCGCGCAGTGTGTGGCCAGTTCCGCGAGAGCGAGCGCAGCTTCCTGTTTCCTGACAGGCAGGAGCCCATTGCGTCAGTGGCCCTGGTCCCGTTACGCCACGACGAACTGGTTGGTGTGTTCGCGGTTGGCAGTTGTGAAACCGGGTATTTCGACCAGAGTATGGGTTCACTGTTCCTGACCTACATCAGTGATACCCTGAGTCGGTTGCTGCCCCCCATCCTCCAGCGGCATACGGCTGCAGTGCCGGTGACCGATGTGGTGGCGGAGTCTCGCTGAGTATGATTCCGGCTGCTGATGAGAGGGGGCCGGTTGCCGCACTCCCGGAGCCGCTGGAGGGTTTTCTGCGCTATCTGGCGTCGGAGAAGCGACATTCACCAAGCACCTGTAGCAGCTATCGCGACGATCTCAGGCGTTTTCTCGTCTGGGTCGAGCAACAGCCGGCGCCCGCCTGGCGGGCAGTAACCAGCCATGACCTGCGGCGTTACGTGGCCCAGTTGAGCCGCGAGGGGCTTGGCGGGCGCAGTATCGCCCGCCACCTTTCCGCAATACGTCGTTTTTACCAATACCTGCTGCGGGAACACCTGGCCACTGATAATCCGGCCCTGGATATAAGGGCACCCAGGGCCGGCAAGCGTCTGCCCAGGGTGGCAGACGTCGATCAGCTCAATCACCTGCTTGATGCGACCCCCGAGGATCCACTGGAAATCCGCGACCTGAGCATGTTTGAACTGATGTATTCCTCCGGCCTGCGGTTGTCTGAGCTGGCCGGCCTGAGTCTGCACTCTGTGGATTTTCGTGGTGGCGAGGTCCGGGTGCTGGGCAAGGGCAGCAAGGAACGAATTCTCCCGGTGGGGCGAAAGGCGCTTGAAGCCCTGGAACGGTGGCTTGGGGCGCGCCGTACAATGGCGCCCGAGGAAGAGAGTGCCCTGTATGTAAGCCGGCGGGGTGACCGATTAAGCACCCGCAGTATCCAGTCCCGGCTCAGTCGCTGGGGCCTGGCCAAAGGAGCCGACCAGCGGTTGCATCCTCATCTGTTGAGACACTCTTTTGCCAGTCACATGCTGGAGTCCAGTGGTGACTTGCGGGCGGTGCAGGAATTGCTGGGCCATGCCGACATAGCCACAACGCAGGTCTATACTCATCTTGATTTCCAGCATCTGGCGAAAGTCTACGACCAGAGCCATCCCCGTGCCCGCCGTGGCCAGAAGAAAGGCAGGGAGAGCTAAATGTCATCAGATTCACCCTGGAAGGAAAAGTACCTGAAGGCGCTTGAATCGTCGGAAGAGCGCGAGGCGTTGTGGCGCAGCGAAAAAAACCAGCTCCAGCGCATGCTGGTTCGTACGAGCCTGGCTTCCGAGGGGCAGAACCCGGAACTGGACCGTTTGTTGGCCCGCCTGCGCAGTGAATTGCGCAAGGAATCCCCCGATTCCGAGAGCTGGCACAAACTGCAGGACAGAATTGATCGCCAGGTGTC
>NZ_JAWLDU010000067.1:0-13050 GCF_041686475.1 Marinobacter sp.
ATTTTGCACGGTTGGCCTGTTCCGCTCGGGCCCTGGCTCTCTCAGAGGACGACAGGGTCTCATCTCTGGATTGTTCCAGGGTCCTGAGATGGGTGGCCAATGAGTTCAGGCTTTCTTCCAGTTCACTGATCTCGCGGGTTGTTCCGTTGCGGCTGACCGGAACCTCCTCGTACTCCTTGTTGGTCAGCTTTGTTACCCGGCGGGAGAGCCCGCGAATCGGCGAAATGATGCTGTTGAGCGAGTGGTTGACAATCAGCAGGGTAAACAGCAGAAGTGAAAAGCCAACCGCAAGTGATGTCCAGAGTATGTCCTGACGGCGGGCAGCCAGCTGTTCCCGGTTCACGCCAACCTCAACGGTACCCACACGCAGGGCTCCGGAGCCAAACCCGTAATCCGGTTCGAACCACTCGGTTTCCCGGCCTTCACCCAGGTCCAGGGGTTGTTGCAGAATTTCCGACTCGAACACGTCAAATGTTTCATCCGTGTCTGCCTCTGGCGACTGTTCCGTTGATACAAAGCCGACTTCGTCACCCATCAGGCTGGAAACCCGGATCCACTGCGCACGGCTGCGCCGCAGCGACTGTGAGAGGATCTGCTCCAATGCCACGGCATTGCCGGATACAACTGCGTATTCAACAGCCGGAGCCAGGCTGTCTGCCAGCATCTGGCTGCTGTCGGCCAGGTCCTTGCGGGCATCATCAAGGCGCGCCGAGGTGAAAAATACCATCAGCACAACGAACATCACGATAGCCGGGGCGGCACCCAGCAGCAGAAGCTTCCTTGAAAGCGGGGCCTGGCCGTGCGCCTGCTTATTCATCGGCAGCCTCCTCCGGCACGGCAAGGCGTTCCCTGATTGACCTGATAATCTCCTGCCTGCCCGGTAACGGGATGTTCAGGGAGCGCGCAACCTGTTCATTCATTTCGATCCTGAATGCGTCAGGGTAGGCGGGGGGTGGGAACTGGCCATTGTCCCGGAATTCTTGAACGAACCGTGCAGTCAGTTGCGCTATCTCTGTCAGTGGCGTGTAGGTCGACGCCAGGGAGCCTGCCTTGACATAAGCCTGACTCGGGCCGATGACAATCCGGTTACGCCGGTAAGCTGTCAGCAGGATATGTTTGATGGTTCTCGGGTTATAGATCCCTTTGTCAGGCGCCGCCAGGATAAAATCACCGTAATTCAGGGCCCGCACCAGGGTTGGTATGAGTCTGTCATCGGAGCTGACAACAAAAACCTTGCCTTCGAGACCGTATTCAGGAAGCTGCTCGATGACCTGCTCATAGATCTCAACCGATTCCGGGCGTGCCAGCATCGCCACCTGCGTGGCTTGCGGCAGAATGACCTTGCCGGCAATGGCTTGCCTTAGCAGAGGTGGGTTGTAAAGAATTCCGGAAACCGAGCCGTCGGAACGTTCGGCGTAGCCTTCAATAAACGACTGATCCACCAGTAGCGCCAGAATCGGCACATTCCTGTTTTCCTGACGGACCCGGGTAAAGGCTTCAGGGCCGAGGGCAATAACCGGTGTTGTCGGATCCTGAGACGTTTGCCCCGGGCTGAAAGAGCGGATAACCGCTGTGCTCCCAAGTGCATCTTCAAGAAGAGACAACATACGGCGATTCAGTGACGAATTCTCGGAGCCGGCGAGATAGATTAGCGGCCTCCCGGATGACTGAGCGGCAGCCGGTTGAAACGGATGTATGACAACCAGAAACAGCGCAAGAACAACCAGGTACCACCTGATTGCAAGGTAACTTTTTCTTTCCGGGATATTCGGGTTCTGTGTTGCGTTCATACCATCCGGGGTCTGGTGTCGTCCGTGTCGTTTCAGAATCTTACGCCGGCTTCGACGAAGAATTGGTTATGATCTTTGACTGTATTGTCCGGGCTGAGGGTCGGATCCCTGTCCAGGTAGTGTTGCATGGTCAGCGCCAGTTCGTAACTGTATCCGCTTGCAAACACCCGCCGGGCCAGCCGGAAATCCGCGCGCTCGAAATGTGACCGGCGGAATTCATCGGCAAAATAGAACGCAGCCGACGAGGTCAGGTCGAACGGCAGGTCCTGAATCCACGCCAGGCTGCCAGAATGTCTTACCGAGAGCCGACCCAGAAGGTCTATGGCGTATTGTTTGTCGCCGGCATTGCGGTCATTTTCCCCTGTGTAACGCCCGTCCTGGTCGAGATAAGCGTAGCTGAGCCTCAGTTTGGTGCCCGGGAAATCCAGGGAGGCTTCCACTTCAAAGCCTTCCTGGTCCAGGGCAACATTATTATCAATGGTCCATTCCTCCTCATTGATAATGCCGCTGATCATGTCCCGGAGCTGGTCATTGAAGTACCGGACTTCCAGCGAAAGGATCGAAGAATCCAGGAAGTACTGGCCAAAATAGCTTATTTCCCGAGAGGTTATACGCTCTTCTTCAAGTGTTTTTCCAAGCGTGGAGGTGCTGGAGTCAACCAGGTCCTCGACAAGGAATCTCTCGCCTTCTACAAATTCGAAGGGTGGAGCCACGTTCGTGGGACGATAGGACCAGTCCGGATTCTGTTCAAATGCATCCGGAGTCCTGACTGCCTCGGAGTAAACAAATCGAAGCGTATGGTTATCCGAGAGAATAAAGTTAGCCGCAAGTCTCGGTGAAAAATACCCCTCATCCGTTGTGGTGGTTTTTTCCCAGTTTGCTCCCGAGTTCAGTGTCAGCCAGCGGAACGGCGAGTACTCGAGGTTACCGAAAACCCGCGACTGATAGTTGTTGCCCCGGCCGTTGAAAAAGGTTTCGGACCGGTAGGTATCTTTGCGATAGCCCAGTCCGGAGACGAGTTTCAGATCCGGGTTGAACAGAATGGTATCCTGCAACTCGAACTCCAGGCGGGACTCTTCGGTGTCTTCGTTCAGAATGGCCCTGAACGGATCGATCTCGTTCGAAGTACAGGCGGTCAGATCCGGTGTGGGAGACGAGGGATCCAGAATCTGGGAAAACTCCGCTTGCGGAATGCAGACATTTACCCGCTCCCGGCGGTTGTAATTCTGGAACGAGGTCTGGAAGTGGAAGAAGTGACGCTCCGACGTGCTTACGTTCAGCCGTGTCTGCACGTAGTAGTCATCAACAAGGATATCGGAGTTTTCGTCGCCCCCCAGCTTTCCGTTTTTGCGCGCGTCCTCTTCATCAATACCGTCAACGACACCGGCTCGGATATCCAGATCGTAATTGCTGTTGAAAACCAGATTACTATCGTAGTTGAAGGTGTTTATGTCGTAGCCATCGTAGAAAGGGTAGAACTTGCCGTCGTCTTCCTGCTCGTCGAAACCGTCTGACTTTCGCTTCTCATAAGCCAGGCGCCAGCTGTAGTCGTCACTGGTGTCGCCCACAGAGCCAAAGGCCCGGCGGTAGCCGCGGGAGCCGGAAACAGCGCGCAGCTCAACGCCGGCTGTATCTTCCGGTGCATGGGTAATGATGTTGATGGTTCCCAGGAATGCATTGATGCCATAGGCGGCGCTGTTGGGGCCGCGGCTAATTTCGATTCGTTCGATCAGTTCCAGTGGCACCGGCATGGTATTCCAGTCCATGTCCGACAGGCTGGCCCGGTAGGAGGTGCGGCCATCAACCTGAACCTGAAGCCGGCGTTGCTCATAGTGCACGGTTCCATGGTAGCTGGTTACCGGCTGGCCACTACCAACCGTATCAACCGTCATGCCCGGCACCAGGCGGAAAACCTCCACCAGGTTCATAATGCCGAGATCCCGTATCATGTCTCCGGTGATGATGGTTGTTGTGCCGGGAACCCGGGATTTCGGCTGCCTCAGCCGGGTAGTGGTCAGAACCTCCGGGATGGCCGAGTCCATATCGAAAGCTTCCGGGGCGTCACCGAAGGCAGTTGCATCGTAGCTATCTTCGGTGCTCTCTGCTGCACTGGCGGTTGCCAGCGTGAACAATGTGCCAACCAGTATGGCGGGGGTCAAAGCCACCGCGGCACGGGCACGAGTCGAAGGCCCCGGATTTTTAACGAGATAGTTCGTAACGGGCATGGGTGTCGTTTTATACTTTGCCGAGTGTAGGGGTTTTTTATGGACTGCTTGGCTCTTATCCTAAGTGACAAGATTACGTTTGTCTCTCAAAAATGTAATGTCTATCCGCTAAATGAGTTGCAACTCTATGAATTGTTGGGAAATACTGGGTATAGAGCCCACCCGTGACCGGGCCCGGATCGATGCTGCCTATGAGCGGCAGGGGAAGTTTGCGTCGGATGAGGAGCTTGAGCGCTTGCGCCAGGCCTACCGTGAAGCAACCGGGAGCGAGGCCTCAGACCCCCGGGTTGAGCCAACCGAAAACTCCGTTGCGCGCCCGTCATCGCCGGAAAGTAACACCCTCGAGATGGCAGAGAGGCCTGGGCCCGCTGAGCTGGATGCGTCCGAGCAGCAGGTTGTCAGAGAAGTCGTCATCCAGATCCGGGCTTTGCTGAATGACTCTCGCCGTAGCAACGACCCGCAGATCTGGAAGGCCATTCTTGGTGAACCACCCGCAGACCAGCCCCGGCTTCGGAAAGAGATCGCACACGCTCTTGAGTCGCAAGTTCGTCCCATGGCAGAGAACGGCAGTTTCCCGGCACCGGTAGTGCAGTTTCTGGCCGGCTGGTTTGACTGGCATAGCCTTCGCGATGCTCCAGAGCCTCAGCCCGAAGATGAAACCTTTTCAGAGCGACCGGGCGCTGATCAGGAGCCCCAGGAAGAGTTGCCGCCCCAGATGGTCAACTTCTGGCCGGCGGTGATCGGTTGGATCGTGGGGCTGGCCATTCTGGCCACTTTATTCAGTGGAATGGGCGGGGGCGGCTGACGCTGCCTCGATCCTGCTGCGATACTTCCGGGCGAGCATGGCGCCGACGATGACCTGAATCTGGTTGTAGCACATGATCGGCAGAACAATCATGCCGAATCCCGGATGCCCCGAGAACAACACCTTGGCCATGGGTAGTCCCGACGCCAGGCTTTTCTTGGAACCGCAGAACACCACCGCGGCTTCATCTTCCAGGCTGAATCCCAGCCTGCGGACCACGAACATTGCCATCACCATAAAAAATCCCAGCAGCGCGAAGCACAGGGCAATGGCCAGCAATATCGCGTTCAGTGGCAGGTTCTGCCAGAGCCCACTGGCAACCGAGTGGGAAAAAGCGGAATAGACAATCAGCCAGATAACGCACTGGTCGTATCGTGCAGTTAGGGTTTCGTGGCGGGCTAGAAAACCCCCCAGCCAGGGCCGCAGTCCATGCCCCACGGCGAACGGCAGCAGTAACTGAAGCACTATGTCCCGGAGAGCTTCGGCCACCGAAAAATTGCCATCCCCGGATGTGCTCACCAGTAATAACAGCAGAAATGGCGTCAGCATCATGCCGAACACATTCGAGGCGGCCGCGCTGCAGATTGCGGCGGGCACATTGCCCCTTGCCATGGCTGTGTAGGCAATGGAAGAAGACACAGCCGAAGGCAGTACCCCCAGGTAGAGAAAGCCAAGGCCCAGATCCGGCGGCATCCAGGTGGGTGCGAAGCGGCTTATTTCATTGATCGGTAATACCACCAGCGGGAAAAATACAAAGGTAAACGCGGTAATAATGATGTGCAGCCGCCAGTGGGTGGCGCCGGCGATAATCTGCTCACGGGACAGAGCCGCACCGTGGAGGAAAAACAGCATCGCCACAGCAATGGTGCCAGTGGTTGCCAACGCCTCGGCCGTATCGCCGCGCACTGGCAGGAAAGTGGCAAGAACAATGGCGCCCAGCAGCAGGACGGTAAAGCTGTCGAGACGGAATTTCATGACAGCCTGCTACCGAGAGCGTCCAGGCTTGGCTGAAGCAGGGCTTTCGCCATTTTCTCCGCTTTGGACTCATCCTGGCGCCTGATGGCGGCAAGCAGTAATTCGTGGTCTTCCTGGGAAGGCTCAGGCAGCTCAGAATCCAGTTCCGTCTGCTCTATGGTCATTGCCACCGCATGCGCAAAATAATCGTACAGCTCGGTGAGGGCAGGGTTATGGGATGCAGCTACCAGTGCTGTATGAAATGCCTGATCATGGTGGATGCGGTCGGCAATATTGTCACCGGCCCTTGCCCGGTCATCAAGGGCCCGGGTCATTCTCTCCAGGTCGCGGGCATCGCGCCGTCCTGCCGCCAGCCTGGCCGCTTCAGTTTCCAGCATGATGCGCACTTCCAGCTTGTCTCTCAGTTCAGATCGGCCGATTCGCCGCAGGGTTTCTCCGGCGTCTTTTGTCGCCCGAACGTAGGTTCCGTCCCCCTGGCGGGTTTCCAGCATGCCCACATGCACCAGAACCCGTACCGCCTCCCGAACTGTGTTGCGGCTTACGCCCAATGATTCCGACAGGTCTGCTTCCACGGGCAGGCGGTCGCCAATCGCCCAGTGTCCTTGTTCGATCGCGTGGCGAAGGCTTTCAATGGCGGTTTCCACCAGGGAGCCGCGGCTGATTCTTGCGAGTTTCATGTTTAAGATCCTGGCAGATGATGATCCAATCATCCTATGAATATGCGTTGGCTGTCAAACGACCGCTACCAGCCTCTCCGGGGCTGTTTCAGGGAGCACGGTCAGGAGCGTCAGCTGCTACGAGAGGGCCTGAGAAACTCGTAGTCGTGGGTGTCCACCTGCCGGGTGGCTTTGCGGTAGGTAAAGGTGAAACCGGGCCAGTTCACCGTATTCCTGCCATTTTCATCCAGATACCAGGAATGGCACCCGGATTCCCAGACACTGTTCTGCAGCTTTTGCTGGACGGTGGCAGAAAATTCACGAAGCCGATCCGGTTTCACATCCATGGCGGTGCCAGGCTCTGCCTGCAGCGTTCTGATGCAGCTGAGTACGTACTGAAACTGGGATTCCAGCATATAGACGATGCTGTTATGGGCGAGATTGGTGTTGGGGCCATAGAGCATGAACAGATTGGGAAAGCCGGAAACCGTGATGCCCTTGTAAGCCTCGGAGCCGCCGGCCCAGGCCTGATTCAGTGATACGCCATTGCGTCCGGTGATCGCCATGGGTGACAGGAATTCGGAGGCCGCGAATCCGGTACCCATAATAATGGCATCTACCTTGTGTAAAGCTCCGTCATTGGTGACAACGCCGTCTTCCACAATCCTTTCGATGCCGGTAGTGACCAGGTCAACATGAGGTTGATCCACGGCCTGGTACCAGTCATTGGAGATCAGGATGCGCTTGCATCCAATCCTGTAATCCGGAATCAGATGTCTGAGTTTTTCTTCGTTCTGAACCTGGCTACGGGCAAAGCGCCTTGCCTGCCAGGCGAAGATCTCCAGCAGGCTGTTGAAGCGGGTAAAGGCGAGGGCGCGGCTCTCGTTTTTCCAGTAGATCAGGTAACGGTAGAGGCGGTCCCAGGCCGGAATCCTGCGGAATAATGTCTGCTCCCAACGGTAAAAAGGTCTGTCCGGTTTGGGAAGCACCCATGCGGCAGAGCGCTGGAACAGGCCGAGGGATTTCACTCTGGGCACGATTTCCGGCACGAACTGGATGGCACTGGCACCGGTGCCAATCACCGCAACCTTTTTGCCGTTCAGGTCGTAATCGTGATCCCAGCGAGCGGAGTGGAACATCTTACCGGTAAACGACCCCATGCCCTGGATGTTGGGCCAGGCCGGCTGGTTCAGTTGGCCGGTGGCGGTAATCACGATATTGGCGGTATGGGGTTCGCCGTCCGTGGTAGTGACCGTCCAGGTATTGGTGGTTTCGTCAAACGCCGAGTGTGCAACTTCCCTGTTGAAGCGTATATGGCCGGCCAGGCCATATTTGTCGACGCAGTGCTGCATGTATCCAAGAATTTCCGGCTGCAATCCGAACTTTCGGGACCAGTCGTGCCTGGGCTCAAAGGAGAACGAATACAAGTGGGATTGTACATCGCAGGCAGCGCCTGGATACGTGTTGTCCCGCCAGGTGCCGCCAACCGCCGATGCCTTCTCCAGGATGACGAACGAGTTGATGCCGGCGTTCTTGAGTTGTATAGCCATGCCAAGCCCGCCAAACCCCGTGCCGATGATCAATACGGAAGGAGACGCTGCGTGCTGAGAGTGATTCATGGCAAACCGGCCTGATGAGAAAGTGAGTTGCCAGCCAGTATACGGACCCGAACCGCTGCAATGGATGACTTTTTCGGACAGGCCGGTTAGTCAGAATGATCAATAACCGGGTTGACCAGGAAATTCTCGGCGGGCTGTGACAGCAGTTCCCGCAACGCCGGTTTTTCGAAACGGCGCCGTATACTGATGGCGTAGAATTCCTCGAAGACGCCGGGCAGGGCGCCATAGTCGGTCAGAGCGCCGGATTTCAGTTCGTCACGAACCACGACCGGCGGCAGAACGGCGTAGTGGCCACTGTCCCTGGTGAGCAGTCTCATCATTGCCATATCATCAACTTCGGCTGATATCGACGGGTAGATTCTGTGGTATTCGCAGAGTTGGTCGAATCCCTGGCGAATGTTGCTCTCGGGACCCGGCACGATCAGGCTCCGGCCGGTCAGAAAGTCGGGAAACCCTTTCCCGATAGCAGCCCCCGGAGGGCCGATGATGCTTACGGGCTGGCGCGCAATCAGACGTGAGCGCCAGGGGTTCTGCTCGCTTCCCCTCACGGGCTGGTTGGACAGAACAATGTCGAGCCGGTGGGCGGACAGTCTTCGCAACAGTTCGTCGATATGTCCGCTTTGCAGGCAGAGTTCAAGATCTTCCCGCCCCAGCAACGGTTGCAGAAACGCTTCCTGAAAATTTCTAGACAAGGTTGCAACAGCGCCAATCCGCATAACCTCCCGGTTTGGCTGCGATCCCGATGCGAACAGGGCAGTCAGTTCCTCACCATGGCGGAATATCTCCTCGGCGTAGGAAAAGGCCATTCGGCCTGCTTCAGACAATGTCAGTTTCCGGCTTTCGCGGATAAACAGCTCATGGCCAAGACTGTCTTCCAGCTTTCGAATCTGGCCTGACAATGCCGACTGTGAAACGTGAAGCATTTTTGCAGCGCGAGTCAGATGCCCCGTTCGGGCAACCATCCAGAAGTAATAAAGGTGGTGATAATTCAATTTCATGGCTGAAAGTTCTTAAATAGAGAACGAAACATTCGATATTATCTATTTTATATAACGATAGTGAAAAGGCAAAGTAGTGCAAAACCTGGAGGGACTCTTGATGAACTTTCTGATGACTACTGTGGCTTCGCTATCGTTGGGACTCTGGCTTGCGGTACCGCTGTGTCTTTTCGCGGTTGCCCTGTTCAGTGCCCGGTCCACTGATGCCCTGAAACTCAATCACTGCTGGCGCTTTGCAAGCCGGTTGCTTGCAGCCTCAATGTTGATCACGGTGTTCATCGGCCTGCAGATGATGGCAGATACAAGGCTGCCAGATGGCGGATTCGGCCTTGCAGAAGTTGGGGTCAGGTTCGGACTTTACACGGACGGCATAGCGACCTGGATGGCGCTGATGGTCGCTTTTATTGGCTGGGCGATTCTACGGTTTGCAGACAATTATTTACGGGGGGATCCGGGTCGTGAGCGTTTTCTGCCTTGGTTCCTGACCACCATCACCTGTGTGCTGATCCTGGCGTTCACCAATAACCTGTTGGTGCTGGCAGGCGCCTGGGTTGGGGTCAGCCTGGCACTTCACAACCTGCTGACACTTTATCCTGACCGGCCCCAGGCCCGCCTTGCCGCTGTGCAGAAGTTCATTGTCAGCCGCACTGGCGATGCCCTGGTAATCGGTGGTGTGATGCTGCTGTATCATCATTACGGCACATTCCGGCTGCCGGAGATGACAGCCATGCAGGCAGCCAACCCGTCGGATTCCACTGCGCTTACCGCAGCCGCCATAGTGCTGGCGCTGGCGGCGGTTCTCAAGTGTGCCCAGATCCCCTTCCATGGCTGGCTGCTCAGGGTTATGGAAGCGCCCACGCCGGTGTCGGCGCTACTCCATGCGGGCGTGATCAATCTGGGCGGCTTTCTGTGGCTGCGTCTCTTTCCCGTCTTCGATGGTTTTACTGCCGGACACATGATTCTGCTGGTGGTGGGTGGAACCACAGCTGTTATCGCCGTGATCACCATGATGACCCATTACTCGGTAAAGCATGCGCTGGCGTGGTCCACCTGTGCACAGATGGGCTTCATGCTGTTCGAGATCGGAATGGGTGCCTACACACTGGCATTGCTTCATCTTCTGGCTCACTCCGTCTACAAGGCGCATTCGTTTCTTGCTGCAGGCCGCACCGTCAGGGTATCGGCGGCAGAGGTCTTTACGGAACTGCCGGTCCGCAGCCGGCTTTTGTGGGCCAGTGTTACCGCCTCTTTGGCTTCGCTGATGCTCCTCTGGCAGCCCTGGCTGGTTGAGGGTAATCCGGTCTTCGGAGCGCTGCTTGTGCTGGCAGTGGCCAGTGCGGCAATGGGTATGCCACGGGGAACAGACGCCAGGGCAAGAGCCTGCATTGCAGGCCTCGCGCTCATGCTGGTACCTGTCTACGCGTTACTCCACGCGTTGCTGGGATCGGCCGTACCGGAACATGCGACATTCGCTCTGCCTGTGGCTGCATGGGTGGTTGGTTTTGCACTACTGGCTGTGCTGGCGCTGATGTCACTGGTGGTGGCGCTGGCACCCCGTGCGCGGCCCATGGCATCGCTTCACAGGCATTTCAGCCATGGCCTCTACCTTGACCTGCCATTCGATCAGCTCACCCGTCGGCTGGCTTCACAGGCCCTCAATGCGCCTGCCGCTTTGAGTCGGGTTCCTCATCGTCCATTCACCATGGAAGAGAAAGCATGAACGCGCCAGTACAATGTTCACTCGCAGATGACGCCGTTGATCAATGGCGGGTTTCGTTATCAAAGACCTGTGAAATGATAGCGCCGGTCTGGCCACTGGACCAGTGGATTGCGGTCAATCCGTTCTGGGGGCTGAGAAACCACAAGGCAGCAGGGGCCGACGCCCTGTTACGACACCGGCGCGGCGAATCCATGCTGATGCCACTGGCCTTCTATCGTGAGGCCTGGGAAGGAGGCAGAATCAGCCGGGAAGATCTGGTATTCAGCCTGGAAGAAGCCGGCATTGGTAACGATCCCGAGATTTTTAGCGAGCGACTGTATCGCGCCGAGCGTGTCGAAAACGAACTCCAATACTCCATCCTGGATATTCTTCCCGCTGCTGTTGAGGGAGGTAGACCCATGGTAGCGGTCGTTGACCAGATTGGGCGCACCTGCGGGGCGTTTTTTGACAGCAGGCAGTCCCGCTGGTCAACCCGTTCAGAGCAGCAAAGTCTGTTCGAATTCTGGTTGGAAATGGTCAAGGGGGATGTATCACTGGATTACCGCACCGGAATCCGCGGAGTCCGAAGGTGGTTCAGGACAATGCCCGCTGATCGGCTGGAGGCAACCCGGGAGGCCGTCAACACTCTTGGCCTCGATGCTGACGTTCTGGAAGCATTTGCCCATGGCCTGCTGCTGCGGATTCCGGGATGGGCAGCCTGGTGTCGCGGAGTGGACTGGCGCGCCGGACTGAAGGGAGAAAAATCCGGCGTTTGTGAGGAGCTGCTTTCCATACTGCTGGTGTGGGAATGGGCCGGCTTTGCACACGCCAGCGCTGAACAGAAAAATATCGCTGCCAAGCGCCGCATTGCGCTGGGGCAGAACGGCTCCGGGGCAAGCTCCGAATGGATCTGGGTGTGGCAGAGGGCTTTTGAAATTGGATACCAGAGGTCTTTATGGCAGGTTCTTGGTGACAAAGAGAGCGCTCACAGTGGTCACAAGGCTTCCAGCGAACGGCCCGAAGTTCAGGCGGTATTCTGCATAGATGTCCGCTCGGAAATCATGCGTCGACACCTGGAGGAAGTGCACCCTGGTATCCAGACCATCGGATTTGCAGGGTTCTTCGGCCTGCCCATTGTGCACCACAAACACGGGCCCTACCGGCCGATGGAGAAGTTGCCCGGCCTGCTGACGCCGGCGTTTCGTGTGCTGGATACCCAGGGTAGTAACGACAGCGATGCGGCCCTGAACAGGGCCCTTGATCAACGGGAAATGACCCGTGAGTCGGTACGCAAGGCAAAATATGGCAGCCTGTCAACCTTTACGCTGGTGGAAACCACCGGGCTGGCCTGGGCCTGGAAAATGATCAAAGATTCTCTCAACCTGTCTGCCGGTAAAACCGGGGCTGACGACCAAGGAACGGCATCTGGGCGACTGGTGTATCTCCACGGCGGCGACCCGCTGTTTGAAACCACGAAAGTAGAACTGGTTGCCGGCTTTCTCCGGGGCATGGCCCTGACCGACAATTTTGCGCCGTTGCTGGTGTTTACCGGCCATGGCACGCAAACGGAGAACAACCCCCACAATGCCGGCCTGGCGTGTGGCGCCTGTGGCGGCCAGAACGGTGGCATGAACGCCCGGCTTGCGGCCCAGCTTTTCAATGACCCGCAAGTACGTGTTGCGCTGGCAGAAGAGGGCATTTCCATTCCCGGTGACAGTTGGGCGGTTGCCGCTGAGCACTGCACCGTTACCGACGAAGTCACCCTGTTTGATTGTGAAAACCTGCCGGAGTCTCACGCACCCGCGCTGGCGGAACTGGAGCAAGGGTTTGCCGAGGCCGGAAAACTGACTCGGCGTGAAAGAGCCACCGCTCTCAAGCTGAATGGCTTTGATGATGATCAGTTGCATCAGCAGGTTAGGAGTAGAACCTCGGATTGGACTGAAGTTCGCCCAGAGTGGGGGCTGGCCAATAACGCAGCGATCATTTTTGCAAAGCGGGAAAGAACCCGTGGTAAAAACCTGGGAGGCCGGGTCTTCCTTCATGACTATGACCCGGCGAAGGACGGCAATGGTGAAATCCTGGCTGCATTGTTGTCGGCGCCCATGATCGTGGCAAACTGGATTAACATGCAGTATTTCGCTTCGGTAACGATGCTGGAGGCTTATGGCGCGGGGAACAAACTGTTGCACTCGGTTGTTGGCGGCAATGTCGGCGTGATCGAGGGTAACGGAACGGATCTGCGGATCGGACTGCCCCTCCAGTCTGTCCATGACGGCACCTACT
>NZ_JAWLDU010000021.1:0-50103 GCF_041686475.1 Marinobacter sp.
TTCAGGCAAGGCGAGCGGCTGAATCAATCACCCATCCCGCAATAATTCCGCCGGGTTCAGCCGCATGGCCCTGAGTGTTGGCAACAGCCCACCCAGCAGAGCCAGTGGCAGTAGTTCTACTTTGCTGCAGGCGTCAAGGGACTCAAGGCCGGACTCCAGTGAGTCCATCTGATCCTGGAAGACCTCGTACAGAATCAACGCGGGCGAATCCGCAGGTATGGTGGTTTCCAGCGCTCGCAGCAGCGTGGCCCGCAATGGCGAGTCCGGCCGTTGAGGCATTGTTGAGCACCGCAACGGTGCCTGACTCTGTCGGGTAGGCTAGGTGAATATCGCTCATCTGGACGCTGGTGGACACTACGGCACCTTTTATCGGATGGGGGGAGTGGCGAACGAGTTCAAGTACGAGTAGTTTTCCACACTGGCGCACTGTGAGCGACTTGCAATCCCGTCTGCAACACAGTCCGTACATTCCTGCCAGGCTCATCTTAACTGGAAACCGGCATGCCCTTACCCGTGGTGCACCACCCTGACTACAGTTTTCCGTTCCCGGAAAAACATCGTTTCCCCATGGAGAAGTTCGGGTTGCTGGCCAATTACATGCGCTCAACTGGGCTGCTGACTCCGGCCAACAGCTTCCGCCCCGCGCCGTGTCGGCAAGCCTGGCTGACCCGGACCCACTGCCCGGCCTATCTCGCCCGTTTTGCCGGCAATCAGCTCTCTGCCCGGGAAACCCGGCAGATGAACCTCCCTTGGAGCAAGGGCCTGGTCAGGCGCACATTTCTGGCGCCTTCCGGTACGATTCTGACAGCGCAACTGGCCCTGGAACATGGCATTGCCTGCCATCTTGCCGGTGGGACTCATCACGCCCATTTTGATTATGCAGCAGGCTTCTGCATCCTGAACGATCTTGCTATCGCTGCCAACGTGCTACTCCGGCAGGATGGCATCGAGCGAGTGCTTATTTTCGATGTGGATGTGCACCAGGGAGATGGCACCGCCGCATTACTGGCCGATGAGCCTGGAGCTTTCACCTGCTCTATCCACTGCGAGCGCAATTACCCGTTCCAGAAAAAAGTCAGCGACCTGGATGTTGCCCTGCCGGACGGCATGGGCAACGAAGACTATCTGGCAGTGGTCAGTGAAACACTGCAACAGGCTCTGGCGCTGTCAAGGCCAGACATAGTGCTCTACGACGCAGGCGTGGACGTGTTTGAAGGCGACCCCCTTGGCAGGCTGAACATCTCGGAGGCAGGCATACGACAGCGGGACCATCAGGTGCTCAGTGAACTGAAGCGGCGCCGTATTCCCGTGGCTACAGTGATCGGCGGCGGCTACGATGATGACCGTACGAAACTGGCACGGCGGCATGGGATTGTCGTGGAAGAGGCCAGCCGGGTGTTTGGCCGTGTCTGAAATCAGGTGTAGAGGCTATTGTTCGCAGTCCTGCCGATTCTCCCCGACAAATCCCATCACGCTATCCGCCGTCAGCTTGAAGGTTGGCGATAGTTCCATTCCAGCGCTCCTTAACGCCTTGGCGGCCCATTTGTTACTGGTATTGAGCAAATGATACCGGCCTTCGGCATCGTAGAACTGACTGTCACCATAGAGCCCGCGCTTGAGTTCAATCAGGTTGCCGTCTTCATCGCGGGTAAGGCTGTTGGAAAGGTATTGCGCCAGAGACTCTGCTTCTTCAGTGTTGATACAGGTGTGGAGTACGGCATCTGCGGGAAAGTACCCAGCCGGGGAATCCGGCAGAGCCACAAGATGTACGACAGTGCCACGCGACCACACAATCGCCTGGAGAGTCACGCCCGCTTTGGTCTCCCCAGCCTGGTAGAACCCCGCATCACCCCAGCCGAGTTCGTAATACTCGGCTCCGACAAACCGCTCCGCAAGTTCCGGGATTACAGCGTTGAGTTCTTCAGCGGCGATAGCAATCCCCACATGCCAGCCATGGCTCACAACGTACAGCTTGCTCGAGCGGGAACTGTCGGCCCCGGCATCCGGCTCGACGACATTGGGTTTTGCGGAGCACCCGTAGGTAGCGAACAGCACGAGAAAAAGCCAGGCAGTTTTCATCCTGATGCCCCATATAGGTCAGACTGCAGTGTGCTAGGTTATCAGATAAGCTGTGTTTATGGGCGCTGTACATTGTCCTGTTCAGACGGAAATTGACCCACAGATCGGAGGGCGTCGTGGCAACTGACTGGCAAGCGGCGAGAGCGCCACCCACTGGTGAACCGGCGCGCCGCTGGCAGGACTTGCATTGGTATCTTCCTGCAAACAAGGGCCCGCCCTACTAACAGGTCGCCCGCCCAAAAATCCACGAGAATCAAGGCAGACTGTCTATGCAATGCGCTCTGGTTTACGACTTCGACGGTACCCTTGCAAAAGGCAACTGCGCCGAACACGGTCTCATGCCTGCGTTAGGGCTGAGTGACAAGGAAGACTTCTGGCCAGAAGTCCACCGAAAGAACTTTGAACGGGATGGGGACGAGATTCTCACCTATCTGGGGGAGTTGGCCCTGAGGGCCCGCGATGTATACAAACAGGCTGAGCTGACCCCCGAAAGATTGCGAATGCATGGGGAGTCCATACCACTGTTCCCAGGTGTGGAGGACTGGTTTGCTGCTATCAACCGATTTGCCAGTGACCACGGAATTGCATTGAACCATTACGTTGTATCAAGTGGGCTCGAGGAAATGATTCACGGGACATCGGTGGCAAAACATTTCAGGAAAATATTCGGCTGCCGCTACCACTACGATGAAAAGACCGGCTTTGCCAAATGGCCGGCCGTTGCCATCGACTACACCACCAAAACCCAGTACCTGTTTCGTATCAACAAAGGCATTGAGAACAGCTGGGATAACGTAAAAATCAACGAATATACCGAACCCAGAGATCGCCCCTTTCCGTTCGACCGGGTCATCTACTTTGGCGACGGAGACACCGATATTCCGGCCATGAAGATGGTAAAGACTCAGGGAGGATGCAGCATTGCGGTATTCGACAGTGATAAATGGGGCGAACAGCACACCCAGGAAAAGATCGAGAAGCTGATTTCCGAAGAGAGAGCAAGCTATGTGGTGCCCGGTGATTACACCACCGGCAGCCAGCTGGATGTGACGGTCCGGGGGATTCTCAGGCTGTATGCACGGAAACACCGATAGCCGGCGGGCCGTGTTGTGCCCCCTCAGCCTTTCTTCCGTTTCTTGCGTTTGGCCCTCTCGTATAGCTCCCGCAGGGCTTTGGGTTGCTTGCCCTTACCTGAACCGTGAGATTCGAGAATGCGCGTCCAGATCGCCTGCTTTTCATCAGGAGACAGCTGTTTCCACTCCTTTTTCTCCTGTTTGGTTCGGCCGCAGGCCTTACAGATGGATTTCTTGTTGAACTTGCAGATGTCGATGCAGGGCTTCTTGGTGACAGGTTCCATGGAATCTGGCTTTCCCCTTCCAAATTGATTGACAGGTCAATGCTGGGGAGGCCAGATTATGTATTCAAGTGGTAAAAGCCGCAGGCAGCCTTATTCACGGTAAGCCGCGATGGGGAGAGCATCGAATGGCACTACACCCATTTGTAGCTCTGTTGTGTGGTCACAATCCTACTCCGGATTCATTCCTACCGATATCCCTGCCGATGGCGGCAGGCGTTAACCCTCAATTTTGTCCAGCGACGACGCCAGAGCGGCCACCCTCTGATTGGTTTCGCCAACCAGGGCATCAATTTCGCCTGCGGAACCGCTGGATTTACGAGCCAGTGAACGAACCTCTTCGGCGACTACCGAGAAGCCGCGCCCGGCATCACCGGCACGAGCGGCTTCTATCGCGGCATTGAGGGCCAGCAGGTTAGTCTGGTCTGCAATATCGTTAATGGTGGAGACGATGCCACTTATCTTTTTGCTGGCATACAGCACCGAGTCCATTGCGCCCTGGGTTTCGCGCACCGCCACGTCGCGATCGGTGATATCGATGCCGAACAATACGTACCGGCGCACATCCCCATTGAATTCTTTCAGGGCGACAACCTGGTAGTCCAGGGCGAGCCTGGACATATTTTCAAGTTCAATCGAAGCCTTGCCGCTGAATTCCCCGGTCTTCTTCAAAGTTTCAAGATCTTCGCGGCTCAGCGTTGACCATATTGCCCTGGCGCTCTGTGCCACCTTGTCGTCACTGCCGGCTTTGTCACGGACCAGTTTGTTAGCGGCCAGGAAACCGCCGTCCGGGTTGAATTCCATAACTGCCATGGATCGTTCAATCGCCTGCAACCGGCGGGTGAAGTCCACGGTTTCCTGCTTGCTGCGGGTGATATCGGCTTCAACGGAAATAAACCGGTTCACCCGGCCGTTATCGTCAAAAACCGGAGCAATTGAAAGCGACACCCAGTAAGGAGTGCCGTCTTTGTGATAGTTCAGGATCTCGGTGTAAAACGGCTCCTGGCGGTCGAGATGCGTGCGGATCTGCCTGACGGTTTCAGGATCTGTACCTTCACCCTGGAGCATCGGCCCCGGCTTTTTACCCCGTGCCTCTTCCAGGCTGTAGCCCGTCAGTTTTTCAAACCCGGCATTGAGATATTCAATCTTGCCGTCACGGTCGGTAATGATGATGCCACTGTTGGCCTGATCGGCAACCAGGGACAGCATTTCCATTTTTTCGCGTTTTTCCACCTCTTCGGTGACGTCTTTTATTAACGCTGTGTAGGTGATCACCCCATCGAACTCAATCTTGCTGATGGCTGCCTGGCCCCAGATTCGGGAGTGGTCCTTTCGCTCAATGGTCAGTTCCCGGTAACTGCCGACGATCCGATTTTCACCAGTGCGGCGATTACGGTCGACAAACCCGTCATGCTGCGAGCGGATAGCCTCAGGCACCAGCATCTTTACGTTCTCGCCCAGAACTTCATCGCGGTGGTAGCCCCACATCTGCTCGGCGGCTTTATTGAAGAACGTGACATTGTTGTGCTGGTCGATGGAGACCACGGCGTCCATGGCCTGTTCAAGAGTCTGGTTCATCATTTCGCGGCTGTAGCGTTCCTCGCTGATGTCGCGCACGAAAACCGTGCTCTCCACCCTTTTACCGGCCCCGAAACCGGCTACCGCGATATGAGCCCAGAATCCACGCCCCTGACTGTCTTCAAGATGTACTTCGTTGGGCTCAGCGTTGCCGGCTGTTATACGCTTCAGCACGGTTGCTGAAAAAAGAGTGGAAGCAGACTGACCCAGCACCCGGTCCTTACTGATCGCCCATAGTCGTTCAGCACTGGCATTGAAGAAGGTTATCCGGTTTTGCCGGTTGATGGTCAGGACGGCCTGAGGGGCTTGCTCCAGCGCCAGTGCAGATCGGGAATGGGGAAAAAAACGGGACAATAGTTGAAGCATAGTACTAATCTGTTTATGTATTTGAAGTGTTCTTTACGGTAGACGGTGAATGCCAGACTTGCTTTTCGATCTAAAGGATTGTTTTTTATCGTGTAGAGTTTGTTAAATGGTGAAAAACGCCAATGACTGAGAACCTCCCGCACTGGATGCCGGCTGAAGCGTCCCAGGCAACCATTAACATCATCCTGCTGGGCGTTATTCTGTCCACCAGCATTTTTGCTGACGCCATCGCCCACCGCACAAGGATTCCGCGGATTTCCATCCTGATGCTGGTAGGTATCGGCATTGCCTTCATTCAACAGGTGTGGATGGGCAATCAGAACGATGATGTGCTGGGCGGGCTGAGTGAGCCGCTGATCCAGCTGGCGCTGGTGATGGTGGCATTTATGCTGGGAAGTGAGCTGGAGTTACGCCGGCTTCGCAACACCGGCCCGTTGATCCTTGTTATCTCCCTTTTTGTGATTATCGGAGGTGGAGTCCTTGTTGGCGCCGGGTTGCTGGCGCTGGGATTTCCACTCGTGGTCGCGGTATCGTTGGCTGCCATTTCAGTGGCAACGGACCCGGCCGCTGTGAGCGAGTCTGTTCGCGAAAGAGGTAGTGCCGGGCTGGTGCCCAGGATTCTGCTGGGCATCGTTGCCATTGATGATGCCTGGGGTATTGTCGTTTTCGGGCTGAGCATGTCTGTTCTCGGCTGGGTGATCGGCGGCGACGGCCAGCTGGCACTGCTGCATGCCATGTGGGAGTTGGGCGGCGCGATACTGATCGGTGTTGCCGTTGGCCTGCCAGCAGCGTGGCTGACCGGGCGACTCAAGTCCGGGGAGCCCACCCAGGTGGAAGCCATTGCAATAATACTCTTACTGGCCGGGCTCTCGTCGTTGCTGGGTGTGTCTGCCCTGCTGGCGTCCATGATTGCCGGTAGCCTGGTGGCCAATCTGGCCCATCACCATACCCGGTCATTCCGCGAGATCGAGCATATTGAGTGGCCTTTCCTGGTGTTCTTCTTTGTGCTTTCCGGCGCGAGCATTGATCTGTACAAGGTGGATGACGCCATCCTGCTGACTCTCGCCTACGTTGTACTGCGTCTGGCCGGCCGGGTGCTGGGCGGTTACTTTGCGGTGATGTTCAGCCCGGCAAGGCACGAGGCCCTGCCCCGGAATATTGGCCTGGCGCTGACACCACAGGCAGGTGTGGCAATCGGTATGGCGCTGCTGGCGGCGGAACGGTTTCCCGAATTCCGCGATTCGATATTGCCAGTAGTGGTTGCCTCTACCATTGTATTCGAGCTGGTGGGACCGGTTCTTGTGAAGAAAGTGCTGCGCTAACCCGCAGCCGTGGCCGCCTGCTTGCTTCCGAATAACGCTTTTACATCCTCCAGCACCAGGTAAAGGCAGGGCACCAGGAACAGGATCAAGGCCGTGGCGAAGATGATACCGAATCCCAGAGACACCGCCATGGGAATCAGGTAGGTGGCCTGCAGGGAGGTTTCCATGATAATCGGCGTCAGGCCACCAAAGGTAGTGAGTGTGGTCAGCACTATGGGCCTGAATCGTCGCAGGCCGGCCTCATATATGGCCTGGGCCGGGCCCAGACGTTCACGCTGCCGATTGGCATAGGACACCATGATCAACGAGTCATTTACCACCACACCGGACAGGGCAACAATGCCCATGATGCTGACGAGCGACAGCTCCATGCTCAGAATCATGTGCCCGATGATGGCACCGACGGCACCAAACGGAATCGCCAGCATGACCACCAGCGGTTGCAGGTAACTGCCGAAAGCCACCGCCAGCAATGCGAAGATAGCACCCATGGCCAGCCCGAACCCGCCCCACAGGGCAGTGGTAGATTCCCGCAGATCTGCCTGGCTGCCCTGAAAGGTCCAGGTCAGGCCCGGGAAGTCCGCGCGCAATTGCGGCAATATGTCAGTCTGGATCAGTTCCAGTACCTGGCTGATTGCGGATTTGGGCTGCACGTCGGTGCCAACGGTAATCACACGTCGGCCATCACGGCGGTCGATGGAGCGCAGCGATTCACTGGTCGTTACCTCGGCCACGTCCATCAGCGGGACTTCCTGTCCGTTTTCCGCGCGGATCACAAAGTTATCCAGGTAGTGAAGATCCTGGCGCTGGTATTCCGGCAGCCGCACCCGGATTTCGTTTTCGTTGATGCCCCGTAACTGGCGCAGGGCGATACTGCCGTAGAAGGCGTCCCGCAACTGGCGGCCGACGGCGGCGCCGGTGAGCCCCAGCGCCCTGCCCTCGTCGTTCAGGCTGATGTCAAACTGGGGTTTGCCGGTGGTGTAGTTGTCGTTGACGCCGCGGGTCTGGCTGATCTGCTTCAGTTCTTCAACGAAACGCTGGCTGGCGCGGGCAAGAATGTCGATGTCGGTGTGGCTCAGGTCCACGCTGAGGTCGTCGCGCCAGCTTCCTGGGCCCTGTTCTGCCTCGAATGTAATCTGGTCGACCCCCTTGAAGTCGCGCAGCTCGTTACGCCAGAGCTCGATGATGTCATTGACAGTCATGTCACGCTCGTCCCCCGGGAGAAGTACAAGCTCCACATCGATGAAACGCTGGCCTCTTACGTTGGTTTTGATACCTTCCACGTTGCGGGACAGGTTGTTCTCCTCGAACATCCGCTGGGTGTCCTCGGTAATGGCCATAGCCATCTCACCAGCGCGACGGGCGGTGGTGCCAACGGGCAGCCTGAGGCCCGCCTCGATTTCGTCCGCCGGTGCCTCGGGCATCATGATCATGCCCATGTGGTCACTGATTGCATAAGCCCCGGACACCACCATTATGGTAAGCGCCGCAGAAAGCGTGACATAGCGGAAGCGCAGGGCCATATCCAGCAGCGGCCGGTAACCGCGGTCCACCACGGCCTGGAAACCCCGGGAAAAAACTCTCTGGACACTGTGTATCCAATGACCCCAGATGGTGACACTGCCTTTGCCGCTGTGGGCCAAATGAGCAGGCAGGATGAACAGAGCTTCGATGAGTGAAATGGCCAGCACAAGAATAACCACCACACCCAGCGGCCACCAGAATTTGCCAGTGACACCAGGAATGAACAGAAGCGGCAGGAAGGCGACAATGTTGGTCAGGATACTGAAAGTAACCGGCCCGGCAATGTCTTTGGCGCCCTCAATCGCCGCCTCCATGAAGCCCATGCCCTGTTCCCGATATTCGTAGATATTCTCACCTACCACTATGGCGTCATCCACCACTATCCCCAAAACCATCAGGAAGCCAAACATGGAGATCATGTTGATGCTAACGTCCATCACCGGCAGGAAAAGCACACTGCCCACGAAGGAGATGGTCATGCCCATCATGATCCAGAACGCCAGCCGGTACTCCAGGAACAGACTGAGAATCACCAGCACAATCACCATGGCCATGACGCCGTTCTCAAGCAGCATATCCATGCGCTCTTCGAAATGTTCGGCCCGATTACTGTCGATTCGCAGTTTCACCGCGTCCGGCAGGGTCTCTTCCAGTTCCGCCATCACCTGTTCCACGGACTCGGCAATGTCCAGGGGCGACTGATCCCCGGTGCGGAAGATCTCGATTTCCACCGAAGGCAGGCTATTGAAGCGGGAGTGGAAGCCGTCCTCTTCGAAACCATCGCGAACCGTTGCAATGTCGCCGAGGGTGACGGCACCGCCGGAATCCGCATTGAGGATCACAATATTCTCGAAGCCGGACGCCCACTGCTTCCGTTCATTGAGCCTGAGCAGTATGTCGCCGTTATCCGTCGCCATGGAGCCGGCCGGAATGTCCTCGCTGGACTGTTCGATGCGGTTGGCTACCTCCGACAGGGTCAGATTGTATTTGCGAAGGGTTTCCTGGGGGATTTCCACACTGGTCAGGTAGCCCGGCACGTCGTCTATAGCGGCCTGGGTGATCGCATCTTCGGAAAGCAGACGGTTACGCACCTGTTCACCGAGCTGGCGCAGAGTCCAAATGTCCACGTTGCCATACAACGTCAGTTCCATGACGTCGCGGGTTGGCGTCACCAGCCGGACTTCGGGTTCCTCGGCCTGTTCCGGAAAGGTGCGGATACGGTCCACAGCCTGCTCTATATCCTGCAGGGCCTGCATGCGGTTGGTTCCGGAAACCAGTTCTAGCTGGATATTGCCGCCGCCCTCGCGGGCGGTGGAGGTCATTTGCTCAATACTGTGGATGCCCTGGACCGCCTCTTCAACGGGCAGGAGTATGCCCTTCTCGACTTCCTCCGGCGCGGCGCCGGGATAGCTGACAGAAATCTGCACCATGTCCAGTTGGAACTCCGGGAACACCTCCTTCTGCACCTGGGTCGCCATCCAGAAGCCACCGGACAGCAACAGGATCATCATCAGGTTGGCAGCAATGGAGTTACGGGCCATCCATTCTATGGGGCCGACCCAGCCCTGGCCTTTAGGCGACTCACTCATCGGTATCCCCTTCCAGTCGCAGGCGAGCACCGCTCACAACGGAGGAGAGATCGTTGGTAATGACCTGGTCACCGTCCTCGAGGCCACTCCGTATGAAGGCATGATCATCGTCACGGAAGGCAATTTCCACCTCGCGGATGGCGAGTTCGCGATCCTCCATGACCCACACGGTGTTATTCCTGCGCACCAGATCCCGCTCCAGCCTTATCACGTCGTCCAGGAGCACACCGTCGATCTCGACCCGCAAGATGGCCCCGAGAATCAGGGGAGGCTGGCCCTCGGACTGATCCAGTGCAAGCGGATCTTCGATGGTAATGAGAACCCGTGCCATGCGCGCATTGCCGTCCAGATCGCCAACCAGTTGTGCCAGCCTTCCCTCTCGGGTCTGCCCCTCTGGCCAGGCGGTGTCGTGATGAACGGTTACCGGTGCTCCGGGGGAGCCCGGGGCGGCGTTAAAGGTCAGCCACTGGAGCTTTGACAGTGGCACCGTCGCCTCTACCCAGTACTGGCCTGTTCCCACCAACCGGCCCAGGGACTGGCCGGCGCTGACCTGGGAGCCCAGGGCCACTTCACGGCTGAGCACCTGGGCTGGGAACGGAGCGCGAATCCGGGTGCGGGCAAGATCCGTTTCTGCCTGCTTCACGGCAGCTTCAGCAGCTGCCACCCTGGCTTTGGCCTGCTGCAGCTGGGGTTTGCGCAGTATCAGCGCGTCGTTGACGACATCGATGTCTTCACCCAGCAACTCGAATTCCTGACGGGCAACGGTTTGCTGGCCGTGCTCGAGCTCAAGATCTGCCCTTGCCTGCTCCAGTTCACTGCGCCGTTGAAGAAGTGTGGCTTGATAATCTGCCGGGTCGATGCGCAGCAGTTCTGCCCCCTTTTCAACCCGCCGGCCCGGCGTAAAGGCGTCAGCCTGGTGAACGACTTCGCCTCCCACCCGCGAGCCAAGTGTGACCTCCCGGGCGGGGACAACCTGCCCCATCGCCTCAACGGTGGGCGTGAAGCGCCCGCGGCTGACTGTCTGGACATCAACCAGCATGGCAGTTTCTCGGGCGGCATCCTTGCGGGTGGCGGTGGGTTCGGTCTTGAAAATCATCCAGATCAGGCCAACACCCACCATCAGGATAATCAGTGACACAAACACAGTTTTAAGGGGACCGGCTTTGCCACGCTCAGGACGGACTGCATTCTCATCGATGGGTTGGCTCATGCCTCGTTATTCTCCGTTGTTCGCGACGTTTCGATGCTTCCGGCCAGTGCCCGGTAAAGTGCAACACGGGTAGTGAGTAGTTGCTGGCGGGTATTCAGAATCGTGCGCTGAAGGTCCTGTTTGTCTTGCAAGGCGGTCAAAACCTCGATGTAACTGGCCGTGCCGTTCAGATACTGGTTGCGCAGCTGCAGATAGGTTGTATCGGCCAGTTCACTCTGCTCCTCGAGACTCTGCAGGCGCCGGCTCTGCTGCTGTTCCTGAGCGAGAGCGTTTTCAACTTCCCGGATGGCAACAAGAACCGCTTGCCCGTATTCCTGAACGAGCTCTTCAAGTACCGCCTCGGAGCGGCGAACCTCAGCGCGGCGCTCACCACCATCCACCAGGGGAACCAGTAGATTGCCAGCCAGGGTTGCCAGCCAGTTATCAAACAGATCCCCGGTATCGTTGGCCTGGGAATTAACCGACGCCTCGATTGAGAATCTTGGGAAACGGTTACTGATGGCGGCCGCCAGGTCCTGATCTGCGGCCCTGACCACTCGCCACGCCTGCTGGAGATCCGGCCTGCGCTGGACCAGTTCGGCAGGAACACCCGTTTCCGGCAGAGGCGGTAATTGCGGCAATGACTTGTCTTCAGGCAGGTCCCTGCGGCCCGGCGACTGACCCAGCAATACCGCCAGTTGATGCCGGAGGACACGGGTCTCTCCCTTGACGTTACTCAATCGTTCCCGGGAGGCACTGACGAGTTGACGCTGACGAAGCACGTCTGCGCTGTTGTTCTGCCCGGTGGCAAACCGCGATTCAATCACGGTCAGCACATTTCTGTTGGTCTCCAGCTGGGTTTCCGCCAATGCGAATTGCGCCCGTTGTTCCACCAGCTGAAACCAGGTGTTGGCAATTTCTCCACTCAGGGAAATGGCAGCGGCCTGGTGATCGGCCAGGGTTGCGGAGGCACGCAATGACTCTGCTTCGCTCAGGGATTGTACCCTGCCCCAGAGATCTACCTCATAGCTGGCACTCAGGCCGGCGCTGAAGGTATCGGTGTCAGTGGTGTCGGTTTCCTGTCGCTCCGCACCGGCGCTCGCATCCACAGAAGGGAAAAGCGCCGCACCCTGCCTGTCTGCCAGCGCCCGCGCCTGGCGCAACCTCTGGTAGCTGGCCTGGAGACTCAGATTATCTTCCAGGGCCCGGGCAACCAGGTTATCGAGCTGTTCATCCTCAAAAGACGTCCACCATGTATCGGGAACAACCGGCTCTCCAGTGCGGGTGAATTCAGCAGGAAGTTCTATCGGGACTTGCGGAGGCTGTTGCTGGCTGGCGCAGGCAGCAAGGAAGATAACGGCAACTGCCGGGAGCAGCCGTAAACGAAGCTTTGTCGTTAATCTGGTCATGGAGAACCGGTTAAAGTCTGGTGCCGAGAATTACGTCTGGCCCGACGATACCACGCATACGGCCGGAAAATTTACCGGAACGCCATCGCGTATCCGATTTTACACTGTCTTTACGTTGGGGATTCAAGCTGCCCCGTCACCCCCCTGGCGCATTGACGGGGCGGTCCCACCACATCTTGACAACAAAACCGTGAGGCACGGTCAGGGCCGCCAGCCCCCAGAACATCACTCTCACTCCCTCTACCAGCAGACTTGAAGCCGGGCTCCACACCACCAGCGCACCCCAGGCAACCAGCGCAATAGCAATGGCACCCAGCGTTGCCGGCGCGGATTTTCGCAGCAGAAAACGCACCACCTGCCTGAATTCAGCTTCCCCGAGACGATATTCCGCAATCGACAGGAAGTGGCGAATGCTGTGAACAATACAGAAATAAAAGGTAAACGCGAGAAGCGGTGGCAGCAGAATCATGGCTGCGGCCACCAGCACCAGCTCTGTGAAAACGCGGGCAGCCAGATGGTCATTATGGCGCCAGACCAGCGTCCCGAAGGCCACCAGCCACAGCGAGGCCAGCACCGGCCCGGCAATGGTGACCACGGCAAGTACCGTTTCCGTCTCTCGGTTCACCAGCCAGGCAAAAAGTTCACTGGTCTGCTCAGGATGCCCGATCATCGGGCCCAGAACCGTCAGGCTGCCACTCACCCAGATCAACAGGGAGTTGCGGCATGAGCTGAGGTAAGCCGTATCGGTAAAACCGAAGTGCCAGATAGACAGCATCAGGAACACGAAAAGCGCAAGTACCGGAAAAAACCAGATCAGGCCCACGAACCCGAGCACAGCCGCAGAATAGGCAGTCAGTGCATAGGGCATGGCCCCGGGCCGGTTGCCGGTCAGACGTTTCAGAATGAGCGGGTCGGCGCCGCCATGGGACAGGCCGAATACCGCAACCGGCACCAGTATGATCCAGAACTGTTGTTCCAGTGATAATGGTGGCAGCACCAGGGCGGCCAGAACCGCAACCGCTGCAGCAACAAGCACACAGCCTTGGTGCCAGCGTCCTCGGGAGCTTCTGTGGAGATTGCCACCCACCGTCTGCCTCGCGTTCGCAGTCATGGCAAGGCCGCCCGTAGAAACGGCATTGCCGGCAGTGCTGCAGCCACGGCAACCGCATCACCCCAGCGAGGCTGGTCATTCATGAAACGCGCCATCTGTTCAGCTGTGGTGGCGGAAAAAAGATCCAGAAACCAGTCGGGTGCGGTTTCTGGGTGTCGGCGCAGCGCCCGCAGAAAAACCCTGTCCATCCAGTCCAGCCAATGTTTGCGCGCCTCGGTTGAATGAAAATGCCAGTGCCCGCTGGCAGCGGCAGCAAGAATCTGGCCCGCCAGCTCTGAGCAGTTCCGTTGGCAAGTGGCAAAGTGATAGCCGGTGGCGGCGCGCATCCAGCCAGCACCAACGCCCGCCCTGACTATCCGCCCCTGTTGACGCGACTGGCTGACTGGCATCATTGGCAATTTTCCGGATTCCGAGCGTTTCACCGTATAATCTGCGAAGCCCCGTTCATCCAGCCAGGCCTCCAACCGGGCCTGGCAGTCAGGCCACTCCCCGCCCGGATCAAACTCGGTCCACTCCACCAGCAGGTTATCCTGATCGAGAGGCAGCAGGTAGACGAAACAGATATGCTCATTGCACCGCTGAAAATCCATCAGCCTCGCCATACCCGTATCATACCGGTGGCCGGGACAATGGATCTCGTATCCTGTGAACACTTGCCAGAAACCGAGCTTTTGATCGACTCGAGTCGCGTCCGGCGGGCGGGTGTCGATAACCGCTCTGGCTCTCCACTGCCCGGCAGCTGTGGATATCAGCACGCCATCGTCAGAGTCCCTGATTTCCTCAACGGTGATCCCCTGCCGCAGGCTGAGCCGGGAGCAGGATTCAATGCGCTCCACCGCATGCTGGTAAACACGGCCGGCAGGCAGCATTGCATAGGGTGCCTGTTCACTCGATTGCGATACCGAACGCTCTCCCCTGCTCACCTGCCAGTGCGACCAGCGATGGCTGATCAGGTGGCGGAAAGGGTGGTACTCGCTGTCCCAGAAACACCAGGTGCGGTCGTTATGGTATTCCTCTCTAGGTTCGAGCAGATGCACGGTAGGCAGCGGCTGTTGTTTCTGCGCGGACAGTTCCAATAGCCAGCAGGCCAGGCTAAGGCCAGTCAGACCAGCCCCGATGATCACCAGGTCACAATCAAATTCCTGCTCGCCTGCCATCGATCAGAACCGATGTTGCCGATGGGTCAGACAGGTATCAAGCCCCCTGTGCAGGCTGGGGTCGTGAGCAGTCTGTCGATGACCCATCGCCTCAGCCATCAACTGTACCAGCGCTTTTGTAGAAACCCTGAGCTTGAGCGCCGAATTCACCACACTGCGATGCTGCCAGTAGCGTTGTTCGCCCCGCCGCAGGATCTGCCTTCCGATCTCCCGGTATACCCGCGCCGCCACTGCAATCGCAAGCCGGGCTCGAAACGGCAGATAGCCCAGGCCCTGCCACCCACTGGTGTAATAACGCTCTGCCAGTGTGAGCAACTCACTGACTCCCTGCCAGGCCCTGTGCCTTGATTCTGAACAACCTCGCACCAGCGCCGCGGGTGTCAGCGTGCCGGCAGCGCCATCAGCCGGCAGGTAGACTCTGCCAAGGTGAGCGTCTTCAAGAACGTCACGTGCTATGTTGGTAAGCTGCATGGCAATACCCAGGTCGATCGCGTGGGGCAACGCCCGCAATGGATCACGAGCTTCGAGCAGGCAGGTCATCATGACACCGACGGTACCTGCGACGCCGTAAGCGTACTGCAGCAGCTCGCGTTGGCTCGATACCCGAACCGGTTGCAGGTCCAGTTGTACTGTTGCGATCATATCCCGCAGCGCCCCCAGAGCAAGTGGTTCTTCTGAGAGTAGCTGCTGCGCCTGCAGGTAAACAGCCCGAAGTTCCCCTTCCGGCAAGCGGCGTTCGGAAAGTGCCTGATCCAGCGCCGAAAGTGTCTGTTGCGCCTGTGCCTTCTCTGACTCCGTCAGAGCATCATCTGCCAGGTCATCAATGCCGCGACACAGGCTGTAGAGGCTGGCAGCTTTCGACAACTGCTCGCCGCTCAGCAGTTGCCCGGCCCAATAAAAGCTTCGACCATGGCGGCGCAGGACGTCAGTGCCTGGCCCGCTCCGGTCCGTTTGGTAACCAGGCTGCCGGTCAGAATGCTGGTCTGAATGCAGAGCCGTCTGTTTCATTTGGCACCGCTCATCGCAATGTCGTCAGGCTGGACCTCAGTCATAGGTTGCAACGGGAAAGCCCGGTCGACCAGCCTCTCAACCACACCAGCCGAACAGACCACACCGGGCACGCCGGCACCGGGATGAACACCCGCCCCCACGAAGAAAAGATTTGGGTAACGGGGGGACTGGTTGTGAAACCGCAGCCCCGCGGACTGGGTCAGTGTGGGCGCGATGGAAAATCCACTGCCATAGGGACTGTTTAGCTCGTTCCGGAAGTAGACAGGGGAGATGCTGCGCGTTGCCCGCACCTGTTGACGTAAGTCCGGCATCAGACGCGTCGCGAGAATCTCGATGATTCGTTGCTCAAGAACGGGGGCCAATTTCTCCCAGTCCTGGTCACCCTGGAGGTTCGGTACCGGTGCCAGCACATAGAAGGCATCGCCGGTGTCAGGCGCCATGGAGGGATCTGTCGCCCCGGGGCGATGAAGATACAGGCTCAGGTCTCCCGGCACCTCGTGCTGGTCAAAAATCTGGGTAAGGATCTCCCTGAATGTGTCTCCGAATACAATGGTGTGGTGCTCGATATCCGGGTAGGTCCGATGCGTCGTGAAATACAGCACAAACAGACCCATGGATTGCTTGAGGCGGCCTCGGTGACTGTCCGCCAGTCGCTGCACCGTTGTCCGGGCAATCCAGTTGTCATAGACGTACAACGGGTCAGCGTTACTGACCAACAGGTCGGCACCAAAACGCTCACCCTGTTCGGTCAGTGCGGCACTGACTTTCAGGCCTGTCATTTCCAGGCGTTCTACGGATTGCCCGGTAAACAGCCGCCCGCCATGCCGCTCAAACAGCTTCGCCAGCGCATCAATCAGTGCACCTGTTCCACCCTGGACGTACCAGACGCCACCCTTGCGCTCAAGAGCATGAATCAGGGCGTAGAGCGACGACGTGCGGAAGGGATTGCCGCCTACCAGTAATGAAGGCACCGAAAAAGCCTTCCGCAAACGCTCATCCCTGAAGAACTGCGAGACAAACTGATAAATACTCCGGTCAGCCCGAAGACGCACCAGATCCGGCAGCACTTCCAGCATGTCGGAAACCCTGGTAAAGGGCCTTGTCGCCAACTCCACGAACCCCCGTTCATACATGGCTTCGGCGGCGGTGAGGAATTCCTGATAGCAGGTTCCCTCGCCAGGGGACAAACGCTCTATTTCCGCTACGATGGCGTCTGTGGTGTCGCCATAATCAAAATGGCTGCCATCAACAAACTCCATGCGATAGAACGGAGCCACGGGCAACAGCGTGACATGGTCTTCCAGCTTTTCGCCGAAACGCTCGAACAGTTCGGCAAACAGAAACGGCGCGGTGATGACCGTCGGCCCGGCATCAAACCTGTGTCCGTCCAGCTCGAAAGTCCGCGCCCGGCCCCCCAGATCCTCATGCTTCTCCAGAACGTCTACAGCATAACCACGGGCCAACAGCCGCAAGGCAACGGCGAGCCCGCCGAAACCTGCGCCCACAACCACGGCCTGTAGCTTTGAGTTAACCTGCGATAATGCTGTCATAACCTTCTGGCGCTCCGGCCGATTGGTGGTTGCGGCGATGTGCCAACGCTCTCTGCTCCAGCTTTGCAAGCAACGGATCGATTGTAAGACCCAGAGAAATCTTTTCCCTGTTTTCAAGTTTTACCAATAACCGCCTGCCCCTGTTGAGGGACGCGATGGCATGCTGTGTTGCTCGCCGGATTCGTGGTTCGGACGCCTCCCTTTGCCCCTGTCGGTGATGATGCCAGGCATGGAAGGGGTGCAGCGGATGACGCTTCGATTTCAAATCATCCAGATCGTCGATGATCTGATAAGCCAGCCCAATGGCAGACGCCAGTTGCCTGATGCAATCCTGGGTGAGTTGGTCTGCACCGACTGCGGCCGCGCCTGTTATCAAAGGTAGCTCTATCAGGGGTGCCGTTTTCGCTGTGGTAGCGTCCAGGTAGGCACGCAAACTGGGCAATGACTGGTTTTCTGGACGAGCGATCTCGACGCTCTGCCCAACAATAATTCGGCCGGTCATTTTTGCAAGGTGTTGATTCAGAAGCCGCGACTCGCTGGGATCATCCAGGTCTGCCGCAACGCCAAAGGCCGCGCAAAGCAACAAATCGCCTGCGCACAGAGCAATGCCATCCCCATATTGCGTCCAGACACTGGCCGCACCCCTACGAATGGTATCCCTGTCTATAAGATCGTCGTGCACCAGAGATGCATTATGGACAAGCTCGCAAGCTGCGGCTGCCACGACACGATAATTTCTGGAACTGCCAAAAGCCCTTCCGCTGGCCAGTGCCAGACGGGCTCTCAGAAGGCTTCCCCCCGTTTGCACCTGATAGCGGCTTGCCGATCTGGCGGGCCCCGACATCAGGCGGTTGAGGTGATCTGCCATGAGTGTCTGGACAAGCGCTAATTCCCCGGTCTCGCTAAGGTCGCCACCGGTTTCGGGTGAAACGTCTCCTGCTTCTTTCATTAAGGCTGCGGGCATAACGGTTGGTCCACAAGAGGTTGTCATTGTTGGGTTCCTCTTTTACCGAGTTCGCCGCGGATGTGCGCCTTCCATGGCGTCATACTCATCTCCGGTCCGTGAACTGCCGTGCACAGGACGTTGACAAGTTATATGCAATCTTCTCCTTCTGCACCATCCACCGCTACAAAGTACCCATTGAACCCTAAGACTCTGTGGCCGCTTTATAGCCCTCAGCTGCAGACTTGCGCACCGCGATGGTAAAGATCACCAGGCCGAATACGGCTTTCGCTACGATGTCCGCAATTGTGTAGCCCACTTCAACTGCGACGATTGCGGAACCACCGGTGATTCCCAGCAGCGGCAGCAGATAGACGATCGGATAGAACGCCCAGGAGGCAATGACAAGATAGGTTGCGTAATGAATCAACTGCTTGACATTGTCAGGCTGCTTTTCAATAGACTCTTTAAGACCCACAACCAGTTGGTACAGAATGTAGATGAACGGAATCATCGACAGGATCCAGAACAGGAAGCGCGTTCCGGCGCCGTCAGCGACCTCACCCGGGTAACCCAGAACAATCATCAGAGCGGCAGCACCACCCAGTTTGAGAGCTCTGTTCCAGGTCTCGTCCTGACTAAGTTTCATTACCAGGATGAGCTCTACGAGCAGAAGTGGCACTGTCAAGAGCCAATCCACATATCGGTATGCCTGGTTGAAAGGTTCGCCGGTTGCAGCAAGTTCACCGGAGGAGACGTCCACGGCCTTGTCCCAGGACAGCATGATCTGCAGATAGTGATAGGCAGCGATAGCTGTTACCAGACCGGTAATCGTTATCGCCATCCGGTAACCGGGAGCGACTGACGAACGCATCAGCCAGAGAAATAGAGTCGTCGAAGCCATGACGGCCAGACCGAAAGAAAAAGCATTGCCTACAAAGCTATACTGATCCAACGATAGAGTTTCAATACTAAGCATTGTTATCGTCCTTTGAGCCTTGAAATCAGATCACGCGGTAATGGTCAGGCCTCCGATTAATACCTCGACAATCACCAGCGCATGTGGTCACACCTTGATGTCTTTCAAGAGTTAACAGCGGGTAATACGCGGGGTACGCAGAACCGGATCCAAAGAAGCAAAAATCGTTTGCGATCGATTGAACTGAAAACAGGACAAGACCTATGAAAACCATTGGCCTTCTGGGCGGCATGAGCTGGGAATCCACGCAAACCTATTACCGGCTGGTCAATGAAGGCGTGAAAGCCCGGATGGGCGGGCTGCACTCGGCAAAGCTGGTAATTTACAGTGTTGATTTCGCGGAGATTGAGACCCTTCAGCATCAGGGTGACTGGCCGGCCACGGCCCGGATTCTCACGGATGCTGCATGCTCATTACAAAGCGCAGGTGCAGATTTTCTGGTGATCGCCACCAACACCATGCACAAGGTGGCACCTGAAATTGAACAGGGCATTCGCATTCCCCTGCTTCACATTGCCGATGCCACTGCGAAAGTTCTGGCCCGGGATGGCGTTACCCGCGTGGGCTTGCTTGGCACGCGGTTTACCATGGAACAGGCGTTTTATCGCGAGCGCCTGGAAGCATCCGGCATTGAGGTAATCACACCGGACGAGGCCCAGCGGGACGTGGTTCACCAGATAATCTACGAGGAACTGTGCCGGGGACAGATCAAGCCTGGATCCCGTGAGGCCTATCTCGATATTGTCGCCTCACTTTCAGTGCAGGGCGCGCAGGCGGTTATTCTGGGATGCACGGAAATCGGCCTGTTGATCCGCCAGGCCGATACGTCCGTTCCGCTTTACGATACAACAGAGATTCATGCTGCCCAGGCGGTCGAGCAGGCGCTCGTTCGGCTATGAAAAGCCGGCTTCCGGCTGGAGAACCGAGACCAGTGATGATTCCGAGCAGCCGATGCACCCGACAAAGAGGGTTCCTTTACTGCGATTTAATAGGGACGAAATGGCAATCGGTCATCGAAGAGTGCACCGTGGGCTGCCAATAGTCGTGAAAAACTACCGGCACACCATCACTCTGCGATGAGCTATCCATGACCACTGCCACCTGGTTTATATTACTTGGCTCACTACTGCTGGTAGTGGGCTTCACCGCCTCCTACATCAAAACCGTGCCCGCAACATCCGCCATGGTTTATTTGTTCATCGGTTTCGTGGTTGGCCCCATGGGCTTTGGCCTGTTTCACTTCAATCCGCTGGAAGAGTCGGCGCTGCTGGAATTGATGACCGAAATTGCGGTGCTGATTTCGCTGTATTGCGCCGGGGTGAAGATGCCCGCACCCGTGACTTTTAAACGCTGGCGCAATCCCCTTCAACTCGCGGTTGTTTCAATGACGCTGACCGTAGGCCTGGTCGCGATATTCGGGTATTACTGGCTCGCCCTGCCCTTCGGCGCCGCTGTTCTTCTGGGTGCGGTGTTGGCACCCACGGATCCCGTGCTCGCAACGGAGGTGCAGGTTCGCCACGCCGATGACCCTGACCGCCTGAGATTTGCCTTGACCTGCGAAGCCGGAATCAACGATGGCAGCGCCTTTCCCTTTGTCATGCTCGGGCTGGGCCTGCTGGGCCTGCACGATCTCGGTGACGACGGTCTGCGCTGGCTGGCGGTCGATGTGGTCTGGGCCACCGGCGCGGGCATTGGCATTGGTGTGCTGGCCGGCTATGCCGTTGGCTGGCTGGTGCAGAAACTGCGCACCACCTATACCAACTCCGAGTTCCTTGAGAGTTTTCTGGGCCTGGGACTGATCGCTTCTGCCTATGGTATCAGCCTGCTACTAAGCGCCTGGGGATTTCTGGCGGTTTTCAGTGCAGCGGTGGCGTTACGGCATACGGAGCTGAAGCTGGCCGGCCTGAAGCAGCGCTATGAAGCCTCCACGTCCGGAGAAACTCAACCGGGTGACGCACCGCGGGCCATCGCCCATGTTCACCAGAGCTCGCTGATATTCAATGAACATCTGGAAAGACTGGCCGAAATCGTCCTGGTGCTGTTGATTGGCGGGTCACTTTTCTGGGACTCCTGGAGCTGGCGCGCCGTCGGATTTGCCGCTTTCCTGTTCTTTGTGGCGCGTCCCATCAGCGTCCATATCGGCCTGCTCGGAACCAACGCTCCCATGCGTATGCGTAACCTTGCAGGCTGGTTCGGGGTACGCGGTATCGGCTCACTGTACTACCTTATGTACGCTATCCAGCACGGACTACCCGGAGCTATTGCACTGGACCTGATTCACCTGACCCTGGTAGTGGTGGCCTTGTCGATTCTCGTTCATGGTGTAAGCGTAAAGCCCGCGATCGCGCGCTTCTGGCGGTCAAGAAAATCGGTAAGCTAGGGATTGGACACCGCGCGCCGATGGTTTCTATACTCGAAGTTCATTCAGCTGGAAGACTTCACCTATGCGCGTTTTCGCCAACCCCGTTGGTTCCGGCTCACTCTGGTTTGACAATCTGACCACTGCTGACGGAACACCCGTCGCCTACGATCCTCAGGCACGGTCGTTCCTGCCCATGCCACCTTTCTGCGCCAATCGGGATGTGATCGGCTGTAACTGGATTGCGCCCGAACAGGGCGCCTTCTGCCGCTCCTGCGCTATGACAGCGCTGGCACCAGACCCTTCCATTCCCAATGCCATGCCCAACTGGGCGCAAACCGAAGCGGCCAAACGCTGGGCACTGGATAACCTGGGCCGCTGGCACTGGTTCCGCCCCGAGGACCCGGGTGCACGTCCGGTTTTCCACATGCTTGCCGAAGGCCCTACCCCGGTGCCCATGGGTCATGCCCAGGGCGTGGTGACCATCAGTGTGGCCGAGGCAGACCCGGTACTTAGAACAACGCGCCGCGAAGCTCTGGAAGAACCCTACCGCACCATGATTGGCCACATGCGCCATGAGATCGCCCACATGCTCTGGTGGCGCCTGAGCCTGCGCGAGGACTTCCTTGAAGCCTTTCGGGCAATGTTTGGCGATGAACGCATCAGCTATCCCGGGGCGCTGCAGCACCACTATGAAAATGGCCCTCCGGCGGAGTGGGAACAATACTACCTGACCAGTTATGCCTCGGCTCATCCCCACGAAGACTGGGCCGAAACGGCTGCCCACCTGCTTCACCTGACGGACCTTACAGACAGCTTTGTGGCCGGAGGCCTCACCTCTGCGGATGTGCCCGGCCCCAACTGGGATCCCTATTCCGAGCCGGACGCCCAACGGCTGATTCAGATCGCCGCTTCGATCGCTGTAGGCGTGAATCACGTCAACCGATCCATGGGCCTGTCGGACCTGTATCCGTTTGTATTATCAAGTTTCGCGCGCCACAAACTTGCTTTCGTACATGAATGGCTGCGCCGGGGTGCCCAGGGACTTTGACCTGCCGGGCCAATCGTGGCGACGCCCGGTTGGCCAATCCACATCATGGGCCCTGCCGCAACTCCTCTAGCTAATCAAGGAGCTGGATCTATGAGCAATCCCGTTATCGCGGACAACAAACCCAGAAAAGTCACCTTGAAGAAAGGCGAGGAGTATCTGTTCTGCACCTGCGGACGCTCCGATGACCAGCCCTTCTGCGATGGTTCCCACGCCGATACCGATTTCACTCCCAAAAGCTTCGTTGCCGAAAAAGACGAACAAGCCGTGCTTTGCCAGTGCAAGTACACCGGAGACGCCCCCTTCTGCGATGGCACCCATGCCCGGTTCGACAAGGAGCAGGTGGGCAAGGAAGGGCCTGAGGATGATGATGGGGGTGATGAGTCGGATAAGGATGACGGAGATTCCGCGAAGGCACCCGAGGCAAAAGCCACACAGGAGGAACCAACCGTTGCTTTCATCCACCAGCTTTCCCGCGAAGGCTTGGATGATATGGGCCCCCATGGCCCGACAACAGCAATGGGGGTTCCCCGTCATACCCTGCCCCACTGGGACGACTTGCAGCTAATGGTGGCCCAGCTGGCCAGCAAACCGCTGATGGAAGACGCTGAGGTGTCTACCGAACTTGTCATCGGCCCGAAAGCCAAAAAACCCCTCACCCTGAGTATGCCCCTGTTCGTGTCAGACATGAGCTTTGGTGCGCTGTCTGAAGAAGCCAAAATTGCGTTGGCACGGGGCGCTGAGATGGCAGGTACCGGTATTTGTTCTGGTGAAGGCGGAATGTTGCCGGAAGAACAGCAAGAGAATTCCCGCTATTTTTACGAACTGGCCAGCGCCAAATTCGGTTATGACGAGGAACTCCTGAAGCAGGTTCAGGCATTCCATTTCAAAGGCGGACAGGGTGCAAAAACAGGAACGGGTGGTCACCTGCCCGGCAACAAGAATACCGGCAGGATTTCCGAGGTAAGGGGCATCAAGGAAGGAGAACCTTTCACCTCACCGCCCACCTTCGAGGATTTACAGTCGGCGGAAGACTTCCGCCAGTTCGCCAGCCGGGTAAGGGAGGTCACCGGCGGTATTCCGGTGGGTTTCAAGCTCAGTGCCAACCACATTGAACGGGATGTTCAGTTTGCCCTGGAGGCCGGCGCCGACTACATCATCCTTGACGGCCGTGGTGGAGGCACCGGCGCTGCTCCAGAAATGTTCCGGGACCACATCAGCGTGCCCACCATTCCCGCCCTGGCTCGTGCCCGGCGTTACCTGGATAATCAGGGGGCGAGCGGCCGGGTGACGCTTATCGTCACTGGCGGTTTGCGGGTTCCCATTGCTTTCGTCAAGGCGATGGCACTGGGAGCAGACGGCATTGCGGTTGCCAACAGCGCCATCCAGTCCATCGGGTGTGTGGCCGCGCGAATCTGTAATACCAACAACTGTCCTGCCGGGGTCGCGACCCAGCGAAAAGATTTGCGGCACAGGCTGAATGTCGATACGGCATCCAGACAGCTGAAGAATTTTCTCGAGGCGTCGGTGTCTCTTATGCAGGTAATGGCCAGAGCATGCGGGCACGACAGCCTCAGCAAATTCAGCAAAGAGGATCTGGCCACCTGGCATCGGGAAATGGCGTTACTGAGCGGTGTTCGCTACGCGGGCCTGATGGACCCTTCCTCCTGAGGATTAGCGTTGGGAGCAGGACGATTTTTTAATCTTCCTGTTCCCGCACCTGACGGCTCAGCCCTTCGCTATTGCGATTGGGGGGGGGGTAAGGACATTGGCGACCTGCAGGGGCTACAACCGAGTCCACGGCAATATCCGATATCACTGCCGCCACACCCAACAATATACAGGTCATCTGAAAGGCCTCCCTGGCGTTTTTGGCTTAATGCCAACCTACACAATACCTCAAGCAGGCGCATGGGATCTCTCCTGCTCTGCCAATACCCTGACCCGCTCAAAGTCCTCTTCGCTGAATACGCCATTGACCCCCGAAATGGCCGCCAGCTTCATACCGTGTTTCAGGCCAAGCTTGTAGATTTCCCGTACTTTTTCCCATTCGATATTCCGGCCCAGGGTGAAGTTCTCGAACCGCCCTTCCAGAGTAAGCACGATGGTTTCCGCCAGGCAGGCATAGGCAATTCCCTTCGGCAGGCCTATGTCTTTCATATGCACTTCGCCGGGAAGCTGGATCTCGCCGGACTCGATCACCATAACATCCGGGCGCCTCGCCACGTCCTCTGCGGGAATGTCAAGCGGCCGGGCAACGTCGGTAATCACACAACCGGGCTTTACTTTCATGATGTCCAGGATGCGCTTGCCGGCACCTGAGGTGGCGGTGACAATCATGTCCATCTCGGCCAGATCCCGGTCTGCAGAGCCGGCAATATGCACAATGGCTTCCGGCGTTTCCTGTTCGATGCTTTCTTTAAGCGACAGCAGTTTGGCTGGCTCTGGCGCGGCCAGGTAGATTTCATCAACGGCCTTGGCAAGCAGGCGGGCGCAAACCGAACCAATGGCGCCGGTCGCGCCGACCACCATGGCCTTGCCGGCGGCTTTCCCGCTCGGGCCAATGGTCACAAGCCCTATTTTCTTCATGGCGTCGTGGGCAGCCCAGAGAGCGCCGGAGGCACTGTAGCTGTTACCTGTGGTAATAGGCAGCGGCGCCCGCTTCGCCACGGTGATGCCGGCATCGCCCACCACTTTGGTAAAGGCACCAAGGCCCATAATCTGCGCACCCATCTTTTTCGCCAGTTTTGCAGCCTGTAGCAGCCTGGCGTAGGTAAATTCCGGGCCGTGGGCCATGATTTCCCGCGGAGTGCCACCCACGGTAATCAGCCAGCCTTCAATCTCATCCCCGGTGGGCGAGCGGATGCCGGACACTTTCGAGTAGATAAACGGTGGCGTATAGGCCACCGCCTTCTCAACCAGGTTCATCACCATCGGCGGCGACACATTGGCAATCCAGTCCAGGGGTGGTGTTTTGGTGAGGTATTGCTGCGACAGCGGATGGATCACGAAAGCGAACCGGTTAATCCGGCGATAGCCGTTCGGGTATAGAATTCGGGGCTCGATGCCGAGATTCTGAATGACCTCCAGATAGTCGTCCGGCCCCAGTTGCCCCGGTGTCCGGGAAAGGGCTGCGCTGATCATCGCTTCCATCACATTGACACCGACAGGCCGGCCTTCGAGCCAGGGGCTGTAGTCCACCACCATGGCAACACGGCGGGAGCGCATCCAGTCGAGGGCTGAATCCGTCACTCGGGAAGTGATGACGGTCTTGCCGTCCAGCTCCTTGTGGGTGAAGTGCTCCAGGTCTCCGATGGCGGCAACAATCACGTGGGACTCTGAAACGGCGCGGTGCAGAGCCCCGTGAACAAGACCCTCGCCAAGCCGGTACAGTGGGGTCCGCAGAAGCGTCTCTACGGCTTTCACAGCGCCGGGCCGGAACATGACGGGCGCTGTAATCGAGGTGTAGGTTTCCAGCTGCTTCAGCGATGTCAGCAATCTGGGCACACCGAAATCGGTGTATGGGTCGGCGAAATACAGGTTGTCGGTATGCTCGGAAAGCGCCCTGGCAATGCGATACCCTGCCTGGCCATTCATGAACAGAACCCGGGCGTTGTCGAAGAAGTGGCCCAGCTCCGACTGGGTGTGGCGCACCGCCCACTCCTGGAGGATGGCACGCAGGCCGGCACCAGTGGTCACCGACTTGTCGGGAACGCAGGCTTCAAGCCGCGCGGTGTCCGGATGCTCCAGCTGTTCCCGCCCCACTTCGTAGTGGTCGTGAATCATGCTCAGGCCGATAGCGTCTGCCTCGGATCGGACCGATTCCAGCGCCGCTTCTGCCCTGGAGAGGTCGCCGTCTGTGCCGATACGGATGATACGAAAAGGCTGAGCCATAAACTCGGTTTCGAGTTCGTAGTCGTGCTCGGTAGATCCCTGGCTGATACTGACAACGGTTTTCATTTTCAGGCATTCCCCCTTCCTTGTTGTTATCATCTACAGACTAATTCATGGCATCGCTTTTTGCCTTAGCGCAGATCAAATTCCGGCGCGCAAATCTCAGTCTACAATGAGATGACAGCGCGCATGCATACTCAGTCCGTCACAGATCAACAAGGAGCTCATGATGACCACTCAGGAAGAACTGAACGCTACGATCCACGAAATGGTTCAGCCCGGCAGGGGAATTCTCGCGGCGGATGAAAGCCACCCGACCATTGCCAAGCGGTTCAATGCGGTTGGTGTGGAGTCCAGCGAAGAAAAACGTCGTGAATACCGCAGCCTGCTGCTGAAAACGCAAGGGTTGGGCGACTACGTCAGTGGCGTCATTCTGTTTGAAGAAACCCTGGGCCAGAAATCAGACGATGGCAGACTGCTCTCCTCAGTTGCCGCCAGCCAGGGCGTTGTTCCGGGCATCAAAGTGGACAAGGGCAAGGGCCCGATGGTGAATGCACCAGGTGATGAGATTACCGAAGGCCTGGACGGACTGGCCAACCGGCTTGAGCAATACAAGGAGCTGGGGGCGCGATTTGCCAAGTGGCGTAACGTTTACCATATCACTGACATCAACCCCAGCCAGGCCGCGATCGAGGCCAATGCCGAGGTTCTCGCGCGCTATGCGGCGATCTGCCAGTCCTGCGGTGTGGTACCGATCGTTGAGCCAGAGGTGCTCATCGATGGCAGCCACACCATTGAACGCAGTGCGAATGTCAACGAAGCCGTTATCAGTGAAGTATTCCGGGCCCTGAGGCGCCACCGGGTTGAACTGGAAACCATGATTCTCAAACCCAGCATGGTTACTCCAGGCAATGCCACCGGCCAGAAGGCCAGCCCGGAGGAAGTTGCCGCGCACACCCTGCGGGTATTTCGCAGGGTGGTTCCGGCAGCGGTTCCCGGGATCAACTTCCTTTCCGGCGGACAGACACCCGAGGAAGCAACGCTGAACCTTAACGCCATGAACAGCGGTACCTCACTGCCATGGGTCCTGAGCTTTTCCTACGGCCGTGCCCTGCAGGAGCCAGCGCAGCAAGCCTGGGCCGGCATATCCTCCAACAGAGATTCTGCCCAGGACGCCCTGCTGAAGCGGGCAAAACTCAACAGCCTGGCAACCCTGGGGCGGTACTCAGCAGATATGGAGGGTTGACCCGAAAGGGGCAGCCTTCAGGCGGCCCGTGAATCGGCAGCGGTTACCGGCTGTTCGAGGCAGGCCAGCATGGGTGCAACCTGGCGGAGCTTCCGAGCTTCCGGCCAGAGTGCCTCGGCCTCGGCAAAGCCCTGGCGTAGGAAGTTGAGCCACTGCTTGATACGACCGGTTACATAGCGGTCTTCGAGCCAGCCTTGCAGAACGGTGGCGTACTCAAGAACCAGCGCCACGGCTTCCGGCCAGGTCATGTCCGGTACTGTTACACTCTTCTGGCTTGCCTTGATCTGCCGCGCCAGATCCGGCCGTGCAATCAGGCCTCGGCCGATCATTACATCGTCACACCCGGACACTTCCCGGCAGCGCCAGTAATCCGCTACGGTCCAGATTTCACCATTGGCAATGACAGGGGCTTTCACCGCTTCCCGGGCACGGGCAATTTCTTCCCAATAGGCCGGCGGCTTGTAGCCATCCACCTTGCTGCGAGCATGGATAACAATTTCTTCGGCGCCGGCAGCTTCCAGTGCCTGGGCACAGGCGACGCCCATGGAACGGTCGTCATAACCGAGGCGCATTTTTGCGGTCACCGGCACTTCCTTCGGCACAGCCTCGCGCACTGCAGCCACAATTGCGTGCATCAGCTCTGGCTCACGCATCAGCACGCAGCCACCTTTGTGTTTGTTCACGGTTTTTGCGGGGCAGCCAAAGTTGATGTCCACCTGGGTTGCCCCCAGTTCCGCCGCTTTTACGCCATGACGGGCCATCTGATAAGGATCTGAGCCGAGGAGTTGAATGGCTACCGGCGTGCCCACTTCAGTCAGCGACTGGTTGTGCAGTTCCGACGCGTACTTATAGAACACTCTTGGCGGAAGCATGCCGTGAGTCACGCGAATGAATTCCGTCACGCACCGGTCAATCCCGCCAACCCTGGTCAGGGTTTCACGGATAGGGGCGTCGACCAGCCCTTCCATCGGGGCGAGGATGATTCGCATGGATGCTCCAGCAAAAAGAGGGACTCGCTCAGGTCAAGCGTGTTCAGAATTCGGGCTGGGCGGATTGTAAGGAATTTGGCGGGGAGTTGGTAGCCAGGAACTATAAAATGGCCATGAAGGGCACCCCGTTACCGGGGTGCCCATTCACTGGCAGGTCTTACTTGACGTCAAAACGGTCAGCGTTCATGACCTTGGTCCAGGCTGCAATGAAGTCGTTCACAAACTTCTCTTCGTTGTCATCCTGGGCATAAACCTCTGCGTAGGCACGCAGTATGGAGTTGGAACCAAACACCAGGTCAACACGGGTCGCGGTGAACTTGGTGTTGCCGTTCTTGCGATCCACAATGTTGTAGGAGTTCTTGCCAGTCGGCTCCCAACCGTTTGCCATGTCAGTGAGGTTTACGAAAAAGTCATTGGTCAGCTGGCCAACGCGATCCGTGAACACACCATGTTTGGTGCCACCGTGATTAGTACCCAGCACACGCATGCCACCGAGCAGGACAGTCATTTCAGGAGCTGACAGACCCATCAGTTGGGCGCGGTCCAGAAGCAACTCTTCCGGCTTGACCACGTAGTCTTTCTTCTGCCAGTTACGGAAGCCATCAGCCAGCGGCTCCAGCGGCTCGAAAGACTCGGCGTCGGTCATCTCGTCCGTTGCATCACCGCGACCTTTGAGGAACGGCACATGCACTTCGTGCCCCGCTGCCTTGGCGGCCATCTCGATACCCAGGTTGCCACCCAGAACGACAACGTCTGCAATGCTGGCACCGGTATCCGCAGAGACCTTCTCGTAGACCTTCAGTACCTTGGCCAGACGATCCGGCTCGTTGCCTTCCCAGTCTTTCTGGGGAGCCAGACGGATGCGGGCACCGTTGGCACCACCGCGCATATCAGAACCGCGGAAGGTACGGGCGCTATCCCAGGCTGTCGATACCAGCTCGCTGATGCCCAGGCCGGCTTCAGCGATTTTTTCCTTGACCACTTCCTCGATGTAATTGGTCTCGCCCTGCGGGCAGGGATCCTGCCAGATCAGATCTTCAGACGGAACGTCCGGACCGATATAGCGGGCTTTGGGCCCCATGTCCCGGTGAGTCAGCTTGAACCAGGCGCGGGCGAAACAGTCCTTGAAGTAGTCCGGATCTGCCATGAACTTCTCGCAGATTGCGCGGTACTTCGGATCCACCTTCATGGCCATATCCGCATCGGTCATCATCGGATTGCGGCGGACAGAAGGATCGGTGGTGTCGACCGGCTTGTCTTCCTCCCTAATATCAATCGGCTCCCACTGGTTCGCACCAGCCGGGCTCTTCTTCAACTCCCATTCATAGCCGAACAGCAGGTCAAAGTATCCCATATCGAATTGGGTCGGGTTGGTAGTCCAGGCACCCTCGAGACCTGAAGTAATGGCGTTGGTTGCTTTGCCATCCAGATTCGGGTTGATCCAGCCAAGCCCCTGCTCATGAACGTCAGCGCCTTCCGGATCCGGGCCAAGAGTCTCAGCATCACCGTTACCGTGGGTCTTACCAACGGTGTGGCCACCAGCAGTCAGAGCGGCGGTTTCTTCGTCGTTCATCGCCATGCGTGCAAAGGTTGTACGAACCTGCTCAGCGGTCTTCTGCGGATCGGGAACGCCATTCACCCCTTCCGGGTTCACATAAATGAGGCCCATCTGGACTGCTGCCAGCGGATTCTCCATGGTATCCGGCTTATCCACATCCTCATAACGGCTATCGGATGGAGCCAGCCACTCTTTTTCCGCACCCCAATAGATGTCGTATTCAGGGTGCCAGATGTCCTCGCGGCCGTAGGAAAAGCCGAAGGTTTTGAATCCAAAGGATTCATATGCAACGTTGCCAGCCAGGATAAACAGATCGGCCCAGCTGATCTTATTGCCGTACTTTTTCTTCAAAGGCCACAGCAAACGACGTGCTTTGTCGAGATTGCCGTTATCAGGGAAGGAATTCAGAGGCGCGAATCTCTGGTTGCCTGTACCTGCGCCACCGCGGCCGTCGGATACACGATAGGTGCCAGCTGCGTGCCATGCCAGACGGATCATCAGGCCGCCATAATGACCCCAGTCCGCAGGCCACCATTGTTGGCTGTTGGTCATCAGCTCGTGCATGTCTTTCTCGAGAGCTTCGTAGTCGAGCTTTTTGACCTCTTCGCGATAGTCAAACTCTTCGCCCATCGGGTTGGTTTTGCTGTCGTGCTGATGCAGGATGTCCAGCTTCAGGTTTTCTGGCCACCAGGACACCACATCGGCCTTCTCCTGCGTGTTCGACCCGTGCATTACCGGGCACTTACCGCCTGAGCTATTGTTCTCTGTCATTTCTCTCTCCTAATTCGATTTGGCAATACGGCACTAATTTTACGATTGCACCACTAACTATAGGTCAAAAAAAGCGCTCTACTCTGAGTATTAGTTATGCCCCAGATAGTGTATGCCTATTGAATTTCCCGCAGATTAACAAAGGGACGTCTCCTGCCTGACGGGAACACTTTCACAGTAACGCGATGTGGAAGGCTTGATACAATTAATTAAAAATAAATTCTTGAAAGGTTTTGCCAATGGCAGGGCAAAAAAGATCAGAGTCGTTCGATGGATGTGAACTTCCCGGCATCGTCGAAAAGAATCCGGAAGCTGCCGCGAATACCATCCTTAAGATAGAAACGAGAGAGAATACGGGCCGGAAAACGGACGGAGCGGCCGTCCCGGGCCGTGGTGCGGACATCAGTAGCAACGCCCTGATAAAGCTTTAGCCACTCATCCGGGCTGATTTCGACGTCCACGATGATCTGATGCATGGCACCTTTGCAGTCGCAGGTTACATAAAACGTCGGTCGGATTACGCTTCGCTAATCCGACCGACGTAAGCTGGCCCTAGTTGGCCAGTTCCAGCAGCAGGCGGTTCAGGCGGCTTACGTACGCGCCCGGATCCTGCAGCTGCTCACCACTTGCCAGTGTGGCCTGGTCCAGCAGGACTGCCGACAGCTCATTGAATCGATCTTCGCCCTGCTCACTTTCCAGGCGCTGTACCAGCGGGTGGTCAACGTTAATCTCGAAAATCGGCTTGCTGTCGGGCACTTTCTGGCCGGCAGCTTCCATGATTTTCTTCATCTGGGCGCCCATGTCAAAGTCCCCGACGACCAGGCAGGCCGGTGAATCTGTCAGGCGATTGGTGACCCTTACGTCCTGAACGCGGTCGCCCAGAGCCGTCTTGATACGCTCCAGCAGGTTCTTGTGCTCCTCGGCTGCCTCTTCCTTGTGCTTCTTGTCTTCCTCGGTTTCCACTTCACCAAGATCCAGATCACCGCGCGCAACGTCCTGGAACTGCTTACCATCATATTCGTTCAGGTAGCCCATCATCCACTCGTCAATCCGGTCGGAGAGGATAAGCACCTCAACACCCTTCTTGCGGAAGACTTCCAGATGGGGACTGCTCTTGGCCGCCATGAAATTGTCAGCAGTAATGTAATAGATCTTGCTCTGGCCTTCCTTCATTCGGCCAATGTACTCGTCCAGCGACACATTCTGGGTTTCTTCGCCAGTGTGAGTGGAAGCAAACCGCAGCAAACCGCCGATCTTCTCGCGGTTACTGAAGTCTTCAGCCGGACCTTCCTTCAGCACAGTACCGAACTCATTCCAGAACTGCTGGTACTGTTCCGGCTCCTTTTTCGCCAGTTTGGAAAGCATGTCCAGAACACGCTTGGTAACGGCGGTTCGAATGCTGTCCACGGTGCTGTCGTTCTGGAGGATCTCACGGGAAACGTTCAGCGACAGATCGTTGGAATCGATGACACCCTTGGTGAAGCGCAGGTACAGCGGCAGGAACTGCTCGGCATCGTCCATGATGAACACGCGCTGCACATAAAGCTTCAGGCCACGGGGCGCTTCCCGGTTGTAAAGATCAAACGGCGCACGGCCGGGGATATACAGCAGGCTGGTGTAATCCAGCTTGCCTTCCACCTTGTTGTGGGACCAGGTCAGCGGATCTTCAAAGTCGTGGGAGATGTGCTTGTAGAATTCCTTGTACTCTTCGTCCTTGATCTCACTGCGGGAAAGAGTCCACAGGGCCGTCGCATCATTGACGGTTTCGTCCTTGCCCTTCTCGCCCTCTTCCTCGGATTCGGACTTCATGACCACCGGGAACGAAATGTGGTCGGAGTACTTCTTCACCAGGTTGCGCAAGCGGAAGCCATCAGCAAACTCCTTGGCGTCATCTTTCAGATGCAGAACGATTGTCGTGCCACGCTCGTTCAGATCCACGTTCTCGATGGTGAACTCACCGTCGCCTTTGGACTCCCAGTGCACTCCCTCTTCCACCGGTGCACCTGCGCGACGGGTAAAGACTTCCACGGCATCCGCCACGATGAAGGATGAATAGAAACCGACGCCAAACTGACCAATCAGCTTGCTGTCTTTTTTCTCGTCACCGGAAAGCTGCTTGAGGAATTCCGCGGTGCCAGAGCGAGCTATGGTGCCCAGGTTCTGGACGACATCATCACGGCCCATGCCGATGCCATTATCCGACAGAGTGACGGTGTTCTTCTCTGCATCGTAATCCAGGCGAATCTTCAGCTCCGGATCATTTTCAAACAGGCTATCGTCTTTCAGAGCGGCAAAACGGAGCTTGTCTTCCGCGTCTGACGCGTTGGAAATCAGCTCCCGAAGAAAAATTTCCTTGTTTGAATACAGGGAATGAATCATCAGGTTAAGCAGCTGCTTAACTTCCGTCTGAAAACCCAGAGTTTCTTTTTGCGATTCAACCGTCATAGCGTTCTTTTCTCCCGAATTTGCATCTGGGCACTGCAAATGTGCCCGGCGTTACTTACAATCTGCGCTCGTTCTTGCACGAAATTTTTAGGTCTGGGCAGGAATTGGGGGCGGGCTCGGGGTTTTCAAGGCCAAAAGTTTCAGCAACTCAGTCTTCCAGAAGAAAGTGGGCCCAGTTCGCGGCCCTGGTTAAGTGTTTCTATAAAACGGCGGACCCGGTCCATTCTCATGGCGTCGTTCATAAAGTCTGGCTCGTCAGATCAGCTTTGAGTTTCTTTGTCGGTTTCCTGCTTTGGCGCAGGCTCCTCGAACACCTTGCCTGAGCGCAGTGCCAACAGTGCGGCTGAACGAAATTCCCGACGGTACAGGACGATCACAACCAGTGTGGAGGCAGCCATGAATACCACCGGATGGATAAACCAGGACACAACAGCCAGGGCGTAATAGTAAGAGCGCAAGCCCAGGTTGAAAGCGTCCCCCGCCATGTTGCAGACCTGACCGGCACTCCTGGCGAATGCCTCCCGCGAGGCGGGGCTGGCCTTGGTGTCAGTTGTCAGAGGCGCGCTACCGATCAGCACTGCCACGAAGTTATACATCCTCATGGACCAGGTGAATTTAAAGAAGGCACCGTTGCGCTCCAGGTTGCCTACCACGGACGCATCGGAAATACGGTTATCCCGCCTCAGCATCACCCGCATCCAGTCTTCCCGGTATAGATCCAGGGTATTGGAAAGGCACGGACGGTCATTGGCCTTGCGCTTGGAGTACTCGGTGTAACCGAGCCAGCAAACCAGAAACCAGACGAGTGCTATCAGCTCCAGGTAAATGCCCATGAGGGGTCCGGATATCGATGAATAGAGAGGATTAACGGGGACCAATGTTAACGTAATGGCAGGGCCACCTCCATACGGAGGGCTCCGTACTGTGGTAACACAGCTTCCGGTGGCGATATGGTATAAACGTAACAGATCTGTAGAAAAGATGACGCAGCCGGCAGGCTCGCCCAGGGAAACCGACCAAGGAGTTTTATCCGTGAATACCCATGCTGGATTTCGATACCTGACCTTTATTATTTTCTTGGTTATTCTTTCCGGGTGTGCTGTCAATCCGGTTACCGGGAAAAAGCAGCTTTCACTGATCCCTGAAAGCCAGGAACTGTCTATCGGAAGTGAACAGTACAAGCCAACCCAGCAGACCCAGGGTGGCCGTTTCTATCTCGACCCGGATCTCAATCAATACGTTCAGGAAGTGGGTCAGAAGCTGGCGAAGGTCAGCGACCGGCCTGACCTCCCCTACGAATTTGTGGTTCTGAACAGCAGCGTGCCAAACGCCTGGGCGTTGCCAGGCGGCAAGATCGCGATCAACCGCGGCCTGCTGACAGAGTTTGACGATGAGGCCCAACTGGCTTCGGTTCTTGGCCATGAGATTGTGCATGCAGCCGCACGCCACAGTGTGCAAAGAATGCAGCAGGGCATGCTGATCAGTGCCGGTGTCGCGGGACTGGGCTTTGCGCTCTCAGATAACGAATGGGCCGGGCTGATCATGGGTGGCGCAGCCATGGGCGCCCAGCTTGCCCTGGCACAGTACAGTCAGGGGGATGAACTTGAGTCGGACCATTACGGAATACGCTACATGAAAGAAGCTGGCTACGACCCACAGGCAGCGGTGGAACTTCAGGAACTCTTCGTGAAACTCTCCGAGGGCCGGGAAACCAGCTTTATCGAAGGCATGTTTGCGACTCACCCGCCGTCACGGAAACGGGTCCGGGAAAACCAGGAACTGGTGGACGAGATTGGCGCTGGCGGATTTCGCGGCCGTGAAGAGTACCAGCAGAAAACTGAGTTTCTGCGCAGCCTGCAGCCCGCCTACGACGCCCACGATGAAGCCATGAAGCTGGCCAGTGACGACAAACTTGATGAGGCACTGGCCAAGGTAAACGAGGCCATCAGGATCGAGCCGGAAGAAGCTGCTTTCTACTCGCTGCGCGGCCGGATCTACAAGGCACAGGACAATCCGGAAAAAGCCGGTGCAGACTTTGACAAGGCTACGTCCCTTTATCCGGAAATGTTTACCTACCAGCTTCACAGCGGCCTCAACGCGCTGGAGCAGAACATGCTCGACAAATCGAAAGAACGGCTGAGCAAGGCCAACGAGACCGTGCCCACTTCCATTGCCTATCTGCGCCTGGGTGACATTGCCGTCAGCCAGAATCGCCGGGACGACGCTATCCAGTATTACAGCACCGCGGCTGAGGCTGAAGGTGAGATCGCGCAGGAGGCAAAACAGAAGCTGGCCCAACTGACGCAGAACTAACGTCACCGTTCGCATTGACTTTTAGAGCAATAACTCTAAAAATCGGGGTATCGAAACAACAATCGGACGATTGCCATGCTCGCGAAACGTATCCAGCCGATGGTCTTCCAGGCCCGCAGGCTTTATGTAGAGCTGATGTTCCAGGTCATGGGGCGCGCGCTTCAGGCCGTCAGCGAAGTTGATGACCAGGTACAGAAGGAAGCCCGGGGCCTGCCCGAAGGCTTCCTGTTTGAAATGATGGTAATGCCAGACGGCTCCCGCCTGATCATAGAACATATTGGCGATGGCCGTTTCCACTACCATGGCGATTCGGCACCACGGCCGGTAAACCTGTCCATCCAGTTCAAGCACATCGCCCATGCCTTCCTGGTGCTTTCGTTTCAGGAAAAGACGTCGGTCGCCTTCGCCAATGACCGCATGCTGGTGGACGGCGATATCAGTTATGCCATTCGAATGACGCGGATCCTGAACCGGCTTGAGACCTTCATCCTGCCCAGACTGGTCGCCGAACGTGCGGTAAAAGAATACCCCTCGAACCTGCACCTGCCCGAGAAACTCCTCAGTGCGGCGCGTATTTACCTCAAGGTAGCAACCAATTTTGTCGAGACGGTGAGAGCATAATGAGCAACCAATACTATGAGTTTTTCTGCCCGGTCAAGGTGATTGCCGGTAAAGCAGCGCTGGAACACATTCCCTATGAGCTCACCGGCCTGGGCGCAAAACGCCCGATGATCGTGACCGACAAGGGCGTGCGCGCCGCCGGACTGCTTGATCCGGTGATTGCGGCCTGCGAGGAAAGCGGGCTGGAAATCATCAGTGTTTATGATGATGTACCGCCGGACTCCTCTACCGGCGTGGTTAAGGATATTGCGGGAATCTATCGCCGGGAAAAGTGTGACTCTCTCATTGCCGTGGGGGGCGGCTCCGCCATCGATACCGCAAAGGCGGTGAATATCCTGGTGTCAGAAGGTGGTGACAACATCGCCGAGTACAGCGGCGCGGGCATTATCAAGCACCCGTTGAAGCCGTTCCTGGTGGTTCCGACCACCGCCGGGACCGGGTCTGAAGTCACCTCGGTTGCGGTGATCACCGATACAGCCAAGTCAGTAAAACTGCCATTTTCGTCCTCGTTCCTGCTGCCCAACGCGGCGGTAATCGACCCGAGAATGACCCTGACACTGCCACCGCACATAACCGCCGCCACAGCCATGGATGCCATGACCCATGCCACCGAAGCCTTCACCTGCATGGCCAAGAACCCGCTGAGTGACGCCTATGCAACGGCGGCGATCAAAAAGGTCAGCACCTCTCTGCTGAAGGTCATGGATAACCCCAAAGACAGCGATAACCGCCTGGAGCTGGCGCAGGCGTCCACCATGGCTGGCATTGCCTTCTCCAATTCCATGGTAGGCCTGGTTCATGCCCTCGGACATGCCACCGGCGCGATCTGTCATCTGCCCCACGGGCTGTGTATGAGCCTGTACCTGCCTTATGTGCTGGAATACAACCTGGAGGCCATCCGTGCGCCGCTGGGCGAACTGCTCCTTTATCTCGAAGGCCCGGAAGTCTATGCCGCCACACCCGCCAGCCGGCGCGCCGAGGCCAGTATCTCTGCACTTCGCAAGTTGCGCGATGAACTGTACAAGCGCTGCAAGCTGCCCCGTACCCTCAAGGAAACCGGAAGTGTCGAAGAGCACCAGCTGGACACCATTGCCGAGCTGGCAATGGACGATGGCTCCATGATGTTCAATCCGAAAGAAGTCACACTGGAGGACGCGCGGGCGGTCCTGAATAAAGCCTGGGCCTGACCTGATGACCCTGATGCCCGGACAGCACCGGGCGTCAGCCGTTTACGGGCTGTGAAAACTGCGACGCTTTGCTACAAAACATTCCATTCAAATCATTGAAAACAACACAGGAAAAAGTGACAATTCCTTCACACTGGCAGGGATGTAGCCGGGTTAATTTTTTGATGAATCCAGAGCCTTGCATCTATGCGCCACGCATCATCCAGCCTGCACCTGCCGATAGCTATCGCCTCACTGACATTCGTACTTTCGTCCCTGTCAGCAACAGGTACACTCGCCGCGGAAAATGCCGCGTCACAGGATTCGGACCGGGTTTTCCGGTTCAACGTCTCTCCCAACGGCTACCCGCCCTATCTGATCAACGAGGAGGGAGAGCAGTCCGGCATCATGTGGGACGTAGTCACCGTGATCGCCGACAGGCTGGACTACGAGGTTGTTCCCGAGAAGATTCCACGAAAGCGCGTTGATCAGATGCTTGCCCAGGGTTACATCGATGCCACGACCCGCGCGAAGGAATGGACGGACAATCCTGATGAGTTCGCTTTTACCGATCCGGTAGTAAATATTGAAGAAGTGCTGTTTGTGCCCGAAGGATCAGACCTGCAATTCGAAACGCCCGAGGACCTTTTTTCGCGCACACTGGTAACCCATCTGGGCTATCACTATCCGGCGCTGGAGACCCATTTCGAATCAGGAAACATCACTCGTTTCGATGTATCCCGTGACAAAGACATGTTCAACTATGTCCTGCATGGCAATGACATGAACGCCGCCGTTGCCGACCGGCTGGTTGGCAGGTGGATTCTGCTGAACGAAGGCATGCAGAACCAGTTCCGCACCACGTCAACGACACTGAGTGAATACGGATTCCGTTTGATGCTCAGAAAAGACTGGGCGAGCTTTGCCGAATCCTTCAACCGCGAACTCGAAGCCATGAGGGAGAGCGGCGAACTGGACAAGATTCTGGCCAAATACCGTTAACCCGCCTGCGCTGCCCCGCTGACTATTCCAGACGCCGGAGCAGCAGCATTGGTGACACACTCAGCACCGGCTTCAGCTGCCAGCGACCAAACAGCGCCAGCACCAGGGCGCTCAGCAGCGGAATTGGCAGAATGGCCTGCCAGTGCCAGCGGAACTCACCTTCAAACATCCTGAACTGGAGAGCCCATACAGCACCTTCCGCGGCCGCAACACCCAGAATCCCGGCAAAGAATCCCAGCAGGGCAAATTCCAGCATGGTGCTTCTCACCAGTAGCGATTGCCTGCCTCCCAGGGTTCGCAACAGGGCGCCTTCCCGTTGCCGATCCTGCATAGTGGCACTGACCACGGCAGCCATCACCACCAGCGCCGCCGCCAGAATCAGCGCCAGTATTGCCTCAATAGCTTGGGTTACCTGGCGCACAATCTCTTGAATACGCTCAATCACGTGATCGATTTCCAGTACCGAAACCGTGGGGAAGTTACGGGAAAAGTCGTTGAGCTCCCCCTTCATATCCCCGGGCAGGAAAAAGGCCGTGATCCAGGTGGCGGGCATATCCTCAAGCCCGCCTCCAGGCGGAAACGCCATGTAGAAATTGGGTTTCATGCTGTCCCACTGAACAGTCCGTATGCTGGTAACCGTTTCGGTCACCTTGTCGGAACCGATGGTAAAGCCAAGCTCATCACCCACGCTGACCCCGAGTTTGCCGGCGAGCTCCGCCTCGATGGATACGCCATCGGTCTGGCCCTCTTCAAACCATTCGCCTGACACAATCTCATTGTCGTCGGGCAATTCATCCATCCAGGTCAGGTTTAACTCGCGGTTGAGGGCTCCAACCCGTTCTTCCTTGGTCACGGCCTCCCTGACGGATTTCCCGTTGAGCTCTGTCAGCCGACCGCGAACCATGGGGTACAACTGCTCCAGTGGATGCCCGCGCTCTGACCAGAATTCATCCACCTCCTCCACCGCCTGGGGTGAGATATTGATCAGGAAGTGGTTGGGAGTATCCTCTGGTAACTGCGCCTGCCAGTCGTCCAGCAGCGACGTTCTGACCAGAATCAGTGTGGCCGCCAGCATCAGCGTCATGGCAAACACGGCAATCTGGGACAGGCTGGCGCGACGATGGCGATACAGCCCGACCAGCGCAAGCCGCCAGGCATTGCCGCCACCACTTATCCTGCGCAGCGTACTTACCATCAGCCACCCCAGAAGAGCGAGTGTACCCAGCAGCAAAGCAAGCCCGCCCAGAAGCGACAGAACCAGTGAAATCTCGCGGGCATACATCCACACCAGGCCGAATATCGCCACCACTGCAATGATCAGATCGGGGATAGCCTCGCGGCCGGATTCACCGGGCTGGCTTCGCAACACCCGCATGGCAGGCACATTGCGCAATCGGCGGATTGGCGGATAGGCAAACGCGAACAGGGACACCAGTGCGGTCAGAAGTGCCGGCGCCAGTGCATTGGGATCGAGCTGGTAATCGATCTGCTGCTCCAGCACATCCCCCAGCACGCTGGAAAGCAGCCAGTACAGTGGCAGTGCAACAAAAAGTCCACCAACAGCGCCAACGATACCCCAGAGAGCCAGCCGGCGGATGTATAACCTGCCAATGCCTTTGCTGCTTACGCCAAGGGTTTTCAGCAAGGCCACCGTATCCCTCTGGGACAGCGCATATTGGCGGCTGGCCACCGCCACTGCAACCGCCGCCAGCATTACTGCGAGGCTGCCACCCAGCAGGAGGAAACGCTCTGCGCGCTCGAGGGACTGGGAGAAGGTTTCACCGTCACGCACCCCTTCCCATTCGTGGCTGGGCTCCAGTTGCGGTTGCAGCCAGCTGTAATAGTCGTCGAGGGCAGGCTCTTCGCCAGCGAAGAGATAGACATACTCCACCCGGCTGCCTTCCTGAATCACCTCGGTGGATTCCACGTCGTCCAGGTGCATCATCACCCTGGGTGCAAGTGACGACATGCGGAACCCGCCATCAGGCTCGCGAACCAGCAGGCCCGAAATGCTCAGCTCGAGGTTGCCCACCTCCAGACTGTCACCAATCTCAAGTTCCAGTAACCGCAACAGGCGCGGGTTTATCCACACCTCTCCGGGCGCAGGCCCATTGGACACCGTTTGCCTGGGTGCGTCCGCGCCCTCCTGGTATTCCACCTGGCCACGCAACGGGTACTCTTTGTTGACCGCCTTGATCGATACCAACTGAAAATTGTCAGCGCCGTAGACCATGGTGGAAAACTCAACCATGCGAGCAGTTTCCAGGCCCCGCTGCTGGGCCTCCTGCATCCAGGCTTCCGGAACCGGGCGGCCATTCTCCGCTTCCAGCTGCCGGTCAGCAGCGAGAAACGAACTGGCTGAGGAAACCAGCGTTCGCTGTAACTGGCTGGCAAACAGCGCAATGGTAGCAACAGTGGCAACTGCGATAATCAGCGCCGAAAGGACAACCCGCACGTCCCTCTCGCGCCAGTCGCGCCTGACTGACATCAGCTTCTTCGATGCAGCCATCAGTTTACCGCTTCCGGCTGTTCAGATGTTGAGGGTTCCGTAAGGATACCCGCCTCGATGTTGAACTGGCGACCACAACGGGCGGCAAGACGCTCGTCGTGAGTCACCATGACCAGCGTGGTGCCCTGCTCACGGTTCAGCGTCATCAACAGATCTGATACATCCGCGCCGGTTCGGTTGTCCAGGTTACCCGTGGGCTCGTCGGCAAACAGGATGGCAGGTTCTGAGGCAAAGGCTCTGGCAATGGCTACACGCTGCTGCTCGCCGCCCGAAAGTTGTCTGGGGGTATGATAAAGCCGCTCACCGAGGCCCACCCGCTGCAACAGCTCCCGTGCTTTTGCGTCCGGGCTGTCGAAACCGCCCAGTTCCAGGGGCAGCATGACATTTTCCAGCGCCGTCAGTGCCGGCAACAGCTGGAATGACTGAAACACGAAACCGACCCGGCGGGACCTGAGTTTTGCCCGCTCGTCTTCACTGAGCTGGCTGATCACGGAGCCGTCGAGTTCAACCGTGCCCTCCGAGGGGGTATCCAGCCCCGCCAAAAGGCCCAGCAAGGTCGTTTTGCCAGAACCCGAGCGCCCGACGATCGCCACGGATTCACCGCGGTTGATTTCCAGACTGACCCCCTGCAAGATCGTCAACGTATCAGTCTCCAGGCTAACCTTGTGGGTCAGATTACTGACTTTCAGCATGGGGCGCCGGCTATCCGGTTTGTGATCACTTAGGTCGTTCACGGGTTCTCCACAACGGTTTTATTGGCAACAGGACCTCTATGCATACGGTATTTTTACGCCTGAGATCAATAGTTTTCCTAGCTTTAATTTGTATCGGACTGCAAGTACAGGCCAGTCAGAGCACACTGATGATATACGGCGACAGTCTCAGCGCAGCCTACGGCGTGCAAACCGAGGAAGCCTGGGTCGCGCTACTCAGGGAGCGCCTCGACAAAGAAGGCCTTGATCAGTGGCAGGTGGTAAACGCCAGTATAAGCGGTGAAACCACCGATGGTGGGCTGCGTCGCCTGCCGGACCTGCTGGATAAAAACCAGCCGGACATTGTCATACTCGAGCTTGGTGGCAACGACGGGCTACGGGGCTTTCCGCCGGACGTTATCCGCAGCAACCTGGCCGGCATGATCGAACAGGTGAATGAGTCTGGCGCCAAAGCATTGCTGGTAGGGATGCAGATACCTCCGAACTATGGCCAACGCTATACTCGTGCCTTCGCGGACATCTACCCGGAGCTGGCCGAGGAGCACGAAACCGAGCTGGTCCCGTTTTTCCTGGACAGCATCTTTGATCAGGAAGGCATGATGCAGGATGATGACATCCACCCGACGGCCGAGGCCCAGGGCCAGTTGCTTGACAACGTCTGGCCGGTACTGGAACCCATGCTGCGACAGTAATTTCCCGGTTTATGCCAAAAGCGCCGCAGCGTGGGCCACGGCCCGACGCTCAGACCAGTAGTAGCCATCCCGGGCATGCTCGACGAAACCCACATGCCCCCCCCAGCGCGGCGATTCCAGCCGAACGTGAGCCCCGAGCTGCGCGCGCGATTCGGGAAAACATTGTCGGGACAGGAAAGGATCATCGGCCGCATTGATAATCAGCGCCGGCACGCGGATGTCTTTCAGTTTCCACAGAGCCGAACAGTTCGCCCAATAATCCTGTGCATCACGGAACCCGTGCAGTGGCGCCGTGTAACGGTCATCGAATTCATGGAAACTGCGAATGTTCTCAAAGCCATTAACGTCGATCAGGTCAGGAAAACGCCGTGCCTTCTCTTCCATCTTGACCTGAAGGTCCCGCAAGAAGCGCCGCATATAGATGCGCCTGCTGGGCAATGCCAGGGTATCGGCGCTACCTGCGAGATCACAGGGCACGGAGTAGGTAATGGCGCCGCAGATGCGGCTGTCCAACTGCTCGGACTTCTGACCCAGGTATAGCAGCGTGAGATTCCCACCCATACTGAAACCGCACAGGAAGGCCGTTTTATACACCTTTCCCAAGCCATGGGTAACCACCCGGTCCAGGTCACCTGTCGCGCCACTATGGTAAAAGCGGGGCTGACGATTCATCACCCCGCCACAGGAGCGAAAATTCCAGGACAGCACATCCCAGCCTTCATTCAGCAGTGCGCGGGCCAACCCTTGCATATAGGGGCGCTGACTGTGCCCTTCCAGGCCATGGGACAACACCGCCAGTCGGTCGCTACCCTGGCGATACCAGTCAAGGTGTAATTCATCATCGTCATCGGTAGAAAGCACTTCCCGTTCTGGCTCCATAATGGTCACCTTGCGGAACAGTGTCGGCCATATCGACTGTATATGGCCGTTGCGCAGCCACAGCGGTGGTTTGTAATCCATCAACGGGTAGTGCAAAATTTAACCTTTCAATTCATGGGGTTGACGGCACCGGGGAAAGCCCCTATTATGCGCGCCATTCCGACTTTGTTCCCCGATAGCTCAGTTGGTAGAGCAACGGACTGTTAATCCGTTTGTCGCTGGTTCGAGCCCAGCTCGGGGAGCCACTTACAGCACTTCCCCCCGCTGCATGAATTCCCGCAGAACCCCGAACAACGTCACGCTGTCCCCGGTTCCAGCCATCTCCCGAATGGAATGCATGCCAAACTGCGGCACGCCGATATCCAGCGTTGTCACGCCCAGATTTCCGGCGGTCAATGGACCGATCGTACTGCCACATCCCATGTCGCTGCGTACCACGAAGGTCTGGTATGGCAGATCCAGTTCATCGCTGATATGACGGTACACGGCTGCGGAACGACTGTTGGTGGCATAACGCTGGTTATGGTTGACCTTGATCACCGGGCCCCGGTTCAGGATGGGGCCGTGATTCTCATCGTGTCGGTCCATGTAATTGGGGTGAATGCCGTGGGCGTTGTCTGCCGAAATCATCATCGAGCGGGCAATGGCACGCGCCCTGCCCTTGCCACACCAACGGTCCAGAACCGTCGACAGGAATGGCCCCTGGGCGCCTTCTGCGGACATGCTGCCGACTTCCTCGTGGTCGTTGCATACCAGCAATGCAGGTTCGTTCCCCGACGACTCGATCAGCGCCTGCAATCCGATGTAGCAGCTCAACAGGTTGTCCAGCCTTGCCGAGGCGATGAAATCATCCCGCAGCCCCACGATTGACGCAGGCTGGGCATCGTAGAAGCCCAGTTCATAGCCCAGGATCTTGCGAACACTGATACCTGGCTGCTGATCAACCAGCTGTTCAGTGAGCAGGTCCGCGAAGCTGGTCGTGTCGTCCTCGGGTACCTGCATCAGTACGGGAGGCAGGTCCGTTTGCGGATTCACAGTACGATTGCTGTTGGCCTCCCGGTCAAGGTGAATAGCCAGGCTGGGAATGTAGGCCACGGCCTTGCGGAAATCGACCAGTGTGTCCTTTACGTGGCCCGACTGATCGACGTAGGTGACCCGGCCAGCCAGTGACAGGTCCCGGTCGAACCAGGGATTCAGCAAAACGCCGCCGTAAACCTCTACGCCCAACTGGAAAAAGCCCTTGCGGCGCAGTTCCGGGTTCGGCTTTACCTTCAGGCAAGGGCTGTCTGTGTGGGCACCCACCATGCGTATGCCCGCCTCGGCCACATCGCGCCTACCGGCGCGGAAGGCGATGATGGAGGAACCATTACGAATGGCGTAATAGCCCTGACCGGCCTGCAGGTTCCAGTCCTCTCTCTCATCGAGTGCTTGGAACCCGGCCTCATCCAGCCGCTGTTTCATGCTAGCGACAGCGTGCCAGGGGGTGGGTGAAGCATTCAGAAATTCGAGCAGATCGTTGTTAAATTCAGCGTGTTCCATGGTGTCCCTGATAAACTGATAATTGCGGCGCCAGTATGGCATGATGACGCCGGACGTCATATCCGTACAAAACGGCTGCCAGTGCGCAGCCCGGTTAACCGGAGAGTGTACCTTGCCCGCACCACGTTTTCTCGATATCGAATACTGCCAGACCGACGACGTTCTGTTTCCCGTAGCCATGGCCTGGTCACTGGAAGACGGACAGATGAAAACCGTCGTGATCGCTCCGGCCGACGAATGGATACCGGAAGACGCCGACCTGGGCGACATCGACCTGCTCTACCTGGAAGAACAGGGCGTTCCGCTGATTGAGCTGGCACAGGAACTTCATCAGGACCTGCCCGACCAGACCGTCTACGTGGACGGCATGGACCCGGATGAAATCCTTGTGGACCTTATTTTCACCGCTGTCAGCATGGACGCGCCCTTCGAGATCGCCGGCGTGGAAGAACTCATTACCACCATGCCCCGGGAAGACCTGGACGATCGTCGCCGGCAACTGCTTTCCGACGAGGGCCTCGAACCCCAACTGCCGGAGAACGGTGTTTATGCGCTGCTGCTGATTGCCCGGGAAGAGGGCCTGATCGAGTAGCGCCCAGAATAAACAGCCCCGCGAAGGCATGACCCATGCCGGGGTGCTGACAACCGCCCTCGACGTGGAAATTCGCGCTGGCGCCGGCACCACAAACAGCGAGTTCGACAACGAGCTGGAGCTGGACATCGAGTACTTCGCCAGCTGGTACATCGGCGTGTATTATCCCATTACTGACTACGCCAACGCTTATGCCCATTTCGGATTTTCCCGCTAGATATGAGTTCTGATATGCCAGCAGCGGTGAATCCGCGTATTGCGCTGGAAATCCCGGTCAAGCGTGTCTCTGGTTACCTCTTCAATGGCAAACTCTTCTTCCAGGCTCTCATCCAGCTTGAAGCGTCTGAAGTTGGTGGAGAAAATCAACAGCCCCTCGGAGGTTAGCCGCTGCATCGCCTGCCGGATAAGCCGGCCGTGATCTTTCTGGATATCCAGTACCCCGGCCATGCGGGCTGAATTGGAGAAGGTGGGCGGGTCCATGAAGATCAGATCAAACCGCTGGTCACTGGTTGGTTTGGCTGCCAGCCATGCCAGACAATCCACCTGCTCCACCCGGTGGTGGGAGGCATCGGCGCGGTTGAGGGCCAGATTCTCCTGGGCCCAGTTCACATAGGTCCTCGACATGTCCAGGCTCAGTGAACGGGTCGCTCCGCCCACTGCCGCATGAACCGTGGCAGCGCCGGTGTAACAGAACAGATTCAGAAACCGTTTGCCCGCTGCATTCTGCTGAATCCAGTGCCGCACCGGCCGGTGATCCAGGAACAACCCCGTATCCAGGTAGTCCCTGAGGTTCACCTTGAGCACGCAACCATGCTCATGGACGTTGAAGAACTCGCCGCTGACGGCCTGTTTCTCATACTGGCTGGTGCCCGCCTGCCGCTGGCGCTGCTTGCAGATAATCGTCTCCCGCTCCACGCCTATCGCCTCGGGAATCACTGCCAGTGCCTCGGCCAGCCGCTCCCGCGCAGAACGCTCGTCCACGGACTTGGGAGCCGCATATTCCTGGATGTGAACGCGCCCCTCGTAAATATCGATGGCGAGGGCGAACTCCGGCATATCCGCATCGTACAGGCGGTAGCAACCAATGCCCTGTTTGCGGGCCCACTGGCCAACTGTCTTCAGATTTTTCTTCAGCCGGTTGCGCAACATGGCGGCACGCTCTTCATTGGCTATCCGAGGCGCAACCTCGCCGGGTACGTCGGGCTCCCGGGGCGTCATGGAACTGACGTCATCCACGTTGAACAGCAACAATTGTGCAGGCAACTTACCGTTATAGAGGCGATACTGCTTGTAACTACGCAAACCAATGGATTTGCCATATTCAGGCGCGCCGGTAAAAACGCCCAGCCGCCAGCCAGGTAAGGCACCCTTGACCGCCTCACCGAGGTGACGATACAGACTGCCAAGTTCCTTGCGCTCGCTCAGGCGCTCACCATAAGGCGGATTGACCAACACCAGGCCATTGCTGGCCCAGTGCTGGCCTCGGCTGAATTCGTTGATGGCACGCTGCTCAACGGTCACGATGCTCTCGAGCCCGGCGCGCTGCAGGTTATTCCTGGCGGTCTGGATTACACCCCTGTCCTGGTCAAAACCGAGGAACAAGGGCATCCGGCCATCCACGCCCTGCTTACCTTCGTAAGCACGCTTCTCGGCCTCCTGGCGAAGCGCCAGCCACATGTCAGGCTGATGCCCCGGCCAGCGCTCAAACCCGAAGCGCTCGCGCTTGCGGCCCGGTGCCAGGTCCAGGGCCATCATGGCCGCTTCAATCACCAGGGTGCCGGAACCACACATGGGATCGATGAAATCACCACCTGTCTTCGCTATCTCTGGCCAGCCACACCTTGTCAGCAAGGCTGCCGCCAGGTTTTCCTTCAACGGCGCTGCGCCCTTTTCTGTGCGATAGCCCCGCTTGTGAAGGCTGTCACCGCTCAGGTCAATACCCACTGACAGTGTGCCGCGGTTCAGGCGAGCAGACACGGTAACGTCCGGATTTTTCGCATCCACCGAAGGCCGTTGGCCGCTGGCGCTGCGCAAACGGTCCACAATACCGTCCTTGACCCGCTGGGCACCGAACTGGGTGTTGCGAATGGCCTCGTTCTGGCCCACAAAGTTGACGCGGAAACTGCCGTTGACCGGAATATGCTGTTGCCAATCCAGATCGGTAACACCGCCAAGCATCTGGTCGCCAGAGGTGGCATCCACGTCTGCAAGATGAAGAATGACCCGATTTGCCAGCCTCGACCACAGGCAGGCACGATAGCCGCTCTCAAGAGTACCATTGGTCCAGACGCCTGCCGGGGCATTGCGGACCGGGTCCATGCCGAAGGTCTGCAGTTCGTCCTCAAGCAGATACTCCAGGCCCTTCGGGCAGGTTACGAAAAAGTTAAGGTCTGACAAGTGCGACTCCTGAGTCGTTTCTTTTGTAGCTGGGGCCGGTGGTTAAGCACGGCTTCCCGGTTTTCACGGATTTGTTATGTCACAGAACTATAAGAGAAGCTTCATCTAGATGAAATAATTAGTGTACAAGGGCGCTGGCTTAGTCTTACCTTGTAAGTGACGCGTCGTTCCGGGGAGCCGAAAAAAAGGCTCTCTGTTAACAGGATCCTGACTGCTCTGGCCACACCTGACAATAGTGGGTTACCCCGGAAGGGTTGCTCCGAGTCTCGGCCACTGCAGATGTGTACACGCTTGTTCTGTTAATCCATTAGTGAGGAACGGCATGAAAAGACAGAAAAGAGATATGTACGCTCGTGCATTCAAACGGGGTTATCTGGCCGGCGTGTCCGGTAAAGCAAAAGACAGCTGCCCGTTGGAACAACCGGAAGTTCGCCAGGAATGGCTGAACGGGTGGCGAGAAGGCCGCACAGATCAATGGGAGGGCATGACCGGCGTTTCCGGTATCCACAAGCTGGCGAACGTTACGGCATGACGACGTTTACCAGAGCCCCGAATCTTTAATCTGATCTTTTGATAATACACAATTTGACGCAGTACTCAGAGCAACCCAAACGGGTCCTCCCGACCCGTACCATGTGATGAAACGCCACGGGGTTCATTCCCCGCACGGGCCCGCTAAGCGGGCCCACTTTAGTTCCGGCACTGCACTTACGGAGTTCTCACCCTAGCCGTCGAATGGCCTCCACCGACTCCCTGATCAGCGCTGGCCCGCGGTAGATAAATCCTGTGTACACCTGCACCAGCTTTGCCCCGGCACGAATCTTTTCTGCTGCGCTGTTGCCATCGGTTATGCCCCCTACCCCGATGATCGGCAGCGACTCACCCAGTTCTGCATAAAGTGCCTGAATCACCCGGGTTGAAGGCTCCCGCACCGGCGCCCCGCTCAATCCACCCGCCTCTTCGGCATGCCGGTGCCCGGCAACGGCGTCGCGGCTGATGGTTGTATTCGTTGCAATGACTCCATCGAGCCCCGACTCCTTCAATGCAGCCGCAACAAACCGAATACCGGCATCGTCAATGTCCGGGGCGATTTTCACCGCCAGCGGCACATAGCGACCGTGTTCTTTTTCACAACGGGCCTGTTCGTCCTTGATCGCGTGCATAAGGCTTTTCAATGAGTCGCCAAACTGGAGATCCCTCAATCCCGGCGTATTGGGTGACGAGACATTAACGGTAATGTAGTCAGCTCGGGAATATACGGCCTCGATACCTTTACGATAATCCGATTCGGATTCCTCATTGGGCGTCATTTTGTTCTTGCCCACATTGATGCCAAGAACGCCGGAGTAATGACGCCTGTCCACCCGGTCCAACAGGTGCTCAAGGCCGTGGTTATTGAAACCCATCCTGTTGATAATCGCCTGGTGCTCTGAAAGCCTGAACATGCGCGGCTTTGGGTTACCTGGCTGCGCAAGCGGAGTAACCGTGCCAACCTCGATGAACCCGAAGCCCAGAGCTCCGAGCGCATCCAGATGATCTGCATTTTTGTCCAGGCCTGCTGCAAGGCCAACAGGGTTGGGAAAATCCAGCCCCATTACCCGCACGGGCAAGGATTGCGGCTGGGCAACGAAGGCTTTCAGCATCCCGAACTTTCCAGCGATGTCCAGGCCGGACAAGGTCAGATTATGGGCGGTTTCCGGTGGCAACCGGAACAGCAATTCGCGCATAATGCCATACATACAGAATCTCCCTGATCGAGAATGACGCGGAGTATACCGGAACTTTTCCACAGCATCGCCATACTGCACTTATATGACAGCTAAATGTCTGTAGCGTTAAGGTGTTGTGACCTTTTCCACGGAATCTGTGGATAACCCTGTTGAAAATTGCGGGGCAACGCCGTCGAACCCTTGATATCCGCGCCAGCCTACAGATTGGTTAATTTTTAACCAGTTTATTTTATTTTTATTTTCAATAATTTACAGTTATTTTTATCTCGGGGGAGGCGCAGGCGACACCTGATGTTACGTTGAGGTCAAGTTACGACGATGTGCATAAATTATCCAGGCTTTCGCTATCTGGCAGCACACAGAACTTGCCAATAATATCGTTATGCCGGCTTTCTGAGCCACTGGAGCAAAATAATGAAGGACCATCAGAGCCCATCCGCAAAACACAAGGAAAACCTGCCTGAAGAACGCAGGGCGGC
>NZ_JAWLDU010000128.1:0-2973 GCF_041686475.1 Marinobacter sp.
TTCATCGTTGCGATGATGATCCCGGAAACTGATCAGGCTTTCGATGCCGGAAAAATCCACCAGATCCCGAAAATCAACCCAGTCCACCAGGCAGTACAGGCAGATTGCCGGGTAGTTCCACCGGGTAAACTGGCCATCATCAACCATCGCTGCCAGCGTTCGCATTGTCATCATGATGCGCTCCCGCTGGAGGTTGAAAAACATCAGGTTCTCGCTGGTATCGATACCTGATCTGGACGACAACAGCAGAATGACGGCAGAGTCGTTAGCCGCGTCTATCAGCGTCAGCTGGTTCTCCTGGTCCCAGGTCAGCGGAGCGAGGCCCTGCTTCTCACTGATATAGCGGGCAATCACCCTGGAGTCGTACACCTCCTGCTCTCCATCAATCAGCATGGGGATTTTCAGGGCCGGGTTGTTGCGTCTTAGCTCTTCCCTGCCCCCGCCATAGATATCCAGGTTCACAAATTCGTATTCATTATCGGCCAGCAACAACCGGATACGCCGGACGTAGGGGGATGTGGTAGATCCAATCAGTTTCATACAGTCTCCGTTTTTTGAATCGGGTTACTGACCAAGCAGGGATTCAGGGGCAGCGAACTCGTAGCCGGTGGCTTCCGCCACCTCGCGGAAGGTAACCCTGCCCTGGTAGACATTGAGGCCATTGCGCAAATGAGGGTCGTCTTTCATGGCCTGCTCCGGGCCTTTGCTGGCCAGTGCGGCAATGAACGGCAAGGTGACATTGTTCAGCGCCAGTGTTGAGGTTCTGGCAACCGCACCCGGCATATTGGCAACGCAGTAGTGGACCACTCCGTCGACCATATAGGTGGGAGCATCATGGGTAGTAGGTCTGGATGTTTCGGTGCAACCACCCTGATCTATGGCCACATCCACGATGACGCTGCCCTCTGGCATCCGGCTGACCATATCACGGGTGACCAGTTTGGGCGCAGAAGCACCGGGGATCAGCACACCGCCAATAACGAGGTCCGATTCGGTGACTGCCTCATACAGGGTTGCAGCGGTGGAGAACAGGGTGCTGATACGATTGCCGTAGAGATGGTCCAGGTTCCTCAGCACATCCATATTCCGGTCCAGCACGGTCACCTGGGCGCCCAGCCCGATGGCCATGGCCACCGCATTCTGCCCGACCACACCACCGCCGATGACGGTCACCCGTGCCGGACTGACTCCGGGAACGCCGCCCAACAGGACGCCGCGGCCACCCATGGATTTCTCCAGGCAATGGGCTCCCGCCTGTATTGACATTCGCCCTGCGACCTCCGACATAGGCGCCAGCAATGGCAACCGGCCATGGCTGTCAGTAACTGTTTCATAGGCAATGCAGGTAGCACCGGACTTCACCAGATCATCAGTCTGGGCCTGATCTGGCGCCAGGTGCAGATAGGTGAACAGAATGTGGCCGGGCGTCAGCAAAGCACGCTCATTGGCCTGAGGTTCCTTGACCTTGACGATCATGTCGGCGGCGGCATACACCGCGGGACCATCGTCAAGAATCTCCGCGCCGGCGTTCCGGTAATCCTCGTCGCTGAAACCAATAGCCGAACCGGCATCCGCCTGGACACACACGCCGTGCCCATGTCCGCAAAGCTCATGGACGGCGGCGGGCGTCATTCCCACCCGATATTCGTGGTTCTTTACTTCCTTCGGTACACCGATCTTCATCCGCTGCCCCTTGAATCCGTGGAGTAAACAATGTGTCTTCCGCTAAAGTGTAGTAAAAAGGCATGACACCGGCAGTAGCAATTGAATGCATCGGTTCAATGGATTCCGGCGTAACAACCCGACCAACCAGGTAATCGACCCAAACGGAGCAGGAACCAATGAATACAAAACAACAGACCCTGGCCGCGGCCCCGCTATCATTCGCGGTGGCCCTTACCCTCGCATGTGGACAGGTATCAGCAGAAATGCAGACGGAAACCGTAGAATATGAAGTCAACGGTGAAACCTTCACCGGCTACATGGCTTACGACGACGAAGCCGATGGCAAGCGCCCAGGAGTTCTGGTAGTTCACGAATGGTGGGGGCACAACGAATTTGCCCGGGAGCAGGCAGAAAAACTGGCCGCAGCAGGCTACACGGCATTCGCGCTGGATATGTACGGATCGGGCAAGTTGGCAGAACACCCTGAAGATGCCCAGAGCTTCATGAAGGAAGCGACAAAAGACATGGATCAGGTCAAGGCCCGGTTTATGGCGGCCAAGGAACTGTTGCAACAACACGACAGTGTCGACAGCGACAGGATCGCAGCCCAGGGCTATTGCTTCGGCGGAGCCGTGGTGCTGAACATGGCTCGCCTGGGCGTGGATCTGGACGCTGTGGTCAGCTACCACGGTGCGCTGGGAAGCCCCATCAAGGCAGAAGCCGGCAAGGTCCAGCCCCGTATCCACGTCTACACTGGAGGAGAGGACAAGATGGTGCCATCGGATCAGGTCGCAGGCCTGGTCGAAGAGATGCAGGACGCCGAAGCCGACCTGACTCTGGTCAGTTTCCCGGGAGTTCTGCACTCCTTCACCAACCCCGGTGCAGACAGCATTGCCGAGGAATTCGATATGCCCGTTGGCTACGATGACGAGGCTGCAAAGCGCTCCTGGGAAGGCACGATGCGGCTTTACGACGAAGTCTTCAATAACTGAGCCCCCACCGGGCCTGATCGCACGCGTGCAATCGCCTGCAGGACTGATACAGTGATGAGAGCAGTTCGTACAATGATTTGTGATCCATCAAACAAGATCTGCTCTCTTTACGCAAAAGGACATGTATGAACACTTCCGACGATGTACTCCAATCCCCACTGTTTCAAACCGTCGCTGAACTGGCTTTTGAATCGATTATGGTGACAAAAGCCACTGCCGACCACAAAAACTCCGTGATCATCTATGTGAACCAGGGCTTCAGCAACTTGACCGGCTATTCTGCGGATGAGGTACTCGGCAAGACGCCGGGACTGCT
>NZ_JAWLDU010000022.1:0-49873 GCF_041686475.1 Marinobacter sp.
ACCAATGGATTCAACTCGAAGGTATTGCCCAGCCCCGCAAACACGAACGTCATCGGCAACATCCCCAGCATTGATGCCAACGCAAAACGCCACCCATGAATAGCCGTTACACCAGCGGCGTAGCTGATCAGGGCGAAGGAAAACAGCGGAATCAGACGTGTCAGGAGGACCATCCAGAACAACAGTTTCTGGGACCCGTCGGAGGCAAAAACAGGGTTTTCCGACAGTTTGCTCTTGAGTGCTTCACGGCCCAGTATCCTGGCAATGGAAAACGCAATCATTGCGCCGGCCAGGGCTCCGGTCGCCGCCAGCAGGGTGCCCGTGAGGACACCGAAGGCGAGCCCCGACGCGGCACTGACAGGCAGTGTCGGTATGGGCCCCACCACGACCGCCAGAACCATCATTAGAAACAGCAGCACCGGCCCCCACATGCCCTGCCCGTTCAGCCACGCTGACAGGGCATCCGGAGACAGGCTCGCCGGCATTCCCATTTGCCTCAGAACCAGCCACAGCACCGCCATAAGTGCGGCAACTGCAGCCACCAGGCCCAACCTGAAAGGCCAGCCGGAAGGTACTTTCATCGAGATTCCGGCATTATTGAGTTGCCGGCATTAACGCAGGTCCGGGTTAAGCGTATAGGTACCGGTTACCCGGTCACTGGCCAGTACATGGCCCGCCATGGCTTCACGCACGGCAGCGCCATCGAACTCACCCTCCAGGCCCAGGCTGTCTACATCCAGGGCATGCACCTCGTAGTGGTACTGATGAATGATTTCATCGTTCCACGGCGGGCAGGGGCCGTCGTAACCGGCGTATGTGCCGGCCATATCCGGATTGCCTGCCAGGAACTGGGTGAAATTATTCACGCCGCGGATTCCCAGGGGGCCAGAACCGGGTTCCTTGCCCTTGGGAATCACGCCGTCACTGTCTTCGCCTTCGGGAATGCGGGAAATGGATGCCGGAACATCCACCAGCAACCAGTGGAAGAAATCCACCCGTGGAATGTCTTTCGATACCGTCTTGCCTTCCTGATTGGCGTCATCAGCAATGCTGGGTACGTCGGGGTCGAACATCATGACTACGAAACTTTTTGTGCCTTCAGGGGCGTCTTCCCAGGTCACTTCCGGGTTGCGATTGGGGCCAAAGCTCATGTGGTCCTGTTCACTGTAAACGCCAAATGCAAACTTCTCCGGCACCGGCTGGCCCTCTTCAATACCTCGAACCTTGATTTTCACTGTCCTGCTCTCCTGTACCTTTGATGGTTTTTACTTGCCCATACTACGGTTTTAACAGTGGCGTTGTGGGTCTGTCCAGATCCATGGCGCAGTCAGCCCCGGTTCGTAGTCAGACAGGAACATGATACGGTCTGTTTCCATATGCTAGGAAACCAGATGAAGACCATGAGCAACAACAGGCCCGGCACCCCCCAGGAGCCAGACAATCAACAGGATGAAGATGCCATCGCCTTTGCACAGGGACTTTTTGAATTGGCCCGCAATGGTGGCGCGGGCCCACTCAGCGTGATGCTCAATGCCGGTGTACCCGTGGATATCCGCACCAACACCGGAGACAGCCTGCTGATGCTGGCGTGCAGCAACGGTCATGCAGACACCGCCCGTTTGCTGCTTGAAAACGGCGCGGATCCCAACCTGCGTAATGAGCAGCGGCAGACCCCGCTTATGGTCGCCGCCAGGTTGAATGACGTTGAAATAATTGCGCATTTGCTGGAGGGCGGGGCAGATAAATCTTTAACGGATGCCCGTGACCAGTCCGCCCTGGACCTGGCGAAATCTGTTGGCGCGGAGGATGCCGTCAACAGCCTTAATAAATAGCATCGCTTTCGGGCAGGGCGAAGCGTCTCAATATCACCTCAACGGTTACCGTCAGTGTTGTCAGTGCTTCAGCCCTGCTTCTTCCCTCTGCCGACGCCCGGTAAAGATGCGGTGTCATCGCCAGTAAGTCAGCAATAGCCCCGGGGTTATCCAGGGTCAGTGGGTAACAGACCGTTTTCGCGTCCACCAGGGAGAAATCTTCCGGAGCCTCTGCTGCCGACAGTTTTTCGGGCTTCAATGACGGGTAGATGATCTCCCGCAGTTCCCGCAAGTGGCTGGGGCCAGCATGCGCTTCAATCAGCATCCCTCCGCGTTTCAGTACCCGCGCGAATTCACCGTGGACGGGAAAACCGAACAGGCAGATGACAAAATCCAGCGCACCAGGCAGGACCGGAAGGTTGGCATTGCTGCCCACCACCCAACGCGGGCGTTTGTCCTGCTTTGCCGCCGCAAGGGTCGCCCATTTGGAAATATCGAGTCCCATCAACGCAAGCTTGGCGCCGGTATCTGCTGCTGCAAGTTCCCGCAGGTAGTAACCTTCGCCGCAACCCGCATCCAGTCCGGACAGGGTGCGGGGTTCATCGGCTGCACTCTGAAGCACAGCCGCATTTACCACCTCTGCAATGGGACGGTAGTAACCTGCGTTCAGGAAACGCTGGCGGGCCGCCACCATTTCCTTGCTGTCGCCGGGGTCCAGCGAGCGTTTTTTCTGCACCGGTAACAGATGCAGATAGCCCTGGCGGGCAACGTCGAAACTATGACCGGAAGGACAGCGCCAGCAAGCCCCGAAAGGAGCGAGCGGATTGCCATCGAGGGGGCAGGCCAGGGCGTTAAAGGCATCTGTACTCATGACAAGGCGAGCCCCGGCAAGTGAATCACGCTTGAGAACCGTCTAGCAAATGCCCAGAATAGCGGCGCAGCGATCAGACGAGGAAAGCCACCGTGAAGGGCGAGATTATCCATTACACCCGGGACGCGCTCGGTGGCATTCTGGTGATCGACTATCGCAAACATCGGGTTATGACCTTTGATTCGGTGTTTGAACAGAGCAAGATAGACCGCCGCAAGCCCCATCTTCCCGTTCATGAATACAGCCGCGCGATGCTGTTACCGGTTGCCTACGCACAGCCATCCCACGTAACCGTTCTGGGTCTGGGCGGCGGCGTGATGGCCAGCGCACTGCTGCACCTGCTGCCCGAATGCCAGATCCATGCCGTGGAACTGCGCAGCAGTGTACTGCAGGTGGCCCGGGAGTATTTCAGCCTGCCGGATTCCGCAAACCTGACAGTGACTGTCAGCGATGCCCGGGATGCGCTGGGCAGGATGCCTGACCACAGCACCCACCTGATCCTGGCGGACATGTACAACTCGGAACGCATGAGCCCCGCGCAGGCCCAGCGGGAGTTTATCAGACAATCCAGCCGGGTTCTCAGCGATGGCGGCTGGCTTTCAATCAACTATCACCGCACGCCGGATATCAACGGGCCGCTGTTCCGGCAGCTCCGCGCTGAATTTGCAGTACTGCTGCTGTTCAAGAGCAAAACCAACAATACGGTGATTTTTGCCAGCAAGCGTCCCTTCGAAACCATGCATGCCAGAGACCCCGCACTGGTCGCGCTGGAAAAGAGCCTGCCCATCGACTGGCGCCGACTGATGGCAAGGGTAATACGCCTTACCTGAATGGCCAGATCCGGAAATAACCCTCCGCCATTTCTCCTCACAAAGTAGCAGACGCACGGCCCGCAGGTAGCATTGTGCGGCACATGCAAATCTCTAGCATTGATAGAACCAACAACAACAAGACTCTGGAGATATGCCATGCCCGGGCGGCTGTCGCTGCTGTTGGTCATTGTCTGCTTCTTTTTCCCGGCGGCCCACGGCGCGCTGGACGATGAAAAGCGGGCGCTGATCCAGGAACTGTTTCCCAAGGCCACGGAAATCCGGGACAAGTTACCGGATTACCCGGTCTATCCCGTTTACCAGCTCCAGGAGTTGCTTGGCTACGCCTACGAATCCCTGGATCTGAGCCGGCTTCAGGGATTCGCCGGCAAACCCATCAGCATGCTGGTCGGACTGGATACCCGCGGCCGCTTTACCGGTGTACGCATCCTCAAGCATAACGAGCCTGTGTTTGAGTATGGACTTGGTGAAGAGGTCCTGTTTGATTTCGTCAAACAATATGAGGACCGATCGCTGAAGGAACAGATTATTGTCAGCACTTCCGGCAAACGCTCCGCCAGGGATTCGGAGGGCAATGTGGCGGTTTTTGACGGGGTGAGCAAGGCGACAGTCTCCGTGCTGATCATTAACGACACGATTCTGTCCTCTGCCCTGAAGGTGGCGCGGGAAAAACTGGAGGGATTCTCCCAGGAAGCACCCACCCGTGCCCGGTCAAACTTTTACCAACCCCTGTCCTGGTCAGAACTTGTTGAGCGCGGGTACATCGGCCATTTTCGTCTCAGCCCGGACGAATTCGAGCGAAGGACTGGGCGCCCCCTCTCCGACTATCCCGAGATGCCGCAACCAGAGCCTGATGAGCCTTTCACCGAACTGTTTTTCGGTTATATCAATTCACCCATGGTTGGTCGCAACCTGCTCGGGGATGAGGGCTTTTCGCAGCTGAAAGCACGCATCGGGCCGGACGCGCAGATCATGGCCGTCATGTCCAGGGGGCTCTATCCCCACCTGTCCGACGACTTCACCCCCGGCAGTTCTCCTGACCGGCTCGGATTACAGCAGAATAACCTCTCGGTTGAGATCCGTGATATCAACGTGTTTGACCAGAACATCCGCTTCAACGCCGATGGCATGCCGGATGTGGACATGAAAACCCTGTTCCGGGTTGGCGGCAATGCCGGTTACAACCCCGGCGCGGGAGCGACCCTGAAAATGAGTGTGGCCCTGCGCAAGAACCATCTGGTGGCAGACAGCACCGAACTCGATATTCCTGTAGCCTTTTCTGACGAACTGTTCGAGACCGTCGAAGTTGCCCCACGACCGGAAGACACCCGCCAGCCGGTATGGATCGGGCTCTGGAAAGAACGCTGGCTGACCATCTCGATACTGGTGGCCAGCCTCACCATTCTGACCGTATTTTTTGCCCGCCAGCGCACCCTGAGCCGCTATCCAAAGCTTGTGCGCCGTTTTCGCTGGGGGTTCCTGTTCTTCACCCTGTTCTATATCGGTTTCTACATCCAGGGGCAGCTTTCTGTAGTGAATATCTACACCCTTTTCCTGGCCATCTGGGACGGCTTCTCCCTGAACGTGTTCCTGATGGACCCGGTGCTGTTCATTCTGTGGACCTACACCTTCATCACCCTGTTCATCTGGGGCAGAGGGTTGTTCTGCGGCTGGCTGTGCCCCTTTGGCGCACTGCAGGAAATGGCCGCCTGGCTGGGTGAAAAACTGAAATTCCGGCAGGTGAAAGTGTCGGAGAAATGGCACCGGCGGCTGATCCTGATGAAATATCCGATCCTTTTGGTGCTGGTGGGCACGGCTTTCTACTCACTGGAACTCGCGGAAAAACTGGTGGAAGTGGAGCCGTTCAAAACCAGTATCACACTGTTCTTTGTGCGCTCCTGGCCCTTTGTGGTCTATGCCGTAGGTCTGCTGGTCATTGGTATGTTCATCCACAAATTTTACTGCCGCTACCTGTGCCCGCTGGGAGCGGGACTTGCAGTTTTGGGCAGGCTGCGGCTTTTCAGCTGGCTGGATCGCGTGGAGCTTTGCGGCAAACCCTGCCAACACTGCAAGAACAGCTGCGGCATCAATGCCATACACAAGGACGGTCGCATTGACTACGACGAGTGTATCCAATGCCTTGAGTGTGTAGTGATTCTGAAAGACGAGGACCAGTGCGTGGACAAGCGGTTGCAGAAGAAACGTGAGCAGCAGGCCAATATACTGGCCACGGATGCAGGCTGAGCCGCATCCGCGGTGCCGTTCTTGTTCATCACGGCAAGGGTGAAGGTTCTCAGGGCTTCCAGCTTGTCATTGGGCAGAGGCGCTTCGTCCCGCAGTGCATTGGTGATGTCGTCGGATACTTCCATCATCCTGGCGATACCCGTGTGGGCAGGTACGCAATAATGACAGGCATTTTCAACGTTGATGGTCTGCCAGACGACCGTTTTTTCATCATTGTCAAAGCTGCTGTCCAGCACAAGCTGATGCAGTTTCTGATAGGCCTCGAGAACACCAGGCGCTTCCGCCATAACTGCGTGAAGTCCCGGAATCATGCCAAAGCCCTTCAGTGAATTTTCCAGAAGAGGCTTCGATTTTTCCGGTGCGGACTCAACATCGTGAGTTGGGAAATCTGACATAGGGTGAACCTCCGTGATTATTTTTGAGTAAATGCTCAATCACATGTTCACCCTGTCTGTTTTTGAACAGCCACTCAAGTTATAATCGGATATATTTCAACCACCGCAAGTGGGTAGGTACCAATGGCCAGAAACGCTCGCTACGATCGACAAACCGCCCTTGAAAAGGCGATGAATCTGTTCTGGGAGAAAGGCTACGCAGGCGCCTCCATGAAGCAGATCGAAGAGGCCCTGGATATGCGCCCGGGGAGCATCTACGCCACCTTCGGCAGCAAGGACGGATTGTTCAGAGAGGCACTGACCTCCTACGCACAGCGGGGTGGCACTGAACTTCGCGAGCATCTGGCCGGACATACATCTGTGCTTGGCGGGCTACAGGAATATCTGCGGCGTACAGCACGGCAGTCGAGACCGGGCGAAGAAACCCCTTCCCGGGCCTGCATGATCGTAAAAACCCTGCTGGAAGCCAGCAACACCAACGCGGCCATGGCAGATGAGGCGAATACGATCCTCAACGCCATAGAAGATTCGTTCACGGAGCTTCTGCAGCAGGCAAAAGGACAGGGCGAACTGGTTCCCGATACTGACTGTGCACGGCTGGCCAGGCTGTTGCAGGCCCAGCTGATCGGCCTCCGCTCCTTTGCACAGCGGGACGTTGATCCGGAACACGTCACCGGGCTTGCCGACGACATGGCGGCTATTCTCGACCATTACCGCGTCCGCCACTGAATCTGAACTGCTCCCTCCGGGGGCCCTGGGAAAACACTGTCATGGAAAACCTGCACCACATTGTCGTCGTTGGCGGCGGAGCGGGCGGCCTTGAGCTGGTCACCCGCCTTGGCAACAAACTTGGAAAGAAACACAAGGCTCGCATCACTCTTGTGGACTCCGGCCTGACCCATGTCTGGAAACCGCTGCTTCACGAAGTGGCTTCCGGCTCCCTGGATGCCAGCGCCAACGAAATCAATTACCGGGCCCATGCCCGCAAGCACCACTACGAGTTCCAGCTAGGCCGGATGAGCGGGCTGGATCGCGATGCAAAGGAAGTCGTCATTGCGCCCTTTCGTGATGGAGAAGGGCAGGAAGTTGTGCCGGAGCGACGTATCGGATACGACACACTGGTTATTGCCGTTGGCAGCAATGCCAATGATTTCGGAACCCCCGGCGCCCAGGAACACTGCCTGTTCCTGGACAGCCTGAATCAGGCCAGGCGATTCCACAACCTGATGCTCAATGCCTTTTTGCGAAAGAATCATGACGCCCACTCGGGCAATAGCCACGAACTGCCCATCACCATTATCGGTGCCGGTGCTACCGGTGTGGAACTGGCTGCCGAACTACGCCTGGCTTCCCGGGAACTGCCGGTTTACGGCATGAATCACCTGCGGCCGGAAGATGTTTCCATTACCGTTATTGAAGCAGCGGACCGCATTCTGCCCGCGCTCCCGCCACGGCTCTCGTCTGCGGCAACCGGTGAACTGGAACACCAGAACGTCAGGGTAATGACCGGCCAGCCGGTCAGCGAAATCCGCGACGGCACCCTGGTCATGAAGGACGGTACCGAGCTTGCGTCCGAGATGACCATATGGGCGGCGGGCATCAAGGCACCTGAATTCCTCTCGGACCTGAACGGGCTGGAGACCAACCGCAGCAACCAGATAAAGGTCAGGCAAACCCTCGAATCCACCATTGATCCGGATATCTTTGCGTTTGGTGACTGTGCCGAATGCCCCCAGCCGGATTCAGATCGGCCGGTGCCGCCACGAGCACAAGCCGCACACCAGCAGGCGGATGTACTGTTCAAAACGCTCCGTAATCGCCTGGAAGGCGAGGACGCCGTGCTTTTTGTCTACAACGACCATGGCTCGCTGATCAATTTCAGCCGCTACACCACAGTAGGCAATTTGATGGGCAACCTGTCCGGCCGCAGCATGTATATTGAAGGCAAGGTAGCACGCCTGTTCTACCTTTCCCTGTACCGGATGCACCAGGTTGCCCTGCATGGCGCTCTGCGCACCAGCATTATCTGGTTTCTGGACCGGTTAACACGGGCCATGCATCCACGCCTGAAACTACACTGACACAGAACCTCTAGCTGTTATTATCAAAGTCTATTCCCGAACCGGAGCATGAATGGACCCGATTCTCACCCTGATCGGTGCGCTGATGCTGGTTGTCAGCATCATGCTCATACCGCTGTCCAGCAGGCTGGGCATGCCAGTACTGCTGATTTTTCTTGTTGTCGGCATGATGATGGGAGAGGACGGCCCCGGTGGCCTGTTGTTTGACGATTTCGAGCTGGCTTTTCTGATAGCCAACCTTGCGCTGGGTGTGATTCTGCTGGACGGCGGTATGCGCACACGGGCGGAAACCTTCCGGGTGGGGTTGCGTCCGGCCGTGATTCTGGCGACGTTCGGTGTGTTTTTGACCGCTGCCGGAGCAGGACTTGTGGCCTGGTGGGTATTTGATCTGCACTGGCTGACAGCTCTGCTGATCGGTGCCATCATCTCCTCCACGGACGCGGCCGCCGTGTTTTCACTGCTTCAGGGACGGGGCCTTCACCTGAACGAGCGGGTCAGCGCCACCCTGGAAATCGAGTCGGGCAGTAACGACCCGATGGCGATATTCCTGACCCTGATGCTGGTCACCATGATTGAAGCCGGTGGCGCATCCGAAGGCTGGATGGCACTGGTGATGCTGGTAAAACAGTTCGGCATCGGCAGTGCCGTGGGAGTGGCCGGTGGCTTCATTGTGGTGGAAATGGCGAACCGCATCAGGCTGACGCCGTCGCTGTATCCATTGCTGGTGGTCGCGGCCGGTATCATGGTGTTTTCCGGTACCAATGCCCTGGGCGGCAGTGGCTTCCTGGCGATCTACCTGACCGGGGTGGTGATTGGTAACCGGCCGGTACGTATGATGCCGATGATTCTTCAGGTCCACGACGGCCTGGCCTGGCTCGCCCAGCTTTGCCTGTTCCTGATGCTCGGCCTGTTGGTTGCCCCCTCTGAACTACTTCCCCTAGCCGGTGGCGGACTGATTCTCGCCTTTGCGCTCATTTTCCTGATCCGGCCAGCTACGGTTATGGTTACGCTGTGGCCATTCGGATTCAACCGACGGGAGCTTGGGTTTATCAGTTGGGTCGGCCTGCGGGGCGCCGTGCCGATTGTACTGGCGTTGTTCCCCATCATCGCAGACATCCCCCAAGCCCAGCTGATATTCCACGTGGCCTTTTTCATCGTACTTGTGTCGCTGGTGGTCCAGGGCACCACCATGGCACCGCTGGCAAGGAAGTTACGGCTTGAGGTACCTGCCGGAGAAGACCCGTATCGCCGTTTGCCGCTGGACGTCCCGGCCGCCGGAGATCATGAATTGATGCTCTTTCCACTGAAGGGGGAGGTCTGGGAAACACCAAGGCCCCTGGGCCAGCTTCGCCTTCCTGAAAATACCGCCATTGCTGGCGTCTTCCGCAAACGTACCTGCCATCAACCCAGCCCGGACATGGAGGTATCGGCCGGAGACGTGATCGCGATGTTTGCCACACCTGCTGTGCTGCCGGAACTGGGCAAGGCTCTGAGTGGTCGGCATGCGCCCCGGTACCTCGCAGAGCGGGCATTTTTTGGTGATTTCGTACTCAACGGCGATGCTTTGCTGGGTGATGTGGAACAGGTCTACGGGATCGAGTTTGATGAACTGCCGCCAGAGCTATCACTGGCCGAGTGTTTTGCCCGCCGGACCAAGGGGCACCCGGTAGTGGGAGACAAGGTGACACTGGGGCCAGTTACGCTGGTGGCCCGGGCGACTGAGGCCGACAGAGTGACAAAGGTGGGCCTGAAAATGGACAACCAATAAAAATCTTTAACAAAATCACGTCAAAACATTGGTTCGATAAACAAAACTCATGTGCTATAAAGTGTACCAATAGTAATGATTGACTCGCTTATGCCATTGAAGACTTTGTTGCGAAGCAACACCACAACGAACAGCCACCTGATAGCCGCCTGCGCAACTATCCTGGCCTGCCTGTTCACCCTTGCGGGTACATCGGCGAAAGCCTCAGAGCTGCCAATGGGCGCCATGGCTGAAGCACCGGAAGTGAGCGAGGTACTGGTTCGCAAAGAGGAGCGGCGGCTATATCTTCTGTCCGGCGAGCAGGTAGTTCGTAGCTATCGCATCGGGCTTGGCGACAACCCTTCCGGCCACAAGCTCTATGAAGGCGACAAACGCACGCCTGAGGGAGAATACGTGCTGGACTGGCGCAATCCCGACAGTGACTTCTACAAATCCATTCACATCTCCTATCCGAACAAGCAGGACCGCGAGCAGGCTTCAGCCTGGGGGCTGGACCCCGGAGGCAGCATTATGATCCACGGCCTGCCCAACGATGCCGGTGACATGGCGTTTGCTTTCCTGGGGCTGGACTGGACAGATGGCTGCATTGCCGTCAGTAATGAAGAAATGGACGAAATCTGGCAACTGGTCGCCGACGGCACCCCCATCAAGATCGTTCCCTGAAGTCGTTGATCTGCCCCTGGCAATCTGGCGTAATAAGCTACTGCAAAATTAAGTTGTTGTCATAACCCGGGAACTTTTACGTATCCTTAGTTAACATTTCCGGCTAGAGTGTTTTACACTGTTTAACGACGCCGTTAGCAGCAAGCGCTATCGGCCCCGATTTGACAGAATGTCTGCACCAACGACTTCTGGAACGCAGGAACCAAAACGACTAACAAGGGGATTTACAATGCGTAAACTGACGATCGCAGGGTTTGCAATGGCCGCCGCACTGACCGCAGGTTGTGCGACCACAGACGAAGGCGCCATTGATGATGCGAATGCAACTGCTTCTTCTGCAGAGCAGACTGCTGACAATGCACTGAACACCGCTAATAGCGCTAACAGTGCAGCCAGTTCCGCTCAGGAAACTGCTAACGAGGCTCTTGCTGCTGCCAAGGCTGCACAAAAGTCCGCGGACGAAGCCAACGAGCGCGCCAAGCGCATGCTCGAGCGTGCCAGCCAGAAGTAAGGCTGTTACGTAGTAATAAAAAAAGGCCGGGATACCCCGGCCTTTTTTGTGCCTGTGATATTCTGCCTCGTCAGGTTTCCTCGTCATCTTTCTTCGGCGCCTTGGGGGCAGGCTTGCTCATAAAGGAAGACATCATCTCCATCGGCAGCGGGAACACGATTGTAGAACTGTTGTTAGTGCTCATATCCGCAAGGGTCTGCATGTAGCGTAACTGCATGGCCCCGGAGTCGGTAGACATCACTTCCGCAGCCTCCACCAGTTTTTTCGATGCCTGCAATTCGCCCTCGGCGTGGATAACCTTGGCGCGACGTTCACGTTCCGCCTCAGCCTGACGCGCGATGGCACGGATCATGGATTCATTCAGGTCAACATGCTTGATTTCAACGTTGGCAACTTTGATACCCCACTCTTCCGTCTGGGAATCAATGATCTCCTGAATGTCAGAATTGAGCTTGTCCCGCTCGGAAAGCATTTCGTCCAGATCATGCTTGCCCAACACTGAGCGCAGTGTGGTCTGGGCCAGCTGGCTGGTAGCCGAGCCGAAATCTTCCACCCGAATAATGGCCCGCTCCGGGTCGACCACGCGGAAATACAACACAGCGTTGACCCTGACCGTGACGTTGTCCTTGGAGATTACGTCCTGGCTTGGCACGTCAAGGGTGATAACCCGCAGATCGACTCGCACGATCTGTTGAATGCCGGGAATAACAATGATCAGGCCCGGACCTTTCACGCCCTGAAAGCGTCCCAGGAAAAACACCACACCACGTTCGTATTCCGGCAGGATCTTGATGGCCGATCCAAGAATCAGCAACAGCACCACTGCCGGTGCAATATAGGGAATCAGATCGGTAATATTCATAACGTCTCCTTGGTTTCCTCGGGTTCAACATGGACTGTCAACCCTTCGATACTTGATACGTGCAGCCTGTCTCCGGCCCGGACAGGGGCCTGGCTTAACGCGTTCCAGCGTTCGCCGCTCAGGCGGGCGTGCCCCCTGTACTGGCCGTCCTGTTCCTGGAAGTCATCCAGCGCGGTTGCCCGCTCATGGACGATCTGCTCAGTGCCGCTGACAGGATGTTTCCGGCGGAGACCAATAAAGCGGATCACTGTCCACAGCATAAACCCGGCGGCAACCAGCGCTGTACCCCCGATCGTAGGCAGGGAAATATCCTGGTGGCTGCCGTCCATAAGAATGATGGAACCGGTCACGAAGGCAACGATACCTCCTACCCCCAATATGCCAAAGCTGGGCATGAAGGCCTCACCCACGATAAAGGCCAGTCCGAGCAGAATCAGCGCAAGGCCAGCGTAGTTGACGGAGAGCACCTGGAAGGCAAACAGTGCGAGGATGAGACAGATGGCGCCGATCACGCCCGGGAAGACAGCGCCCGGATTGGACAGCTCAAAGATGATGCCGTAAAACCCGATGATCATCAGGAAATAGGCTACGTTCGGATCGGTGATTACCGACAGCAATCGGGTACGCCAGTCCGGGTCGGCGCGAGTCAGCTGCATATTGGCGGTGGCCAACGTTCTTTCACCGTCGGCCATCTTTACCGTACGACCGTCCAGCTGCTCCAGCAGACTGTCCATATTATCGGCAACTACCTCCACCACGTTCTTTTCCAGAGCTTCGGTAGCACCCAGGTTGACTGCCTCTCTCACGGCCTCCTCCGCCCAGTCAGCATTGCGGCCGTGACGTTCCGCCAGCCCGCGAATATAGCTCACAGCGTCCTCAAGAACCTTGCGCTCCATCGCCGAGCTGCCACGCCGTTTCTCAGACCCGGACTCACTATCCGATGCCTCCTCTTCACCCTCCTGCTTCTGGCCGTCTTCAGAACCGCCATCCTCTTCCTGTTGCTCGGGTTCCTCCGAACCAGGCAGGCCACCCATCTGCACCGGGGTTGCTGACCCCAGGTGGGTTGCCGGCGCCATGGCGGCCACGTGGCTACCGTACAGTATGTACGTACCGGCACTGGCAGCGCGAGCCCCGGCAGGGGATACCCAGGTAACGACAGGCACCTCGGAGGACAGGATTTCCTTGATGATGCCACGCATGGAATCCATCAGGCCACCCGGGGTATCCATCTGGATAATCAGCAGACCGGCATCTTCAGATTCGGCACGACGAATACCCCGTACCACATAATCCATGGTAGCAGGGCCGATGGCGCCTTCTATCGAGAGTACAATTCCGGTGGGAGTGTCTTCTTCCTGCTGTGCGAGCACGGTGTGGGTAAGCGAGCCAAGTGCCAGTGCAAGGCCCAACAGGAAGATAGCCAGCCACCACTTCAGGCGGCCGGGATGGTTTGATCGGGTGGCTCGGTTCGCGTTCATTACTTCTCCCCGAATCCGCGTGTCGAATCAGAACAGACGGGCCAGTGCCGCGACCGGCAACCTCCTCATCAGAAAGCTGATCGGTCGCCAGGGCCACGAAGGGACAAAGCATTCGGCTTTGCCGGACTCAATGGCACGGACCATTGCCTTGCAACCGGTGGCAGCGTCCACAATAAACGGCGCACTTTTTACTTTTTCATTTATCTCGGTACGAATATAGCCGGGATAGAGGGTAGACACACGTATTGGTGAGCGGGCCTTGACCAACTCCACCCGCAACCCTTCCGCCAGTGAGGCCAGCCCCGCTTTGGTAGCCGCATACGTAGTGATATTTTTCGGCATACCCCGAACCGCAGATACAGAAGATACGACCACAAGGTGCCCGCGGTTCTGCGCCCGGAAGATTTCCATGGCGGCTTCCATCTGTGCCAGCGCAGAGACAAAATTGGTTTCGGCTGTCTGTTTATTGGCGAGGAACTTGCCGGTGCCCAGAGGTTGCCCTTTGCCAATACCCGCGTTGACGATAATACGGTCGAGCGAGCCGGACTCCGCAGCAAATTCGCGGAAGACCTCAAACACCTGGTCGTGATCGTTTACATCCAGGGCCCGCACACTGATGGCAAGATGCGGGTGCCTCTGAAGCAGCTCGTCCCGCAACTCATCCAATCGCTCCGTGCGACGGGCACACAGGGCCAGGTTGTTGCCCCGGCCCGCAAACTCCCGAGCCATGCCTTCACCCAGGCCGGAACTGGCACCGGTAATCAGTATCGTGCTGGTCATTGCTTCTCCTTAAAGCGGCAGAGCAGGTTCAGAACCAGAGCTGTTGTTCCCTGCCATCCTCACCATCCGGGGTGTTATGCAATTGCTCCGCGGTTTCATTGGCCACACGGGTAACCCTTTCGCCAATCATCCGTGGAAGCCCGTCGGCCTGATCCACGGCCAGCTCGATAGACATCCTTTGAACTTCCACCCCCGGCACCTTGCCGCGGAATTCTTCGACGGCCGTTGACACTTCGCGCCAGAGCCTGTCGCGATCCTGCTTGCTGTACTCCTCTTCCGGACGGTGTACTTCCATCCAGACCTCATTACCTTTAAGCCCTATCTTCACCGGCTCCCGGATTACCCGTACCGGTGTGCCCTTGCTGACTTCGTATACGAAGCGGGAGATGTCCTCGTTATACATGCGGAAGCAACCGTGGCTGACCTGCATGCCCACACCAAACAGCTTGTTGGTGCCGTGAATCAGGTAACCTTTCTCACTCAGCATCAGCGCGTGGCTTCCGAGCGGGTTGTCAGGGCCGGGTGGAATCATTCGCGGAAGGTAGTCGCCGTCTGCCTCGTACTCGGCACGAATACTTGCAGGCGGGTACCAGGCGGGTGACTCCAGCGGCATGGTGACCTCTGCGTCGGTCAGCGGCGAGGGGTTGTCTTCGGTACCTACACCCACCGGATAAACCTGCACGCCGTCCCTGGTGAAATAGTACAACCGGTACTCGGCCAGATTGATGACGATGCCCTCACGCTTGACATCGGGCAGCACATAGTGACGGGGCACGGTGATACGGGTGCCTTCACCGGGCAGCCAGGGGTCGACGCCCGGATTGGCTTTCACCAGCTCGAGGTATCCAAGGCTGTCACGATTGCCGATCGCGGCGAACGTATCTTCGTAGCGGGTCGAAATGACGGACAGCTCCCCCGCCAGGTCGCCCTCAATGGCAAAGGTCGGCACACGGGGCTTGTCGGCGTCCTCATCCCCGGACTGTTCGGCGCTGAGCTCCATGCCGCTGGCCTGCCGCTCGGGTTCTGCATACAGCGGGCTAGCCAGCAGCAGTGCCAGCCAGAAGACGATCATGCCATTGCAATGTTTACGATACATAAGTTTCAGATCCGGAATCCGGCACCTCAGGTTACTGACACGCCGGTTCAAACCGACATCACCGCGGCCCACAGGGTAACAACCGCCAGAACCACGAACAGAACGCTTGCCCCGATTCGGGCCGTTGCCAGTGGCAGCCGGTCCATAAGCCATTTACCAGCCATGATAACCGGTATATTGGCCAAAAGCATACCAACGGTGGTACCCATGATCACCCAGAAGGTCTCGGTATACCGGGCCGCCAGAACCACCGTCGCTATCTGGGTTTTATCACCAATCTCCGCCAGGAAGAACATCACAGTGGTCGCCATGAAAGCCCCCATGCCCAGAAATGCGGAATCATCACTGTCATCCTTGTCCGGAACCAGCAGCCAGAAGGCAATAGCGACAAAACTGACGGCCAGAATCCACGGCAGCCATGCCTCAGGTATCCATTCCGCTATCCAGGCTCCCAGCAGGGCCGACAGGGCATGATTCAGTATTGTGGCAACAAATATGCCCAGAATGATGGGCAGACGGCTGGCGTATCGTGCAACAAGGAAAAGAGACAGCAACTGCGTCTTGTCGCCAATTTCGGCAACAGCAACCGCAAGTGTCGAGGCAAGAAAAGCGTCCATGAAAAACTCCGGGGCGGACATACAGACATGAGACAGCCCACCTTCCGCCCTGGGAGGTGCAACTGCCTCAGGTCTTGCCAGTTTCACCATTGCCCGGGTGAAACATGATAGCCACGGAGATTGAGCTCCAAGTATGTTGACTACCATCCGCACCATGAATCCCGCTCCGGCACGGAGGCTACTCCCCTGAAGAGTGCGAAAATGTTAATCAATTGCCGGGGAAATGACAACTATACCCGCATTTTCCATACCGGTATCGCCGCCACCGCCACGAAAACAGCCACCAGCCACCACGCGGAATGGAAGGCGTCGATCGTGGGCACGCCGCCACTGTGATCACCGAACTCAATGGTCAGCGCCACTATATTTACGCCAAAAGCACCACCAAGCTGGCGGGTAAAGTTGATGGTGCTGGAACCGGCACCCAGCTGTTCCGGGGCCAGCGGATTCAGCGCGCCGGTTGAAAGCGCAGGCAGCATAAAGCCGATACCGATGCGCCCCAGTATCGTCCACAGTGCGAGCCAGCCAAAGGCCAGATCCAGATCAGACAGTGCAAACAGTACAGCGGAAGCGGCGAACAGTGTAATACCGAAGATCACCAGTTTGCGGGCACTCAACCGGTCCGCCAGTCGGCCGGCCAGTGGAAACGTCATACCCAGTACAATACCCGCCGGCAGCATCAGCAGGCCTGCCTGGGTTGCAGAGAAGCCGAGGGAAGTCTGGACGAACAGCGGCACAAGATAGGTAGAGCCAAACAGCGCAAGCCCCAGCGCCATGGCACCAAGGTTGGCATAAACAAAGCTGGAGTTACGCAACAGGCCAATATTGACCAGTGGATGAAGGGCCCTGCGCTCCCGCACTACAAACACGGCCAGCAGGATCAGTGTCAGCGAACCCTCAACCAGTATGCGCATTTCCTGGCCGGAGAGCTGTTGTAACCGGTTCAGGGTATCCAGTGACAATCCGATGGTGGCTCCCAGCAGCACAAAGCCGGGCAGGTCAAAGCGGTAGGGCTCCGGGCGGGAGACCGGCAACGGCAGGAAGCGCCAGCACATGACTATGCCTGCAAGGGTAACCGGCACCGGTGCAAACATCACGTACCGCCAGCTCAGCTGGTCCACCAGAAAGCCCCCCAGCACCGGCCCCAGGGCCGGTGCCAGAATAACACCCATGCCATAGATACCCATGGCTTGACCGCGACGGTTGCGGGGGAAGATCCGGAACACGAGATACATGCCCATGGGCTGCATCAGGCCGGCCATGGCCCCCTGACCAATACGCGCAGCAATCAGTTGTTCCGGAGAGGTGGCAAAACCGCCGAGCAGTGAAATCACCGTGAACAGCAACATCGCCGTAGCCAGCGTCTTGCGTACACCAAAGTGATCCAGCAACCACGATGAGGCCAGCATGGTGGTGGTCATGGCGGCAATGAATCCGGTAGCCAGCCAGTGAACCTGGCCCTGGCGGATGCCGAACTCCACCATGATGTCATGAAGGGCAACGTTGACAACCGTAGCGCTGAGCACGGTCGCCATGGTGCCCAGCATCACCGTGGCCACCGCCAGCCAGCGCCAGCGCTCACCATACCGGGCTTTCAGCCCCTCAACCGTGTTATCACTCAGACCAGTAACCCTCCATCCGGACCAACACGGTTATTTCTGGCGCTCAGCGTTCTCCATGATCTTGTAGAAGACCGCCACAGCACCCTCGATTTCCTCGTCGCTGATACCTTCCAGCATTTCTTCGCGCAATTTGGCAGCTCGCTCCGTCAGCACATTCATGAATTCGGTGCCGTCCGGCGTCAGATGGAGACGGCGGGCCCGACGGTCGTTCGGACAGGGGCGACGTTCAATCAGGCCTTGCTGCTCCAGGCTGTCAAGCAGCCGTACCAGAGTCGGATTTTCAATGGCCATCAGGCGGGCAAGCTCACGCTGGGTTAGTCCCTCACCGCCTTTCTGCAGGTAGACCATGGTGGTCCAGCGAGCCTGGGTGACACCCAGATCTTTCAGGCGCTCGTCGAGGAGCTTGCGCCAGCGCCGGGTTACACGGGCTACGGCAAAGGGAAACTGGTCTCTCATGATCTGGAACTCCGGTAAAGGAAATCGACTGCCTACGGTTGTAACGGAAGCCGCTGCCGAACCATGCAGCGATGAATAACGTTACCAATAGTAAGCTAACCATTAATAGAAATACAGATGTGAAAGGTAAAACAAAATCGGGGAAAACCGAGAGCCTGTGTTCATCAACCGGTGTCGCACAGATCCTCTTCCCGCCTTTCCGTCACTTCCGGTGACTCCTGGAATTCCTCGTTGCGAGGATCCATTTCCGTCAATACCGCAGAAGTCTCGGGCATCGCCGGGACAAAATGCTCCTGCTCTGCAACCGGCACATCGTCGGTGTGGCTAATGCGATAACTGGTAATAACCGCCAGTACTGCAAGGAATCCGGCATTACCGAAAAACAGGCCCTGTGGGCCGACGACCGCCACCAGTTCCGCCATCACGACCGGGCCGATCACACTGCCCACGCCGTAACTCAGCAGCAAAGTGGCACTGGCCGAGACAATACGGTTGCTCTCCATACGATCGTTGGTGATAGCCACGGCAATCGGGTAAAGCGTGGCAGACAGACCGGTAAACAACCCCACCATCAGGGTCAGCAGCCACATCCGCTCGGCACCGAACACACCAACGGTTACCGCCGACAGGCCTGCCATCACAGCGACCCAGAACATCACCCGGCGGCGATCAAAACGGTCGCACACCAGCCCCAGGGGCCATGCCAGAATCATGGCTGCCACAATGGCACTCGCCATAAAGGTCGACACCCGGCTGACTTCCAGCCCCACCAGGGTGGCGTAAACCGGGCCCAGTGCATAAAAGGAACCGATCATCACACCACAGATAAGAGCCCCGGAAACACCGGTGAAGGATTCCCTGGCGAGGGTGAAGAAGGACAGGCGTTCATGGCGTTCAATCACCGGCGCATCCATGCGTGTCAGCGCCAATGGCACCAGCGCCAGTGTCAGAAATACGGCTGCCAGCGAGAAAGGAATGAATGAGGCTGGTTCACCCACATTAATCAGCAACTGACCACCGGCGGCGGAAAGATAGAAAACAATCTGGTAGACCGCGAACAGGGCGCCACGGTTGGCATTGGTGGCGCGGCTGCTGAACCAGCTTTCAATCACCACCAGAACGCCGGCCACACTGAAACCGGAAAGCGCCCGCAGCAGAGCCCAGAGCAGTTCCGACACCGCCATTGGATACATCAATGCGCACACTGCCGCCATGGCCGCAAACACGGCAAACGCACGGATATGCCCGACACGGCCGATGATATGGTGTACGTACAGAGTGCCCAGCACAAAGCCGATTGAGTAGCACACCAGAATCCAGCCAATGATATCGGGAGAGACCGCCTCGATGCTCAGCCGGACACCCAGCAGGGTCATCAAAAAAGCGTTGCCGCTCACCAACAGGACTATACTGAGAATAAGGGCTGAGAGTGATGTGACCATACGGGTCATCAGACAGGCTCCGGCGTATCAGAACAGGAAGGAATCAGGAACGTTGTAGAAGGTAGCAGCAACGCCGGAACATTACCGGACGAGAATTAGATCAGGGCATGATTGACGACACCACTACGCATTTGCCGAAATCTGAAATACCGCTTGCAGCGCTGCAGTTACCGTATTTAACATTATTTTACATTAAGGTGACGTAACACACGCCGGCGGCCTGAGGGGTTAACATGAGGAAGCTTATATTGCTGCCTAATTTAACCTACGAGTCTCTCAACTCATGCAACCCACGCTAACCATGAGCGCCTGGTTATGAAAAAAACGGACTGGCCCATTCGGTGGGATCTGTTGCTTCGCTACCGGCTGATTGAAATCATCGCCCTCTGGGAAGGACGGCTCACCACCAATCACATCTGCCACAGTTTCGGCATTGGGCGTCAGCAGGCTTCAAAGGACATAAACACCTACCTGCGGGAACTGGCGCCGGATAACCTGGTTTACGATCGCCACCTGAAAGGCTACGTACCCTCGGCAAACTTCAGCCCTGTGGTTACTTCCGGCCATGCCAGCGAGTATCAGGACCTGCTGGCCCGGCAGGAAAGCCTCAGCAACACATTCGAGTCCCTGAATATCAGCCTGCCCGACAGCACCATAGTCCGCGGCCCGCAACGAATTGTTAAACCGGAAGTCATGAGAGCGGCTGTAGCTGCCACCCGGCATGGCAGAGTGCTGAAGGCAGAGTATGCCTCTCTCAGCCCCGCAGGCGTGTCACAGCGCACACTGGAGCCCCACAGCCTGGTCTGCGTTGGCCAGAGCTGGCATCTGCGCGCCTGGTGTGATTCCAACCGGGAGTTCCGGGATTTTGCCCTCAGCCGCTTCCGTGGCAAGCCGGAAGTGATCCGCCAGCGCAGCCGCCACACCAGGCATCACGATGACGACTGGAATCGGCAGATTTCTCTGGTAATGGTTCCCGACAGTCGGCTGAACCTGGCACAACAGGAAATCATCGCTACCGACTACGACATGAGCGACAACCGGCTGGAACTGACCACCCGGGCTGCTCTCGCTCCGTACGTGCTGTCGCGGCTCGGTCTGGGCAACGACAGCCGGCACCCCGATCCAATGGTGCAGCAGCTTGAGCTGGCCAACGAGGAACAGCTGGGAATTGCTGAATCTGCCCGCGAACGGGCTATTAAAGCGGTTGCCGGGCTCTGCTAGACTGCGCGGGTGATCACACTCCGCGCGTTCGTCAAAGGCCTTCTGGCCCCCCTGCTGCTACTTTGGCTGCCAGTTTTCGCAGCCGCCGCAGGCTGTGGGGCTTCGGCCACGGCCATTTCACAGGTCCAGGGTGAGAAATCCAGCTCACCCCTCGCCGGCGAGACAGTCACGGTCGAAGGCGTAATTACCATGGACGCTCGACATGGCGGCGGGTTCCAGGGGTTTTACCTGCAACAGCCTGACCGTGAAACCGACGATAATCCGCAAACCTCCGAAGCCCTTTTTGTCTACACCAACCGAGCCACTGGCAACCGTGGAGAACGGGTACGTGTATCCGGCCGGGTCAAAGAGTTTCATGGTCTGACCGAGCTCACCGATATCTCCGCAATCGAGACTTGTGGCAAGGGCGTCCTGCCGGAACCTGCCCCGGTCACACTGCCCTGGCCAAGGGGGCAGCAGCCGGAACACCTGGAAAACATGAGAGTAGCCGTTTCCGGTGAGTTGACGGTCATTGATCACTACAACCTCGACCGCTACGGCGAACTGACCCTCGCAGCCGGTGATCAGATCATCGCTACAGAAATCCTGAAACCGGGGCAGAAAGCCCGGGCTCGCCACCAGAATCAGGAACGTAACCGCCTGCTTCTCGACGATGTCATGGGAACCCGCAACCCCCGCCCGATTCCCTGGCCCGCCCCCGGTCTGTCAGCAGACAATTCAGTGCGAGCGGGCGATCATGTCAGCCAGATATCGGGTATTCTGGATTTTCGGTTTGGCGCCTGGCGGCTGCAGCCGGAATCACCACCAGTATTCCGCACCGCCAACCCGCGCCCTGAAGTGCCGTCCCGATCCGAATCAGCCACCCTCCGGATTGTGACCCTTAACCTCGGTAACCTTTTCAATGGCGATGGCAACGGCAGGGGGTTTCCCACAGCTCGCGGCGCAGAAATGGCTGCCGAATACAAACAGCAGCAATCGAGACTGGTTGCGGCACTGATCGCCCCGAACCCGGACATCATCGCGGTGACCGAAATGGAAAACGACGGTTATGGCCCCGAGAGCGCGATAGCAGGCCTGGCCAGGGCCCTCGGCGAGCACTGGCGCTACGTGAAAGCCAGCAGCAGAACCGGCAAGGACGCTATTCGCTCGGATCTGCTGTACCGCCAGGACCGCGTAACAGTTGTCGGCAAAGCCCATCGCCCGGGGCCGTCCAGCTTTCCGAAACCCGGACGGCCACCGGTGGCGCAGCTATTCAGGCCGGCAGGAAGCCACGAAACACTGCGTATTATCGTTGCCCACCTGAAATCAAAGGCCTGCCGCGGCGCAAAAGGTCCGAACCGGGACCAGGAAGACGGCCAGGGCTGCTACAGCCACAGCCGCGAGCAGGCTACCCGGGCGATCCTCGACTGGACAGAGTCGTTACCACAGCCTGACAATCTTGCAGGCACCCTCATCACCGGCGACATGAACAGCTATGCCCGGGAAAAACCCCTGCAGTTAATGGCGGCCGCTGGCTACACCAACGCCGTACGGCGGTTCCATGGTTGCACTGAAACCGCCTGCGACCACACAAGCTATCGTTACCGGGGCCGCAGTGGCACTCTCGACTACAGCCTGGTGTCGCGGGGCCTTGCCGATCGGCTCGTTGGCGCCAACGTCTGGTCGATCAATGCCGAGGAACCAAAGGCACTGAGTTATCAGGGCCCTGTTCCGTTGGCTGACGACAAGCCCTGGCGCTCCTCGGACCACAACCCTGTCATTACCGATTTCTCATTCTGACGGCAACGGCTTCCCGGGCGATGGCCTGAACCGCTCAGTCAATACCGATAATCTTGTGCATCTGCAGGGTCAGCCGCCACTGCGGATGAGCCAGGCAGTAATCGGTCGCCTTGCGGGTGTTACTCCGTTTGACGGGATCTGACTCGCCGTCCGGAAGCGTTGGCGAGGCCATGGGAGAGAGAAAATAGTGGTTGGCCCGGATATCGGTAAAGCGCTCGGGCATCGCCAACGGCTGGGGATAGACCAGTTTCAGTTCATCGCACTGACTCACCACAACCGGGGCGTTGGCCTTGGGGCTGACACACAGCCAGTCAATACCGGTCGGCGCCGGCAGAGTGCCATTGGTCTCCACACCTACTTCGAAGCCTGCACGGTGAAAAGCGTCGATCAACGCCTCATCCAGTTGCAGCAGGGGCTCGCCACCGGTGCAGACCACGTAGGGCCTTCCCGGTGCGTCCGGCCACAGACTGCGAATGTGGGCTGCCAGGGCATCGGGCGTTTCGAAGCGGCCACCGTTCTGGCCGTCGGTTCCGACAAAATCCGTATCGCAGAAGTTGCACACTGCGCTGGCCCGATCCTTCTCCCGACCGCTCCAGAGATTGCACTTGCTGAAGCGGCAGAATACCGCAGCCCTGCCCGCCTGGGCACCTTCCCCCTGCAGGGTGTAAAAGGCCTCTTTCACCCGGTACATCAGCGAACCACCTCATAGGCCAGGGGGTCAGACAGACCGTTTGCAGCAAAGGCTTCCAGACGTTCCACGCACGAGCCGCAGCGGCCACAGGCCTTTTCCCGCCCGTTGTAGCAGGTCCACGTCTTGCTGTAGTCGAGCCCCAGCTTCAAGCCTTCCGCCAGGATCGCCCCCTTGTCGGACCCCATAAAGGGTGCCTCGATACCCACCGGCTCATAGTTGGCGACCCTGCAGACGGCATCCATCTTTTCCACGAATTCGGGACGGCAGTCAGGATAAATCGCATGGTCTCCGCCATGGGCGCCATACCAGACAGCCGCAGCCCCGGCCGTCCCCGCATAACCAGTCGCCAGGGACAGCAGGATCATGTTGCGATTGGGCACCACAGTGGCTTTCATGCTCTCTTCTTCGTAGTGCCCCTCCGGCACAGCCACGTTGCCCGTCAGCGCCGATCCGGCCATTACCTCTGCAAGAGCGCGGATGTCGATCACTTTGTGGGGAATCGCCAGTTCAGTGCATACATCCCGCGCGCATTCCAGCTCCCTGACATGGCGCTGGCCGTAGTCGAACGACAGGGCATGAACCTCGTATCCGCGAGCACGTGCAAGGTGGAGCAGGGTGAACGAATCCATGCCCCCGGAGTAAATCACAACAACGGTATCGGTCATCAGGGAATTCCGGTTTTAACATGAGTGGACTAACATCCGTGGACATATTGTAACAGTGGAATGCCATCATGGGTTCGCGTCTGCGGAGGTGGGCGGGTAAACTCAACACACGGCTCACCAACAAAAATCTGACGGAATGATAACCGAACCCAGCCCAGCATTTATTGACTTCGAGGCCTCCAGTCTTGACCTCATCGCAAGTTACCCCATAGAGGTCGGTATCTGCTTACCCGACGGCACGCTGCACAGCTGGCTGATTCAACCCCATGTGTTGTGGCAGGACTGGTCGGAGAGTGCGGAAAAGATACACGGTATTACCCGGCAAACCCTGGAACGGGATGGAACGCCGGTTTCCGAGGTGGCAGCCGGACTTAACCGCCTGCTGTCCGGGCAGGTGTTCTGTGATGCCTGGACCTTTGACAGCTTCTGGCTGCATCGACTGTTCCGCGCCGCCAACGTCCGTGCCGAGTTTCAGCTCGAGTCCGTATCCATGTTGCTGGACGCCGACCAGATAAGGCTTTGGGCAACTTCACGGCAGCAGGTCATCAACCGGCTGGGGCTGCCCGTCCACCGCGCGGCCAATGATGCGCTGATTCTCCACAAAACCTGGGAAGATATTCAGCTGATCGCTTCTGGCTCAATGCTTTGAGCGACCGATTCTGACTGCAATGACTTCCAGCCCGTTCCTCAGTGTGTTCAATGTCCAGTAGGTGACAAGCGCCATCAGTGCGGCGCCGACCACGGTGAAGGAAAAGTCATCTCCCACCATCCTGGTCTGGGCAAGGGCCATATAGGCAAGCAACACCAGCAACAGAACAACTTCTACCATGGCATGGTTCTGGAATCTGGTTTGTGCTGATCCGTTTTCGTCGGACATTTTCTTCGGTTTCAACCTCTGGTCTGGTGATAAAAGACATTAATTAGTGTGCGAATTATCGCCGGAAAGCGCCCTGCACGTCTGTACGAACTAGCGGCTACGGAGTTTCCACAATAGGGTGTGGCAGGTTGCCAACAGTGCCAGCAACTCTTTCCGGAAAGAATAAAAAAACGCAGCCCATTGGGCTGCGTATAAAGGAGAGATCCATGCAGTGCGCCACAGATGAATGGTGGGCACCGGAGGATTGCACAACGTAAAACACGTGACGCGACGGATTATGAGCAGTTCTGCAGTTTGCGTCTGTACGGGTTTGCCGAAGCCATTTGCCTCTTGCAAAGCATTGGGTAAGCGATACACTGAAGATAGTACCGAAGCATTAATGACCGGTGGATTACGCCGGTACAGAGCCAGAAGATATGTCGACGAATCAGGAATATCCAGTGATTGAAACGTTCGCACGCCGTGACAGCGGGATGTGCATTCACACCATGGTGAAAACTATCTGACGGCTTTCGGTCCAGTCCCGGAAGCCATTGGAGCGACCGGGCGAGCTTCTCCGCCAGACCCCGGTTGCCCAAAGCACCGGGGTTTTGTTTTTGCAGCCGCAAAACGAAAAGGAGAAGATCATGAGAAAACATCCAACAAAAGCAGCAAACCGGCCGGCAAGCAGCCGCATGGGTCCGATCAGACGTCCCGAAAAGCTGCCGCTGCTGGATGCGATCTGCAAGAAGCTGAATCAGCGCGTGAACCTGGATGACGAACAGCGAGTGCTGGGAGTGTACGAGCGCGGCTGGATCTTCAAGGGCGTGCTGGTCAACCTGAATGACGCCGAAGCGCGCTATGTCAGAGCGCTGGCGACCCGTTACAATTCCTGGATTGCGCGGCAGGTCGCATAGCGGAGCGCAAGCGGGCCGAACCGTCAATGCTGGCGGTTCGGCCCTGAATCATGACGGCATATCGTCCGGGCCGGTAACATCTGCCGCGGATCGGGTTGTCAGCCGCTCCCGATGTCGGGCAGCATCAGTAGTTGGCGCTGCCCTGCATGTTCCATTTCCTGAGGAAGCCCTTCTTGCGATTGATCATCCGCTCATAGGTGGAAATCATGATGGCTGCATGGGGGGCTTTGGTCAGCCGCAGAGTCTCAATACGGCGCTCCAGGCGCTCCACTTCCGTACTGATCTGCTGGCATACGTGGGAACGGACACTGTCGTGGTGATCGAGTTTGACGGGGCGTGACTGATCTGGCCGTGCCTGAGACTGCGTTTGTTTGTCCATGATCTTCCTCTTCCACTGAGTATTCTGATCAATACGCCGAAACCTGTCACTTCGCCCATTATTGTATGGGTTGGCTTCATGGCCAAAGCGAAATGACTATTCATCCTTTTGTTTCGTAGAGCTTTTACAGCTCTTGAACTGACTGTGGCAGGCATTCGCAACTGTACGCAACCCTTTGCAATGTTGCACAACTATCAGACAGACTTCAATAAAAATGAATAGAGTTTCATATATTTTCCCTGGACAACAGGGACTGTTTCAGAATCCCACGCACGAACCCCTGCTATAGTTCCAGTCAGCATATTGATTTTTCAGCAAGCAGGAACCTTACCTATGAGCCAGACATCCGTTGCCGACACCCTGCGGGAGTATCTTTCCCTGCTGGAACTGCTTGATGATGCTTACTGGGAGGCCAGCACCATTCAGCACAAGGACATGCTGTACGACATTATCAGTATCTTCAGCCAGGAAGTGGCGGAGATGAACAAGCTCAGCATCATGGATCACCATTACCCCTACGAGGTTATCACCGAGGGTATACGGCGGGTGGTGCCCAAACTGGAGCGGCTGGATGAAAGCCGGGAGGATGTGCTTCAGAGGACTCAGACACTGACTGACTTCCGTGACATTCTGTCGTCAGTGCTGGGCATCCTGGAGGCACAGTTGGCTACTATGTAGCAAGGACGTTCAGGCAGCCACCAGTGGCCTCTGGCTCTCGGGGATCAACGGGAAACGGTCGCACACGGTATAGATGAAACGCGCGAGTGCAGGGATATGATGGCCAACAATCGGTATGCCGGTGTTGAGCAGGCTGACAGAGATATCCCGTGCCGCATCTGCCCAGCACAGTTTGTTGATCAGCCCGACATGGCCAAAGGCATAACGGCTGCTCTGTCCCCACAAGCCCATGGGATTACCACCAAGCATCATGCCGGCGCTGAAGCGCATGGGAATCATCATGGTGCGATCAACCTGCAGTGAACCAAACTGCTGAATGGATCGCCTGACCGTCATTTCGCTGCAGATACGCTTACCATTCCAGACGCCGCCATTAAGCATCATCTGGAAGAACCGGCCCATTTCTTCTGCAGTTCCACACAGGTTACCGGCTGGAATCACCGCCTCCTGAAAGCGCGGATCATTCACCACCCGCTCCACGGTGCGGATGTCACCACCCAGAGCACGATTAACAATCCAGGACACCGGGAAACGTGGCGTTGGCCCGGTGGCGTAATTGCTGGCCAGCTCGGTGACATGTTCCGGGGCGATGCCATAGGTGAACCAGCGCATGCCCATGGGCCGGCGAATGTAACGGTCAATGTAGGCTTCAATGGTGTCACCAGTGACTTTTTCCAGAACCCGCTGCAATACAAAACCACCGGTAATGGCATGGTAGGCCACCTTGGCACCGTCGACCTCTACCGGTTTTGCGTCGCACAGCAACCGCCAGATTTCATCCCTGTCCCAGAGTACGTCGATGGGCGTTTCCCGGGGGATAGCCGGAATGCCACCACGGTGAGAGAGAATCTGATGAACCGTAATGGTGCGCTTGCCGCCGCCGGCGAATTCCGGGCAGTAATAGGACACCGGGTCCATCAGGTTGACCAGCCCCTGCTCCGCCAGCATATGCATCAGCAACGCGGTAACCGCCTTGGAAGCGGAAAAATAGCAGATTGGGGTGTCCGTGCTCATGGGCACTTTGATCGCATTGGGCCCATCGCCGGGTCCGTTGCCCGAGGCATGGCCAATGGCACGATGCAATATCTGTTCGCCCCGGTGCCTGACCGACAACTGCAGCCCCGGATGCACACCGGTGCGATACAGCCTCTCCACGCTGCGCCAGATATCCTCGACAACCTCCGGGTTCACACCCGCCTTCTCCGGTTGCTCACTATCCGGGTCACGACAGGTAACGGAAGCCAGATCACCGGGCACGGCACAGGTATGAAGGGCACGGCGGGCAAGTCGGTTCATCGCTTAACCTCTGATTATGATATTTATCTAGGGATTATGGGCTTCTTGAGCCAGAGGCGCCAGAACCACCCGGTTGCGACCGCTAGATTTGGCCTGATACATCGCCCTGTCGGCAGCGGCACAGAGCGCACGGGAATCGGTACCATTATCCGGGAACACAGAAATGCCAACGCTGATGGTCAGTGGTACCGTTCTTCCGTCCCCCAGGGGCTGTGGTGTATTACTGATCAGGCTGCGCAGGCGCTCTGCGGTATCTCTTGCCTCGAAGCGGTCCATCTCCGGCAGCAGGATAACAAACTCTTCGCCGCCGAATCGGCCGATGACGTCCACACTACGGACACTGCCCGCCAACAGCGCACTGGTGACTTTCAACACCGAATCCCCGGCGGCGTGGCCATAGTCATCGTTGATCGTCTTGAAGTGATCGAAATCGATCCAGAGCAGTGATAATGCACGCCCGTAGCGTTCGGCCCGGGCGATTTCCTCATCCAGCAACCGGGTCATTTCACGGCGGTTAAACAGCCCGGTCAACGGATCACGTATTGCCAGTTCGGACAACTCGTCCTCAAGCGCTTTGCGATCGGAAATGTCCAGGATAATGCCCTCAAGCACCAGATCACCATTGTCCTCTACAGCTCTTCCACGCTCCCAGACCCAGATGCTGCGGCCATCATTGCGGACGATGGTGTACTCGACAGAAAACGGTTCAGCGTTGCCTATCGCGGATTCAACGGCTCGCAGGATAGCGTCATTGCTGCCATCGGCAATCAGCTCGGCGTAGCTGATCCGCTGGTTGTTCACCAGCTCATCCGGCTCATACCCGGTCAGATCCCGGCATCCGCTGGACACGAACAGCATGGTCCAGTGCTCATCATACAGACAGCGGTAAGCCATGCCCGGCAGATTGTCCATCAGCGTCGATAGCTGGCGCTCACGCTGGCGAATGGTGATCTCGGCATTGCGGATATCCGTTATGTCGTGACCAATGGCTATCGAACCGACTATCTCACCATCGTCATCCCGAAGACTTCGCGCATTCCAGGAGATCAGTCGCTCGCAACCATCCCGGCTAGTAATTCGGGTTTCATAACCCACGGCTTCACCCTTATCCCGGATTATGTCACTGGCGCGCTCGCGAATTCTTGCCCTGTTGTCGCCATCCGGGTAAAGCCACTGCCAGATGCGGTCAGAACCTATGACCTCGTCACGCCGATACCCGCTGATTTCCTCCGCGGCCGCATTCCAGAGCACGACCCGCCCCTCTGGATCAAGCACGTTGATCCAGACATTGGCCCGCTCGATCACACTTTCACGAAACTGGTTTAGCGCCCTGATTTCTTCACGCTGGTGATGATGCAGCGACAACATGCTCCGGTCCCGGTTGAATTGCCGCATAAGTACCAGAAACAGCACCAGTGCCGTCACCAGAACAAACAGTGCGCCTTTGTAGGTCTGCACACGGCTCAATGCTTCCGGGTCGGGAAACCACTGACCTGCCAGGTAATCCGAAAATGTAATCCACAGCCATCCGGCGAGCAGATAAACACCAACCACCCACAACGAGCGTCGCAGCGGTGTATGGCGCCCTTTAAGTTTGTCCATTCAGACCGTATCCCCGGGTTTCTGCTATTTCCCTGATGGCTCGCACCGCCCAAGGAACCAAAAAGTATTCGGCATATCCTGAAGTTAGTCACTGAGCGCAGGTGAGTCGAGTGTTTGTTGCAATTGGATGCTATTTTACTCTATCTGACCTACTGTATGGATAAACGTAGATTTTGTCAGCTTTCGTGGTCCACTGTCCCAGAGGTGAAAGGTGTCCCAGCCAGATTCGCACGAAGACACCGAACAACATTATCGTTCGCTGTTCACCTATAACCCCGACGCGGTTTTCACCCTGAATACCGCTGGAGAGTTCCTGCAGATCAACCAGTCGGGATGCGATCTTGTCAGTGCGAAAGAGGAGGAGATTGTCGGCCAGCATTACGCAATGCTCGTCGTACCCGAAGACCTGGAACGCACCCGCAGCCATTTCGAGGCCACCCTGGCCGGAAACCATCAGCGCTACGAAGTCCGGATCAGAAATCTGCATGGCGAGATCCTGCAGCTGGATGTTCTCAATATCCCGGTCATCGTGAATGGCAGGATCACCGGTGTTCACGGACAGGCCAGGGATAGGACCCGTGAGCGCCAGACAGAGGCCCGTCTGCGCATACTGGAGCGAAGTGTAGAAGCTTCCTCCAACGGTGTGGTCATTGCCGACGCCCAATTGTCCGGATATCCGCTTATTTATGTGAACCCAGCCTTTGAGCGTATCACCGGCTACTGCGCCGATGACATGATTGGCCAGAGCTGCCGGATCCTCCAGGGGCCTGACACCAGCGAATCTGCCATCGCCAGTATTCGCGAAGGCCTGGAAAACATGCGCGAGGTCCACACATCGCTGCTGAACTACCGCAAGGATGGCAGCTGCTTCTGGAATGACCTTTACATTGCGCCGGTCAGGGATGACGACGATGAGGTGACACACTTCATCGGTATCCAGACCGATATCAGCGACCGTATCCGCCAGGAGGAAGTCCTGACCTTCCAGGCCAGCCATGATTCCCTCACCGGGCTTCCCAACCGTATTTACCTGGAATCCCATTTACAGGGAATCTGTCACCAGGCCTTTGACCGGCAGCTATGCGTCCATGCCCTGTTCATTGACCTGGATGGTTTCAAGCCCATCAACGACAGCCTTGGCCACGCCTTTGGCGATGAAATACTGGCCCAGACAGCCCGTCGGCTCGAGGCCGCACTTCCTGCCGGTACAACACTGGTGAGATTTGGTGGCGACGAATTCGTCGCCCTTGTTCCCGGATCCACGGATCGCCAGGCCATTAACACTATTGCTGATCTGATTCTTGACCAGTTCTCGCAGCCGTTTCTGAACGAGGATGTGGAAATAACCCTGTCAGCAGCCATCGGCATCAGTATCGTTAAAGCCATGCCCGATAACTCCATGCTGCTGATCCAGCAGGCTGACATGGCAATGTACGAGGCGAAGAAGCTCGGCGGTAATAACTGGCAATGGTTCAACCGGACGCTCGATCGTCGCGTGCAGCACGAAGTCGCGTTACGCCAGCAACTTCAGCGGGCACTGTCCAGGGACCAGTTCGAACTGTTCTACCAACCCATGTTCAACAACGACCTGTCCACGGTGGGAGTCGAAGCATTGATTCGCTGGCAACACCCTGACCGCGGGTATATTTCACCGGCGGAGTACATCCCGCTGTCGGAGCGCACCGGCCAGATTCTGCCGATCAGTGAATGGGTCATGCACGAAGCCTTTGCCAGGGCAGAGGAACTGGCGGAACTTGGTGTAAACAGCATCTCCATCAATCTCTCACCGCTACAGTTTCACCGTCATAACCTGGTGAATCTGCTCGCCCGCCTGAACGACCAGTACTCACTCAGGCCTGGGCAGCTCTGCGTAGAAATTACCGAGAATGTGTTCCTCAATGATCCGAAGGATGTGATCAGACAATTGCGGGAGATCCGGAACATGGGCATGGAAGTGGCCATTGATGATTTCGGGACCGGGTTTTCAAGCCTAAGTTACATGCGCGACATGCCGGTCGACAAAATCAAGATCGACCGTACCTTTGTTAACGGTATCACCTCCAACGACCGTGACGCCGCCATTACCCGGGGAACATTGTCCATGGCCAGGGAGCTGGGAATGAGTGTGGTGGCCGAAGGCGTGGAAACGGAAGAACAGTTCAGGCTACTGCGACAGTTCGGATGCACGGGCTACCAGGGCTTCTGGTATTCGCGGGCACTGCCCATGGCCGACCTTCAGACCTTTATCCGCGCCCTGGAATCCGGCTCCAGGGCATAACACCAGGCAAAAAAACCGGAGAGCCCTTTCGGGATGTCCGGTTCCTGTTCAGACCGGCCAGGCTATCGCCCGGCCAGCCTGGATTGGGATCACTTCACGGATGCACGGGCGTCTGCCAGGATCCTGTTGAAGGTCTCGCTAGGCTGCATGATCTTGCAGACCTTTTCCGCAGGCGGATGGTAGTAACCACCGATGTCTGTCGGATGGCCCTGAATCACGCTCATCTCTTCCAGGATCTTGTCCTTGTTCTCTTCGAGCTGCTTCGACAGCTGCTCGAAGAAGGTTTTCAGATCCTTGTCGCCGTCCTGCTTTGACAGTTCTTCCGCCCAGTAACGGGCCAGATGGAAGTGGCTGCCGCGGTTGTCCAGCTCACCGGTGTTACGGGAGGGCGACTGGTTGTTCTCCAGCAGGCGCTCGGTGGCCTTGTCCAGGGTCAGGCCCAGCAGGCGGGCACGCTCGTTGCTCTGTTTCTCGCCCAGTTCTTCCAGGGAGACGGCTGTTGCCAGGAACTCACCCAGCGAATCCCAGCGCAGATGGTTTTCCTGAAGCAGCTGCTGAACGTGCTTGGGCGCAGAACCGCCAGCACCGGTTTCATACAGACCACCGCCATTCAGCAGCGGTACGATGGAAAGCATCTTGGCACTGGTGCCCAGTTCCAGAATCGGGAACAGGTCAGTGAGGTAGTCCCGCAGCACGTTACCGGTGACGGAGATGGTGTCCAGCCCGCGGATCAGTCGCTCCATGGTCCAGCGGATAGCGCGTACCGGGGACTTGATCAGAATTTCCAGGCCGTCGGTATCGTGTTCCTTCAGATACATTTCCACTTTCTTGATCAGCTGGGCGTCGTGGGGACGCTCGTCGTCCAGCCAGAACAGGGCCGGCATGCCAGTGGCACGGGCGCGGTTCACCGCCAGCTTGACCCAGTCGCGGATCGGCAGGTCCTTGGTCTGGCAGGCGCGCCAGATATCACCCTTCTCGACCTTATGCTCGGTCAGCACGGTGCCGTCTTCGGCGATTACACGAACGATACCGTCTTCCTTGATTTCAAAGGTCTTGTCATGGGAGCCATACTCTTCGGCCTTCTGCGCCATCAGGCCAACGTTTGGCACGGTGCCCATGGTGGTGGGATCAAAAGCGCCATGGGTCTTACAGAAGTTGATCACTTCCTGGTAAATAGTGGCGTAGGTGCTCTCCGGCATCACCGCCTTGGTGTCCTTGAGCTTGTTGTCCCGCGCCCACATTTTGCCGGAGTTACGGATCATCGCCGGCATGGAGGCGTCAACAATGACGTCGCTGGGCACGTGAAGGTTGGTGATGCCCTTCACCGAGTCCACCATGGCAATTTCCGGACGGTGCTCGTAGCAGGCATGCAGGTCCTCGAGGATCTGTTCCTGTTTGGATTCCGGTAGCTCCTTGATCTTCTCGGTAACGCTGGACAAGCCGTTGTTGGGATTAACACCCAGTTGGTCGAACAGCTCGCCGTACTTGTCGAACAGCTCCTTGTAGAAAATCTTCACCGCGTGACCGAATACGATCGGGTGGGAGATTTTCATCATGGTGGCCTTGACGTGCAGGGAGAACATCACGCCGGTCTTCTCGCAGTCTTCGATGCAGTCTTCGAAGAACTTGCGCAGGGCCCTGCAGCTCATGAACATGCCATCCAGAACTTCGCCTTCCTGCAGCGGCAGCTCACCCTTGAGTACCGTCTGCTCACCCTTGGCGTTTTCAAAAACGATGCGGGCGTTGGTGGCCTTGTCCAGGGTCAGTGACTGCTCGTTGGAATAGAAGTCGCCACCACGCATATGGGCCACGTGGGTACGTGACGCCGGGCTCCACTCGCCCATGGTATGGGGATGCTTGCGGGCAAAGGCTTTGACCGCAGTCGGAGCGCGACGGTCGGAGTTGCCTTCCCGCAGTACCGGATTAACGGCGCTGCCCAGCACCTTCGAGTAACGGGCCTGAATTTCCTGTTCTTCGTCAGACTCGGGATTTTCCTTGTACTCGGGAACCTTGTAGCCCTGCTCGTTGAGCTCGTTGATGGCTGCCCGCAACTGGGGGATAGACGCGCTGATGTTGGGAAGCTTGATGATGTTGGCTTCCGGGTCCTTGGTGTAATCGCCCAGTTCTTTCAGGTCGTCAGGAACCCGCTGGTCTTCGTCCAGGTAATCAGGAAACAACGCCAGAATACGGGCTGCCAGGGAAATATCGCTGGTTTCAAATTCGATGCCTGCCGGCTTGGCGTAGGTTTCAAGAATGGGAAGCAGTGACCGGGTAGCGAGGGCGGGGGCCTCGTCGGTCAGGGTGTAGATGATCTTTGCTTTGGATGATGTCATTTTCGTCCTCAGGCTAATGGGTGAGTTCAGGACGGTCATGGCAGGGTCAGGTGTCTTTTGAACGCCCGACCTGAGCAATGACTGATTCGGGAACTTTTGATAGGGCTCCTAAGATAGCATTTTTTTGAAAATTCTGGTTACGATCTTAGTATAAGAACCGACTAAAAGTGCGCCAAAACACGTTACAGGACGATGAAAAGGCTGGAATTTACGAAACTTTCGGACATTTTGGCTCGGGAGTGACTGGGAGTATCGCGCCGGCATACCCTCTGCGGGCCTACCGCGACCGTCGGATTAGCCGAAGGCGTAATCCGACAACCAGCCCAAAGGCGAACTCACCCCTTCGGCAACAACCCCACCTCCGCAAGGCACTCACCAATCCGGTCCAGCGCCTCGGGATTCGCCAATGCGTCGCGGTTATCAGCCTTGGATGAACCATTGATCAGCCGCGCCACCGCCAGCTCGACCTTCTTGCCGCTCCGAGTGTACGGAATATCCGGCACTTCGATGATGTGCTTTGGCACGTGGCGGGGGCTGGCGCCCTGGCGGATGCGGGTTTTGAGGTTTTTCTGGAGATCGCCGGTCATGGTTTCACCTTCGGCCGGTACCACCAACAGAACCACTTCCACATCGCCGTCGATCTGGCGGCCGACAACCAGGCTGTCTTTGACTTCAGTGATGGTTTCCACCTGGCGGTAGATTTCGGCGGTCCCTATACGGACCCCGCCGGGGTTCAACGTGGCGTCGGAGCGGCCATAGATAACGGCGCCGCCGTGCTCGGTGAATTCGATGAAGTCACCGTGGGCCCAGACCCCCGGGAAGGTGTTGAAGTAGGCATCGTGATAGCGTTCGCCATTCGGGTCCTGCCAGAAGCTGACCGGCATGGACGGCAGAGGCTGGCGACAGACCAGTTCACCGCGGCCGTCAGTGACGGGTTTGCCGTCATCGTCGTAAGCCACGGCGTCAACGCCCAGGAACCGGCACTGGATTTCGCCACGGCGTACCGGCAACAGGGGTGTGGAACCCACGAAGCAGCCGCAGATGTCTGTGCCACCGGCGATCGAGCCCAACAGCACGTTCGGAGCACCGTCGCTGTAGACCCAGTCGTAGTCTTCCGGCAACAGTGGTGAGCCGGTGGAGAACACTACGCGCAGAGCACTCAGGTCGAGTGTTTTTGCTGGGGCCAGTTTCGCTTTGCGACAACCGGCAATGAAGCGGGCACTGGTGCCGTAGTGGGTGACTTTCTCATCCGCGACGACCTGCCACAGATGGTTCAGGTCCGGGTAGCCGGGGGAACCGTCGACGGTGATCACGGCAGCGCCGGTCAGCAGGGCGGAAGCCTGCCAGTTCCACATCATCCAGCCACAGGTGGTGAAATACAGGAAGCGGTCGTCCGGGCCCACATCACCATGCAGCATCAGTTCCTTGGCATGGTTGACCAGCAGGCCGGCGTTGCCATGAACGATGCACTTGGGCTTGCCGGTGGTGCCAGAGGAATAGAGGATATACACCGGATGATCCGGTGGCAGCGGGGTGAAGGAGGGCGCCTTGCCCTGGCCTTCGGCAAGCGCCTCGTCCCAGTGGGTAACCTTGTCACCGGCGATAGCGGGCTCGCCCGGCAGCTGTTCGATGCTGACCACACACTTCAGGCTTGGCAGACCATCGATCAGTCCGGCGAAATCCTCCCGTCGGTCGAAGACCTTGCCGCCATAACCATAACCGTTCACCACAATCAGTGCCGCCGGTTCGATCTGACCAAAGCGATCAAGAATGGCGCCAACGCCAAAATCCGGGGAAGCCGAGCTCCAGATAGCGCCCAGACTGGTCGCTGCCAGCATGCCCACCAGGGCTTCATAGCCATTGGTGACCACACCGGCTACGCGATCACCCTGCCTGATGCCCTTTCCGCGCAGGAAAGCTTCCAGGGCACCGGTATCCGCTTTCAGCTGCGCATAGGTGCGGCGCAGCACCGGGCGGGTTTCGCAATAGGCCACAACGGCTTCGCTGTCGGCATGTTCGCCATCGGCCAGCCGCAGCAGGTTGGCGGCAAAATTCAGTTTCATGCCGGGGAACCATTCCGCACCCGGCATATCACGCTTGCCGAGCACACTGTCGGCCGGGGTATCGCAAACCAGACCACAGTAGTCCCAGACTTTCTGCCAGAACGTCTCAAGGTTATCAATCGACCACTGGTGCAGGGCGTGGTAATCGGCAAACGGGCCAAAGCCCTGTTGCTCAAGCCAGCCCTGGAACCGGCCCATCTGGCTGTTCTTCAGCGTGTCTTCAGAGGGAGACCAGACCACCGGTGATTGTTCAGTATTACTCATCCGACTCTCCTGCTACTTACTGCATATGCCAGCCGTGGCTGACCACAATGGATTGGCCGGTCAATGCCGCCGAGGGGAAGGCTGCCAGGTGAACCGCCAGTTCCGATACATCTTCCAGCGTGGTGAACTCTCCGTCCACCGTGTTCTTCAGCATGACCTTGCTGATCACTTCCTCTTCGGAAATCCCGAGCTCTTTTGCCTGCTCCGGAATCTGCTTGTCCACCAGCGGAGTTCGGACAAAACCCGGGCAGATGATGTTGCTACGAACACCGTGCTCGGCCCCTTCTTTTGCGACAGCCCGGCACAGGCCCAGCATACCGTGTTTGGCCGCCACGTAGGGTGCCTTCAACGGAGAGGCTTCAAGAGAATGGACAGAGCCCATGTACAGCATGATGCCGCCGCCGCCAGCGTACATCTGATTCAAAGCAGCGCGGGTGACCAGAAAGGCACCGTCCAGATGCACACTCATCACTTTGTTCCAGTTATTGAAGGACAGTTTGTGTATGGGGTCTATATGCTGAATGCCGGCATTAGCCAGGGCAATATTCAATCCACCCCAGCGTTCAACGATATCAGCTACACCGTCATCCACGGCCTTTTCGTCTGTAACGTCCATCGCCAGTGCCATGGCAGTTCCGCCGGCCGCCTCAATAGCGTAAACCACCTCCTGGGCGCCTGCCAGGTCAAGATCAGCAACAGCCACTCGGGCACCCTCGCGGGCGTAATGCTCCGCAATGGCCCGACCGATTCCACGGCCTGCACCAGTTATAAGCGCAACTTGGTCTTTGAGACGCATGGCGTCATCTCCTTTTTGTGATATCAACTAGATTGAAAACAGCAGTGCTGGGCGCTGCTCACGGTTTGACGTTACGGACCACCATAAACCTCATTCGGCAACCACGTCGCCAGTGGCTCAAACCAGAACACCAGGGCCAGCCCCAGCAACTGAAGCGCGATAAATGGCAACACGCCCAGATAGATGTGGCGGGTGGTAATCCCCGGCGGGCATACACCCTTGATGTAAAACAGTGAGAAACCTACTGGCGGAGTCAGGAACGATGTCTGCAGGCACATAGCAAACATGATGGCAAACCATACAGGTTCAACACCCATTGAGAAGATGACCGGCGCGACCAGTGGAAGAATAATCAGCGTGATCTCTACCCAGTCCAGGAAAAAGCCCAACAAGAAGGTAATGAACAGGATAGTCAGCAGAACTCCGGTGGTGCCGAAGGGCAGGCTGTTGATTGCTTCACGGATGACGTCGTCACCGCCCAGGCCTCTCAAAACGGCAGCAAACACCGTGGCACCGATAAAAATGCCGAAAATGAAGGCCGTTGTGCGGCTGGTCTGGTAAAGCGACTCTTTGAGCACTTCCAGGTCAAGCCGCCGGCTGGCAACAGCCATCAGCAGGGCGCCCGCAGCGCCAACGGCAGAGGCTTCCGTGGTAGTGGCAATGCCAAAGAAAATGGACCCCAGCACCGCCATGATCAGCGCCAGCGGCGGAACCACGGCGAGAAGCACGTCCAGCCATGCCCTTGCGGTAAAAGGCTCGCGATTTTTCGGTGCTGGTGCCAGGTCCTTCTTGATCCAGGAGGCAATCAGTATATACAGGATATACATAACACCCAGCATGACACCGGGAATCAGTGCGCCCATGAACAGCTTGCCAACCGATGCATCGGAGGTGCCGAGCCGATCGGCCATCAGTACCAGCATGATGCTTGGCGGCACCAGAATGCCCAGCGTGCCGACAGAACATGCAGTGCCAACTGCCAGTGACTTGCTGTAATTGGCCTGCATCATCGGCCCGAGGGAGAGCATGCCGAGCAGCACTACGGAAGCCCCGACGATGCCGGTAGACGCCGCCAGCAGAACGCCAACAATGACCACGGTAATGGCATAACCACCGCGCAGAGGACCCAGTACCCGGACCAGACTGTGCATCAGTTTCTCGGCGATGCCGGAACGGTCCAGCATGATGCCCATGAAAATGAAAAGTGGCAGTGCCACCATCAACTCATTAGCGACAATACCGTAAATACGGGAGTCCAGCGCTCCGATCGTGCCGCTCCAGGTAAACCATATATCGGCGTCGAAATACTCCACCAGAACAAAGCCGGTTACCCCGAACACCAGGCCAATGCCGGCCAGCGACCAGGCCACCGGGAAGCCCAGCAGCAACAGAAGCATAAAACTGGCAAACATGGCCGCTACAAGAATTTCTTCCAAACCCATGACGTCTTTGCCTCTTGCTCAGGGAATCGGATGGCCGCCATTGCGGTCATCACGAGGAATTTGAATTTCCCGCGGAAAGCGGAACAACAGCGTTGTGCAACGAAGCAGGCGGGAAAACATCGCCACCCAGATAAGGATCATCGCCACAGGCAACACACTTTTGAAAACGAACCGGTAAGGCAGACCGCTGGGGGCCTGGGAGCGCTCATTCAGCTCATAGGCTTTGTAAGCGTATGGAATCAATACCTCGATCATCAGGTAGATGATCGGCAGTGCCAGTATCACAAGGCCCAGAAACTCGATCACCGCTTGGGTTTTCAAAGAAAATTTTTCATGAAGTACATCGACGCGAACGTGATCGTCGCGCACCACGGCATAGGCCAGCGTCAGCATCATCGCGGCGCCAAACAGGTGCCAGGATGCCTCTTCCAACGCTACGGAGCCGGCATTCAAAACAAAACGGGCAAAAACATTGGCCAGCACTACCAGCAGCACACCAATCCATAGCCAGGAACTCGCCTTGCCAACCGCAACCACAAACCGGTCCAGTTTCCAGGACACACGGTTGTAGGGCAGATGGTCAGTGGCCGGCTGGGGTACTGGTACCTCATGAGTATCGTGCTTATCAGTCACGGGAACCTCGATAAAAACGGGAAGGGATAGCAGGCACCGCAAAAGCGGTGCCTGTATTACACAATGGGGCGTCTATCAGTCGTACTGGTAGAAATCCCGTGGCAGGTAACCCTGGTTGTGCCAGATAGAGTGATGTTCCATGAACTCACGCTGACTCTCGAGTACACGAGCGAACATTTCATCTTCTTCGGCAATATCGTCCAGCACCTTGTTGGTGGCCTTTTCCAATTCACGCAGAACCGGCTCTGGCAGGGTCTGGGCGTTCACGCCTTCGCTCTCGTAGTCACGCAGAGCTGTTGGCTGAGCAAACTCGCTCTCTGCGAGGCCTTTCAGCGTGGCCGACTCGCAACCCATCTCGATGAGTGCACGGCTCTCGGGCTCAAGGTCGTTCCAGACGTCCTTATTTACCAGCAGGTGTGACGTAGTCAGAGTCTGGTGCCAGCCCGGCATGATGTAGTTCTTGATGATCTGATCGAGGCCCAGCATCTTGTCGATGGCCGGCTGCGAAAATTCGGTTGCATCAATAGTGCCCCGTTCCAGGGACTGATAGAGTTCGCCACCTGGAATCATGGTGACTGACGCTCCCAGTTCTTCGAGCACCTTGCCACCGATGCCGGCGAAGCGGATCTTCAACCCGTCAAAGTCATCCAGGCTCTCGATAGGATCAGCAAACCAACCGGCGCCCTCCGGACCGATAATGCTGCACAGCATCGGGTGAATGTTGCGCTCGTCATAGATTTCTTCCAGCAGATCTCTGCCTTCACCCTCGTAATACCAGGCCAGATAGGCAGAAGGTTCCATATTGAATGGAGCGCCGGAATACAGAGGCAGCGCAGGAATGGTTCCCTGATCGTAGCCAACCCAGGTGTAGCCTGCCGGGTACTTGCCTTCGCTGACGGAGTCCATGATTTCAAATGGGGGAACCAGTTCTCCCGGCTCATAGTAACGAAGCTGAACATCGCCACCAGAGATGGCCTTAAGACTTTCAGATAGGTGCTTGACCGGCGTGGTCAGACCGACGAGGTGAGAGGGAAACGCCAATGGCACCTGCCAGCGGATTTTTTCTGCTGCAACTGCGTTACTGCTGATCATGCTGCCTGAAATGATCGCTGCCGTAGCAACGCCATAGCTCAGACGCGAAATCTTGTGTTTGATCGACATGAAGATGATCCTTCTTGTTGTTGTGCTCGGCTTGTCGGGAATCAACCGCGACAGTCCTGGTCTGAAGTTCAGCCAGATACCGCAGGTAACAAAACGGACTTCTTGGTGGGTCCAACATGTGCGCCAGTTTTGTTATCACGGTTATTCTGACGTCCTGCGCTGATTGATAAAGCAGACACTGTGCCAGAGACTGAAATCCTCATTAAATCAGCGTTCTGTAAGTTTAGTTCAATATCGCCGGATAGTTAGGTGTCCGGAATAAAAGACAGTTTTAGACAAAGGTGGTAGGGGTTTGCACGGATATCAAGACAGGTGTCCGGACATCAGGACATTTTTGCAAGCTTTTCATACAGTACAGAGCGCGAAATGCCCAGCAGCTTGGCCGCCCGGGTTCGATTGCCCCGACTTGCTACCAGTGCTTCCTCAATGGCCTGCGCCTCTGCATCAGCCAGGGTTTTGGCAAGGCGACGCACTGGCTGGGGCACCAATGAAGAGGTCGCCCGGTTACCATTGCGTGGCAACACCTTGAAAATGGCATCAGCGTCCAGCAACCCGCCATCTTCGCCCATGGTCAGGGCCCGCTCCAGCACATTACGCAGTTCACGGATGTTACCGGGCCAATCATAACTGCCCAGTGCGGATACACCCGCGTCTGTGATTTCCCCTCTCATTTCCAGGCCTTCGCAGATCTCACCCAGCAAGGCTTCACACAACACGCCCAGGTCTGCCAGACGGTCCCTCAGCGGGGGTATGGGTATTTCCAGAACATTCAGTCGGTAATACAAGTCCGACCGGAACTCACCGTCGGCGATCATCGCCTCCAGGTTTCGACTGGTCGCGGCTATGACACGCACATCCACTGACGCAACCTTGTTTGACCCCAGGGGCTCAATTTCGCCCTCCTGCAGGGCCCGCAACAATTTCGCCTGTAGCGACAGCGGCATATCTCCGACTTCATCCAGGAACAGGGTGCCACCGTTGGCCAGCTGGAATTTGCCCTCTCGGGTACGTCGATCCGCGCCAGTATAAGCTCCTGGCGCGACACCGAAAAACTCGGCTTCCAGCAGATTGTCGGGAATGGCGGCAACGTTCACACCTACAAACGGCTTCTCTGCGCGGATGGAGACGGAGTGAATGGCCTGCGCCAACACTTCCTTGCCGGTGCCTGTCTCCCCCAATAACAACACCGGCATGTCACGTCCGGCCGCGAGCCGCGCACGACGCTTGACCTCCAGTGCCGCGGGGCTGGCTCCGACAAAGTCAGCCAGGTTGTAACGGGTTCCACGGCTCTTTTTCGCCAACGCCTGGCGGGCAGCGGCCAGGTCCTGATGCAGACGACGATATTTGGCCACCAGCGGCGTCAACGGTTGCAGGTCGTCGTAAAGAACAAAAGCAACCGCCCCCATGATTCGCCCATCATCGTCATAGAAGGGCAAACGGGTAACCACCAGTTGCTGTCTGTTGTGCTCCATAATGTCGAGCAGCAAAGGCTTGCCGGATTCCACCACCTCCGGCATCCGGGTCTGGGGGATAACGTGGCGCACCGGCTTGCCAATGACGTCCTTGGGATCACCCAGGCCCAACAGGTGGGAGTAGCTGCTGTTAATCCAGGTAATACGGCTTTCGTGGTCGACAGCAATGGCCCCCGCACTGGCTTCCTCGAACATGGGAAACAGAGCTTCAATCAGGTCCCTCGTCAGCCCGCTTTTGTTATTCTTGGTGAAAAGCTGTGTCATGAACTGATTACCGCCGGGAAGAGTGTCTTGCATGGTCATACCCTGTCACTACCCGGCCAGGACCGTGCAGCGATCGTTAAAGTATATGGGTGCCCCGCAAGCGGGGCAAACGGGATTCAGTCCGGAATCCGGCACTCCTCATAAACTCCGGCCACTACGAAAAACCCATGCGTATCGTGTGCCAATAAAGCAAGTCTTTGATACTTTGTAGATAATTGGAGACCATGGAAGGTATGGGACACAGATTTCCGGATTGCCGGACAGTCTGAACCCGAAACAAGCAAGAAAAGCGGCACCATGGCTGTGCCCAGAGCCGCAGGGACAAGTGTAGGGATATCCAGACAGTGTCTCGCCTACCGGACACTCTCCACCATTGAGCCGTTGCGCCTGTGAAAAGCGCCGTGCATCCACAGGCGCAATTCCGGCGTATTACTTGCCGTACCGGATCACACAACGGAGAACCGATGCACCCCTCACGACTGCTGGCCCTGTTCGCCAGCGTTCTGCTGACTGCCTGTGCCTCTCACCAGAATGCACCGGCAGATGCAGCGCAGGTACCGGAAACCGGCTTCAGCACCCAAACCGACATTACCTTCTCGCCCGATGGCTGGCCCCAGACCCTGCAGGCCGATATCTATCTTCCGCAGACAGATGAGCCTTTACCGGCCGTACTTCTCGTCCACGGCGGTGGCTGGGAGCGACGTTCGCGGGAGGATATGACGTGGATTGCCGAGCACCTTGCCAGCCGGGGTTTCGCGGTGATGAACATCGACTACCGGTTTGCGCCGGAGCATTTATTTCCGGCCCAGCTATACGATCTTCAGATAGCCATGAACTGGCTTCACAACCAGGCCGATAGCTACAATCTGGACCGGGATGCCATCAGTGCCTTCGGATTTTCCTCGGGCGCGCATCTGGTCAGCCTGATGGCCCTTGTCGCCGAATCACGGCATCCGTTAAACCAGCCCCATGGAGGAAAGTACGCCAGGCCGGTAGCCGTTGTGGCCGGTGGGCTGCCGGGAGATCTCCGTGCGTTCGGTTCGGGAAAACTGATCCGCCAGTTTCTTGGTGGTGAACAGGACGATATTCCCGGCGTCTATGAGGCCGCATCACCCATTACCCACATCACCGCCGGCGCACCGCCTTTTTTCCTGTTCCATGGCGCCCAGGACATGCTGGTACCTGCCCGCCAGCCAGAGGCGTTTCGGGCGCTACTGACGGAACATGGTGTCGAGAGTGAACTGTACCTGATGCATCTGCGCGGCCATGTCACCAGCTTTCTCACCGCCGGCAATGCGGTTGAAAAGGCCACCGACTTTCTGCTCCGGCACGCCCGACCCGCCGGGGAAGAGCGCCAGGCCAGCAATTAGCCAGCAGCTAGAGGGTGACGAAAGGGGCTACGCTCAGCGCCAGAATAACCAGAATGGCAAGGCAGGCAGCAAACGTGGTGACCGGCCTGTGGCGCAACCGATGCCAGAAGCCCCCTGTTCTTCCTTCAGCCAGATCCGCCTTGTAGGCTTCACGCTGGCGCTGCAAACGCTCCCGTTGATAGTTATCCAGCAGTTCCCTGGCGCGCCGGGCCTCGTCGTCATCGTGGACCCAGAATCCACCCATGCTGATCCCCCAGCGGCTGGGCGGGGTTTCATAGTAGGGCACGTCGTGCGCTTCAAACAGCTCACGGATTTCATCCGCTTCGTCGTCGGGAACGTGACGCAGGTTCATCAGATGGTTGGTCATGTTGTGTCTGGCACCGGATTATGGGGTACCCTTATCCTAGCATTCCAGCAAGGCTCTCACCCGCAGTTCACCAGGATAATCAATGCAGGACAGCGCCATTCGACGATTACTGGAGTTTGACAGCCAGGTTCAGCGCGACAGCGACCAGTCGCCCGCCTTCCTCCATCGAAGGGATCGCCGTTTTGCCCTGGACTGCCGTGACAGAGGTCTGTCGCCCGCCCCGGAACTGTGGCTTGAGCATGTCCGTCGACTGCGCCCGCCCTTACCCACCAGAAACCCCTTGCGCCGCTGGCGGCAACTGACCACGGGCTTCGCACTTGTGGGCCTGATGACGGGGTTTATGGCAATGCTGGGCCTGCTGTTCTACGACGGTGGCCAGAGAATCAACCTGACGGTCATTCTGGCGTTCGTCATGCTCCAGTGCCTGCTTGCCGCGATCACCACAGTACAGGCCTTTGCCGGCTGGCAACCCTGGCAGTGGCTGCTGAGAAAACTGGACAGAAGCAGTTCCGCCGGCCCGCTGCGTCCCCTGCAACCCATGCTGATGGCCCGCGCCGCGCATACCGGCGGGCTGATGCTTGGCCTGGCCGGATTGCTCACCCTGCTGGTGCTTGTGGTCGTCCAGGATCTTGCCTTTGGCTGGAGCACCACCCTCGATACCGGATCCGGCAGCTATTACCAACTACTGGCAACACTCGCCACGCCATGGCAGAACCTCTGGCCTGCGGCGTTTCCCGACAGGGAACTGGTGGATGCCACACGCTTCTTCCGCAGTGGCGCTGAGAACGCCCAGGACCCCGCGCTCTGGGGACGTTGGTGGCCATTCGTCGCGATGATCTGGGTCACCTATGTCATATTGCCGCGTCTGGTGCTGCTGATGCTGGCAAGCATTCATACCGGCATGAGGGCGCGCAGGGAACTGGCCCGACACCCTGGCATGATCGCCCTGCAGTACCGCATGGAAACCCCGGCACTGGATACCGGAAACCTTCATAACGATGCGGCCGACCAGCCGGATACCAACACCGCCGGGCAACCACAACCACTGCCTGCCGGACAGGTCCTGATCTGCTGGGCCGGCGCTGGCGAACCCGAACTTCCTGACACCCTGGCAACCGGCTACAGCAGCATTCTTGCGGCAGGAGGAAACGTCTCTCTGGAGCATGACAATCATGTGATCCAGAACGCCCGGCAAGTGCTTGCAGCCAACCCCAGCCCCGCGGCTCTGATCGTCACCCGCAGTTGGGAACCGCCTACCGGTGAGCTGGCAGATTTCCTGCGCGAAGCCCGGGCATCCTGGCCACCCACCACGCTCATCGCCCTGGTACCCATGGCGGCGGAGCCGGAACAGCTGCCTCCGCACCATCAGGTAAACCAGTGGCTGCGATTTGCTGACAGAACCGGAGACAGCCGGATCGTTGTCAGCACGCCGGACATGGCGTCACCAGAAGCCCGCATTCACCGTGCACTTCAGGACGAGCACCGACCATGACCGCACCCGTATTTGCCGTGGTTGGCCATCCCAACAAGGGAAAATCCAGCATCGTGGCCACCCTGTCCCAGAACGATGCCATCGCCATTGCCCTGGAACCGGGAACGACCCGCCAGCGTCAGGAATACCCGCTAACGGTCGATGGCAAAACCCTTTACACCCTGGTGGACACTCCGGGTTTCCAGCGCCCCCGCCGGGCACTGGAATGGCTGGAAGCCCACAGCATCGCCGCCTCGGACCGGGCGGAAACCGTGCAGGCGTTTATTGTCCAGCATCGTGGCGACAACGGATTCACCGATGAGTGTGAGCTGCTGACACCGCTGACCGAAGGCGCAGGAATCATTTACGTGGTTGATGGCTCGGTACCCTACAGCGCTCAGCACGAGGCTGAAATGACGATCCTGCGATGGACCGGTCGGCCAAGCCTGGCGCTGATCAACAGCATTGGTGATGACGACTACAGCGACACCTGGGCACAAGCGCTTGGCCAGTTTTTCCAGGTCGTGCGCAAATTCAATGCCGTTAGCGCACCGTTCGAACAACATCTGAGCCTCTTACGGGCATTTGGCCAACTGGAGCCGGAGTGGGAGCAGCCTCTTGAGCAGGCAACGGCCTTTCTCCAGGCCCAGCGCCGCCAACGCCGGGCCCAGGCAGCCGCGCTGATCGCTCGTACTCTGGAAGACATGATGTCGTTTCGCGAGAAGCGGACCCTGACCAGCCTACAGACCAGCGAACTGTCTGACGAAGAGCTTGCCCGACAGCTGCGAACCAGCTGGTATGACAACCAGCGGAAACGGGAACAGCACCTGCGAATCGCCATTGAAAGACTTTATGAGCACCACCGCGTGGAACGTCAGGAGGCCGAGCTGGAGTGGCACAGCGAGCACGACCTGTTCAGCGAGGACAGCCGCAAGGCCTGGGGCGTTAACAGGCGCTACCTGGCAACGGCCGGATTCGGGGCCGGAGCCGTAGGTGGGGCCGGCGTGGATGCAGTGGCACTGGGCCATTCACTGGGTGCCGGTGCGTTGGTCGGCGGATTAATCGGTGCCGCGGGGAGCTATTTCTACGGTGACCGACTGACTTTGCCGGTGCTCAACACAGGAGTGCTGACCAACGGCCTCAGAACGGCCACGTTCGGGCCAGTACAGGACAGCCAGTTCGGCTATGTCGTATTGGGAAGGGCAATAAATCACTGGTGGCATATCAGCCACCGCAATCACGCCGGACGCGAACTGCTGGACCTGGCACCGGCTGACAATCACTGGCTCGAGCACCTGGACCGGGCCAACCGCCAGATCATCCACCGAGCCCTCGAACGCTGCCGTAAACAGCGCGCCCTGGACGACAAAACCCGAATGGCACTAACGGCGGCCATCGAACAGGCCATGGGTGCTTACGACGATTGGCGGTTGAACCGAACTTGACCGGGACGTGTATACTGAAGGACTGCTCCACCAAATAATGAGGGATAAATATGAAAATTGTACGAGTTCAGGACATCATCGGCACCGAACGTGAAGTCAGCGGGCCGGGCTGGACCAGCCGCCGCATGCTGCTCAAGAAAGATGGCATGGGCTTTTCATTCCACGAGACCATCATCCCTGCAGGTGCCGAGCTGAACCTCTGGTACAAGCATCACCTCGAAGCCGTCTATTGCGTGGCCGGCAACGGCAGCATCTACGACAAGACAACCGGGGAAACCCACGAAATCAGTGACGGAACCCTCTACGCTCTGGACAAGAACGACCCCCATACCCTCCGTGGCGGCACCGAAGACATGCGCCTGATCTGCGCCTTCAACCCGCCGGTTACCGGCCGTGAAGTTCACGACGAAGACGGTGCCTACCTCCCGGACACCGGCGACAACTAAGCCCGGCCCCAGTGGCTGAAGCACCAGAGACCACAACACCGCCACCGGCAGCAAAGCTGCTCCCGGTGGCGGTGTTGCTTTGGCTGGCCGGTGTTTATCTGCGCATACCGGTACTGGTGGCGCCGCCCCTGGCACCGTTTATCAGCGACGAACTTGGCCTGTCCCAGGCCCTGACAGGCGCACTCACCACCCTGCCCATACTGATGCTGGCCGTCGGCTCCATGCCAGGCTCCCTGGCCATCGCACGACTGGGCCCACGGAACACCCTGGCCCTGGCCATGGTGATCATGGTCATCGGCTCCGCCGGCCGCGGCCTCTCGCCGGACACCATCACCCTGATGCTGACCAGTGCTGTCATGGGCCTGGGGATTGCAATGATGCAGCCCTCCCTGCCTGCTTTGTTACCGAGGTGGCTGGAACCCCACCACCTGGCCATTGGTTCGGCCATTTACATGAATGGCATGCTGATGGGCGAATTCATCGGCGCAGGCATCACCCTGCCGTTACTGATGCCATTGATGGATGATAGCTGGCGAGCCACCCTGCTGGCCTGGTCCCTGCCCGGCTTACTGGTAGCCGCGGCGCTGTTCCTGCCCCGCCGTGAAATGTCACGGCCGGTACGAAAACCTTCATGGCTGCCTGACTGGAAAAACCCCCTGACGCTGAGAATCGGCCTGCTTCTGGGTTTGTCAGGCTCCATGTTCTTCGGCCTGAACGCCTATATGGGCAATCTTCTGGAACAGCAGGGCAACTTTGAAATGCTGGCGGATGCCCTGTTCTGGTACAACTTTGCCCAGGTGATCGCATCCCTGGTAATGCTGAAAATGGCCAGATACTGGATGGGCCGGAAATTTCCCATCATCGTGACCGCCAGCTGTAGCATTATTGGCACAGTTGGAACACTGTTTTTAACCGGCTGGTGGGCCATCGCCAGTGCGACATTTATGAGTCTTACAGCAGGCATGCTGCTGATCTTGCTGGTGGCATTACCACCTGTATTGGTGGAATCGCGAGATACCGGCCGACTGTCAGCAGGTAACTTTCTGGTCGGTTACACTCTGGCGTTTTCGGTTCCCATGGTTGGAGGGTTACTCGCTGACTGGAGCGGTGATGCCCGCTTCGCCATATTCTTCATCATCGCCTACGCCTTACTGGTGCTTCCGCTGGCCTTTACTCTGGACCTGAGACGACAAACGGGCCAACCCGAGGGTTGACCCTTTATCTGGTGCTATTGGTCAGCTCTGTGCCTGGCCGCGGGGTGGGGGGGGGTATAGGCGCCGGTGGACAGCCAGTACATGCGATCGCCGATGGCCAGGATCAGTGGCAATGGATATTTGTGATGCTCATACATAATGTCGGCACTGTCGCACGTTGGACCTGCAATAACACAGTCTTCGCCTTCTCCGGATTGGATGTCCCTGGCTTTCTTGATGGTGTTGCCGTAGCTGATGCGCTCACCAGTTACACCCAGGGCCATGACTTTCTCGAGTTAATACACAGACGCAATATCAAAGCTGGCACCCTTGTCCCGCAACATGGTCAGAACCTGCGGGGCCGGGTTGGCCTTTACCGCGTAGTAGACACTGGCATAGGGAAAGCCTTCCACCAGTTCATTGTACTGGCGGTCGATGATGGCGTTGGCAGACTCGGTCATGGATGGATTTCCCCGGTAATTTCGCGGGATCATCGGGCTTTTCCGAGAGCCCGGATATGAGCACATCTAACCATAGGTGACCGCCATCGAAAACCCGGGCGTGTCGCATTTGTAGGGAGTTTTGTTACGGTCTGCTAATCAGGGCTGGAAAGGCCGTTTCGGTATGCTACGGTAATGGTAAATCCACTATGCACTTGGAGTTTGTATGTCTGACATTGCATCCCTGGCTGCCAGCAGTACCCAGATGAGTCAGCAGAACGTCCGGGAACAGGCGCAGATTGCGGTCATGAAACAATCCCAGGACATGGCCCAGCAGGGCGCCATGCAACTGCTGGAAGGCGTGACTGAAACCGCAGTGGCCACCACTGGCGCCAATCCATCCGAGCAGGTTGGCACCACCGTTGACGTCAGGGCCTGATCCGGACTATACCGCAACCGGCCACAGCGGCGCCGGTCCGGTTCTCGATCAGCCAGACCCCTTCGCCCATGCTCGCCTTCGGTAACTTGGCCACAAACGGCAGCACCATGGCATCCCACACCGCCTGTTGTTCCTCGGGGCCGTTGGCCTCGATCAATGTCCATGGCGTGTGCTCCGGAGCCACCACCTGGAAAGCACGGGTCATCTCCACTTTGTCGTGGCCGATGCGATAACTGGCAACGCTGGGAAACACCCGGCATTTCAAACCATGAACCAGGGCGTTCAACTGCCAGTATTCCGGGAACAGAACCCAGTCTGCGTCTCTCAGCAGCTCCTTGTGGGCCAGGAAGTGTTCGGGTTTGAGTACTTTGGTATCCGGGAAGCC
>NZ_JAWLDU010000129.1:0-2945 GCF_041686475.1 Marinobacter sp.
CCCACGTTACGCACATATTCCCGCGCCTGATAGGCCCCGATGCCCATGCCTGTCAGCCCTTTGGTGCTTTCGAAGGGTTTGAACAGCTGGGTCTGGATGAATTCTTCGGTCATGCCGTGGCCGCTGTCCTGAATGAACAGAGCCACACTGCCTTTGGCGGTTTTCAGTGTCAGTGTTATCTCTCCGTCCGGGGGCGTGGCGTCCTGTGCGTTCTGTATGAGGTGGCCGAGGATGCTGTAGAGCTGCTCCCTGTCGGCATTGATATGGATTTTGCCGGGGCTGCCCGCAACGCGGGGCGCAGGCTGGCGGCGGGAGTAGTGTTCTGCCAGATGGTTCACAACTTCCGTCAGTTCGACCACTTCGGTGACCATGGTCTCGTCCGCCGGGCGGCGGATATGGTCTACCAGGTTGGACATTTTGCGTACAGCGTGGTCTGTCGTTTTGATCATGTCGTCGAAAAACTCCGGGTTGCCCCGGTGCCGTGGGGCGTTTTTCACCAGCAGCGACAGTTGTGCAATCAGGGTTTTGAGGTCGTGCACCATAAAGGCGGAGGCCTTGCTGACCGCCTCGAACTGCATGGCCCGGGATAGCCGGTTCTGGGCGTCGGCCTGGGCCAGCAGGTTACAGGTTTGCCGGGCCACAACCTTGATCAGGTCGAAGTTCTCCCAGTTCAGCTCCACCCGTGCGTAGGGGTTGCCGATCATGGCGATGCCGTACAGGTCGTTGCTGAGATACAGGGGGATCACCAGCCAGCCGTCCGGTATTGTAGAGATGGAGTCGGGAATTTCCAGCAGGTGGTAGCTCACCGGGTCGTTCTTGTATTCGTGCAGGTCAATAATCCATTCCCGTTCACCGAAAAACCGCACCAGTTCGGAGTTGGCGTCAATGGTGGTGTATTTGGGGGTTACCATATTGACGGCAGTCTTGAGCACGAAGTCGCCCCGGTCCTCCCGAATCCACAGCGCACCGGCGTTGCTTTCCACCAGGCTGGTGAGGATGCGGATGACACGTTCCGGTAATGGCGGGTTATCGCTGAGATCGGCCATTTCACGGGTCATCTTCAGCCATTCTTCGCGGTAGTCGTACTTGTAGTCGAAGAAATTCTGGCTGATAAACACCATCAGCCGTGACCGTACCCGCCGGGAGGTGAGCAGGGTGGCGAGAAACACCAGGGCAACGGCCAGGAACATCACCTGCAGGGCTTCGCCCCAGTCACCACCCAGCGTTTTTACGTAGTAGCCACCCAGTGCCAGGAACAGCAGGTAGCCACCGGCCATCAGGAAAGTGCCGGCGTGGAACACCGCCGAGCGCGACAGCTGAAAATCCACCGGCTGTTTACGGGTATTGATGACGTTAACGGCGAACAGGGGCACCAGCGCTGCATTGACCAGGCCGCGGGCGTTCCAGAAAGAGTCTGCCACCTGGCCGAAGAGGAGCGCGTCGGCATACATGAAGAAGTCGAAGGCGAACAGGCTGGCCACGCCAATGCAGACGTACTTCATGCTGGAGCGGCCGAACGACAGGGAATTGCGCCAGATCTGTTCAACCAGCGACAGGCCCAGCAGAGAAAGGGCAATCTGGCCCACCACCTTGGTTTTGCCGTCCAGAATGGTGAACCCGAAGAAAAATTCCAGAACCACAAAGCCCAGCAACAGGAACACCAGCAGTATGGTGGCAGTCGCCAGAATGCGGCGCACGCGCCCGACAAGGTTGCCGGTGCGAAAAGAGTCCCGCAGCAGGGCGAAAAGCACGGTAATCCAGGCCGCGTCCCGCAGCAGTTCCAGCATATAACGGATGAAAAACCCGGGCTCACCCCACAGGCTCTGGGTAACCAGCGATCCGGACCAGATGAGGGTGACAATCGCGGCCAGAAAAAGCGAACGGTCGATGTCGCGGCGAAGGTATCGCGTGGCAATAAGCAGCCCCAGCAGCCCATAGGAGATGGCTGCTACGGAATGACTGATCAGACTGAAGTCGTCCAACATGGCTCGCGTCCTGCGTTATGCGCCAATGCTTACACCGGTTTCTTGTTGTCGCGATAAAACCGGAATATCTCTTTCAGCGGTCGCCTGGGTTTGAATTCGAACTCCCGGGCAAACGCTCTGCCGTCAATGACGACAGGATACTTGAAAAAGGCCATCAGATACGAAGGAAAACTTCGCAGGTTCAGGGTGCGCAGTATCATTCTCGGCAGCACTGGCGGGATAGACGGTATCGGAATCCGCTTGCAGCCGCAGAGTTTCAGGGCGTGCTGGTAGGCCACCCAGTCTTCCGGTGCCACGTTGAAGATACCCCGCTGGGGCTTGTTGTAGGCCAGCACGATGGCATCGGCCATATCGTCGATATGGATAAACTGCATCATCGGTGAAAAGCCCGCAAGAACCGGCGCCCGTTCCATGCCCAGAAGGGTGCTGATGGAGTTGCGTACGCCGGGGCCGACGATGTTGCAGGGTCGCAGGATGGTGATGTTCAGGTCCGGATAGCGCCAGAGGTAGATGTTGGCCAGGTTTTCCAGTTCCACGGAGTCGATCAGGTCGGCGCTGAGGCCGGCGCTTTTCAGCGGCGCTTCTTCGTCGATCAGTGCCGGGTTGTAGGCGACGGCGCCGTATACGTGGAAGGTGGACAGCACCACCATGCGCTTGATGTTGTATTTATGGCTCAGGTCCAACAGCTTCTGGGTGCCCAGTACGTTGGCGTTGTAACGGCGCATGCGGGTGAGCTGGCTGGACATGATGCGGCCGAGGTGGATAACGCCATCGAACCGGTAGCGCCGGAACAGATCCTCGAAAGAACGTTTGTTGAAATCGATGCAGTAGCTGGGGATGTCGTCCCCGAGATATACCTGCTCACGGAAATCCACTGCCACCAGGCTGCAGCTGTCCCGCAGTCGTTCGATAACCTGTTGTGCCAGGGCGCCGGCAACACCGGTTACAAGAATATGGGGT
>NZ_JAWLDU010000023.1:0-15049 GCF_041686475.1 Marinobacter sp.
TTCTAGAAAGGCGGCCTCTTGCTCTAACGCCTTACCGCTCAGCTTAAGGGCCTCAATAAGCCCCAGCACCTCATCCGGTTCCTGATCCAAATTTAAACTTTCCTCGGCATTGGCAACATATTTAAGGTTATTTCGCCATACCTCAGAATTGCCATAGCGCTCCAATTTGCGTTTCCAGTCAGGCATTAGCCAGAGTTCGATGTCTTCACCTAGCGCTATACGCAGGCGGGCATAGTTCTCGAGACCGACGCCATCATAGTCTGGAAAGAAAAGAATCCGTGGACTTCGTTTTTTTCCGCACAACCACTCGACCAGCCGTTCGCTAACCTGGCCCTGATAATAAAGTATAGATCCGTGCAGGCCCTCGGGCACCCAGCTGGTATCGTCCAGCAGGCCCTGATTTTCCACTAGCCACAATGGACTGTCTGTGACCAGGGAAGTTTCCACCTGGCTGATATCGATGGCGAGGGCGCCGGCGAGAGATGTCAGTTGCCACAGGTCGAGTGACTCACCATCACAATTCCAGGTTACGCCCGCAGTTGTTGCTTTCAATAAATGGTAAGAAGCCACATGCGATTTCTTTCGACCTTTTGTGGACCGGGTAAACGCGAGGTTTTGTGCCCGAACTGGCAGCGCCTGATTGCCTGATTCATCACCAGGCCTTAACTCACGAAGGTTGTGCAAAAAGACTGTCGAGTTGCTGACCCGATAGACGGTGCCATTGCCCTGGCGCATCTTGGTTACGCAGGCTGTTCTGAGCAGGAACTCATCAAGCACCCGTTTTTGTGAGGGGGTGAACCGTGAACCAAGGCATTCTCCGCCGGAATCCTCAAGTTTGATCAATGCTTCTCTGAGCGATCTGTTCATTGATGGAAACTCATGTCTCGACAGCTTCAAGCGGCTGCAGAATCTGCCAGTGCTTGCGGCTTATATGGTTCTTGCCGTTACTCATCTGTTGGATAGGTACGCAGTAATGGGCGGTAATCAACGGTGAGGGCGAAGCGAACATTAGTGCAAAACCGAATTCGGACGCTGTTTTGATCAGGCTTCTCTGGTTGGCGGCATCCAGCGCCAGGGCTTCATCCAGGTAGCACAACGCCTGGACATTGCGGGTCTTGTCCTGCATCAGGTGCAGCATGGCCAGCCCGGTGACCAGCTTGGCCATCAGCACGGTGCCGTTGGAGGCTGCGCTGTCGATGTCATCAAAGCTTTCGATGGCCTGGTTCTCTTTGCCCAGTTCGAAGGTGAGACGAAACAAATCGGCAACCTTCAGCCCGTGGCGAGCGCTACCTTCGTCGATCAGTAACTGGCGGGCTTTGTCCAGCTGACTGTCGTCCAGTACGCTGGACTGATTGAATAGCTCGAAGGATTCACCGGACTCCACTTTTTCTGCCGTCTGGATTAAAAGGTCGATGGCTTCCACCAGATGACTCTCTTGAACCGGCTGAATTCGGAATACCTTGAGGTCCGACAGTTTCCTGCGGCTGATCAGCCGGTTAAACTCATGCATGGCATTTTCGAATGACTGCAGGTTGCCGCGAAGATCCCTTAGGCTGGCCGTCACAGTGACCACGGCGCTACGGGCTTTCTTTTCCAGTGCTTCTGCCTCTCGGGCCAGGTGATGGCGGAACTCCACCATCAACCGGATTTCCTCTTCCGGGTTCGGGGCATACTGAAATTTGGTCAGGCCACAGGTGTGCAGGGTGATGCGCCGGTGGTGCAGATCCCGGTCTAGCTCCTTCAATTGATAACAGTCCCTCTGATAGTCACGCAGCGTTTGCGCCAATTGGTCGAGCGCCAACTCGGGTTCGCCTACCCAGGGGGTATGGGGTAGGTCAGCCAGCCAGTTGAACTGTTCGTCGGTGTCGCCACGGTTCTGGCGGATGCGATCTATTTCCTGGTGAGCAGTGTCCAGGGTCTGTCTGTTTTTGGCCAGTTCCTGAATCTGATCCCTCAGCGTTTGCTGCTGTGTGCTGGCCTGTCTCTGGGCTTGATCAATCTCGGCCAGCTCCTCCCTGGCTGCTGCCATTTCTTTTAAGCTATCCGGGCGTGAATTCTGAAGATGAGTCAGCTCGTCAAACTGTTCCAGATCTTTTTCCAGGCTTTTTACTTCCTGCTCCAGTTCTGCCTTACGCTTCTTCTGGGTGTCCATTTCCCGGGTGGCTGACCGCTGTTCCTGCAATTGCCGGAGCCGGTTCTGGCAGTCATTAATCAGTTGAGCAATCTCGTCGCCTGATCGCTGTTGATGCTGCGGTGCCTGATGTTCAACAGAGAGATTTAGCCCGGGAAGTTCAAACCGGTGGGCGGACATGTCCTTCAGCCATTGTCGAAGCTGGCCGGAATCCAGTTGATAGTCTCCCGGGGGCAGGGTAAGCAGTTCCCGGTTGAGCCCCCGGTTGAGAGCACTGAGCTGGTCTTCGGAGAGGTGTTGTTTGAGCGTGAGGTAAAGGTTGTCCGACAGCGTTTCCTGTTCCTTACGGAGTGCCGAAAGCTCCTGTTCCTCGCGCCGGAGCTGATGGTTAGTGGCGGCAGCAGACTGTCCATGGGCATTGGCGAGCAGGGCGATCTGACGGTCGCGTTCTTCGGTAGCGCTGGCAAGTTGCTGCTCGAGCTGGCTGCGATCGTGGATCAGAGTGAACCGGTTCTCCAGTTCGTCACGGCGCTGCTCATTCTTCTTCAATGTCGCCAGCTGCTGATTGAGCTCACTATGGCGACGGGTTTGATCCCTGTCCCTCTGAAGCAATTCCTCTTCCTGCTTTTGCAGGTTCCTATGCTGATGATCGAGGCTTTCGCTTTGTGTCTGGTAATGATTTTGCCAGCGTTGCAGGCCATCGTCGATGAGCGGTCGTCGGGCAACGATTCGGCCTCTGGTGGCGAGTCGCTCGTCCTGTTGCCGCTCCAGCTCGTCGATCAGGGTTTGCTGGTTATGGGCTGCCCGATATTGTTCCCGGTCCTGGTTCACCTCAGCGAAGGCCTTGTCCCATTCCTGTTTGAAATCCACCACTGAGTCCGGCAGCTGGCGGCTGAAGATCTGCAGCAGATGGTGTTTTACTTCGCCGGAACTGAGTTTGTCCAGGCGCAGGGTCCGGGTGAGAACCTGACGGTAGGCGTTGGCATCCTTGCGGTTCTCCAGCCGGAAAACGGTAAATTCGGAGCTGGTCTGTGCCCGCCTACGGGCACCGCCGTAGACCATTTCGGCAAACTCAGTCGATGAGTAGAAATTGGCCGTCCGCCCGTGGTAAGCCAGCTGCTCCAGCAGCTGTGGCTGCGTCACCAGCTTGCCATTGTCCAGCCTGTACTCCTCGATATGCAGAGGGCCCCGATAGGCAAAATATGTGTAGTCATGACTGAAACCCTTGCCCACACAGCCAAGCACCACAGAGCCCGATTCAGGCAAAGTGACTTCCAGCAGAATATAACTGCTGTTGGATGGGAAGTAGAAACGTCTGGCTTTGTCTTTGTCGTGGGCACCAAAATCCAGGTGCCGTTTGTCGATAATCAGCAGGTATTGCAGGGCATTAATCAGGCTGGTCTTACCAGTATTGTTGGGGGCAATGAGAGAAACTGACTCATCCAGAGGGAGCTCAGCGCGCTCATAGCCGGCGCTGTTGAGAAGTACCAGCTGCTGGAATCCGTAATCGGAACTCATAGGGAATTATCCTCGTCGTCCTGATCGCCTGCCCAGGACACATCTTCATCCTGATCCACCTGGCTGGCCAGTTCTTCGTAATGGTCCAGGTAACGACACACAGCCGGCAACAGCTGCCAGGCTCCGCTATCGTAACGGGCAAAGCCGAAGTTTTCTGCGGTTCTCATCAGGCCCAATAGGCCGGATATATCCAGCTCTTCGGCCTCCAGCAGGTCCTGGTGTTGCTCGAAAACCGTTGTCAGCAGGGTTTGATCGATTCGCCAATACTCGAATTTCATCAGCGGAATGCCGGCATCCGCTTGAGTATCAAAGATGACCATGAACAACAGGGCCAGTTGCCGGGTGGCTTTGTTGGTATTGCTGCTTCCGTCGTCCTGATGGAACCAGGCGAAGCCCCGGCCATCAAGGCGAAGCTCAAAACCAAGTGCGGTAAAAATGGCCACATAGTCGTCGAGGTTGCGTTCAAGCTCTTCCCATAACACCGGTTCCGCAATCCGGTTGAGGTGCCGGCCCCGGTTAAACCAACGAAAAAGCAGGGCCAGGTTTGGCAGGTTGTTGGCAATTTGCTGGAATTGGCTGGTATTACTCACTAGTTTCATTCACCGGTTGTGTCAGACGGTAGGGCCAGTAATGCACTGAAACCCGGGAAAGGTTAGATGTTGTGGACTGCGCGTCCAGCTCCAACTCCCATTGATCCTCACGTGCCAGATCATGGTACAGCCGCAGAAGAACCTGGTCAGGTAGGGAGGGGTAGTGAAGCTTCAGCCACTCCAGCAGGTTGCTGACCGGGAGGTCCTTTAATAATTTTTGCCGGAGCTGGTCTTCGTCAATCCATTCAGCAATGGTCACCGGAGCAGCATCCACTTCGTCCGGAAAGTTTTGATTATCCGGCTCAAACTGCCTGGCCTCGGCCATAATTGTTTTCACCTCGTCGCCCACCGACACATTGCGGCTCTGATTCACCCGCCATACCGGCAGCCAGGGCTGATCCTGGCGTCTGCGAAAGGTGCGGTTGAGCCCTTTTTTGCGAACCTGGCCGAGCAGCCTGCTAATAGCCGAGGATAAATTATTGTGCTGGCGTGCTTCTTCTCGCAGAGGCAACAGAAGATCCGCACATTGCTGAGCGGTGACTCGCCCCAGTCGGCGCAGTTCTTTGGCCTGATAACCAACGTGCCTGAGACGGTTGAGGTGACTATAAAGTGCGCCTTTGATAACCAGGCGATTGTAGCCGAGGTCGAGGGCGTCTTCCGCTGCGGCAAGGTGGTGGTAGAAAATGCCGGAAGGCCCGGAATCCATCATCTCGTTCATCGGTTCAACATACTGATCGTAGGCGTCGAGGACAGACTTGTAGCGTTTTGCGATAGGCGCCCGGGTGTCCGCCGATTTTGCCTGCTCGGCCAGCTCGGCAATCGCGTGGCGGTCCTGCTCGAGTTGGCGGGCAATATCTCTGAACAGGGTAGATAGTCGGTTAATGGCCTGGGTCTGCTGGCCGGTATCTCCGGCTTCGATACCTGCGGTGAGGGTCTCTGTCGCGCCACGAATCGCTTCGATGCGCGCCTGAATGACTGAAGACAGTCCCAGTTCATGTTCATGCGTCAGGCCACGGACAAACTCAAGTACATGGGCGTTGACCACGAAGCTTTCAGAGCGACTTTGAACCTCCAGTACGCCACTTGCCAAAAGCCTCCGTAGCGCCTCCCTGACTTGAACGTCGTCCAGGGCCGGTTGGGCCTGGCGAATGGCAGCAAGAACCTGCTCCTCGGAGAACGCCGGCATCTCCCGGGTGGCCCGAACCAGTGCCTCGACAGTTTCCCATTGCTCAAAAAGTGTTCGAGTGAGGTGTTTTGGGCTAGCCATGGTGATCAGTCGCCCTTTGACGCAAGGCGGGCGTCTATGCCAAAGAAAACTGCCGCGTTTACCAACGCTTCATCCTCACTGATTAGTTGAGCCTGGTGATGTTCTGCGCATGCCAAGTGAAGTGCGTGCAACTTTCTCAAACTTGTCTTCCTTGTGCCAATCCAGTGGCTCGCTAGCGTGCTCTTTTCTGTAGTAGGGGAGAACGGCGCTGGTATCGAAGTACAACATTAATAGCGCTCTTCATCTCTGAGTTCCCGCACCGCATGGGCAGAGCTTTCCCGGAGGGGTGGCAGAGATGCCCTGAGTTCCGAACGGTTTGGAAACTGAATCTTTTCGGGCAGGGCTGAGGTCAGGCGCGCGGCAGGTTTACCGTGGCGCAGAATCACAACTTCTTCTCCTGCGGCCACAGCGTCCAAAAGATTGGAGAGCTTTTCCCGGGTTTCTCGAACATTGATCGTTTGCATGAATCTCACCCTATTCGTGTACACAATGAGCGTACTCTTAGTGGGAGTTCCATAGCAATCAGGTCTGTTGGGGATTTTTCGGTTTAATCTAACTCACTCAGAAACTCTCTGTTCCGGCACAAATCTGATCGTTGTCCTCGGCCGCTTCGTCGGCTTGATCAACCATAATGATGACGCATAGCTTCCGTTTCATGGCCGCCTTTGAGCCGTATTGTAACTGTCAGAGCCGGGAGCCAGATAAAAAGGCCAACTAAAAACGACGTAGTCCGGTGCAAGTCCGACAGGCTGCTGGCGGCAATCCGTCCGAATATGCTTCAATGAATGCCAAGTGGTCAGGCCAGCCAGCCAGGCTGCCTTTGCTACCTTGAGGCCTGGACAAAAACAATGAGCACAGAACAAAAAGTGGTCAAACGCCGGCGCTCTGCGCTTCGGGGCCGGCAACTCGAACCGGCTTTGCTGTCGGAGCTGCGGGACCTGATCGGTGACGAACGTATTGATTCGTCGTTGCGTGACCGTGATCGTCTGATCGAGCACCTGCATGCCGTGCAGGATGACTTCGGTTATCTTTCCATGCCCCACCTCCGTGCCCTGGCCTCCTTCATGAATCTGCCAATGGCCACCATTTATGAAACGGCTACCTTTTACGCCCATTTCGACGTTATTCACGACGAGCAAACGCCACCGCCCGAGATGACTCTGCGGGTGTGTGATTCGCTCTCCTGTCGTTTGGCCGGAGCGGAGGCGCTGCATCAAGCGCTGTCTGATGGGGCTGATCCCGAAACGGTAAGAGTCCTGCGCGCGCCCTGCATGGGGCGCTGCGAAACGGCGCCCGTGGTAGCGGTCGGGCATCATCATGTGCTGAATGCCACCGCCCGGAATGTTGAGGCCGCGGTAGAGCAGTGGCAGGTTCAGCCAGAGGAGGTCTCGTGGCCGCGTCTGTCAGACTATCGTTCGGCCGGTGGTTATCAATTGCTAACCGATTGCCGTGAAGGGCGGGTGAGCTTCGAATCGCTGGCGAACGAACTCGAGGATGCCGGGCTTCGCGGCCTCGGCGGCGCCGGATTCCCCACCTTCCGCAAATGGCAGGCCGTGCGGGCTGAGCCGAGGCCGCGCTACGCGGTGATCAACGCCGACGAAGGTGAACCTGGCACTTTCAAAGATCGCTATTACCTGGAACGTGAACCCCACGTATTCCTGGAGGGTGCTTTGATTAGCGCCTGGGCGGTTGAGGCGAAGGCTCTATATATTTACCTCCGGGACGAGTATCCCGGGCTGCACAGAGTGCTGACCGAAGCCATTGCCGAGCTGGAAGCGGCGGAAATCGTCAAGCCGGGGTTTATTATCCTGCGCCGTGGCGCCGGGGCCTATATCTGCGGCGAGGAATCTGCGCTGATCGAGTCCCTGGAGGGCAAGCCCGGCAAGCCACGCCATCGCCCGCCGTTCGTTGCCCAGAAAGGGCTCTTTGGTCAGCCCACCCTGGTGAATAACGTCGAGACGGTTTACTGGATTCCGCGCATCCACGCCCGGGGCGCCGAATGGTTCGCCAGCCAGGGGCGGCATGGTCGTCGCGGCCTTCGCAGCTTCTCGGTCTCCGGGCGGGTTGCGCGGCCCGGGGTGCACGTCGCCCCCGCGGGCGTCACCCTCTATGAGTTGATCGAGGAATACTGCGGCGGCATGGCGGAAGGGCATCGCCTCCTGGCCTACCTGCCCGGCGGGGCCTCCGGCGGCATACTGCCAGCCAGCAAAGCCGACATACCCCTGGACTTCGACACCCTGCAGGAGCACGGCTGCTTTATCGGCTCGGCAGCTGTGATCGTTCTGTCGGATCAGGACAATTTGGCCGACGCGGCTTCCAACCTCCTGGGCTTCTTCGCCGATGAGTCCTGCGGGCAGTGCACGCCCTGCCGTGTGGGCACCGAGAAAATGCTCACGCTGCTTGAGCGCGACACCTGGGATGAGGACACGCTCCAGCAACTGGCCAGAGTGATGGCGGATGCGTCCATTTGCGGTCTGGGCCAGGCTGCACCGAATCCGGTACTGAGTCTGCTACGGGACTTCCGCAGCGAACTCGCCAACAGCAACCTTATAGCAAAAGGTTAGGGGAGGCAGCCATGAGTGATGCAACCACAAGCTTTACCCTGACACTGGACGACGCAGAAGTTCAGGCCTTCGCCGGTGAAACCCTGTGGCAGGTCGCCAAGCGCGCCGGCGAGACCATCCCGCATCTTTGCTTTAAAGACGTCCCGGGATACCGCGCGGATGGCAATTGCCGCGCCTGCATGGTGGAAGTGGAGGGCGAGCGGGTGCTCGCCGCCAGCTGCATCCGCGAGGCCGCGCCCGGCATGGTGGTGCGAAGCGCAGCCTCCGCCCGTGCCCAGGACGCCCGCCGAGCGGTGCTGGAATTGCTGCTGGCCGACCAGCCCGAGCAATCGCAAAGCCCGGACCGTTCCAGCCACCTTTGGCATACGGCGGACCAACTGGCCATCGATGCGAGTGCCGTGCGCCAACGGCTTCCGGCCCGTTCTGAGCGCAACGAACCCACGGTTCACCACGTTGCCCCGCGGCCGGATTCGCTGGCCCACGCCCGGGGCCATGACGCCAGTCACTCTGCCATGAACGTTAATCTGGACGCCTGCATCACCTGCGGCTTGTGCGAGCGCGCCTGCCGCGAAGTGCAGGGCAACGATGTCATCGGCCTGGCGCACCGTGGCGCCGCGTCCAAGGTGGTGTTCGATTTCGATGACCCCATGGGAGACAGCACCTGCGTTGCCTGCGGCGAGTGTGTGCAGGCCTGCCCGACCGGTGCACTGATGCCCGCGACCCTCATCGACGCCGAGGGCCGCGGAGATTCCGACACGGCCGATCGCACCGTTGACTCTGTTTGCCCCTACTGTGGGGTGGGTTGCCAACTGACTTACCACGTGAAAGACGAGCGTTCTGAGGCCGGAGAGCAGGGCGGGCGTATCCTTTATGTTGAAGGTAGGGATGGGCCCTCAAACCAGGGCCGGCTCTGTGTGAAGGGGCGTTACGGCTTCGATTATCCCTCGCACCCGGCACGGCTCACCCGGCCGCTGATTCGTCGGGAAGGCGTACCCAAGGGGCTCGACCCTGACTTTGAGCCGGCCAATCCGCTAACCCATTTTCGAGAGGCAAGCTGGGAAGAAGCCCTGAATCTTGCAACAGGCGGCCTGACCCAACTGAAAGCGCAACACGGGCCGGATGCGCTGGCCGGCTTCGGCAGCGCCAAGTGCTCCAACGAAGAAGCCTGGCTGTTCCAGAAGCTGGTGCGCACCGGTTTCGGCTCCAACCACGTTGACCACTGCACGCGCCTTTGCCACGCCAGCTCCGTCGCGGCGCTGATGGAGTGTCTGGGCTCTGGCGCAGTCACCGCTTCCTTCATGCAGGCGCTCGAGGCCGACGTGGTGATCCTCACCGGCTGCAACCCGGCGGTGAACCACCCGGTGGCCGCGACCTACTTCAAGCAGGCGGCACGAAACGGCACCAGACTGGTCATCATCGATCCACGGGGCCAGGCGCTGGATGCTTATGCGTGGCGCAGCCTGCGTTTCTCGCCGGGTGGCGACGTGTCACTGTTTAACGCCATGCTCAATGTGATTCTCAGCGAAGGCCTCTTTGACCGGGCCTACATTGATGCCCACACCGAGGGCTTCGAGGCACTGGCAGCCAGTGTTGCAGATATGACACCGGAGGTGATGAGCCCGCTCTGCGGCGTTGAGCCAGAGGTCATTCGCGAAGTGGCCCGAGCCTACGCGGACGCCGACAGAGCGATGATCTTCTGGGGCATGGGCATTTCCCAGCACGTGCACGGCACCGACAACGCCCGCTGCCTTATTTCCATGGCTCTTACCTGCGGCCACACCGGCCGGGCCGGCACCGGGCTCCATCCTTTGCGCGGGCAAAACAACGTGCAGGGCGCATCCGACGCCGGCCTGATCCCCATGGTATTGCCTGACTACCAACCAGTGGGAGACGCCCAGCTGCGCGCCGCTTTCGAAGAGCTCTGGAGCACCGAACTTGACCCGGAGCCCGGCCTCACCGTGGTGGAGATCATGGATGCCATCACGGCGGGGACAATCAAGGGCATGTATATCCTCGGTGAGAACCCCGCGATGTCTGACCCGGATCTGACCCACGCCCGGGCCGCGCTCGGTGCCCTGGAGCACCTGGTGGTGCAGGACCTGTTCGCCACCGAGACCGCCCAGTTTGCCGACGTTATCCTGCCTGCCGCCGCCTGGTCGGAAAAAACCGGCACCGTTACCAACACCAACCGTCAGGTGCAAATGGGCCGTGCCGCGCTGCCGCCCCCGGGGGAGGCAAAGCCCGACTGGTGGATTATCCAGGAAATCGCCCGGGGTTTCGGGCTGGGCTGGAACTATGCCGGCCCCGAGCAGGTGTTTGCAGAAATGAAGCAGGGCATGCATTCACTCGATCATATCTCCTGGTCCCGACTGGAACGCGAAGGATCGGTGACCTATCCGTGTCCCGCCGACGACGCCCCAGGACAGGACGTTGTCTTCTCGGATGCTTTTCCACGTGCCGGGGGCCGGGCCAGGTTCTCGCCAACCCGGCTACTGCCGCCGGATGAGCCGGTGGATGAGGCCTATCCCATCGTGCTAACAACCGGTCGACTGCTTGAACACTGGCACACAGGCGCCATGACCCGTCGCAGTCGGGTACTGGATGAGCGGGAGCCAGAAGCTGCGGCCTACCTGGCACCGGCGGAGTTGGCGCGCCTGGGCATCGAAGCTGGTGATGCTATCGACGTTGTCACCCGGCGCGGAAGCATCACCTTGACGGCACGCGTCGATCAGTCCATGCCCGAGGGCATGGTGTTCATACCCTTCGCCTTTGTGGAGGCGGCCGCCAACGTGCTCACCAATCCGGCGCTGGACCCGTTCGGGAAGATTCCGGAGTTCAAGTATGCAGCGTGCCGGTTGAGCCCGGCGTAGACCCGCACGTCTAGTAGCAGTTTCTGAAAGAATCAATCCTGCTCATTCTGGTATCCAGCGACAAGCAGCTCGAAGATATGTACTTTATTTTTTTGATGCAACCAGTCGACATGTTCATTATGGATTATGTGGACCGGGGCATTCGAATTTGGTTAATGTGCGACTAAATTGAGGACAAACGGTTGTGTCATCAGAACGGGAGTTTGACGTAAATGGATTCGCTGGAAGAATTGCGCTTGAAACTGAAGAAATTCGCTGAAGAGCGCGATTGGCGCCAGTTCCACTCACCGAAAAACCTGACCATGGCTCTTTGTGGTGAGGCGGGTGAGTTGTCAGAACAATTCCAGTGGCTCAGTGAGAATGATTCGAAGAACCTCAATGAAAAGCGGCTAGCAGCAGTGAAAGACGAAATCGCGGACATCCAGTTGTACCTTATTCTCCTGGCAGATTCTCTGGGCGTCGATATTGCCGAAGAATCGGCCCGAAAAATCGAGGTAAATGCCCTCAAATACCCTGTTGCCAAAGCTAAAGGCAGGTCCAATAAATATAACGAGTTGTAGGGGTTATTTGTGATCGTCTATTCGGCTTCCAAGGCGGAATTTGTTGAACACGTGAGGTTCAAATCGTTGAGCTGAAACAGTGGTCCGAAGCAGAGATTACGGACAAAGACGCAATTGTCAGAACGTTCCTGAACGGGTCTATCCGCGAAGTAAACCATCCTTCCTACCAGGCCTGGTCATATTCAGCCCTGATCGAGGACTATAACGAAACGGTCCGGGAAGAACGCATCGGCCTTCAGCCGTGCGCCTATCTGCACAATATGGATAGTGGTCTGGCCATTAACGATTCTCGCTATTCTGAGCACACCGAAAGAGCGCCGGTTTATATTTCAAGCGATGCTAAAAAGTTGTCGGATTTTCTCAGGCGAAATATCCGGTATGGCGACAGCGACAACATCATGTATCGAATTGAACATGGTGTAATCAAACCGTCAAAAGGGCTTGCTGACGCCCTTGCCTCAATGCTTCGTGGGAATAGGGAATTCATTCTGCTGGATGAGCAGAAACTTGTTTACGAGACCGCGCTGGAGCTGGCGGAAAGAGGGCGCGAAACTCCAAAACAGACGTTCATCGTGAAGGGTGGACCGGGTACGGGTAAATCGGTTGTTGCAATTAACCTTATCGTTGAAGCAACCAATAGGGAGATGCTGACCCAGTTTGTCAGCAAGAACGCCGCACCCCGGGAAGTTTTCAAGGCACTCCTGACAGGTACTATGCGCAAAACCCACATCGATAACCTGTTTCGCGGTTCTGGGGGCTATACCGACACCGAGAATAACTTCTTTGATTTGCTGGTCGTTGATGAGGCCCACAGGTTAAACGAAAAATCTGGCCTTTACGGGAACCTGGGGGAGAACCAGATAAAAGAGCTGATAACCAGCGCCCGAACCTCGATCTTCTTTATTGATGAAGATCAGCGCGTCACGCTCTCGGATATCGGCACGGTGGAAGAGATTCGGTATTTTGCGAAGCAATTGGGTTCAGAGATAACTGTCCTCGAATTGAGTTCCCAATTCCGTTGCAATGGTTCTGACGGTTATCTGGCGTGGGTTGATCATGTTCTTCAGGTCAGGGAAACCGCAAATACAACGCTGGATGGCATCGACTATGATTTTCGGGTTTTTGATGATCCGAACGAGCTGCGAAACGTTATTGAGCAGAGAAATCGCCGCGCCAACAAGGCACGGCTGGTAGCCGGATATTGCTGGGACTGGAAGAGCAAGAAGGATCCAGGCAGTTTTGATATTGAACTCCCTGAGCATGATTTCAGGGCAAGATGGAATCTGGACAAGCACGGCGCCAAATGGCTCATCGCTCCGGATTCGATAAGTGAGATTGGCTGTATCCATACCTGCCAGGGACTGGAGCTCGACTACGTAGGCGTGATTATCGGAGATGATTTTTTAATCCGGGATGGCGTTGCGGTTACAAACGCTGGCGCGCGCTCAAAATCGGATCGGTCTGTTCGTGGATACAAAAAAAGGCTGAAAGAGGATCGAGAGAGCGCCCTCGCAGATGCTGACATGATCATCAAGAACACTTATCGCACCCTGATGACCCGAGGTATGAAAGGATGTTACGTCTACTCTTCAGATGCAGAAACCAGAGAGCATTTTCGTAGCTTTGCCGAAACCCAGATCACTGAACATACGGATGAAGTGTCTGCCCAGCCAGTTCCGTATGAGGTGGTCGATTACAAATCAGCAACCCCTTATGACGGTTTTGTGCCTCTATACGACCTGCAGGCAGCAGCTGGCGAATTTAGTGAATTCCAGTTGCCTGCCGAAGAGGTTCAGTGGGTAAATCTGCCGGAACATTTTGCCACCAGGCCGGGTCAGTTTGTTGCGCAGATTGTTGGCGAATCGATGAATAAGCGCATACCCAATGGCGCTTGGTGCCTCTTTAACGCGCACCCGGGAGGAACGCGAAATGGCAAGATAGTCTTAGTGCAGCATCGGGCTATTGAAGACCCTGATAACGGCAGTTGCCTTACCGTCAAACTGTATCGCAGTAAAAAAACGATGTCCGGCGATGAACTCGTTAACGAAAAAGTCATCTTGATGCCGGTCACTAGCGCTCATGGTTATCAAGATATCGTGATTGAAGACGATGATCTTAACGACTTGAGAGTCGTTGGAGAGTTTGTTGCGGTGTTGGCCTGAGACCAGTAATTCAAATTGAATATATCGTTGTCGATGAATTTCACAATTTGGCAGCGCCCATCTATCATAGGACTTTGAGTTTTTGTGCCGCAATGTCTCCTGAGACTTACAGCAACTCCAGACCGGATAGACCGCTCGGATATCCTGTCGTTGTGTGACGACAACCTGCTTGCCAATAAGCTCGTTACTTATGGGCGCTCCAAAGGCGCTCATTGGCCAAGCGAAGACTATGTCATTCTCGAGGCCCGGGAGATTCTTGGCGGGCGGATTGATGCAACGAATCGTGGTTTAGCCTCTTTTTAACAGTGTCCGTGGTAGCCTAAGGATAGTTTGGCCCTGACAAAGCATATTACTGGAGTGGCTTATGAACGTGCTTTCTGAGGCGCTTTCGCGGAAGGCGGCGTTAGTCATCGCACTGTGTTCAATGTTCTTATCGGCAACCACCATGGCGACAGAAGAAGCGGAATACACAGTACTCCTGAAGGAGGAGAATCTGGAAGTACGTCAGTATGAGCCGCAGATTGTTGCAGAGACCGTCGTCGATACGGAATTTGAAGACGCGGGCAGTGAAGCTTTTGGTCGTTTGTTTAAATACATTTCCGGCAATAACCAATCCCAGCAGGAAATCGCCATGACCGCGCCCGTTGGCCAGGTGGCTGAGGGTCAGGAAATCGACATGACGGCACCAGTAGGGCAAGCCCGGGTTGATGGTAAATGGGTAGTCAGTTTCATGATGCCCAGTTCGCTTACGATGGACAGCATACCGAAACCCAACGACGAACGGATCGCTTTACGTTCTGTGCCGGAGCAGACCATGGCGGCCATACGATATTCCGGGTTTTGGAGTGAATCAGGTTACCAAAAGAACAAATCCAGGCTGGAAAGGTGGATTGATGAAAAGGGGTATAGAGCAACTGGAGCGCCGATATGGGCCCGTTATAACGCTCCGTTCATGCCGTGGTTTATGAGGAGGAACGAAGTGTTGACTCCCATAGAACAGGTGCAGTGAAACCTCGAATCATGATTTAACGAAACAACGAATTCAAACCATCAAGATGATTCTCTGGATCGACCGGGGAATAAACCGGGTGATAAATTCGGCAGCGTAGGTCTGGGGTGTAACCAGATATCGAGGCTTGGGACGTCCCGCTTCTGCAGCCCTGACAATCTTTTTCGCGACGTCCGACGCACTGGCTGTAAAGGGCTTGATTCTGGCGCCTGGCGCGAGCGCTGCCTCCATTGCTTTGTACTTTTCCCGGTGCACGGCGCTTGCCCGGCCAAGCACAGGCTGCAAAGCCGCCAGGGCATGTTCTCTGAACCGGGTCACCACGGGGCCCGGGAGCACAAGTGAGACACTTTCCAGGCTGTTGCTGCCCTGTTCATCAAA
>NZ_JAWLDU010000023.1:15149-42656 GCF_041686475.1 Marinobacter sp.
CTGCAAAGCCGCCAGGGCATGTTCTCTGAACCGGGTCACCACGGGGCCCGGGAGCACAAGTGAGACACTTTCCAGGCTGTTGCTGCCCTGTTCATCAAATCTCGGCCCCAGCACTTCCTCAAGACTTTCAATCTGCTCAAAGGACTCAAGGTCCAGCTTTATTTCCTGGGCTGCGGAACCGGCGCCATTGGGTTCTCGCGTTAGGGCGACAACTTTATAGCCTTCCCGCGCAAACAGGGCGCAGGTTTCATGACCAATTCCGGAGCTTGGTCCGGTTACAAGAGCGAGCTTTGTCATAGCGATAGGTCACAGAGTGTGGCAGTCAATGGTAAGGGGCCGCTCTTGCAGAGTCCATGATCCGCTGGCGTACCCAGGTACGAGCCTGGTCGGCAGGCAACGACTCCATTGCAAAGCTCAGAGCGGCCCAGACCAATGCCAGCAACAACGTCTGAAGCGGGACGCTGCCGTTTGCCGGGACTATCTGGTCATCAGCCAGGATTGAGCTCACTTCCTTGATAAGTGCTTGTGATGGTTGGTGATCGTCGGGAAGTCCCAAGTCGGGCAGGTCATCTGGACACGCGGATTCAATGAGGAATGTGTTGGCCGCGCGAGCGCACTCTTTGCGAAAGGGCTCGTTTGCAGAAGTGTCGATGATTTCGCAAACGGTGTCGCAGAGCACCCACATAACAGCAAAGCCGGAGTAGAGATTCGCAGAGTCGCTGCGCTGACCACTTCGTTGGCGAAACTGTTCTATGCGTTTGGAGATTGACGTGCCGTATCGGGCGATGTCATCAACCATCTCTACGCCACTGTCATCGAACGGTTTGGATATCAGGCTCATGGGCTGCTCATTTCACTGTATCAAGATATTACGAGCAAAAAGACATTTGGTTCTCATCAGATGAAGCCGCCGGCGCTGTCGGGCGCGGCAGTACCGTGAAATTCGCCGATACCGGTCTGGGGATTGAAGGATACGAGTTTGATTAATTTCCCTGTGTTTGCCCGCCGAGCAATCAGAATACTCCGCAGTTTCGTAAAAGGGTTGCTTAACAGAAAGTGTTGTAACCTAAACTATTCAGAGCAACCGCAGAGGGGGCGAGGTGGCATTTTACAATCGGACAAAGCTGGAACTTCAGGCCACACAGGAGAAACTGCAAGCCGCCGAGAGCCGCATTGATGAGTTGGAGGCGGACTTTCGGGCCATCGAACAGCACACGGCGCTGATGGTGCTCAGCCGGGATGGTCTGGTCGAGCGGGTCAGCAAGCCCTGCCTGGAACTGTTTGGGTACCAGCAGGAAGAAAAGTTAATCGGAAAGCACCATCGGGTTTTCTGCGAAGACGACTACGCCAGAGGCGAAGAATATATCGTTTTCTGGCGAGAGCTTGTAACCGGGCATGTGAAGGAGGGGCAGTTCTTTAATCTGGACGCACAAGGGGAGGGTATTTGGCTGAATGCCAGTTACCTGCCGGTATTGTCTGATAAGGGCATCGTCAAGAGGATTGTCGTGCTTTATCGGCCCGGATGAGTCAGCTCAAGCTATTGTTCCGACTATCTGGGTGCCTTGTCAGCGTCAATGACGAAGAAGTTCTTGGCCATTCTCTGATGGAAACAGCGGAACATCCATTTGATTGAACTCGTCCCTTACCCGTCAGATCATGCTAGGGGGTTCATCCGCGTTATTTTTCATTCATTCTCTTGGGCATACAGATGCTTCGATAGACCAGGGGATCATAGATTATTGGCTGGTTGTTTTTTATTCAGAAACGGTCTTGAGAGAAGTCAAGCCAACCTATGAAGTCTCGGATATAATAGGGCCTGTTCCGTTGTTATGCTCTCAATAGTTTCAATACAAAGGAGTTTACCCCGTGAATTCTGAACTTCTCGCCCTTGCCTTGCTTAACGAACCCAACGCTACGCTCCAGGAAATCGCCAATGAAAATGCTGGCAGAGTGTCTGAAGGTACCAGCAGATCCTCGTTCAGAATGCTCTCAGAGCAGGGTGAAGTGGTCGGCTATATTAAAACCTGGCACGACGACGATGATGATTACGCGGGTTTCGTCCACTTTGACTCTGACGGAAACATTGTCGACTGGAAAGCGTTAAACAGAAACAGATGGTCAGTGCCTGGAAATTGAAACAATACTGCAATCACTGCTCGTTATTCTGTTGATGGTGTTACTAAACATCATCGTGTTTTCTCTAAGCAGAATCATGTTGCCGGGGGCTCCTCCCGGCTTTTTTAACAGTTTTCCAGTCTTCAGGGTTAGCAACCCAATCCTTTCGGTCCCATCGAATGCTGGGCGAGTAAGGCAGTCAGGTGTGCCATGAGTGATAGAAAAAACCATCACCAAGCTCTGCAGGCATTGTTTTTCTCGTCCTCATCTGGAGTCTGGGTCCGCCCCAATCTCGATCTTGCATGCGGATTTTGTTCTGTATCAGTCCGACTCACTCCAGAAGCCTCCACCTCATGGGGAACTGTAAAAGACAGCATCATCTTCCAGCTTCTCCTGGATGCAGCAGCACTTGCTGCCAATACCCAGGAAACATCGTTACTTGTTAAATGCGATAAGTTCGAATTTTCGCCTTCCCAGCCCCTGCACGAGTGCCGGGTTGTTTCGGTCGCCAGAGTCATTCATTCCAGCGTGCATCAATGGATAATTGACTCGACACTCCATGACGAAGCCGAGAACGAAATCGCGTGGGGGCGTAGCTGGTTCTCCAGGTCCGATTTTTTGTTGAAGACCATCGCTCCTTACAAAAATCAGTTTTTGAAATTGCGCCAGGACTGGAGCAAGCAATCCTGACGGTCGTATTGCACCACTTATAATGCTTTTAGGAATGATCCTGGCGAGTCCGCCAAAACTTTCCGTGCCGCTTTATGGCTTTGTTTCTGGAGATCCAGCAGCTTATCCCGGATACAATCAGCGACAAACTCCCACCTCGTATCGTCTATCTCTATCGCCTGACGGTGTTCGGACAGATAATCCAATAACACGGCTTGATCATTGGCGAGTCCCTGAAGCTCAGTGAGTGCCTGGAGTTTGGCTAATTTGCGTTTGAGCCCTTTACCCAACATAGGCCGCAGAACCCTCATGCAATAGAACAGGTCTTTGGAGCGCTTACGGAACCGATGGAATTCTTCAATATCATCAGAGACTATAGCCTTTTGCTCAGCGTCTCGGGCTTTCTCGTAAATGCGCTTGAGGTTTGGGAGTAGATCTGGGAGAGACCTGGGCAGATTCCAGTTTTTGGGTGCGCTGCTCTCAGACTCGACCTCTAATGCCAGATCCACGAAAAAATCACGTCCCTTCTCATCGATCGGATCCAGATTTTGCTGGCTGGATAAGAATTGCGCCACATTTTCGTAATTGGAACTTTGGAGAGACGGCGTTTCCTCCACAAGATCTTGCCAGGTTTTTTCGCGGACCATGGCATCCCGATTTCCAGAAAGCCTGGCAGCAATCGATCTATAAAATTCTTGTCTGTGGCGAAACTCCCTTTTGCCAATTTGAGGTCTGACCAGGCGTAAAAGCGCTCGTATTTCCTTGCAGCTCTTGCGAGCCTCATGGACACCTGTTTCCGGATCTCTGCAGGCGCGCAGTGATGCCAAAGCGATGTCCTCATTGACGGATCGCATCAGCCGTTCAAAGTGTTTCCTGAAGTTCCCATTCTGACTGAGTCGATAACGCATAGACGCACCCTGTTTCTGGAGTAACCGGACCGTCTTACGATAAGGCGGCAGCTGTTGGATTCCCCAACAGCCAAAGTGGCGACAACGATTATCCTCCCTATCGCGAAAGATAGCACGCTAGCAATCGCTGCTCAGGATAAGTTCTGCAGTTGCCGCAATCGTTTGAAGGGAAGTAAACGAGGCAGGCCAAGGACGTTAACTTGCTACTGTTTTGGGTGTGCCGATAGTGGTCTCAATCGTTGGATGGACACGCCGCCATTGATGGATAGATCTGCACCGGTAATGAATGACGATTTTGTTTGTTTCACATCAGCCCCATTGAAATTGCTTCGCGCTCCAACTCCTCCCTGAATTCCGGGGCCGCGATATCAATCAGTGACCGGGCTCGCTGCGGAATCGAAAGCCCTTTGAGATTCACGCAGCCGTACTCAGTCACAACGAAGTGCACGTCGTTTCTGGGGTCCGTCACCGCGCCCCCGCGAAGTCGGGATACGACACGACTGACTTTGCCAGACCGCGCCGTTGACCGGAGCGCGACAAACGACCGTCCGTTCCGGGCGGAATAGGCGCCCCGCACGAAATCCAGTTGGCCGCCAGTGCCGGAGAACGGATGATCACCCAGTTGCTCGGAGTTGATCTGTCCGGTCAGGTCTATCTCAAGCGCAGAGTTCACGGACACCATGTTGTCATTGAGCCGAATGATGTCGGGGTTGTTTACCCAGGATGCCGGGTAACCCACTATCGAGGGGTTATCGTCGAGAAAGTCGTACAGAGCACGGTCTCCGAGAGCAAAGGTGAACACATGCTTGTGCTGCATCCAGGTCTTACGCCGGCCGTTCATCACACCTGACTGAATCAGCGGCATCATGGCCGGAGAAAACAGCTCACTGTGCAGGCCCAGGTTCCGGTGGCCAGTCAGTCCAGCCAATACAGCGTTGGGAACACCACCAACACCAATTTGCAGCGTATCGCCATCATGAATCCGCTGGACTATCTGTTCGGCAATCCTGAGGTCCACATCGGTAGGCGGGTTGGGAGTGGCTTCGATCAGCGGCTCGTCATGTTCCACAAGGTGATCTATTTCGGAGATGTGAACCGAGCATTCACCGAAGGTTCGAGGCATGAATCGATTGACCTCGACGATAACCTTTTTGGCCTTTCGAATCACCGACGCGCCATAGTCGGCGTTGGTACCGAGGCTGAAATAGCCATGGCGGTCCATGGGCGAAACTGTCACAAAAAAGCACTCGGGATCGATGTGTTCGGTTAACAGGCGCCCAGCCTGGTGGAGCATGGCGGGCACAAACTCGATCCAGCTTTGGGAACCGGATTGCGCAATCGCGTCCCTGTCGGAATGGCTAAGAAACAGGGGGCGGGGAATAACGCGGTCGGATAATTCAGGAGTCAAAAGGCTCCGTCGCAGGCTTTCTGTGCCGTGTAGGTAATAGAGGGCCAGGGGACCAAGAAGTCGGTCTTTCAATGCGTCGGCCGTTGCTGCCATCAGGGCAGGGGGCTGTGCGGCACTCATACCCAGAATCAGATTCTTGCAGTCCGCTATCGTCTCTACCGCCTCATGCGGGAGCAGGCGACGTTTGAGGTAAAGTGCCTTAAGATCCGGGTCAACCACATCCATCTTTTTTCAACCTCGTTTTCTGACCTTCCGGTCAAAGCTTCACATGAGCCAATTTGAGCTCCCTCAGCATGGCGCGCTTTTTCCTCTGATGGCTTTGCATTCGGTTGAGGATGTTGTCCAGAACTTCCACAGCTTCGGAGATGTGCGGTCCCTTGTTGAGCATGACGCATTCCGCCCGATGCGCCATGACGACATCGGAGATTTCCGCCCGAGATGGGAGGCCTTTCTGAGCCAGACGCTCCAACACCTGTGTCGCCCAGATTACGGGGACATGGGCCGCTTCACAGACCCAGAGTATTTCTTCCTGAACTTCGGCCAGACGCTCATAACCACACTCCACCGCAAGGTCGCCTCTGGCGATCATCACACCACAACTGGGCCAACGCATGGCGGCCAGGAGCATTGGGGGAAGGTTTTCAAAGCCTTTGAGCGTTTCGATTTTAAGTACCAGGGCCGGCTTGGCTACGTTAATAGCCTCCAGGCTTTTTTCTAGCGATCGGACATCGTGTGCAGAATTTGCGAAGGACATTTCAATGGCATCGGCATGTTCTGCGATAAACGCCAGATTCTGGATGTCTTCCGGCGTGATCGCGTCGATGCTCAACTGGCTGTCAGGGAGATTGATCCCTTTGCCACTGCGGAGTTTGCTCCCTTCTGCACGCGCATGTTGAATCTTTACCAGGAATCGGTCCTGTTCCACTTGCTCGATCACGCCGCCAATCTTTCCATCGTCAAACCAGATCGTTTCCCCGGGCCGGACCTGAGAAACGATCTTCGGCATGGTGCAGCTTATGGCCGGGCAGGCGAGAGGGTTTCCCTGGGGGTTTTGTATTGTGGACTCTTCCGGTCCGGGTTGCGCCGTAACGATCAGTGAATCGCCTCTGTTTAGCAGGACGAAACCGGGGCGTGGCGGGAAATCGGCAATCTGACAGACTGATTGCTCAGGTTTTCCGTTCCTGAGGTGTAGCTTCGTACCGGGCACCACATAACAAGCCTTGATACTTTCCACCCAGCAGCCCCTCTCGGTCATCCCTACTACAGTCCATTTACGGGATTTTTTCCGGACATCCAGGAAGGTGATTTCGTCGCAATGGCGCAAGCATTCAAGGAAACTGTTGGAAACCCGGAACTGGCCATCACAACCATCGGGCGCATTGGTCGGAGATTTCTCTGAAGTAAGCCAGATCCGTGCGGGTATCACCATCGTTCCATACTCATCCCGCTTGGGACGAATGTGCATAACCTTCGGTCCGGGTGGAATCTCGCCAGTTCGTATCTTGGGCCCGCCCAGATCCATGAATACACGGCAGTCAACGCCAATGCTTTGTTCTGCTTTTCGTAAGTTGCTGATCATGCCCATCCAGATCTCGGGGGTGTCATGCGCACAATTGATCCGCATGCAGTTCATGCCTCTGGCCAGGAGGTTGAGAATTACACTTTCATCCAGGGCGGCCTCCGTCGGCATCGTTACCATGATGCGAACGTTTCGATCGTTTCTTACGCACCCGAGCAATTGATCTGTATGCTCTGCGAGTAGATCCGGGCCCTCAAGAATATCGACCTTTGGAATTGTATCGACCTCTGTGTCGGGGAGCGGTTGGCCAAGGAAAATGGTTAGGGCTCGAATCACGGCATCCAGAGTGGAGAGGACGCAGGCCTCGGACCGGCCCAGTGAAGACAATCCCAGTGAGACAAGACGCTGCTGAACCGGGCGGAGGTCGTGCCGCCTGAGAGACAGGTAATGAAGCAGATTTTTCGCGCTGCGCAGATAGCCGGCATTTATGTCATTGAAGTCAACCGAAAGCTCCGCAGTCTCGAGTATGAGAGTTTCTCGCAGTTTTTTCAGGTCTTCCAACATGCTGCCGACCGCCTCAATTTCTGAGGGAGCAAGCATTGTTTTCGGTTTCTCTTCCATGCTTAAACTCCGGTGTTTTGAGCCTCTTCGACAACGACAGGAATCTTTACGGTAATTCTCTGAAAACATTAAGCGATATTTAACTGTCGGGGAGGACTGTTTCAGTTTCGTGAAGTTTTTGTTGTCGATGCCATGTTTGCTCGCAGAAAATAAAACGACAGATGTATCTCATTGGAGGGGAGAACGCGATGCTTTAGCTGAGGCTCGCTCAGAGGGCGCAGTAACCTGTCCGAGTGTCGCACAATTGCAACATTTAAAGAGGACCGTGGTTAGTAGGAGCAGAAGCTTGAATCTGCTCTTGTCCGAAAGCGTTGCTTATCTTTTGTCCGGGATTTTCAAAGTCCCGGACTTTTTTGGTTTCAGTTGGTGCCTTTTTAGATGCTTTGAATGTTGTGTTCTGGTCACCTAACCGGCTCTCCGAGGTCGGCGTGACACCAGAGTTTTGGGCTTGGCCGCAGTTTCCCTCTGGGTAACATGGGATTTTTCATTGGACTGCGGCCAGGCGCTGGCTGGCGGGAGTAAGTGCGCCTGCTTACTCTATAAAGCAGAATCCCACAGTCGCTTTAGCCCTTTTTTTCGCATGACTGGCAGCGTCAGAGAGCTGGTCGGCAGTGTGTCTGTCATCTGAGTTGACCTCTACGATGCCGGCAGCCAGGGAAACCAGGGGAAAGCGATTGATTTGCCCGCTTCTGTCCTCGGATTCCACGAATCCGTTTCGCAGTACACTTTCGGTATAAAAACGCCGTGTCTGTTCAACGAATCGTGCTTGCAGGGTTTTGGCATTGGAAATGGCAAGCGGAGACGTGCTGATCACAACAAAATCGTCCCCTCCGATATGGCCCACGAAGTCGCCATCAACATGGAAAAACTCCGTTAGCAGGTCCGCCAGTAGAAGAATGACCTGGTCACCGACCCTGTAGCCAAGTGAGTCGTTGAGAGGTTTGAACATGTTGATGTCGAAATAAATCAGGGTGAAAGGCAGCCTCTTATCCGTTCGTGTTGCCAGCGTTTGCTGAATCGGAACATTGCCCGGCAGGAGGGTCAGTGGATTGGCATAGCGCGCTTTTTCTATTTTCCTGATGGTAATCTTCTGGAGCAGGGCGCGGGTGGAGCCAAGTCCCGCATATCGACCGTTGTGAGTAACAATAAAGTGTTGCTTGAGGTAGTGGGCATCGTCGTCGATGAGCCGTTGGCTGACTTCGTCAAGCGGCATATCGCAGTCTACAACAAGGGCATCGGCGTTCAGCATTCGGGTAACCCGGCATTTTTCGTATAGCGCGCGTCCGTAAGGTGTACTGAAAGTTTCCAGAACCCGCCATTTGTGAAGTAGCCCAAGTGGCCTGCCGTTGTCTACTACGGGCAGAGCGAACAGGCCGGGTTCACTTTGAAGTCGCTCCCAGGCGTATTGCATGGTCGAATAGGACGTAACAGGCTCAATTTGGCTGATCAGCGAGCCGGCTGTTTCCTCTCGGGGAACTTTGTTAGTGGGAGCAGGTTGTACACCCAACGGGTCCAGGCGGGCCGTTGCCATTTGTTTTGGCCGGCCGAACAGAAAGCCCTGGACCAGTGAGATACCAAGTCCTGCGACAACCCGGAATTCCGCTTCTGTTTCCACTCCTTCAGCAATCAGTTTGCAGCCGATACGATCGGACAGTTCGACAACGGACCGGAGAAATTCCCGTTTCACCAGGTCATCCTGGATATCTCTTATGAAGTGCCTGTCGATCTTTACGAAGTCCGGTTCCAGTTCCGACCAGAGTTTGAGTCCTGAATACCCGCTGCCGAGATCATCAATGGCAATCAGAAACCCTTCTGTCTTCAGCCAGGACAGTGTTTTAAGAAGCTCTGACGGATCTGCTGTGGGGTAGCGTTCCGAGAGTTCAATCACGATGTCTGACGGCTTCAGTCGATTTGCCTCAAGCAGCTCCTGCAACAGGGAAGGTTTGAACTCCGGTGGCGTCAGTTTGGCCGGGCTGACGTTCACGAAGAGTTTTAGCTGGGTACCCTGACCGGACCAGCTATTTGCAGCAGTGCGAAGGCAGAGGCCATCCAGTTCCGACGTCAGACCGCAGCGCTCGGCGGTTTCGAAAAGCATCTGGGCCCCGTGCAAATTGCTGTCCGAAGGGCCACGGCTGAGTGCCTCATAACCAAAAACCGCCTTTTTACCTACATTCACGATGGGCTGGAAAAGGGTTGTAATCGTTTCTTCAGATAGTAAACGTTTCAGTTCCTGATTGAGGCAGGTTTGCATATCTGTCACTCCTGGATATGAGTGAGGTGCAGGGCTGGTAATTTGCGTTGCTCCGTCGCATGTTCCCTGGCTACTGATTCTTTTGGTTCACATCCGGTTGTGCCAATTCGTGAAATTACGATCCATATTCTGTGTAAGAGATGTGACAAACGTATTGCAGATATGCCGTAATACTGACTCGTTTAATCTGTTAGTTACGTCAGAAAAATAACGTTACCCCGAGAAAGTGTAATATTTCAGTCACAATCGGTGTTCACTATGAGGCCCTCATTTGATGATGGGGGCACCATGCTGAGAACCGTTCGCAGTCGGATTTTCTTCTTTTCATTTCTGTCGGTATTTGCGCTTTCGGCTCTCGCCCTGCTGTCCTGGTCAATCATTATCAAGGCCGAAAACGCCGCTGAACAACTGATAGAGAATCGCCTGACAGAATCCTGGTTGCTGAACGACCTGGAACAGGATCTCCGCCATTTGCAGGATCTTTCCTACAAGATTAAAGGCCAGTTGCTGCTTTGGGATGAAATAGAACGGGAATTTGCCGCACTGTCGGAGTCAATTCCCGCCAAGTGGGACGCCATTAATCAGAATGCGCAACTTGGCCAATGGGCTGAGGAACACGAAACTGTTTTTGATCCTGTAGATTTGTATCTTGGCAAGCTTGGGGAGGGAATCCAGCAGAAGAGCTATTATCAGGCCGGTAAGGCTGTGGACTTCGATCTCTTTCCTGCATTGTCGCCAATGCTTGAAATCATCAGCGCCCGGGAGATGGCGAGTCGGGAGCGGATTGGTCAGGAATCCAGCGAACTACTGGATTACCTAAGCGGCCAGCAGGTATCGCTGATCGTGGGGTTTGTGATTTTTCTGCTGGTTATTGTGGTGATGACTTTCTGGTTGAGAAAAATTGTTATCAACCGGCTGCAGCGGATCGAGCAAGATCTCCGCATGATGGACGAGCGCTCCGATCTCGCCAATACTCCAAAACTGAGCGGGTCAGACGAAGTGGCCGGCGTTGCGGCAGCACTGATTCGACTGGTTGGCCGCTTCGAAGAATTTGTTGGTGATATCCGGGTTGTCTCACAAAGTGTGAATGATCGATCCGAGCGTCTTGACTCACAGGCAGAAGAGCTAGAGTCGGCCTCTCAGACCACTCATCGCCAGATCCAGGATGTCACAAATTCAATGCGGGCCATTGCCGAGCAGGCTTCGGCGATCGAAGCATCGACGGGTGAGTCCAGGGAGACCATTCAGGCCGCAGTGAGCGCAAACGCAGACATCCAGTCCGGTCTGAGAAAGAGTGAGACGGCAGCGGAGCATACTGTCGAAGTTATTGATCGGGTATCTGAATCTATCCACGAGCTGACGGAATCAACTCTGAAAATCGAAAAGGTCATTGGTGTGATCGCGGACATAGCCGAGCAGACGAATTTGCTGGCCCTGAATGCTGCCATCGAGGCCGCCAGAGCGGGTGAACATGGACGAGGGTTCGCCGTTGTTGCTGACGAGGTTCGTACGCTATCGAAGCGCACTGCAGATTCCACCGGAGAAATTCGCCAGTGGGTTGGGGATCTGGTTTCGGGCGTCCAGGGTGTTGATCATCAGATTGCGGAAATGAAAGAGGCGGGACTCGGTAACCGCCAGACGCTGGATGAACTCAAGGCCCACCTGGTGTCCATGAACCAGCGGTTTTCGGATCTGGAGCTCCGCAGCACTACAATCAATGATGCATTGATGCTTCAACGCGAGGAAATTGACAGGGTCGGGGATCGGTCTGACGCACTGGACGCCCACGCCGCAACACTGGCCGACAATGTTGCCGGTAGCAGGGAGGTGAGCACGGCATTGAAGCGGGAAGCACTTTCCATGAGCGATCTGACCTCCCGGTTCCGCACGACTGCAGATCACTGATTTGGTCGGTCACGGCTTTGGTCATTCCAGTAGCTCCAGTAGCCTCCGTTCGGTTCCGAATCGGGCCTCTTCTAGGTTTTGCCAGCCATAAACGGTTCCATCTGATCCGCCGGCATCGGCATTGCGTGGAGGAATCCCTGGGCCAGATCACAGCCCAGACTTCTGACAAGGGTGTCCTGTTCAGGTGTTTCCACGCCCTCCACGACCACACTCAAACCGAGACGATGACCGACTGTTATCATGGCTTGCATGATCGCCATGTCACTGTCGTTTTCCATTGCGTGATGAAGGAAGCTTCGATCTATTTTGATACTGGAAACCGGTAACTTCCGTAGATAGACCAGGGAGGAATACCCTGTGCCAAAATCATCGATAGAGATATGCACGCCACTGAGTCTCAGTTTTTCCAATTGTTCTATCTGCCACTCCTCTCCACCTACCACTTCATTTTCCGTCAGTTCCAGTCCTAAATGGAATGGCGTAAGCCCATAATCCTGCAGAGTCTGCAGAATCTGATCGGCCAGGTGTGGATTTGTCAGTTGTTTGCCCGACAGATTGATATCAACCCGTGTATTTTCGAGCGTTGTACCCTGCCAGGCTTTAAGCTGCCGGCAAGCTGCTTCAATTACCCAGTCCCCGACACGATTGATCAATCCCGATTTTTCCGCTATCGGAATAAAAATGGCGGGCGAAACGGCCTGGGCGTTTTCATCAAAGCATCGCAGGAGCGCTTCACAGGACTCGATATTTCCGTTTTTCAGATTGATTTGTGGCTGAAAATACAGTTGCAGGCTGTTGTCAGCGAGGGAGCGTCGCAGGAGTGCGGTGATTTCTTGATAGTGAGCCAGTTGTTCATTGATATCTGAGGTGAAAAAACAGATGTTGTTTTTGCCGGTTTCTTTCGCCCGATACATGGCGGCATCGGCGTTTCTCATCAGCTGTGATACCGATGAGCCATCATCCGGAAACAGGCTGATGCCAAAACTGGCTGACACCTGGAAACGCTCTTCGCCCAACATGAAACCGCGGTCCAGCGTCCCAATTAAACGCCTGAGGAGTTCGTGAATACCTTCTGCACCATCAAAGTCGAAAATCAGTAACACGAATTCATCACCGCCAAACCGACTTAGCATGTCGCTCGTGCGAATTTCAGATTTAAGGGCCTTGGCGACTGCCTCTAGCAGTTTGTCTCCATAATGGTGACCGAGGGTGTCATTAATAATCTTGAAGTTGTCCAGATCAATAAACACGACCGCTATTGGCCGCTTCAGTCGCTCCGCTTCGATAAGACGAGCCGATAGCTCGACTTCCATCAATCTTCTGTTAGGTAGCCCGGTCAGGTCGTCGAAGCTTGCCATCTTGTAGAGTTTATCCTTGGCTTTTTTTTGCTCCTGTAAGCTGATATCGATACAGAACATTTCGCAGTCGCCGGTGTTCTGCTTGATCATTACATGACTGGAATATACCGGAACAAGATGTCCGTCTTTATGCTTCAGTTCAATTTCTTCGGCAGGGATGCCGATGTTTCTATCGAGCCAGCTCTGATGGGCTTTTATGACATCTTCACGCATATGATCAGGGATGATCAGATCTTCAAGTAACTGCCCGTAAGCCTCCTCCCGGCTATAGCCGTAAAGGCGCCTGCTCGCATCGTTCCAATAGATAACCTGACGCTTTCTGTTGTAGCCCTGCACAGCAACCATTGGCAGGCTCTCGATTAATTCGAAAAACTTTTGCTCACTCTGTTCGACGAATGACAGAGGATACTCATTACCGAGATCGAGCTTGGGAGGATGAGTCGGGCCGTTGTCATCTTGCATGTGCTGTAGCTCCGCGGTTCGTCTCTAGAAACGAATAAAATGCAGTTACAGGCTTACTCTAACTCACGTTGACGGTCCGACATAGGTTTCACCCTTTCTGAGCAGGCACGGCGGTGACCTGGAGCTTCTTTCCGAACAGCATTCCGCTCCACTCGGCTTTGGCGGCCAGGTTGTTGAGCATAATGGAGCCGGCCATTCCAACAAACGCCAGAGCAAGCACGTACAGCCACAGAGGCATTTCAACCTGCCAGGAAACGAAGTCTACTACTGAAAAGAAAATAGGATGAGCGAGGTAAATCCCGAAAGATGCCTCATTGACCCGTTTAACCAGTGGCGTAGCCTTTCTCTCTGCCAGTCGCGGAATACCGTAAAGGGCAGCAAGAATGAACAAGGGCACCACCCAGGTTTCCTTGGAGGAATATTCCAGCTGGCCCAGCAGCGACAGAACGATAATTCCTGCAACCATGGTGACCAGCCAGGCCGGATGTGAGAGGTGCTTTAGCCACGGCAGTTGTAACAGCCGGGGATAATATCTTGCCAACAGTATCGCCAGGAAAAATAGGTAAATCCAACCTACCGGCGCAATCCAGTGCAGGTAGCCGGGCGGCTCTGCATTCAGATAACGGAATAGGCCCCACCAACAGATGCTGACAGCAGCGCCCAGAAGCAAGCCGGGGCCGGCAGGTAGCCAACGCCATAACCTGAAACGGCTGTAGCACCAGAACAGAAGATAAAACTGCATGGCGACGATGAGAAAGTAGCCGTGCCAGCCAGCGAAGAGCAGATACTCTGTCAGGTGGCCAACCAGGCCGACGTTTTCGCCGCTGGCAAGCAGGCGGACATACTCAGCAATGGAGTAGATCAAGCCGTATACCGCATAGGGAATCATGATGTATTTCAGGCGTCGGGCCAGGAAATGATGCGGAACCTCATCACGGTAGCGTACTGAAAACAGAAAGATGGAAATAAAAATGAAGATGGGGGTGCCGACAACGGTAGGGATACGGGCAAGGTCAAGGATCGTGTGCTCGAGATAATTGCGCTCGATACGGTCGATCAGGTGGAAGGCGAAGACTGCCAGGCAGCCATAGAATCTGAGCCAGTAAATCTCCTCAACTTGCTTCATCGGCATGTCCTGATACAACGTATGTCAGTCAGGCGGAGTATACGGGAGGTTTACTGATGTTACGAAAAATGATCTGTTTGTTGGTGATCCTGGGTGGGCTGGTATCTGCCAGAATCGCTGCGGCCAGCGGTCAGATCGTTGAGGGTGAGTTTGATTCCGGTCTTTTGGACAGGCCCTACCGTTACCTCACCTATCTCCCTGAAGGATATGACTCCGCCTGCAGTAATTACCCGGTCGTGTATCTTCTTCACGGCTCCTTTGGCGGTCATCGGGACTGGGTCAAAAAGGGGAACGTCACGGCAATACTGGACAAGCTGATTCGCCAGGGTACGATTCCACCTGCGATCGTGGTCATGCCCGGAAACCTGAGCTGGTGGATTGATGGTCACAATGAGCCTGCTGCAACAGCGTTTCTGGATGAGCTGATCCCACACATTGAGGACCGCTTCCGGGTTGTGCCGGAACGCAGCTGGCGTGGTGTGGCGGGGCTGTCCGCTGGTGGCTACGGTGCGGTAAGTTTCGCCCTGTCGCGGCCGGACCTGTTCGGGGCGGCGGCAGCGTTCAGCCCGGCCAGTTACGACCCGTTGCCTCCGGACAACTCCTCAGCCTGGCATCATCCTGCTTTTGCCACTGAGGCCGGACAGTTCGACAAGGAGCTCTGGGCCAGGAGTAATTACACCGCTCATCTGGAAAGCTACAGGGCCCAGGACAAGGTCGTACCAATGTACATCAGTGCCGGTGATCGGGACCCTTTCAAGGCTGCGCATTATGCAGCGGAGCTGGAAAGCAGTCTGATCTCCCACCAGGCAGACAGGGTGAGGCTCCAGATTTTTCCCGGTGGACACACCTGGCGGGTATGGCGTGCAAGCCTGCCCCATGGTGTTACTTTCATGTTCAGATACTTACGGGGGCCTGTTGGCGAAGGCTGCGATAGCGCCAGCTGACCATGCTCAGCTTCTGTTTTCTTCGGCCAGAGTCACCAGATCCGTCCGTATATCATCGACACTCAGGTCGGGCCTGAACAGCAGACGGGCGTCTCCCTGGCGGTCGAATACATACACGGCACCACTGTGTGAGACGTTGTAGTTGCCTTCCGTATCCGGGTCGTCGTAGCCGAACGTGGTGCGGTAGCGTTTGCTGAGTTCCCGCAGTGCCTTTTCCTCGCCTGTAAGGCCGATGGCTCTCTCGCTGAAGAAACCCACATAGCTTTCGATGCGTTCCGGTGTGTCCCTCTGGGGATCGACGCTGACGAAGACAATCCGGGTGTCTTTCTGCAGGTCGCCCGGCATGTCCTTTACCGCACGGGAAAGCTTTTGAAGGGTGGCAGGACAGACATCAGGGCAGGACGTAAAGCCGAAAAACACCATCCGGATTTCGCCTTCGGTTTCTTGGGCGGTCAGGGTGTCGCCCGAGGTATCTGTCAGCTCAAACGCCAGCTCTGGCATAAGGCCGCTGATGTCCTTGCCACGCCAGGATTCATCGTCGCTGAAGCAGCCAGTCAGTAGCGCCGCAACTGTCATCAGGGCGGTAAGGGACAGTGATCTGGGAAAGTGAGGCTTGAATCTGTTACTCATGAATGGGTTGCCTTCAGCTTTTCGGAATAGGGGGCTACCTTGCCGTCTTCCCGCATGGCACGGCGCAGGATAATCAGGATGCCGAGGATGCTCATCATGGCTGGCGGAATCCAGGTCAGCAATCCGCCCAGTAATTGGTCTGTTTCTGGTGGCATGGGCCAGGCGCGGCCGCACACCTCGTAGACGTCGTAGACCATGCCCCGGGAAAACACAATGGTGGCCCCCAGAACCATCTGCGGAAGCGCCACCAGTGCCAATAACAGAATCCGTTTGCCATAGCCCAGGGCATCGCTGGATACGGGGGACCGTGGATCAAATATGAGCCACCAGAACAACAAACCATCCAGCAGCATGCTCCAGTTCATGATCCAGTACAGGTCGCGGCTGAGCATGGCGTCAAAGTGAATAGGCGGCCACAGCCAGAAGTAAATCAGGCCCACGAACAGGAAGGAGGCAATGGCCGGGTGCTGCAGGAACCGGTATGCCCATCCCAGTGGTTTCAGTGCGTGCCTGATCCCGGGTTTGATCCGGCTGTAAAGAAAACGCATCACCGGCAGGGGGTTGGAGAGGGCTATCAGGAATGGCCCCAGGTGGTGAAGAATCAGGTGTTGGCCCCGGTGAACGAAGAACATGTACTGGGAGTAGTAATCAAAGCGGGTCTGCATGACGGCGTAACACATCATCACCCCGACCACGAAGACCAGTATCCGGCCATTGCCTGGTCGATCTTCCTCGGGCATTTTCAGCAGCCCGTAGCCATAGAAGCCCAGCACAAGCACAAAGCCCAGTATGGTCACTGGCGAGAAATCGTACGGTATCAGGTAATCTACGACGGCCATCGGGCGTGCCTTAATGCGCTGGAGCAGAACCAGGGAATTGTTGTTATCGCAGGTTCAGAGTTTTACCGGACTGGCGCTGAAATTCAAGAGAATCTTGGGCGGCGCTGTTTTACTCGGGATAGCCGGTGATATCCCGTATCTTCCGGTATAGCGGTTGCAGTTGCGGGTACATCTTCAGATACACCTCCCGGTAGAGGCGCTCGTACAACAGGCGGCTTTCTTCCCGGGGATGAAAAACGTCTCCCACGCGGGTCATGGCGGTTACTGCGGTTTGAAAATCCGGATGCAGCCCCAGGCCAACCGCGGCATCGATGGCTGCACCAAGGCCGGAGGTTTCGTAGGTATGGGCTCGCTCGGCAGGCAAACCGAAGAGATCAGCTGTCAGTTGCATGGCGGCATCACTCTGGGAGCCACCGCCTGCCACCCGCAGCCTGCGAATGGGGATGCCGCTGCGTTTCTCGATGCGTTCCTTGCCCTCACGCAGGGCATACGCCAGCCCCTCCAGAATGGCGCGGTAGATATGGGAGCGGGTGTGAACATCGCCAAAGCCGATGATAGAACCTTTGGCTTCGGGCCCTGGCTGGCGTACTCCTGGTGACCAGTAAGGCTGCAGCATCAGCCCCATGGACCCGGGTGGTACGGCGCGGACCAGTTCGTCGAATAGCACTTCCGGTTCGATGCCTCTGTGTTCCGCCAGTGTCTGTTCGCGCAGGCCGAATTCCCGTTTGAACCAGCTCACCATCCAGAAGCCGCGGTAGATCATAACTTCCGTGGAATAGTGCCCGGGCAGGGCAGACGGATAGGGCGGCATCATACGCACCGGTTCAATATAGCGTTTGCTGGTGGTGTTGATGGTGGCGGTGGTGCCGTAGCTCATGCAGCCGATTTCGGGGCTCAGGCCACCGGAGCCAAGGATTTCACAGGCTTTGTCCGATGCTGCGGCAATCACCGGCAGAGCTTCTGTCAGACCCAGGTGGGCGGCGGCTTCGGCGGTCAGTTCGCCAATCCGATCCCCCGGTTTGACCAGTTCCGGCAGCATTTCCGGTGTCACCGGCATGGTCCGCCACTTGAAATCACGCTTGCCCGCCCAGCGATGGCGTTTGTAGTCAAAGGGAATATAGCCCACCTGGCTACCAATGGAGTCCCGGAACTGGCCGGTGAGGCGGTAATTCAGATAGCCGGAAAGCAGCAGGTATCGATGGGTTTCAGACCATATCTCAGGCTGGTTCTGAGCAATCCAGTTGGCCTGGGTTTTTTCGCGGAACCGGTTCACGGTTGGCTCAAGCCGTAGCAGCTTGAACAGCCAACCCCAGGGGCCCGGCACCGGGCCATCAATGTTTGCGTGGCGCTGGTCAAGCCAGATAATGGCTGGCCTCAGGGGATGGCCGTTGCTGTCGAGGTTGATAACGGTCCCGCGTTGAGTGGTCACAGTAACACCGGCGACCCGTGCCGGCTCAGCTGCGCAGTTCCGCCACAGCTGTTCACAAGCCTGACCCAGGGATTCCCAAAAGTAGTCAGGGTGCTGTTCGGCCCAGCCGGGCTGCTCGGAAAAGTAGGGCTCTATGTCCTGTTTGCCTTTGCCCACCAGGTTGCCCCGTGTGTCAAACAGCAGGGCGCGAACGCTCTGGGTGCCGTTGTCGATGGCCAGAATCAGGGGATCTTCCGGCTTCATGCCGCTTCGCCGCCGGTTGAGGGGAGAGAATAGCTGGTTTGCCAGATGCCAAGATAACGGCTCTGCTCATGCTCCCAGGTGTGGTCATCCCAGCCCAGTATTGGCTGGCATACCGTTCTTATTTCCGGCAACAGAGCTTGGCCGCCATGAGGAAGAATCAGCCCCAGCCTGGTGCGGCGCAGTAGCAGATCATCCAGATGAACAACGCCTGTGTTGGCAGCGGCCCAGGCCAACTCGGCCCAGAGGGTATCGGAAGAGGCGACGGTGTTGTGAGAGCCGGCAGTCAGCACCTTATCAAGAGCCGGTCCATAAAAGCCCAGCAGGCGCTCCCAGTTGCGATGGCTGATGCCTGGCGGCCGGTTAAGGTTGGTGGGTGGAGAAAAAACCGGGGTGCTATCGTCTCGAAGGGAAAATCCCGGCATCAGGCTTTGCGCTCGTTCCAGCACCTCACGCGCAATCAGTCGGAAGGTCGTCAGTTTGCCGCCGGCAATGCTGATCAGGCCGTTGTCGGCCCAGATGACGTGTTCCCGGTTTTCCTGGGAGGGCTTCCGTCCCTTTGCTTTCGTACTCACTTCGCTGACGACGGGTCTCACCCCGGCCCAGGTTGCAATGATGTCGTGTACGTTGATGGCGCTTGAAGGGAACAGTGTGGCCGAGATTTCCAGCAGGTAATCCAGTTCTTCCCGGGTTATCGCAGGTTCCCGGGACAGATCCCCGTCATGATCCAGGTCGGTGGTGCCGAGTACCGTTGTGCCTTGCCAGGGAAAGGCGAACACCGGGCGCCGGTCCCGTGGGTGAAACAGCGACACTGAGCACGACACCGGCAACCTGCTGAACGGCAGAACCAGGTGGCTGCCCCTAAGCGGCCTGATTCGGGTTTTATCATCGTCCGCCTGTTGCAGCGCCTGCGCCCATGCCCCGGTGGCGTTGATCACCAGTCGGCTACTGACACTGAAACTCTGTCCGTCGGTGCCGGTATCGCGCAGTTGCACACCGGTGACCGCAGCACTGGCCCCATCCCGGATAATGGCGTCTGCCTGCAGATAATTCAGGCACAGGGCGCCATCGGCCTCGGCTTCTTCGATAACTCTCTGCACCAGCCGGGAATCGTCAGTGACGGCATCGGTAAACCCGCTGGCTGCCACCAGGTTTTCGGTTGCCAATCCAGGCACCCACTGCAGGGTTTCCGCAGGTGAGAGGCGTTGCCGTGAGGGGTTACCTGCTATCCGGTCATACACCCGCAAAAGAATCTGGAACAGTCGGGGGCCGGGAAACTGCTTTCGGTAATGGGGCATCACAAAGCGTAGGGGGTCGATCAGCCCCGGTGCTTCCGCCATCAGTCGTTCCCGTTCCGTTACCGCGTCCCTGGTCAGTTTGAATTGACCGCTGCCCAGGTATCGCAGTCCGCCGTGAACCATTTTTGAAGAGCGGCTGGACGTGCCCCAGGAGAAATCATTCTGTTCCACCAGTAGCGTACGCAGGCCGCTGCCGGCGGCTTCACGGGCAACACCGGCACCGGTGATGCCGCCTCCGATGACAACAACATCAAATCCGTTCTGGAGGGTCTGTACCTGCTCAAGTTTCTGTGGACGGGTCAGTGGCATTGTCATTCAACCAGAGTTTCGGGGTTTAACAGGCCTGAAGGGTCAAAGGTGCGGCACAGCGAACCAATGGCCAGCATGCCCAATTCGCCTTTCTCGACTGGCAGAAAGGGAGCGTGGTCTTTGCCGACCCCGTGCTGATGGCTGATGGTGCCGCGGTTATTGACGATAACAGCGGATGTGCTGTCTTTCAGGGCCTTCCAGCGGTCCATTGTTTCATCGTAGCTGCCAGCAACGCGGAACACATAGGTGGTGTAGATGCTGCAGCCCTGGGGATAGAAGTGCGAAAGATGGGTGAATGCATGGACTGATTCTTCTTTTTTATTCAGACCATTACACAGGTTTTCTTCAATCCGCTTTAAGAGATTATCCACATTATCCCAGTCGGTCGCCGTTTCCAGTGTGTCTACAGCGTAGCCCAACTGCCAGAGTGCTTCCCTCAGGTAGGGCATGGTGAAGCGCTTGGCGGCCCACTTGTCGCCCAGCTTTTTGCCGGTATAGATTCCGTGGTACTCACTACATATAGCGCGGGTTTCCTTCAGGGCATTGCTGCACTGGCGATTACTGCCGGTGATGCCGAAGGTCATCATGCATTTGCCGTCTTTGGCCCCCCGTAGGGACAGGTAGGATTCGAGCATGCCAATCAGCCCGGGATGGCCGGCCAGGGCAAGCTGGGTTTCGGTTTCGGTGGCGTTGCTCAGGCGCAGCATGGAAAGCTGGGTGCGGTTCTGAACCAGTTCGCGACAAGCGGTGCGGGCGTTTTCCCAGGAGGAGAAGAACACCACATGAAAGCTTTCATGGGCGGGCAAGGGTGTCACACGTACCTTCACCTCTGTGATCAGGCCGATCCGGCCTTCAGAGCCCAGAATGATCTCTCGGATATCGGGGCCGGCACTGGAAGCAGGAAATGTCGGAATGTCCAGCGTGCCCTGAAGAGTTTCGATTCGGCCGCCTGCAAACAGCTGCTCTATGCGCCCGTAGCGCAACGACTGCTGGCCACTGGAGCGGCTGGCTACCCAGCCGCCAACGGTGGAAAGCTCGAATGACTGGGGAAAGTGCCCAAGGGTATAGCCCAGTGCCCGCAACTGGGACTCCACCAGTGGGCCCGGGGTGCCGGCACCAAAGGTGGCTATCTGGCTTTCCCGGTCCAGATCGATCAGCCGGTTCATCTGGCCCATATCCACCGTCAATACCGGGTTCTCGCCGGCTATCGGATTAATATGGCCGGCAACGCTGGTGCCGCCGCCGTAGGGAATCAGTGAAATACCATGCTCTGAAGCGCAGTCCAGCAGGGATTTCACGTCCGCTGATGATTCGGGGTATGCCACGCCATCGGGGAACACGCCGAAATCGCCGCCTCGCATCGCAAGCCAGTCCGCCAGGCTCTGGCCGCGGGCGTGGCGAACCCGGTCTTCCGGGTTTGTGACCACTCCAGGATGCTCGGGCAAACGGCTGGCGGGCACCCGTGCACAGGCAGCCTCCAGGGAAGTGTCGCTGAGTGGTGTCGCAGCACCGATGCGTTCTTCAAGGAATCTGCGCCCATTCCGGGGCAGTTCCAGGCTGAACTGGTCATCACCCCAGCCGTTCCAGCGTCGCATATCGAATCCTTTTTCAGTGTTTCGGGTACGCCGGCTGTTCAGGTCCTGCCAGCTTTACACACTGCGGCGTCCCTTGGCGTTCTCAGTTATTGTTTCTCAGGCGTTCACGAAGCTGCTCGAGCCGCCGGCGGATTTCCTCCCGGCGCTGCTCACTGTTGCCGCCATTACCGGAGGATGAAGACTGGCTGGAACTGACCGGCTGTGCCTGCGCCTGTTCATTCCCGCTATCGTCTGGCCGGCTTGAAGCCAGGGAGACACCCGAGCGATCCTCCTCGTCCGGAAAATAGAGGTTTTCGAGTTTACCCCCTCTTTCAATGATGACGCGGTTGGCACGGACAGATCGAAGCTTGGCGTCGCCGGGCAGCTCATCACCAACCAGGTAGGCTTCGGTCTTGCTTTTGTCGTCCTCGATCAGTGCGCTGCCGGGAAAATCCCCGGAGGCTGCCAGCACGCCCCTGAGGAATAGCCGCAGGTTGGTTTCAGGAAGGTTCTCTATGTCCGGCTCGGCCTGGTTCTCCTTCTCTCCGGCTTTTCCGAAAAGGTGCAGCGAGCCCAGGCTGATGTCGGGTTCCCGGGGAATGTCGGTTGATGCCGGTCCGTTCACCGAAGAGGAGGCCACAGTGGTGGTGCCGGTTTCATTCTGCCAGAAACGATATCCCTGCCAGGCTGTCACAGTGATCATGGCAATGCCTGCGACGGTGGCGAGTAACAGTGGTAACCTCGAGCTGGTTAAAAGCATTGATTGTCCCGAAAGAGCTGATGAGAGCCGACAAAAGGCCCACAGGTTATCAGACTGCAAAGTTTTATTGGCAGTATAGTGTATAGAGTTATTCAGCGGTTCCATATCCTATGGTAGCCTGCCTGAATTAATTGAATAAAAAGGGTTTCTGGAACTCCCGCCTTCCGGCCCCGGCAACAAAACGAGGACGACCGTGGACACAGACACAGAACTTCAGCCGCAAGATGCTCCGGTCGGCCGTCTTCCTTTCACGTTCGCCAAGCGAAATGGCGTAATTCTTACCCGTGATGACGATGGCGAGCCGGTTATCCTGGTTCGTCCGGGTGCGGGCCATTCGGCACTGGCGGAAGCCAATCGCATCAGTGGTGGCCGCGCCAGATTTTCCACGATTGAACCGGCAAGATTCGATGCTGCCCTAAATGCGGCCTATCAGAACGATTCCGCCGAAGCCATGCAAATGGTTGAAGGCATCGGGGATGATATGGATCTGGCCTCCCTTGCCGATTCCGTACCGGAAACCGAGGATCTGCTGGAGCAGGAAGACGATGCCCCGATTATCCGGCTGATCAACGCAATCCTCACGGAAGCGGTGAAAACCAGCGCCTCGGATGTGCACATCGAAACCTATGAAACCCGCCTGGTGGTCCGTTTCCGGGTGGACGGTGTGTTGCGGGAAGTGGTCCAGCCCAAGCGCGCCCTGGCGCCTCTGCTGGTGTCCCGTATCAAGGTCATGGCGAAACTGGACATCGCCGAGAAGCGCATACCCCAGGATGGCCGGATCGCCTTGAGGGTTGCAGGCAGGGAAGTGGATATCCGCGTCTCGACCATGCCGTCTTCCAGCGGTGAACGCGTGGTGCTGCGACTGCTGGACAAGCAGGCCGGTAATATTCGCCTGGAATCCCTCGGGATGGCCGGCGGCGATCTGAAGATATTGCGCAAGCTGATCCATCGCCCTTACGGCATCCTGCTGGTCACCGGCCCCACGGGCTCCGGTAAATCAACAACCCTTTATGCGTCGCTACAGGAAATCAACGACCGCAGCCGCAATATTCTCACGGTCGAGGATCCCATCGAATACAACCTGCCCGGTATCGGCCAGACCCAGGTCAACACCAAGGTGGACATGACGTTTGCCCGAGGCTTGCGGGCCATTCTGCGGCAGGATCCGGACGTGGTGATGATTGGTGAAATCCGGGATCTGGAAACCGCCGAGATCGCGGTTCAGGCCAGCCTGACCGGCCACCTGGTTCTGTCAACCCTGCACACCAACACAGCCGTGGGCGCCATTACCCGCCTGATGGATATGGGTATCGAGCCATTCCTGATTTCTTCCAGCCTGGTGGGCATCGTTGCCCAGCGCCTGGTGAGGGTGCTGTGCAAGGACTGCCGCGAACCCTACCAGCCCAGCGAGGAGCACTGCGAATTCCTGCAGCAGGACGCCGCTCATCCGCCAACCATATTCCGAGCAAAGGGCTGCGAGCACTGCAACCAGTTGGGCTATCGGGGCCGAATCGGCATTTACGAAGTGGTTGAGGTGAACGAAGAGATCAGTTCCCTGATTCACAAGCGGGCAGGGGAGCTGGATCTGGAGTATGAGGCCCGGCTCCACGGCCCGAGTATCCATGCCGATGGTGTTCAGAAGATTCTGGATGGGGCGACCACGGTCGAAGAGGTCCTTCGTGTGACCCACCGGAGCAAGTAGATTCATGCCAGCGTTTGAATACAAAGCTCTTGATAGCCGTGGAAAACAGAAGCAGGGCGTGGTCGAGGCAGATGCGCCCAGGGCGGTGCGTCAGCAGCTTCGCGAAAGGGGCCTGACACCGCTGGCGGTGGAACCCGCCACAGAGAAACAGTCCCGCAGCAATCCCCTGGGCAGTCGTGGCGGTCTGGCTACGGCCGATCTAGCACTTGTTACCCGGCAACTGGCGACGCTGATACAGTCCGGCATTCCCATTGAGCAGGCGTTGTCCGCGGCAGCCCAACAGTCATCCAGGCCGCGAATTCGCAGTATGTTGATTGCCATCCGCGCCAAGGTCATGGAGGGGTACAGCCTGGCGGATAGCCTTGGTGAGTTTCCCCGTGCTTTCCCGCGCCTTTACCGCTCAACGGTGGCAGCCGGTGAACACGCAGGGCACCTTGACCTGGTGCTCAACCGGCTGGCGGACTACACAGAAGCCCGTCAGGAGTCGCGCCAGAAAATCCAGCTTGCCGCAATCTATCCGATCATTCTCAGCGTCGTTGCCATCGCCATTGTGGTGTTCCTGCTGACCTACGTGGTGCCAGACATCATTGAAGTCTTTGTGAAGCAGGGGCAGGAGTTACCGGCACTGACATCGGCCATGCTGGCGGTATCCGATTTTCTGGGAAATTATGGCCTTTACCTGTTGATCCTTATTATCGCCGGTGTCGCCGTATTCCGGTGGTCACTGCGCAAGCCTTCGTTCCGGCTGCGGTTTCACCAGAGCCTGCTGAATATGCCGCTGTTCTCCGGCATGGTTCGTGGCGTCAATACCGCCCGCTATGCCAGTACACTCAGCATACTGACCACCAGTGGTGTTCCCCTGGTCGATGCGATGCGTATTGCCGGCGAGGTATTATCGAACGATTACCTGCGGCAGGAACTGCGGGGTGCGGCAAGAAAAGTCAGTGAGGGTGGCTCGTTGCACCGCTCGCTGGATCAGACCGGGTATTTCCCGCCGATGATGCTGCACATGATTGCCAGTGGCGAGGCCAGCGGCGAACTGGACAGCATGCTGGAGCGGACAGCGACCATGCAGGAGAATACCCTGCAGTCGAAAATTGCAGCCATTGTGGGCCTGTTCGAGCCCATGATGTTGCTGATAATGGGCGTGGTGGTCCTCATCATTGTGCTGGCCATCATGCTCCCGATTCTCAATATGAGTAACCTGGTTGGCTGACCCGTTGTGTGGTTATCGCCTGCAGGCCCATTTTCAAACCCAGAGACATGGAACGATGAAGAGCAAGACAATGAAACACCAGAGCGCACAACGGGGTTTTACGCTGATCGAGATAATGGTGGTAATGGTCATTCTCGGCCTTCTGGTCGCCATCGTGGCCCCGAACATCATGGGGCGAAGTGACCAGGCCCGGGTAACGGTTGCCGAGACCCAACTGAGCAATATTGCCAACGCACTTGATCTCTATCGTCTCGACAACAGCCATTACCCGTCTACCCAACAAGGGCTGGAGGCGCTGGTTGCCAAGCCAAGCGGCAGCCCGGAACCTCGCAACTGGAATCCGGAGGGTTACCTGAACAGCGTTCCGGAGGACCCCTGGGGCAATGAGTATCAATACGTGAGCCCTGGCAGTGAAGGCCCTTACGACCTCTATTCCTATGGTGCGGACGGCCGCGAAGGTGGCGAGGGTGACGACGCCGACATCAGTGTGTGGAAAGTCAGGGACTGATTGTGCACGCCAGGGAACGCCATTCGGGCTTCACGCTGATTGAAATTCTCGTCGTCCTGGTGGTGGTAGGCCTGCTCGCGGCGCTGGCGGTCATGACCATGGGCGGAAGCTCACGGGACCGGGAAATGGAGAATGAAATCCGCGAGTTGTACCTTCTGATGCAGACCGCCTCGGAGCAGGCCGTGCTCAACAATACCGAACTGGGCCTGGTTCTGGAGGACGAAGGCTACCGGTTTGTCGCCTGGGAGGACCAGAGCGCGGAGTGGAAAATTCCCGGCGAACCGATGTTCCGGATGCGGGGATTTCCGGAGTGGATAACGGTTACCGAGTATATCGAGAATGACACGCCCAGGCTGGCCTCGGAGGAGGACCGGCTGCGGCCGGATGTGGTGTTTTTCTCCAGCGGTGAGACCACGCCTTTCGAACTGGAATTCACCCTTGGCAGAGACGATTCCAGAATGCACACCATCGCGTCGGATGGCTTTTCCCCGATGGAGTGGCATTATCCGGGAAGCGAAGGGAATGATGAAGCATGAGGACCCAGCGTGGCTTTACACTGATCGAGGTTCTGGTTGCGCTGCTGGTATTCGGCCTGATCGCAACCGCCGCGGCGGAAGTTGGCAGCCAGTACATTTCCAGCTACGAACGCATAAGGGATAAAACCCTGGCAGGATGGGTGGCCGATAACCGGGTCAATGAACTCAGGCTGCAGGAAAATCTTCCGGAAATTTCCGAAAACACCGACAACATCGAATATGGGCCCTTCCGCTGGCAGGTGACCACCGCCGTGCTTGGTACGGATGATCCTTCCATACTGCGGGTTGAGGTTACTGTTGCCCGCTTCCGGGGTAACGAATCGGAGCCACCGCCGGTACATACTCTTTCTGCCTTTATTGGTGACAGCTGATGGCGGCTCCGGTGTTCAGGCAGTCCGGAATGGGGCCGCCGGTTGTCCGCAATGGCTTCACACTGATGGAAATGCTCATCGCGGTCACGATAACCGCGGTGATCGGAATTGGAGTCTGGCAGGTGCTGGGTAATGTGGTTGCGTCCCGGGACCGGGTTAACGAAGTGGCTGATCAGTTCGATGCCATTCAACGCACGATGCTGCTTCTGGAGCGGGATATCACCCAGATCGTCAATCGGCCCGGCCGCGATATCTACGGCGACTTCAACCCCGCGCTTACCAGCCGTGAAGACGACTTCGCCCTGATACTCACTCGCCAGGGCTGGCGGAACCCCCTTGGAACCCGCCGAAGTACGTTACAGCGCGTCGCCTGGGAGTATACCGGCGATGAACTGCGCCGTCGCTACTGGGTTTCCGTAGACCAGGGCCAGGAAGACAACAGCCGGGATACCATGTTGCTGGCAGATGTGACGGACTTTTCGGTTCGCTTCCTGGATGACCAGCGCAACTGGCGTGATAACTGGCCCGACGAATCCAGTATGGCAAACCTGAATCCCGGGACCCGCCCGGATATTCCGTTACCCCTGGGAATTGAAATTACCCTGGAGCATGAGCGCTTTGGCGAGCTGTTAAGGACGTTCAGCCTGCCTGACTTCGACGGCAGCCAGGCTCAGGGCATTATCAATGCGACCAATGAAACGGATGACGACCAGGACGACGATCAGGACGACGCGCAGCAGGCTGATCAACAGAACGGTAATCAGATCGGAGGCGGCGATGCGGGAGGCTAATCCCCTGATGCTCCAGTC
>NZ_JAWLDU010000023.1:42756-48812 GCF_041686475.1 Marinobacter sp.
CAGGACGACGATCAGGACGACGCGCAGCAGGCTGATCAACAGAACGGTAATCAGATCGGAGGCGGCGATGCGGGAGGCTAATCCCCTGATGCTCCAGTCGCCTGCGGATCGCCAGGGCGGAGTAGCGCTGATCATGGTGCTGCTGGCCATGGCGCTGGTGGTGATGCTGGCTGCCGGAATGACCCAGCAACAGAGTGTGCGGGTGTTTCGAGCCAGCCACTACCTGGCTCAGCAGCAGGGGCAGAGTGTCGCCCTTGGGGCAGAAGCCTTTGCGCGCCAGATCCTCGTGCGGGATTTCGAGGAGGACAAGGAAAACAATACCATGGTGGATAGCCCCGACGAATTCTGGGCCCAGAATGCTGCGATACTGCCCCTTGACGACAATGGTGTAGCGGAAGTGCAGATTGATGACCTGGGGGGAAGAATCAACCTCAACGATCTGGTACGGGGAACCGGTCAGGTCGACCCGGTGGTGCGGGATCGTGTAGCCCGGCTGCTTGAGGTTCTGGAGATCACTACGGTGAATGTCGACGCCCTGATCGACTGGATCGACCCGAATGACCAGACCGTCAGTGCCTACGGAGCCGAGGATGGTCAGTACCTGATGGAAGACCCGGCTTATCGGGCCGGCAATCAGCCGTTTGTAACGGTGTCAGAGTTGCGGCTGATCGATGGCATGACCGAAGAGGCTTACCAGGCTTTGCGGCCCCATGTAACAACCTTGCCGGTTGCGGGTCTGGGTATTAACGTCAATACCGCTTCTGCTGCCGTGTTGCGCTCACTGCATGAAGAACTGACACAGGCTCAGGCAGACGCTATTCTTGAAAAACGTCAGGAAGAGCGCTTTGAGAATATACAGGATTTTCTCGCCCTGCCGGAATTCTCGGGCCTGGGGCTGAAATCCACGGGGCTCGGGCTGCAGACGCGTTTTTTTGAAGTGGTCTCAAGGATTACCTACGATGATCGGGTAGCCAACCTGGTCAGCACCGTTTATCGCAGTCCCGAGGGTGAAATGCAGACAGTCCATCGGGATACCGGCCAGAAAAACCGGATAACGAAAGAGCCGTTCAGCCTCTCTGAAGAGTAGCCATGGTCTCCTGATTATCATCGATACCGACAATGAAGACCCGGAAGGGTTAAAAAGGAAACTGCCCAGAATGTCATATCGTCTTTATGTCAGGCCTCTGCCACCCTTTGCGGACCCTGACACTACCCCGGATGCCCAGCTTTACAACTGGGTGCTGCTTGATGCCGGTGGAGACTCCCAGGCTCGCGGTGCCGGAGATCGAAAAGAAGACATCGAACAGACACTGGTACAGAACGATCTTGAGAACGTGCTGCTGGTAGGCCTGCTCCCGGGAGAGGAGGCGCTTTTCTGCACGGCTGATATTCCGGCCAAACAAAGCAGGTTCGTTTACCAGGCCCTTCCTTATGCCGTTGAGGAGCAGATTGCCCAGGATATCGAGAGCGTTCACCTTGCCATGGGCAATCGCACCGAACATGGATTCCGGGTAGCGGCTGTTGACCACAAGCGTATGGCCGAGTGGTTTGCGATGTTCAGCGGCTGGGAGCACCTGAAACTCGAGGCGATCTACCCCGACGCAGGCCTGCTGCCGGTAACCGAAGGGGGTTGGTCAATCTGCCTCGATGGTGAAACGGCCATGCTGGCGAGTGATCAGGGGGAATGGCTCAGCGTTCAGGCCCGCAATCTTGCCATGTTTGCACAGACGCTGGCGCTGCCGCCTTCCGACGAAGTTGTGGCGGAGGTGGCGGTCACCGTTTATGGTACTGAACAGGAATTCGAGCATCAGCAGGCGGATCTCGCTGAACTCAGGTCCTCCGGGCGTCTGGTTGTCAGGGAAGAGAGGCTGGAGCTCATGCCACTGGAGCTGCTGGCCCACGCCCATCATCACCATCTTTGCCAACCGATCAATCTCTGTCAGGGCGAGTACAGTATCCGTTCCCGCAAGTCGGGCGCCCTGAACCCATGGAAGCCATTGATTGCGGTTGCCAGCGTCTGGTTCGTCATCCAGATCGGCGTTGAGGTGGGCATGGGCCTGTACCATCAGCAGAAAGCGGATCAGACGCGCGAAGAAGCCATGGCCCTTTATCGCCAGGCGTTTCCCGATGACTCGAGAACTCATGCGGGCAATGTTCGCAGGGTGGTTGAAGGTCAGTTGCGCCAGCTGCAGTCGGATGGCCCTGACGCCGGTTTCATTACCCTGATGAAATACACCGGAGAGCAGTACTCGACAATTCCGGATACGGGCTCGGTCGTGTTTAACTCGGTTAACTACAGCAGCAACCGTGGCGAGCTCGTAGTGGATGTCCGGGCAGACAGCTACAACAAGCTGAGCACCCTTCGGAACGGTCTGACAAGCCAGGGGCTGACGGCCGAAATCGGGTCAGTGGTGAATGAATCTGACGGCGCTCGCGGTCGATTGACGGTCTCGGGAGGGTAACGTGATGTTGAACAGAATCAGGGAACAGCCGGCAGTGGGTAAAATGATTGCACAGTATGATCAGTTGCCCCGCAGGGATCAGCAGGCATTAACCGTTTTGGTGATTGCTGTTTTTCTGGGGATTCTCTATTTTGCGGTCTGGGTGCCGGCTGTGAACTTCCACAACGAGGCTGTCAGTGACCGGGAAAGTTCAGCCGAACTGCTGGCCTGGCTGGAAGCCAATCGTGACTCTCTGGAGCAGCTGTCGGATGCCGATGTTGGCCAGGGCAGCTCGGGGGTTGATGCTCCGGAAGATGGTCGTGCGCTGATGTCGCTGGTTACTCGCAGTGCCGGGGAAGCAGGGCTGTCGCTGCAGCGATTTGAGCCCAGTGGAGACGATTCGATACGGGTCTGGCTTGAAGGCGCACCCTTCAGCGAAGTTGCCAGTTGGCTGGAGCAGCTGAATACCGGGCACGGTGTTGAGATCGACCAGGCCTCCATGGATCGACAGAACGATCCGGGCATGGTATCCGTACGCCTGACTTTAACAATCTGAGACGAACGGTGGAGAGTAAACGATGAATGACGGCAAAGACAACAAGAACAGCCCGGAGCCGGCCATTGTCCGTCTCGATGCAAGTGCGCGTAACGAAGCCATATCGATACTGGTCGGCGCCTATCGAAATGAACCGACGTTCCAGTATCTGTTTGATCATCGCCGCCCCGGATACGAGCAGCGGGTCAGGGCCACGGTACGTGAGTTGATTGATCTGTACTTCGAGCTGGACCAGGACGCGATCGGGGTAATGGTGAATGACACCCTGGTGGCAGTGGCTTTTATCGGCGAACCTGAACTCAGGCTGAACCTGGCCGAGCAGATCAGCTGGCGTATCCGCATGGTGTTGACCGCAGGCTTTGCCTGTACCCGCCGCTACCTTGACTACCATGAGAAGATAAGGGAGATGCTGCCGCAACCCCTCGCGCATCAATTGCCGTTGATGGGCGTTAATCCCAAGTACCAGAACAAGGGTTATGGGCGGATTCTGCTCTCTACCGTAGAAAAACTGTGTGCAGAAAATCCTCGCGGCAGTGGGCTCGTTCTCGATACCGGCAACAGCCGGTATCTTCCATTCTATGAATCAGAAGGGTTTCGCAGCCTCGGTACCATTCGGCTGGGCGATTTTGAAGATCACATACTGTTCCGCGAAGTCCACGCCGGTGAAACCGCAATGGCGCCCGGATAAGCAAACAGGCCTTTACCAATACAGGAGACGCTGTGACTGACAAACAGGATTACGATCTGATCATAATTGGCGCCGGCTCGGGCGGTGTCCGGCTGGCCCGGATGTCCGCTGCCAAGGGCGCGCGCGTGGCAGTGGTCGAGTCACGGTACCTTGGCGGTACCTGTGTCAACGTGGGTTGTGTTCCCAAGAAGCTGTTCGTCTACGGCTCCCATGCTGGCGAAGATATCGAGGATGCAGCTGGCTATGGCTGGAAGGTACCGGCTGACCAGGTCAGCTTTGACTGGACCCGGCTGGTGGCCAACAAGAACGCTGAAATTGAGCGACTCAACGGCATATACGGGCGCATGCTGGAGAACGCCGGAGTAACGGTGATCGAGGGTACCGCCTCGCTGGCAGACGCTAATACCGTTGTGGTTGGTGATCAGACCTACACCAGTAAACACATTACCATCGCCACCGGTAGCTGGCCGGTGATCCCGGATGTGCCAGGCAAGGAGTGTGTTCTCTCCTCTAACGAAATGTTTTACCTGCCGCAGTTGCCCAAGCAAGCAGTGATCTGGGGTGGTGGCTACATTGCAGTCGAGTTTGCTGGCATTCTTGCCGGACTTGGCGTGGAAACAACCCTGCTTTACCGGGGGGAGCTCTTCCTGCGCGGGTTTGACGACGACGTCCGCGAGTTTACGGCTGCGGAAATGCGTAAAAAAGGCATTAACCTTCGCTTTGGCGTCAACATCGAATCCATCGAGAGTGAGAGCTCCCACTACGCGGTCAACCTGACTGACGGCTCCCGCATGAATACCGGGCTGGTGATGGCGGCGACAGGCCGTCGTGCGCTGGTGGACGGGCTTGGCCTGGAAGAACTGGGTGTCCAGCTCAGCGCCTCCGGCCACGTGGTGGTAGACGATCAGTTCCAGACCGCAGTCCCGTCCATTACAGCCCTGGGAGATGTTATCGGTACGCCCCAGCTGACGCCGGTGGCCCTCGCCCAGGGCATGGTGCTTTCACGGCGTCTGTTCGGTGACGGTAAGGGTGAGATGGATTACCGTAGCATCCCTACCGCGGTATTCTGCCAGCCCAACATCGGCACCGTTGGCCTGACCGAAGCAGAGGCGAGGGAGGCTGGCCACACGCTGCGCATTTACCGCTCCGAGTTCAAACCCATGAAGCACACCCTCAGTGGCCGGGACGAACGGTCGCTGATGAAGCTGGTGGTGGACGATGAGTCAGACCGAGTGCTTGGCGCACACATGGTAGGGCCAGATGCCGGCGAGATTACCCAGGGAATCGCCGTTGCCATCAAGGCCGGTGCCACCAAGGCGCAGTTCGACAGCACCGTAGGCATTCATCCGACCTCGGCCGAAGAGTTCGTCACCATGCGCGATCCCGTGGCCTGAAGTCTTACAATAAGCCGCTGTTTACATCCGTAACCAGCGGCTGAGCACTTTCCTCAGGTTCTCTTTTCTGACCGGCTTTGAGAGATAGTCATTCATTCCCGCCTCGCGGCAGGTGGATTCCGTTCCCGGTAGCGCGTCAGCGGTGAGCGCAATAATCGGAGTGCCACCCTGGCCGTTACTCTTTTCCCATTCACGGATGCACCGGGTGGCCTCGTAGCCATCCATCAACGGCATCTGGCAGTCCATCAGAATGACGTCGTAGCCCGAGTGATTGGTCTGTACCAGCTGCAGCGCCTCCTCGCCATTGATTGCTGCGTCGGCTTCAAACCCGAGGCGCTTGAGTAGGGCAACGGCAACTCTCTGGTTCACATTATTGTCTTCGACGACCAGAGCCCGTGCACTGCCCTTACCGGTGATATCCGGGGCCGGGGTGATGGGTTGGGCGGGTCTCTGGGTTGATGCCAATTCAAAGGGCAGCTCAAACCGGAACGAGGAGCCCTTGCCAAGGTCGGTTTCCACCTTGACGTGGCCACCCATCAGTTCAACAAGCCGTTGCACGAGGGACAGCCCCATGCCGGTTCCGCCGTAGCGTCTTGAATTACCGGTGTCGACCTGTTCGAAGGAATTGAAAATATCGTGGATCCGTTCGATGGGGATCCCGCAACCGGAATCGCTGACCGCACAATTCAGTACAACGCAGTTTTCTTCCAGTGAAAACCAGCCGGCCTGCACGTTGATATAGCCGTCACCGGTAAATTTGATGGCATTATCAATCAATCCCGCCAGAATCTGTCGCAGCCTGGAGGCATCTCCAAATACTACCGGATTGTCCGGCCACTCACCCACGAACCGGGTGGTCAGGGAGAGCCCCTGCTGTTCGGCAATGTGTCGATAGCTGGCCGTGCAGTTGGTGATCAACTGTTGCAGGTCAAATTCCCGGCTCTCCAGTTCCAGCGTGCCACGGTCAATGTGTGAAT
>NZ_JAWLDU010000024.1:0-8558 GCF_041686475.1 Marinobacter sp.
CATTCCGCTTCCGTTTCCGTGTACGATATGGCGAATGCGATGCCCAGAACGTTGTGTTCAACGCGCGCTATGCGGATTACGTGGATATTTCCGTCAACGAATATATCCGCACCCTGTTCGGGGACTATCAGCACCTGCTGGATCAGGACCTCGACATCCAGGTTGTCAGTCTGGCGATAAACTACCGGGCGCCGGCGAAGTTTGATGATGTACTCGAGGCCAGGATAAGGGCCGGGCGGATTGGCAACACGTCTTTCACCGTGCATCTGGAATTCTATCGCTACGGAGACGACCTGCTGGTTGCCGAGGCGGATATCACCTATGTGTTGATTCAGCCATCGAAGATGGCAAAAACGCCGGTACCGGACAGGATTCGGGATTTGCTGGAGGCGGGTGCACCCGGCGTGCTGATCAGCCACGCCGGGGAATAGCGGTTTTCAGGAGGGCACTCAGCCTTCCTGAAGCGTCTGTACCACTGCCTTGGCTGCACCTTCGGAGGAGGCCGGATTCTGGCCGGTGATCAGTTTACCATCCACCACGATGTGTGGTGCCCAGTCGTCCCCCTTGGAGTAGGTGGCGGTGTTTTCCTTCAGCATGTCTTCCAGCAGGAAGGGAACAATGCCACTGAGGCCCACGGCTTCCTCTTCGCTGTTACTGAAGCCGGTCACTTCGCGACCGCCCACAATGTTCTGCCCCGGTTTGATTTCCACTTTTTTGAATACAGCCGGTGCGTGGCACACGGCGCCAATGACCTTATCCTGCTCATAAGCGGTCTTGATCAGGGCAATGGATTTTTCGTCATTGACCAGATCCCACAGAGGGCCGTGGCCACCCGGATAGAAGAGGGCGTCGTATTCGTTCATGTCCACATCTGCCAGTTTCTTGGTGCTGGCCAGGGATTCCTTGGCGTGGGCATCTTGCTGGAAACGGCGAGTGGTCTCGGTCAACGCATCGTCCGTCTCGCTGTTGGGGTCGATTGGTGGCTGGCCACCCTTCGGGGAAGCGATGGTAATATCCGCACCGGCGTCCCTGAATACGTAGTAGGGCGCAGTAAACTCTTCCAGCCAGAAGCCGGTTTTGTGCCCGGTGTCTCCCATTTGATCGTGCGAGGTAAGAACCATCAGTACTTTCATGCAATCTGTCCTTTTGATCGTGCAATGGGTTCGGTATGACTGCTTTACAAGACCTTAATTGCGGCAGATCTTGTGGAAATCAACCGCCGTCGCCGAGTCATTACGGTCATGAGGGGCTACCGGACCCTGCGGATACCCCTTACTGTATATCATCTATACTCATGATGGTCCGTGTGGTAATAAGTTTGGCATGCTCACTGGCGCAAGTTACTTTGAAGATTTTGATAGCGATGAAGAGCTCGACAAAGAACCGGTCGCACGTTATGAAAACCTCATGCGAATGCTGGAGACGGATCGAGTGTATCTTGTGATTGCTCCCGAACGTCGCCGTTTTATTCCCATCAGCAGGAAGTAACCCGAGTGTTTGAACAGATCAGAAATGATGGCCTCTATGACAGGCTGATCCGAAGCTACCAGGATTGCGCCAGCCAATGACTCCGGACAACGAAGATTTGTGGTTCCTGCCGCTGGGCGGTACCGGTGAAATCGGCATGAATCTCAACCTGTATGGCCATGATGGCCGCTGGCTGATGGTGGATTGTGGCGTGACTTTCCCGCGGCCGGGACGGGTGGCGGCAGATGGTACCGTTCATCATGGCGGCGAGCCCCCCGTGCAAATGGCCGATCCCGCCTTCATCGCTGACCGCCGCGAGCAATTGGCCGGGCTTGTCATTACCCATGCCCATGAAGATCATGTTGGCGCCGTACCCTACCTCTGGCCATTGCTGCAGTGCCCTGTTTATACCAGCCGGTTTACCGCTGAAATACTGCGGCGAAAACTGGCGGAATTTGACCTGCTGCACCGGGTGCCGATTATTGAAGTGGAAACCGGCCAGACCAGGCAGATCGGGCCATTCAGTGTGCAGTGGCTGGCGCTGACCCATTCCATTCCCGATCCCAATGCGCTGATGATTCGCACGCCCATTGGCAATATCTTCCACAGCGGCGACTGGAAACTGGACGATCAGCCGCTGGTGGGTCATGGCTATTCCCGCAAGACTTTTTCCGATCTTGCGGCTGAAGGTGTTGATGCAATGGTGTGTGATTCCACCAATGCAACTCTACCTGGCCATTCGGTGTCCGAGGCGACGCTGCATGAGGGGTTGATCAGGTTGATCGCAAATGCCGAAGGACGTGTTGTTGTCACCTGTTTTGGCAGCAATATCGCCCGCTTGCACACTCTGGCGTCGATTGCGCGCGAGACCGGGCGATATATGGGCCTGCTTGGCCGTTCGCTGGTCAATATGAGCGGCGCGGCAAAAGCGGCGGGGCTCTGGGATGCGGCAGACCAGTTGATCAACCCTTCCCACATCGGGTATCTGCCCCGCAATGAAGTGTTGGCAGCGGCAACGGGCAGTCAGGGTGAACCCCGGACGGCCCTGCGCAGGCTTGCAGCCGGTAACCATCCGGATTTCGAACTGGAAGCCGGGGATACCGTTATCTTCAGCGCCCGGGCCATCCCCGGCAACGAAGAAGCTATCAAGGCACTGATCAGCAGGCTCTCAGCTCTTGGCGTAAAAGTGATCACCGCAGAGAGCGCTGATTTGCCAATTCATGCTTCAGGTCATCCTGCGCAGGAAGAACTGGAGTTAATGTACAATTGGGTGAAGCCCGCTATCGCCATTCCGGTTCACGGCGAAGCCGAGCACATGGAAACCCATGCCACCATTGCCAGGGCAACAGGAGTGCCCCGCGCGTTGGTTGGTCGAAACGGTGATCTGTTCATGATCCGGCCCGTTCCGGGCATGCGCCGGCAGATCACTGCAACCGGGCGCCTGGGCTGGGAAAAACAGGTGCTTGTCAGAGTCGGGTAATTCAAGAATGAGAGTGTGCTTCAGGTTCTGTGTTCTGCTCATGGTGCTGTTCTGGCTGGCCCCCGCCCACGCCTTACCGGAGGATACCTGCAGCAAGCTGTCCGTGAGCGGCAATCCGGAATACCCACCTCTACTGTGGCGCGATCCTGCGCAGCCGGATCGGCTCACGGGTGCGGTCCCGGCCCTGCTGAGGGAAATCGTGGAGCCCATGGGGCTGGAATTGGTCGTCAGGGATCTCGGGTCCTGGGCGCGTGTTCTGCATGTGGCCGATCTGGGCGACATCGATATGGTCGCCGGCGCGTTCTACACGTCCGAACGCATCGGATATATGGACTACCTGCTTCCTCCAATCACGCATCTTCCGACCGTGGTCTGGGTGCCCAAGGGCCGCGAATTCGTCTACCGCCACTGGCCGGATCTGCTGGAAAAGCGCGGCAGCACGCTGATTGACAACAGCTTCGGCCAGAACTTCGATCGTTACGCTGAAAACAATCTCCGGATTGAGGGTGTTCGGACCATTGAGCAATCTTTCCAGATGGCACTGGTCGACCGCGTGGATTACGTGTTGTACGAGTTACTGCAGGGGCAGGTGATGCTGGAAAACCTTGGAATTGCCAGGGACTTTGTGGCCCTGGACCAACCGGTCAGCCGGGAAGGATTGTTTTTTACCTTCACCAAGAGCTCTCCCTGCAACACCTTCGAGTTGCGAGAACGCATTGCCGGCCGGTTGTCGACCCTGTTGGACGCTGGCAGGGTCGATCAGCTGATTCGTGAGTACACCCGGTTATATACCGGAAAAGACTGAGGTGGCATGAACCTTTCCTGTTACTGATTCGTGATTCCGGGTGAGAGGGCGGGCTGAAACACCACAACTCGGTCTGGCAGGACAGGAGTCCTGGCGAATGGCAACCAACATGCCCCAGGATCTGGTCAGGATTTTCAACAGGCTTTCAGTGGAGCTGGCCAGCGGTTCGAAAACAGCCTTTTTCGTTAGCGTGACCGCCTTGCGCAAGCTCTTGCGGGTAGCACAAGGCAGCGTGACCATGGCGATCTGGTGTTCATTGATCTGGATAATTTCAAGAACATTAACGATTCAGTCGGCCGCTGCCTCCTGCCGAATTCGAGAGGCTGATAGAGGAATCTTCGCTGCCTGCGAGGCAAAGAATGAGCTGACAGCGCTTTCCGTGCTCGCATTTGAACACGGTTGTCATCGAGTTTCCGGGATTGAATCGCCGCGAGCGACTGCAGATTTTGTCAAAACCAGGATGCCGGCAAGGCAACAGACGATCACCGAAACCACAACCGCAGGTCCCGCCGGGATGTCATGACTGGAGGACAGCCAGAGCCCGAGACCATGGCCGGCAAAACAGAATCCCGAGGCAACCGGAAGCCCGTAACCCCGAAGGTGGCAGAGCGCCAGCGGTGCTGCAATCAGAGTGGCAAACACCACGTAAATGCCAGCCATATCTACCGTCAGGGTCACCGTCACCGCAAACAGCGGTAAAAACAGGGCTGATCGAATTCTGTCAGAGTCGGTAATCTGCCAGAGCATCACCGCCAGGGTTACGACAACCAGGGGGATCAACGACAGCCCCGTGACCCAGAGCAAATCGCCATTGAGGGTTCTGGCCAGCTGTTGTGCCCCATGAGGATCATTGCTGACCACCAGTGTTGCGAGGCTGGCACCGAGCACGTAAAGCGTGCCGATCATGGCTTCTCGATAATCAGGCACCAGCTTCAGGATCAGAGAGACCAGTGCTACTGCCAACAGTGCAAACAGCAAGCCGCTGACGGGCAGGCCGGCAATGGTTTGGTCGGGCATCAGTGATAGTCCGGCCAGCGAACCCAGTGCCGCCCATTGGGCGATGGCCAGGTCTGCAAATACCACGCCTCGCGCCAGTACACGGTGCCCCAGCGGCACCAGGCTCAGGGCCATCAGCAGGCTGGCCCCCAACGGAGTGAGCAGCCAGAACCAGTCAGCCATGGCCGCCGGCCTTTTCCTGGGCCTTTTGATGATGCTCGAGGCGCCCAATAATGTGGCTGATCAGCTCTGCCAGACTGTCCGTTCCCGCTTGATCGTTCACCGTACCCGGCAGAACCTCGACAGGAAGCTCCGTCTGGCTCGAAAGCCACTGTGCAGGTCTTTCGCCCTGATAGGTGGCAATCAGTATGAGCTTTATCCGAGCCAGTGCCGGGTCGGCTAGTACGTCACTTAAATTGGAGGCGCTGGGTGGCAGGCCCGGTTTGGGTTCCAGATCGATCGGGGCTTCAACGCCCAGCCACCGCAGCAGATAGCCGAAGGTGGAATGTTGCACTGCCACTGACAGACCTTCCAGGTTTTCCGCGGCTTGCCGCCACCGTGCGGTTTCCAGTTTCCAGCGTACATGCCATTGCCGCTGTCGCAGGCGGATGCCGTTCTCCCGGGAGGGAACAAGGGTGACGATACGATCAGCAAGGGCGTCGACAATCACCGGTACCCGCGCCGGGTCAAGATGAATGTGGGGGTCACCCTCGGGATGGACGTCGCCCATGCTCCGGTCCAGATGATCGTGGGGCTGGTGCAGGCTTACCTGTTCTGCAGCGAAGAACAGGCCCGGTTTTCCGGGCTGGATGTCCCGATTGGAAGCCCGGCTGATCAGTGCCGGAAGCCAACCTGCTTCCAGCGAAGCACCGGTGCACACAGCGATGTCCGCGCGTCGCATGGCGGAAATCAGGCTGGGGCGGGCTTCGATGTAGTGCGGGTCCTGCTGGGCATTGGTCGCGATGTGAATGTCTGCATCTGGAACCAGTGCCCGGACCAGATCGGCCCATTCCGGTTCACAGGTGAAGACGCTCAGCGCGGCCTGGGCCGGCATGACTGCCAGCCCAAACGCGATTCCTGTAATGAGTTGTTTAAAAACCATGGGCACCGTGGGCTCCAAAGCTCATCACGTACTGCAGCATTACGGTATTGTCCGCCTTCTCAAACCCGTCGGCTTCCTGATGGGTGTATTGCAGGCGCACCGTCGAGAAATGCGAGTGGGACCAGGCCAGCATGACGTCCGTCTCCTTCAGCCTCTGGTCGTCGAAATGATCACCATGCGCCTCTTTCAGGTCTACCTGACCGTGCCGAACACCGGCAGACCACTGGGGTGCAAACCGGTAGACCGCTGATGCATACCAGCCTTCATGGTCGTCACTGGATGTTGCATGTTCGCCCAGCTCATCGACCAAAAGATATTCACCGCTGAGTGTCAACTGCTGCTGGCGGTTATTGCCGCCCGGCGCCCATTTCCACACCAGATCCGCCATATAGAGATTTTCTCCGGTGTAAGCGGCACCATGGCCGTGGTCTCCATGTTCATGCCCGCCGCCATGGTCATCGTGACCATCGTTGTGGTCATCACCATGCTCACCATGGACCTGCCGGTTGTTCAGATACGACAGGCCAGCCTGCCAGCTCTGAGAGCTGGAAATGTCTGCTCCAAACCGGGTGTTGACGGTGTATACGCCGATGTCTTCATCACCCTCGGACAGCCTGCTTCCGTTGAACGCCTCGGCACCGACCTGCCAGTAGAAAGGTGTTGGCAGCAGCAGGTTCAGGCGCAGACCGTCGTCAAAGTAGTGGCTGCCAAGCAGTGCCCGATAGGCCGCAGGGCGTTCGACGAAATCATCTTCGTGCAGGTGGCGGCTGTTCAGGTAGCCCACCTGGGAAAGAAACCGGCCACCGCGAACGCTGAGGTTGTAGGGCATGCCGGTGGTCTGCAGAAAGGCTTCCTCCAGCTCCAGCTCGGTTTCACCCTCGTGGTCTTCCAGCACCGCGGTCAGCCGGCCTTCGAACAGATCATCGATAGGTGAAGAAAGCGACAGCTCGGTATGGCCCAGGCCGAAGCCCTCGTCCCTGTGCGACAGGGCGGTGTGGTTCTGCTTGTAGTAGCCGTCCAGCACCACGCTGAGATCTGGATTCAGCTCGTTGGCCTGGACCACTGCGAACGGGAGAATGCCCAGCGCAAGAGCGCTGGCATGAGCGTTCAGTGATTTCATAGCGTTCCTCTTATTGTAAAAATGGCGGTAAGTTGTGGGTCGGCCTTCGTTATTATGGTCACACACTTTGAATAAAACGTTATAACATTGCATTAACTGGATAAAATCAAAGCCCGTAAAGTGCCAGAATCAGCCGAGGGCAATCCCCGGACGCTGGAGATCTGTGTACAAGGCTCAGGCCCCGCGCGATCTGTGGCCGAATAGAAGGTCCCATACCGCCAGGTTGATTTTGTCCCGAAGTGATGAAGTGAAAGTCACCAAAACCGACTCGTCGATTGCGGAACTAATGTTATGTTATAACATCTTAAAAGTGAACCCCCGCATTTGATTAAATAACGCGGTACACAAGGAGAGGGTTATCCGGTCTTATTTTCCGTCGGCCTTTCCGGGTAAGATTGCTTTGGAGAGCCGGGCGTCCCCGTGGATGACTTGATTGCCCGCCAGGTATTGAAGATGTGTCTCGGTGAACCTGCTATCTGAATGGCGTTGCTGCTCACTGTCTTTGCCTCTTTATGCACGGCAGAACTCTGCCCGAAATGGTTTGGTGGCTCGGTTTAAAGCAGCATAGCAATACATTTCTCAAATGCAAATGACTCTCATTAAAATTTGAGTGGCATCAACAAATTTTCAATAGTCGTTCGCAGCCTAACTGTATAGACTCATTTCTGACCCAATCCGATTTTGCATCAGGAGGCAGTACCATCATGGCAATCTGGACCCGTAGTATTCCCACTCTTGAACAAATGGCCGAGGCGAGCAGAAATACGGCTGTTGCCACCATGGGCATCGAATACGTGGAGGTTGGCGAGGATTATGTGATTGGCCGTATCCCCGTGGATGAGCGCACCGTGCAGCCGTTTGGCATTCTTCACGGCGGCTCGTCGGTGGTTCTGGCGGAAACGCTGGGTAGCATGGCTGCCAACTACTGCCTGCGTAAAGAAAGCCAGATAGCGGTGGGGCTGGATATCAACGCCAACCATATTCGCTCAGCTACCAGGGGCTGGGTCTATGGCACGGCTCGTCCCGTTCATCTGGGGGGAACGACGCAGGTCTGGGAAATACGACTGGAAGATGAGGACGGCAAGTTGACCTGCATCTCAAGGCTCACCATGGCTGTCATCGACCGGGGCTGAGATCTCCGGCGCCTTGCGGCCTAGAATGCCCTGCTCGATGAATTCCTTCATCACAATGCCGTAGCTTTCATCCGGCACTTCCCGGCCAATTTTGTAGGGCTGTCCGGCGCTGTCCAGAATATTTTTCAGCAGGTTTACTTCGCGGTAGGTGTTCAGCGGGTGCTTGTCTGCATCACGCACCATAAGAACGCGGGGTTTGAGTTTGCTGGTGCTGTGAGTTGCCACCACGATACCCACTTCCCCGTTGGTCATTTCCACGATGGAGCCGGGTGGGTACACGCCGACCATGCGGATAAATTCCACGGCCAGACCGGCATCAAACTGGGAGCCCTTGTTGCGGTGAATGATCTGCAGCGCCTCCATCGAGGCGCGGCCTTTATCGTAAACCCGGGAACTGGTGATGGCGTCATAGGTGTCCACCAACCCCACGATCTTGGCAAACAACGGAATCTGAT
>NZ_JAWLDU010000024.1:8658-25670 GCF_041686475.1 Marinobacter sp.
CTCCTTCCAGAAGCCCCAGATGTTTGCCGAACGCTGCCGAGAGAATTGACACGTTGATGCAGTGTTCAGCAGTGTATTCGTCCTTGTTCTTGATCTTGGTCAGCAGTAGCAGGGCGTTATCGTTACGCAGCACGCTGTCCACGCAGCTGTCCACTACCCTGTGGATCTGGTTCATTTCCAGTGTTTGCCCCAACCGCACGCTGGACATAATGTTCTTTACGGTGGCCTTGGCGTCGGAATAGCTCATTCTCGCCGCGGCCATTTCACGGTTGGTATCAATCTTGTTGTTGTAGGTGACTTTACGTTTCGGAATGGATGAAGTCTGGCGTTCTCTGGCGGACGCATCTGCCGGGGGCGAATGCCCCGCTCTTCTGGCCGAAAGCTTCTCACCTGGCTGTCTGGGGCGATCCACCTTGCCTAGCACGATGACTTTGTCACACTGTTCCTGAACAGCAAGAACGTCTTCCTCGGTCTGCAGGATGAAACCCTGTAGCAGAAAACTGGTTTCTTCCCATGGCCGGTCGAGGCGGATGACATGCATACCGATCTGCAGGTCGGCTACAGAAATCTCGGTTTCAATGATGTCCTTATGGGCCGGATTCATAATGCATACTCATCGGACAAGTATGGTGTTTGCTTAGTATACAGAAGTCAGGTCATTGTTGCTGTGACTAGAGTATAAAGCGAAAGTGGCTTCAGTGTATCGTTGTTTTTTTAAAACATTGTCAAATGCTGCAACGGAAAGTGATGTGTTTGCCCCAAGCGCGGCAGAGACCGGCAGTCGTCCCGCCCGAGTGTGCACAAGGGGATTGAGGAAGAGACTATGACCAACATCAAGAACGGCATACCGCTATGGTGGCTGGCGATGGCAGCCGCTCTGACGCCGCTGATAACGATTCACACCACCTTTGCCGTGTCAGTGATGGAAGGGCACGTTTCCTGGTGCATCCCCTACTGGGACAGCTGCACCAGCATCAGCCGAACCGGCCGCTACGGCACCAGCTACTTTATATTCAAGGGCACCATGCTGCCGGCCGCTCTTCTTGGCATTCTGTTCTGGTACCTGAACGGACGCTGGCTCCATCAGCTGGGAGCGACCAGTCGCGGTCGTCCCTGGATTCCCTGGCTGGGGTTTGTTGCCTGTGTATCGCTCGCTGCCTACACACTCGCGCTTGGTCATGCGGGTGATGGCTTTAACCTGACTCGTCGGATTGGCGTGGTGCTGTACTTCTCGCTTACCTACATTGCGCAGCTGCTGATCAGTTCCGCACTGAAAGGCCATCCGCGTTGGCACCAGAGCGGGGAGCGCCTGTTGTGGCTGTGCGAGCTCGCACTGGCAGTGGGGATACTGTCAGTCATCCTGACCGCCCTAGTGCCGGAAATATACAGCCAGATAGACGATGCCTTCGAGTGGGTGCTGGCGTTTCTGATCAACCTGCATGCGATCTGGATTGCCGTACTGTGGAAACAGAGTGGCTTCCGCGCGCGCTTGTGGGCCGAGTAAGGGGGCACGGGCTAGAGCGACATGATGCCACGTATCAGGGCAGCAGTACCCGCAACGGCGGCAATGCCGAGAATGATTGGCCTGAGCCCGTCGAACGGCATGCGATTGACCAGCTTGCCGGACAGCCAGAAACCTATCAGTACCCCCGGAAAGGTAACGACAAACAGTTGGAGTTCCCGCTGCCCCAGATAGCCGGATGCCACCAGGGCGGCAATGCTGAAGAAACTGGCGACCAGGAAGAAAGCCGACATATTGGCTCGCACCAACGACCCTCTCTGGTTCTGGTAGATCAGTGCGATCGGTGGGCCGCCCACGGCCGTAATGGTGCCCATATAGGTCGAAGCGGCGCCGGCCAGTGCGCTATTGCGGGCATTCAGTTGCGGCCGTAAACCGGCCACACTCAGCAGCACCGCAATGAGGATCAGTATGCCGAACACCAGTTCGAACCCCTTGGGCGAGATCAGCGTCAGTGTTATGCCGGCCAGGAGCATGCCGGCAACGCCGCCACCGACGGCAAACCGCACTTCCCGGATCTGCAGGGCTCCGCGGTTTCGTAGCACCATGAGCACCGTCAATATCACCGCATTGAGTACCAGCGGAGCCGGTACCAGTGTGGGACTGATGAGAAATAGCAGTGGCGCTGCCAGGGTGCCAATGCCATAACCCGCTACGCCCTGCAGACAGGAACCGGCAAGCAGCGCGAGGTTAGCGAGGATTATCTGTAGCAGGGAAAGGTCAGTCACAATCAGCCTACTCGCGGGAATGAGTTGGGTGTTGATATCACAGCGGGGGAACAACTAAAACTGTTAAAATGAACCTTTTGACCCGACCCGGAGGCGTCCCAGATGGTCGCAGAGGTTAACCCCGAACGCTGTCCCTGTGGCAGTGGCGACACCAGTGAAGGCGGATTCAAACCGGGCAGGAATGAGCCCTGCCCCTGTGGTAGCGGTAAAAAGCACAAAGCCTGTTGCCTTTGAAAACGACCGTTATTCGAAAGACGGCAGGTCGGGTTGGACAACTGCCTTGCCTGCCTCCTGCCAGGCATCGAAACCCCCGGCGATGGACGTCACGTGAAGGTAGCCCATTTCCTTCAAGGCTTTCGCGCCGAGTGCCGCCCTGCCAGAGGTTTTGCAGTAGCAGACAATGTTCAGATCGCGGTTTTCCAGCGCCGGGTCATTGGTAAACTTGAATTCCAGCATGCCCCGCGAAATATTGACGGCCCCCGGAATATGGCTGGCCCGGTATTCATCCGGATCCCTCACATCCACCAGCATATCCGCTTTTCTGATGGCATCGTCGGCCTGATCCATCGGAATCTCATGGATATCCTGTTTGGCTTGTGCAACAAGATCGTGCGCTGTTTTCATGGTGTGCCTCCAAAGTGTTGAGCGGATAGACCGAGAGTAAGGCATTTGTCGGGCGGGCGTCACCAGCAGTGTGCTAAATTGACGCACCAGACAATGAGGAAGCTATGAAAACCGCCACACCTGAAGCCACCAAGGGCGTTCTATTCGGTCTTTCCGCCTACACAATCTGGGGCTGCTTCCCCCTTTACTTTGCCCTGTTCGCCGGCGTGCCCTCCTATGAAGTGTTGATTCACCGGGTCATCTGGTCCTGCGTTTTCCTGGCGATTGTGGTCACCGCGCTCAAGCGCTGGCAGCCCATAATGGCGGCACTGGCACACCCCCGAAAACTCGGCTTTGTATTTGGCTGTGCCGTATTCATTGCCCTGAACTGGGGTGTTTATATTTATGCCGTGGAAACCCGGCACGTACTCCAGGCCAGCCTGGGCTATTTCCTTACACCACTGGTGAATGTAGGCCTGGGTATGCTGGTGTTGCGGGAAACTATCTCACGGTTACAGGTTGTGGCCGTAGCACTGGCAGCCATCGCGATTCTGTACCAGTTTTTCCTGCTCGGCCTGGTGCCCTGGATAACTCTGGTGCTGGCTTTCAGTTTTGGTACCTATGGCCTGCTGCGTAAACAGGTGGAGCTGGATGGTCTGTCGGGGCTGTTCGTTGAAACGCTGCTGTTGCTTCCGGTTGGTCTGCTGGCTCTCGCCTGGCTGGGCTCGGCCGGCCAGTCCCATTTTGGTGACAGCACAACCATCATGGTGTTACTGATCTCCAGTGGTATCGCTACTGCAGTCCCGTTGCTGTTATTCGCCGGCGCGGCCCGCCGGTTACGCCTGGCAACCGTGGGCTTTCTGATGTATATCAATCCCACACTCCAGTTTTTGATCGCTCTGTTCGTGTTTGACGAGATGATGAGCGGGGAAAAGCTGTTGAGCTTTGCCATGATCTGGGTGGCGCTGGGCCTGTATTCCTGGTCGGCCTGGTCCGGCCGAAGGCGACCTGCGTAGCCTGTAGTCACACCTCGCAGGTGCCACACGCGTACTTCCTGTCATAGCGTTTGTCGGCCCAGTTCTTGTAGATGCGCGCAGCGATGGGATAAATGACGGGCCAGAGTAACGGTTTGAAGAAGAACCCGAAACGGGTGTGAGACCATGCGCGCACATTGGCTGGCAGACCAACCACCCAGTCACCGTCACCGGTTAGCAGATGGAGTCTGCGAAGCAGCGCTTCCCGATCTGGCAGCATGCCTTTACGGTTTTCCTGGGCATGGATCTCCGCAAACACCAGGTCACCCTTCTGCAGTTTTCTCAGGGTACCGATCTCCTTTGCGCACAAAGGGCACTGGCCGTCATAGAACAAAGTGTCCATCAATACCTCCAAGGGTCAGGATTTCATCTCGCACGTTGGCTTTCTCCGCCTCCAGCCCTGCTATCAGGTTGTTCAGCCCTGCCACGGGTTCCAGCATGTCGGGTTCTTCAGCGATGCTGTCGCGAAACATTGCCAGCATGTCCGCCTGCACATGCAGGTCCTGAAAGTCACCAAATCGTTGCTGGCGATGCTTTAACTGTTCAAGCATTTTACCGAACGCCGGTTTGTCGAGCTCGGCCAGATACCGAATGCGTTTCAGTAGTTTTCGCAGGGTATGGAAATCATCGTCGGAGGAAGACCGGCCAAGATCATCAGTTAACGTGTTGTAGTGAGTTATACGCGTGTGCAGCGCTTTCCGGATGTCTTCTGTCGTCAGTTTCCGGGTTATTTTTTCAAAGTGGCGGGATGTAATGAGCTGGTACCAGTCATTCATATCCTTCCGGTATTTTTTGCCGGTCAGTCGTCTGGTGAGCCTATGGTGCTCGAGGTCCGCGAGGTTGGCGAAGCAGTTTCTGGCGCCGGAACGGATCAGCGCGGCCCGGGTATCCTCTTTCAGTTGTGACCGTTCCAGATCGGCAAGGAAGACGTGCAGGTCCCTGAGCTGGCTCGTTGCCTTTGCGTGCCTCTTCAGTATCTTGACCGCTTTACGGAGATGAGAGTCTCCGCTGATTTCGCTGACAGACTCTGCGATGGCGCGGCTACGGCGGATAGCGATGCGGTACTGGTGCAGGAACTCGTCGTCAAATCCTCTGATAACCCCCGCTTCGAGTTCCCGCATGCGTTCATAATGATGCTGCAGTGCTTCGGGAATATGCCCGGTCAGTGAAGCGTTGCCGCCGCCGGGAATCTTCTTGCGTTTGCGATTGAATTGCTGATAGCTGACATCTCTGGGGGTCAGGAACTGCTCCAGACGGCCCCTGTTTTTTGCCAGCTTGTGCCAGTGTTTGATCGGCAGCGCGATCTGCATGAATGCGCAGGTGGGGAAGCTTTCAGGTGCCTGCTTCAGCAAATAGTCAGCCAGTTCCTCCAGAGCGGGGTTGTGGCCTATAAGGGTGATATTGTCTTCGCCTTCCCGGTCCCGGAGCCAGTCAAGAATTACCTGGTAATTGAAGGTGTAGAGCACCGGTGCAACGTGAGTTTTCCCCCGGGCGTCCTGAGGTATCAGGCCCTCCAGGGTCTGCTGCGCACGGGTGGCATTACTGCAGAAAATCGCGCCATCCAGAACGCCAGAGGCCCGGACAGCTCTGCTCATGGGGCCCAGCTGTTTCTGCCCACGGTTGTTCAGTGGGCGCTGGTGATCCCGAAGGCTGTCATCAGCCCAGCTGGATTTGGCATGTCGGATCAGATTCAGGTATTTCATCTGTGCCTCTGGGCAGTTGTAACCTTCTCCGGGTTGGTAATCCGGAGCCGGCTGCTACACCTTTAGTTTAACTCCGGTTCAAGTCGTTGATCTACCAGCCGATCCCCTTTTTAAATGATTCATGCACGGACGTTAAAGGTTTGCGTCCTGGCATTAAGTAAGGTAGCAGCCTGTCCGCTTACATGCGTTTTACAAACTGGAACATACCCTGGCGGGCCTTTTGTGGATAATTGCGCCGGATTCGCATTCTTTCACGGAGTAATACCCAATGACATTCCTGAGTCGGCTACGCATTCGTTCCCGTCTTCTGCTGGGCGTTCTTGTGCCAGTAGTCATTACGGCGGTAGCCCTTGCCTGGACTTCAGTCGCTCAGATAAAAAGTGGCGGTGAGGCTGAGCTTGAGCGCCTGGAAGAGAGCCTGCTTGAGGCGCGCAAGGAAGGACTGAAAAACCTGGTCGACACGGCCCGTTCTGTCGTTCTTGAAGCCAAGAATAATCCGGATCTTTCAGAAGCCGAGGCCCGCGAGGAGGCCAAAAATCGGCTGCGCTCCATCAGCTTCGAAGGCGGCAACTATGTGTTCGCCTATGCGCGCGATCTGGAGAATCTTGCCTATGCCCCTGACCCTTCTCGGGAAGGCCCGACCACGAATCCGGATGTGCAAAAGCTGGTGCGTTCCCTCTTTGATGCCGCCGACGGGGATGGATTCTTTGGCTATGACTGGCCGAATCCTGAATCCGGCGAGGTTGAGCCAAAAGTGTCCTATTCAACCATCATTCCGGATTGGAACTGGATGATTGGTACCGGTGTCTATGTTACCGATATTGAAAAAGTGGTCGCCGCGGCCCGGGCTGATATTGAGGAAGAGATTGCAGAAACCCTGGGTTTTATCATTCTTGAGGCTGTGGTCGTTGTCGTCATTGCTCTGCTCATTGGAATCTTCGTCGGTCGCACTGTCACCAATCCGTTGAACCGCGTTATTGCATTTATGAAAGATATTTCAGAAGGCGAAGGCGATCTCCGTCACCGGCTGCCTGACGAGGGTAACGACGAACTGGCGGAACTGGGGCGTCGCTTCAACGCCTTCGTGGTAAAAATCCAGGACACCATTCGCGAAGTAGGGGCGACTACCGATCAGGTGGCCTCAGCCGCGGAAGAACTCAGCCGTGTTGCTACGGAAACCCGCGCATCGGTTCAGGAGCAGGGCTCGGAGACCGATCAGATCGCCTCGGCCATCAACGAAATGGCGGCCACTATCCAGCAGATCTCTGGCAACGCCAATGAAGTGGAAAGTGCGGCTTCCGATGCCGACAAGCTGGCCCGGGATGGTGGTGAGACCATCGCCAACGCCCAGTCTTCTGTCAATCAGCTGTCGGAGGAGATTGAAGCAAGCTCTACCCGTATCAGTAATCTGGCTGAAAAAACCGACGAGATCACCCAGGTACTCGACGTTATCCACGCTGTTACCGATCAGACCAACCTGCTGGCACTCAACGCGGCCATAGAAGCTGCCCGTGCCGGTGAACATGGTCGCGGCTTCTCGGTGGTTGCGGATGAAGTGCGCCAGCTCGCGAAGCGCAGCGCGGAATCCGCGGACCAGATTCGCGGTATGATCGATGGCTTCGTGACGGAATCCCGTGCCGCAGTGGAGCGTATGGATGCTTCCCGCACCCGTTCCACCGAAACGGTCGAACGTATCAACCATGCTACCGATGCCCTGCGCACCATCGAGAAGTCCGTGGGTCACATTCACGATCAGGTCACCCAGATTGCCACCGCGGCCGAGCAGCAAAGCCAGGTAGCCGAGGAAATCAACCAGAACGTGGTGCGGATTGTGGATGCTGCACAACGCAGCGATACCGGCGTTACCCAGACCAATGAAGCGAGCCACGAGCTGGCGCGACTGGGTGAAAGCCTGCGGGACCTGGTAGGTCAGTTCAAAGTATAGATCCGGTTCTGATGGGCGGTTGACGATTGGCGTCAGCCGGCCATCAGGCTATCATGTGAGCCATCTGAACCAACTCCAACAATAATGGAAACGGGCTCGCTTATGACCACTTTCAAACCCTTCCTGACCGCGCTTGCGCTGATGCTGTCTCTTGCAAGCACCTCACTGCTGGCCGAAGAAACCTACACCATCCGCCTGGCTGAAACCTGGGGCCCCAACTCCCCGATTCTGGGCGAGACGCCCCGCAGCATGGCTGCCATGGCGGAGAAAATGTCCGGTGGTCGCCTGAAGTTCCGGATTGATTCCTCCAACAAGCATAAAGCACCGTTTGGCATCTTCGATATGGTCAAGGCCGGCCAGTACGACATGGGGCACACGGCGTCGTATTATTACAAGGGCTCGATCCCCAACGCCATGTATTTCACCACTGTACCCTTCGGAATGATTGCCCAGGAACAGTACGCCTGGTTTTACTACGGCGGCGGTATGGAGCTGATGGAAAAAGTCTACAGCCCCCACGGTTTGCTGTCGTTTCCCGGCGGTAATACCGGCAACCAGATGGGTGGCTGGTTTCGTGAGGAAATCAACAGTGTGGAAGACCTTCAGGGGCTGAAAATGCGTACCCCGGGGTTTGCCGGGGAAGTGATGGCGGAAGTGGGCGTCGCGGTTACCAATATCCCGCCGGGTGAGCTATACAGTTCACTGGAGCGCGGCACCATCGACGCGCTGGAATGGGTGGGCCCTGCACTGGATTTCAACATGGGCTTTCACCAGATTGCCAAGTACTACTATTCCGGCTGGCAGGAGCCGGGTGCGGAAGTCCAGTTCCTGATCAACAAGAAAACCTGGGATGAGTTGCCGGAAGAGTTGCAGGAAATCCTGCGGGTATCCATGCGTACGGCCGCCTACGACATGTACATTCAAAGCACCCATGAAAGTGGCGTTGCCTGGGATCGCATGAAAGAAGATTATCCGGATGTGACTCACAAGACCTTCCCGCCGGAAGTGATCGACGCACTGCGCGATGCTACCGAAAAGCTGTTGGCCGAAGAGGCAGAGAAAGACGAGCTGGCAAAGGAGATTATCACCTCCCAGGAAAACTATCTGAAACAGGTCCGGCAGTGGACGAATATTTCAGACAAGGCTTATCTGAACAGCGTTTCGGGTGAATGAAAGAAATACTCCTTTCCCTGAAAAACGTCGCCAAGGCGTTCGATGGCAAAACGGTGCTGGACTCGCTGGATCTGGATATTCTGGACGGCGAGTTCATTACACTGCTGGGGCCATCCGGTTGTGGCAAAACCACGCTGCTGCGGCTGATGGCAGGCTTTGAACAGCCAGACACCGGGTCGGTGACGTTGTCTGGCCACGACATCACCCATGCTTCTCCCGAGCACCGTCCCCTCAACACCGTGTTCCAGAATTATGCGCTATTCCCGCATATGTCGGTTTACGACAATGTTGCTTACGGCCTGAAAATGGAGAAACGGCCGAAAGACGAAATTCGTCAGCGGGTGGACGACGTGCTTGCGATGGTGCAGCTCCAGGATTTTGCGCGCCGCAAGCCGCACCAGTTGTCGGGCGGCCAGCAGCAGCGGGTTGCCATTGCCAGGGCAGTGGTCAAGCGGCCACAACTGCTGTTGCTGGATGAGCCGCTGTCTGCCCTGGATTACAAACTGCGGCGTACCATGCAGGTGGAGCTGAAACGCCTGCAGAGGGAGCTGGGGATTACCTTCGTTTTCGTCACCCACGACCAGGAAGAGGCGCTTTCCATGTCGGATCGCGTGGTGGTGCTCAAAGACGGTGAAGTCCAGCAGTTGGGCACGCCCCGGGAAATCTATGAACGGCCTGCCAACCTCTTTACCGCGCGGTTCGTCGGGGAAACCAACCTGTTTCCGGGTTACCTGGACTCGGTTGATGATAGCGGGATTACCCTGGATATCCTGGGTCTTCGCCGGAACTTGCAGAAGCCCGTGTTCCAGGTTCGTGAAGGCGAGCGTGTCAATGTTCTGTTACGCCCCGAGGACATCCGCGTGCTGGCTCCAGATGACTCCCAGGGCCTTGCTGGTAAGGTGGTGGAGCGCAACTATAAGGGCAGCACGCTGGATTCCGTGATTCACCTTGAGGATGGCACCGAAGTGCTGGCCAGTGAGTTTTTTGATGAAGACGATCCGGCCTTCGATTACAAACTGGGTGAACCGGTACGGGTCAGTTGGGTGGATGGCTGGGAATGGTTGTTACCGGTGGAGCCGGGGCCGGTGAATAAAGCGGCAGAAGGGCTGGCCGCGGATGCATAGAGTATTACGGCAACCCTTCAAGACCGCTGTGCTGGTACTGGTGTGGGGCTGGCTGTTGCTTCTGGTGCTTGTGCCAAACCTGTTGGTGGTGGGTGCCAGTGTTATGACCCGTGATCCCGGCACGTTTCTCTCACTGCCGCTGAACCTGGCCAGTTACCGGCAATTGCTGGACCCTCTGTATCTGGATGTCTTCCTGAACTCCCTTTACATGGCAGGCATGACAACAGTCCTCTGTCTGCTGATTGGCTACCCTTTTGCGTGGGCCTTGTCCGGGCTGGGAAAACAGCGCCAGACTCTGCTCGTATTCCTTTTGATTGTGCCTTTCTGGACCAACTCCCTGGTGCGTACCTATGCATTGAAACTGCTGCTGGCAACCAACGGACTGATCAATAGTGCGCTAATGAGCATGGGGCTTATCGACGAGCCACTGCGAATGCTCTATACCGAAGGTGCAGTCATTATCGGGCTGGTGTATCTGTTACTGCCGTTCATGATCCTGCCGCTTTACTCAGTGTTTGATGATCTCAAACAGGAACTGTTAATGGCGTCTCACGACCTGGGGGCGGGCAAGTTATCCACCTTCCTGCATGTTACCGTGCCCCTGACGCTGCCCGGCGTGCTGGCGGGCGTCATGCTGGTGCTGTTGCCGGCCATGGGGCTGTTCTTCGTTGCCGACATCCTGGGTGGCTCCCGCAATCTGCTGGTGGGCAACGTGATCAAGAATCAGTTCCTGGACGCCCGCAACTGGCCATTCGGTGCCGCTGCCAGCATTCTGCTCACAGTGGCCATGGCCTTACTGCTGTTTGCCCACCGGCTCAGCCAGAGGCGCCTGGGTGAGGAGGCAAAAACGTGAGCCGTTGGCTGCCCAGGGCCTACCTTACCCTGGTCTACGCCATGATTTACGTGCCGATCCTGGTGCTGGTGGTGTTTTCCTTCAACAACGCCCGAACAGGTTACCGCTGGGGTGGTCTCAGCCTGCAGTGGTATGAGTCCCTGTTCAACAATCAGGCCATGGTGCAGGCGATGTGGAATTCCCTGTGGCTTGCGCTGGCAGCAGCCACTGTGTCGACTATCATAGGTGCATTGACGGCGCTGGCACTTCATCGTTACCGCTTCCGGGGCAAGCGGATGCTGCGGGGCATGCTGTTTGTGGTGATGATGTCGCCGGAAATCGTGTTGGCCATTTCACTGCTGGCGCTGTTTCTGCTGGTGGGTATTCAATTGGGGTTTGTGTCGCTGTTGCTGGCGCACGTGACGTTTTGTCTGCCGTTCGTGGTGATCACGGTGATGGCCAGGTTGAGCGGGTTTGATGAAAGCCTGCCGGAAGCCGCCAGGGACCTCGGCGCCAGTGATTTCACCATGACCCGTACAGTGCTGATTCCGGTGATCACGCCGGCGCTATTGGCCGGCTGGCTGCTGGGGTTCACCCTGTCCCTGGATGACGTGGTGGTCAGTACCTTTGTGAGTGGCCCCAGTTATGAAATTCTGCCATTAAGGATCTATTCCATGGTGCGCGTGGGCCTGAAACCGGAAGTAAACGCCCTTGGCACCCTGTTACTGGTATTTTCCCTGACGATGTTAATGCTTTCCCAATGGATACTGACAAGGAGCAAACGATGAAGAAGCTGGCGCTGGCAGGCCTTGTGGCCGTGTCCCTCACCGGATGCAGTTCCCAGGATGAACCGCAGGTACTGAACCTGTACAACTGGTCCGAGTACATGCCGCAGGAGGTGTTGGACCGTTTCGAAGAGGAAACCGGTATCCAGGTGGTTTACACCACCTACGACAGCAACGAGGCGATGTATGCAAGGCTGAAACTGCTGGAAGAAAGCGGCGATTATGACCTGGCGTTACCGTCGACTTATTACGTCAGCAAGATGCGTAAAGAGGGCCTGCTGGAGAAAATTGATCGCAGCAAGATTGAAGGCTTTGATCAGCTGGACCCCGAGCTTGTGAACCTGGATATCGATCCGGATAACGAATACAGCGTGCCGTACCTGTGGGGCACCACCGGTCTGGCTTACGACGCTGATGATATCGAGGCTGACAATGTGAACGCCTGGGCGGACCTCTGGAACGAGGAATACGAAGGCCGTGTCATGCTCACAAACGACATGCGCGAAGTATTCCATATCGGCCTTCGGGTACTGGGCTACTCCGGCAACAGTACTGATCCGGACGAGATCGAGGAGGCTTACGAGAAGCTCACTGAACTGATGCCATCCGTTCGCACCTTCAACTCGGACGCTCCCCGAATGCCATACCTGGAAGGTGAAACCGATATCGGCATGATCTGGAATGGCGAAGCGGTGATGGGGCAGGATGACATGGCTTCCCTGGAATATGTCTATCCGGAAGAGGGCATCATCGTATGGCTGGACAGCTTCGTGATTCCGAAGAATGCCGAGAACGCCGACGCCGCTCACCAGTTCATCAGCTTTGTAATGCAACCGGAAATCTCCGCGCTTATCAGTGAGGATATCGGTTATGCCACGCCCAATCTTGCCGCCCGGGAAGTGCTGAGCGATGAAGTCGCTAACGACCGCACAAGCTACCCGACACCGGAGGACCTCACCAACGCTGAGTTCCAGGAAGACGTAGGTGACGATGCCATGCAGGTTTACACCAAGTACTGGGAAATGCTGAAGTCGGGGCGGTAATGGCCCCCGATGGGAGATCCCGGTCCGGGCTCAGATTTCCGTGGCTATGAAATCCGGAGCAATGCCGGACTGTGAAATGCAGTCCGGTATGTTCATACCCTGCAGAGAACCCTCCGCCGTGATCAGCATGGTTTTCATGCCGGTGCTCTGCCCACCCAGGATATCCGTGTGCAGGGTGTCGCCAACCATGAGGATCTGTTCTGGTGGTATACTCGGGAATCGCTCAAGCACGGCGCGGAAAGCTGGGGCGTAGGGCTTGCCATAGAATTCCGGAATGACACCACAGGTCTCCCGTGCTCGGTGGGCGAAAAAGCCGGGCTCAAGGGTCAGGCAGTCGCCCCGGGGTGCGACCAGGTCCGGATTGGCGATTTCCAGGGGCCTGGGACGCTGCCTCAGGCTGGCCTCAAGGGCTGCCTGCATGTCTTCATTCCAGTCCTCGCTGCTGAGCATGATCAGGCCATCGTAGTCGTCCAGCTCCCGTTGCAGCTGCCGGGTAAACGGTGGCCTGACCGGGTGCCAGTTGACAGGTAGTGTGGCCGGCTCTGATTTTTCCGGGGCGATGACGCCCCAGGTCCCCTCACGGGCCCGGATAGCGAGGGACTGTTCCAGTAACCAGCGGCTGGAAATGAGTTGATCCGGCGTTATCTCGAATCCTATTCGCCGGTACTTTTCCACCAGTCTGGGGTGGCTGGCAGTGGCCGCGTTGGAAAGAATCTGAAGCTGGCTGCCCATTTCCTGCAATGCCCGGAATCGTTCAATGGCAGCTGGAAACGCGCGGTCGCCGGCGTTAAGCACACCGAAGGCGTCGAATACGAAAACGCGGAACTGATCAGCAAGCGGCGCCAGATTGTCCAGCGTTTGCGAATGTGGCTGTTGCTTTGCCGGCAAGCCATCCGGCAGCCACTGCCGGATTCGCTCATACTGCTGAAAGGCCCAGGCCGGGGTAGGGGTAATGCCGTTAAATGACGTGGGGTGAGTATCGGTCATCCTCCTAGAGTACCGCCTGGCGTACCCTTGCGGAAACCCATTCCGACGCCACAACGGTGACGAGTATGACCACGAAGATCATCGTGACCTGGTTCCAGGCAAGGGTGCTTAGGGAGGCCTGCAACTGAAGCCCGAGCCCGCCCGCACCAACCAGGCCCAGAATGGTGGATTCGCGGATATTGATGTCCCAGCGGAACACACTGATGCCCCAGAATGCAGGCAGGATTTGCGGCACGATGGCGTAGTCGATAATCTGCGCACCGCTGGCGCCCGTGGCACGGACGGCTTCCACCTGCTTGAAGTCGATCTCTTCAATGGCCTCGTAAAGCAGTTTCGCTACGAAGCCGATGGAGCGCAGCCCGATAGCGACGATGCCGGACAAAAGCCCCGGGCCGATAATGGCCACCAGTAGCAGTGCCCAGATCAACGAGTTGATGGAGCGGGATGACACGATGATCAACAGTGCCACGGGCCGCACGAAGCGCTGGCTGGGCGTGGTGTTTCTGGCAGCCAGGAAAGCCACGGGGATGGCGATGATGACACCTATGATGGTGCCCAGTGTAGCAATGTTGATGGTATCCCAGAGCGGGCCCCAGAGCTGGTTAACGTAGCCCAATGCTGGCGGGAACATGCGCTCGCCAATGTCCGCGGCCTGGTCAGGCGCATCCGCCACAAAGGACCAGATGGTGTCGCGGTTCATCAGCTCCCAGCAGAAAACGGTCAGTGCTGCTAGGCAGAGCCATCCGACCCAGCGCAGCAATGTCTGTTTGCCGGTACGGAACTGCCAGGCCGGTTGGCCCTGGATCTGTGTGACGGTCACTGGACCCACCTGCGTATGTGCGAGGACGAATATTCAACCACCAATACAATGGCGATGATGATAATCAGGATGGCACCTGCGGAATCATACTCGTAGCGATCGATCGCCGTGTTGAGAGTGGCGCCAATGCCGCCTGCACCCACGATGCCGATTACCGCAGATTCGCGGAAGTTGATGTCCAGCCGGTACAGGGACAGCCCCACCAGTCGCGGCATTACCTGTGGCTGCACAGCGTAGTTGACCACCTGCCACCAGCCGGCACCGGTGGCGCGGATTGCTTCAATCTGGTTGTTGTCACAGGCTTCGATGTCCTCGGCCAGCAACTTCGAGAGGAAACCGATAGTGGCAAAAGCGAGGGTGAGGAAGCCTGCAAAGGGGCCAAATCCGAACATGGCCACCAGCAGAATGGCGATGATCACCTCCTGGAATGACCGGGACAGGGTGATTATGCTCCGGCAGACCAGGTAGATCGGTGCCGGCGCCAGATTGCGGGAGGCACCTATGCCAATGGGCACGGAAACCAGAATGCCGGCTACGGTGGAGGTGACCGTCATGGTCAGGCTCTCAATCAGGCCGGCACGGATATCGGTCCAACGGGTAGTGAAATCCGGCACCAGAAAGCCCTGAACAAAGCGCCAGCCCCGTTCCAGGCCCTCGTAGACCCGCATCCAGTTGACCTCAACCGTTTGCAGGGCGAGCACCAGATAAATGGCCGCACCCAGGTAAAAGATCCGCCGCCAGATCGGGTTTTTAAGCAGGACAGGTGGTCGTTTCCAGGCTGTCGGCGTGGCGTTGGCCAAAGCTAGACCCCCTCTGCCACATCGATTGTTGGTTGTCGCGGTTCGTTATCGCTACCAGACTGGTCCTGTCGCACCTGCGCCCAGTCTTCCTGGCCGTAGATGCTGGTCAGAACATTGTCAGTGAGTTCCTTCGGTTTGCCATCGAACACTACTTCACCTGCCCGCAGGCCGATGATGCGGTCCGAGAACTGCTGGGCCAGCATCACGTCGTGAATATTGATGATAGCTGGCAGGTTTCGTTCCCGGCACACGGTCTGAATCAACCGCATGATCTGGCGTGAGGTCTTCGGGTCCAGGGAGGCGGTAGGCTCATCTACCAGCAGCAGTTCGGGATTCTGTTCCAGCGCCCGGGCAATTCCGACGCGCTGGCGTTGGCCGCCGGACAGGGCGTCCGCCCGCTTGTTGTGTTGCTTTTCAAGTCCGACCTTCTCCAGCAATGAAAACGCCAGGGTGATGTCGTCGCCGCTGAAACGCCGCAAGAAGGACCGCCAGCCGGCAACATATCCCAGCCGCCCAGACAATACGTTCTCCATCACTGTGAGTCGTTCAACCAGGGCGTATTCCTGGAAGATCATGCCAATGCGTCGGCGAGCCTTGCGCAATGCCCCGCCCCGGAGTGAAGTGAGCTCGGTGTCGCCGAGGAAAATGCTTCCCCCGGACGGTTCCACAAGGCGGTTTATGCAGCGAATCAAAGTTGACTTGCCGGCACCCGAAGGACCGATCAGGCCCACTACCTGGCCTGCCGGCACCATGAAGCTGATGTCGGTCAGGGCCCGGTCGCCGGTGCGATAGGTTTTGGAAAGGTGTTTCAGTTCAAGCACAGTAACCTGCTATAGCCGGATTAACGACAGTTGTATTCCACACCGTTGGCGTCGTCTATTTTGCGGATCACCTCCCAGTGCTCCTTGAAACTGATGGGAATAAACTGTGCTTCGCCGGATTTGGAAAACTCCTCTTCCAGTTCCGAACCTTCCCAGTCAAATGAGAAGAAGGCTTCCTGGATCTGCTCCTGGAGTTCCGGCATCAGGTTGTGGGCGATGCCATAGCCGGTTGTGGGAAAGGTCTGCGACTGATAGATGCTGACAATCTGATCGTCACTGACGACATCCCTGCGCAGCATCCGGTCGAGAACTGAATTGGCGATAGCTGCAGCCTGGTAGTCCTTGTTAGCCACGCCCAGAATCGAGTTGTCGTGCTTGCCGGAGAAGACCGGCTCGAAATCCTCTTCCGGGACCATGTTGTAGTCGGCCTTGAGTATGGCCGAGGGCGCCTTGAAGCCGGAATTGGACGTTTGCGAGGTGAATGCCAGTTCACCGCCGCGAATATCCTCGACTTCCTCGACGCCGGAGCCTGGATAGGTGATTATCTCCATCTCGTATCCAAAGGAACCATCCTCGGCAGCCATCATGGTAAATGGACGAAAGCCGGCACAGGCGACTGCCAGGGGGTTGGAGCCGGTATTGAAACCGGCAATGTGTAGACGGCCGGCGCGCATGGCTTCGATCTGGGCCGCATTGGACTGAACCGGGAAAAACTGCACACGCTTGCCGGTCACCTCGGACAGGTGGTCGAGAAAACCGGACCAGACCTCGCGATACACTGCCGGATCCTCGACTGGCGTATAGGCAAATACCAGGGTGGACGGATCACGCTGATCTTCGGATTGTGACGGTATATCGGCTACCAGATCACCATCTTTATCCTGGTAACGGGAGTCTAGTTTGAAGGCGCCCTGGGCAATAACCGGAAGCAACGATGCAACGGCGACAGCTATTACTTTGCGATTCATAAAGCAGTTCCCTTTGTCCTGTTAATGACGTCAACATGACGTTACGGAAACTCTGTGATGATTTTGTGACAGGATTAAAGCAGCGAGAATATGGCAGGTACCCGTTGGAGTTTGTGTTTGTCACGTC
>NZ_JAWLDU010000024.1:25770-48214 GCF_041686475.1 Marinobacter sp.
CGTCAACATGACGTTACGGAAACTCTGTGATGATTTTGTGACAGGATTAAAGCAGCGAGAATATGGCAGGTACCCGTTGGAGTTTGTGTTTGTCACGTCGCTGGCAGAGTTCAGTGGCACGGGCGTTCTATAATTCAACGACCGTACCCTAAAGCGACAGGCAAACCAACGTATGCAGACGCTGTTTCCCGTAAAGGCCGGAAGCCTGATCCTTCTGATCCTTCTGATCCTCCTGGGCTTTCTGGTTTCGCAGCCTGCTTCGGCTGCGGTTGACCTGGAAGAATGCTGGGAATATCGCTGGGGCGATTCGCCGTTTTCAACTGAGGGCATTCCCGAGTGGGTTCAGGGAGGGAGAACCGGAGCAGTGGCAGGCTATCGGATTTCCATCCAATCCACCGGGCCGGGATGGGCGTGAGCAAGTCTGGTATCGCGTCACTCTGCCTGACGGTGAATGGCAGGAACCTGCTCTCTACATACTCAGTGTGGATCTGATCGTCCAGGTCTGGCTGGATGGCGAGAATATCTACCAGTACGGTACGTTTGATGATCAGGGGCGGGGACGTTTTGAGGGCTGGCCCTGGCATGCAATCCCGTTGCCGGAGGACTTTGAGGGTAAGACAGTCTATTTCCGGATTTTCTCGGATTACACGGATATCGGGCTTTGGGGTGAGGTATCCATCATGAACCGGCCCGACCTCACCCTCTTTATCCTGAAAAACTCCCTCGAAGCATTGGTTATTGCCGGATTCTCCGCGCTGATTGCGCTGCTGTCCCTGATATTTGCGCTGCTCCAGACCGAGAAGAAGAGTTTTGGCAGTATTGCACTGTTCTCGCTGTCGTCGGCGCTTTTGCTACTGTCGGAAAGCCAGGCCAGTCAGTTGCTCTGGAATGCACCGCTGGCCATGGCATTGCTGCTGGAGCAGTGGTTTGCGGATCATCGTCCATGGCTGATCAACCTGGTTTGGAAAATACACCTGTTTTACGCGATCGGGGCTATCGGTGCGGCGCTGACGGGGGTAGTGGATCTGCCATCCACATTCCCCACCTTTGATGCTCTGTTAATGGCATCACTGCTCACGATCACGGTTGTTGTTGTCAGGCGTTTTCGTCATTTGCGGATTGAACAGCAGGTCATGCTGGCCCGAGAGCAGCGACTCCCCTGATAATCTGCTTGGGCTCGCTGACCGGGCTCGCTGACCGGGCGCTCTATCGGGCCAAGGAGGCTGGCCGGGACAGGGTGGAGGTTGCGTAGCCGCTCTCCGTGGCACTAGTGCCAGATAATCACTGGTCAGCTTCATCAAAGTTGAGGAATTGCAGGAACTCCAGGCGAATAGTGAAAAAGACACCAACGCCTTTCTCAGGCTAATCAGACTACGAGTACCGGACATTTTGCCTTGGACGCGACGCGGTGCGATACGCTGCCAAGCAGTATGCCGTCTTTTCCGCTGTGGGTGCCTTGGGTGCCAACCACAATCAGGTCTATGTCTTTCTCCTCGGCAAACTTGACGATCACGCTTGAGGGACGACCGGCTTTAACGAAGCCACGGACTTTCACTGCGTTTTTTTCCGTTGCCATCTCCTTGGCATGGTTGACGATATCTTTTGCATAATCCGATAGCGCCTTGTCCGGGATGTCCATACCTTCGGGACGTCCAATGGACAGGGATGCTTCGAACAGGCTGTGGTGCTTGTAGACGCAGATCAGATAGATTTCCGCATCCGTAAGCTTCTGTAGGTCAATGGCCTTGTCCATGGCGTTAAAGGAAGACTTGGAACCATCAACTGCCACCAGAATCTTTTTGAACATGTTCTTCTCCCTGAATTTGGTCTCAGCAGTTGTCAGTCAAACGCCATGTCACGCAGGAACAACGCAATTTGCGGGAATGCGATGATAAGGCCTGCTGCTGCAACCAGCATGAAGACAAACGGTGGTGTACCGCGGATCACTTCCCAGTAAGGGCGCTTGAAGATGGCAATGGCGGTGAATATGTCACAACCAAAGGGCGGCGTGGCCGAGCCGATAGCCACCTGAAGCGTAATCAGAACACCAACAAGGACCGGGTCAAGGCCTGTCGCCTCGATGGCGGGTGCAAAAATGGGCGTCAGTACCAGTATCACCACGATCGGGTCGACGAACATGCAGGCGATGAAGAAGGCTAAGCAGATGGTGATCATCACCCCGACCGGGCCCATCTGGGCAATACCAACCGCTTCCAGAATGCTCTGTGGAATCTGCGCAAAGGAGATAATCCAGGAAAACCCGTTACCGACAGCCACCAGAATGAATACCACCGCCGTAATCAGGCCGGTCGACTTTGCGATCCGGTAAATATCGGGCATTTTCAGCGAGCGGAATACCACAAACTCAAGAAGGAAGGCATAGAGCACACACACCGCCGCGGCTTCAGTCGGGCTGAAGATGCCGCCATAGATACCGCCCACGATAATGACCGGGAAAAACAGTGGCCAAAGAGCTTCTCGAACGGCGACCCCTCTTTCACCCCAGGTGGCCTTCTCTTCGGTGGGTACTTTGTTTACATGGGCGTAAATCAGACAGTAGATCGAAAACATCGCCAGAATCATGACGCCTGGTCCAATACCGGCAATAAAGAGCTCCGCAATGGATGTCTCGGAGATAACCCCGTAAATGATGAAGCCGATGCTGGGTGGAATCAGGAAGGCGATGTCACTGGAATTGATGATCAGAGCCAGGCTGAAAGAGTCAGAATAGCCGGCTTTTAGCAGTTTCGGGCGGAGGGGAGAGCCCACGGCAACGACGGTGGCCTGGGTAGATCCGGAAACCGCGCCGAACAGGGTGCAGGAAGTGGCGGTACTGATGGCCAGTCCGCCCTTGATATGGCCAATGAAGGCCATGACCATGTGGATAAGGCGGTTGGCAGACTGACCGCGGGTCATTATATCCGCGGCCAGTATGAACATCGGAACCGCTATCAGCGATGCGGGGCGAATACCTCCCATCATCTGCTGGATAAAGGTTTCCATCTGCCCGAAACCGTCGAACATCATCACAAAGCCGACGACGGCTGCGGTGATCAGTGGAACCATCATCGGGAAGCCCAGTAACAGCAGCCCGATCATGATCAGCATGAGAGTTGTCGCCATGAGCGTTTCCTTCCCTTCTTGGACCGGAATGGTGCCGGTTCAGACTTCCGATTCGGTATCAGCGTAACCGTCGACAACACCCGTCGACAGGTAAACATCTTCGCTGGTTAGATTCTTGATCGCGGTCAGCAGATACTGGATTCCGGTAACGGCAAAGCCTATGGGCACCCAGATATACATAATCCATATGGGCATGCTCAGCGCAGGGAGGATCCGCCCGCGGTCGATGAGCGTATCAATGTAGCCGGCGGAGAAATAACAGAGGAAAAACATTGCCGCGGCCGTGAAAAAGCCAATGATGACCATCAGAATCTTGCGCCCAAGGACGGGAAGCATGTCGTAAATGGCAGACATGCGGATGTGGCGGCCATGCCGCGCGGCATAACCGATGCCCGCGAAAGTAATCAGGACAATCAGGACCCGGTTGACCTCACCGGAGAAGAACAGGCCCTTACCAAGGCCGAAACGCATGATGACGTTCACACAGGTGTTGATGGCCATCAGTATGACGCCCATGGCCAGAATCACGGCTTCAGTCTTGGCAATGGCTTCGTCAATGGTTCCAAGGAAACCGGGCAGTCCCGACTCGAACGCGCCGGTGTCGTCCATCTCTTCTATTTTTTCGACAGTTGCGTCATGGTCTTGCTCTGACATGTCTGGCGCTCCAGCACAATTTGCCTCCTGACACGATAGTCAGCCTTCGGAGGTTTGTTAGAACGAAAACAGGCCGGGGGTTCCCGGCCTGTTTGTTTTGGTCAGTCAGACTCAACCATTTCCAGATCTTTCTTGAACTGCTCCAGCAGTTCCTTGCCGCTTTCGCCCGTCATGTCGATGAATGCTTCCTCGACCTGAGGAGCGCGCTCGCGGAACGCCTGGATCTGTTCTTCGTTCAGGCGGGTGACGGTCACTTCGTCACTGGCTTCCTCGATCTTGGCGAGAGCCTCGTCGGCAAGGCCGTCAATGTGCTCGAGGATCTCATCATAGGCGAAGTCTGAAGCTTCACGGATCAGTTCCTGCTCTTCATCGGACAGACCGTCGAAGAAGTCCTTATTGGCCATCATCGCGGTTGTGAACCAGCCATGGCCAGTAAAGATCAGGTTAGGAGATACCTCGTACAGGCCGCCGGACTCGATCCAGAAGATCGGATTTTCCTGGCCCTGGATCATGTTGGTCTGGAGTGCACCATACACTTCGCCCCATGGCAGCGGGGTCGGCGTGGCACCGAAGGCATCGTAGGTTTCCGACAGCAGCGGGTTGGTCATAACCCGGATCTTCTTGTTGTTCAGGTCTTCCGGCGAAGTCGCCTTTTCATCCAGAGTGACGACCATCTCACCCTCCGGGTACATCTTCAACAGTTCAAGACCGTTTTCGGCGTACAGCTCAGGGAAGTCTTCGTTGATTGCCTTGCTCTTGTCGAAGAACTCGATGACCGTTTCCATGTCGGTCGGCAGCAGGTAAGGAATGAAGAAAATCTGTGCTTCCGGAATCAGCGAGCCTGTAAAGCCGGGGGACTGGTTAACGAAGTTGAGAATGCCAGCCTGGGTCTGCTCCATGATGTCGTCAGACTCACCCAGCTCGCCAAAGCGGAAAACCTTTACGGTATGGTCTGAGTTGTCTTCAACGTATTCCTTGAATTTATAGGCAAAGACGTCCTGAACGTCATCTTCGTATTCTTCGTGGGCGTAACGCCATTCTGCGGCAGAAATGGAATTGGCCGCAGTCATCGCTGCAAATGCCAACGCTGAAATGCCGGCCAGTTTTTTGAACTTGCTCAAGCTACTCATCGTGTCGTCTCCGTTTATATTTTTGCTGCAAATTATTGTTACATTAAATAAGACTGGCAAAACAATGCCGTTTTCGCAAGAAAATGAGTGAATAGATTTTCCCAGCGGCCTGCTCGCCACCGAATTCGGTAAATATCGGGAATAAAAGAACTAATGTGAGGCGAGGCCGCTCTGAAATGGTGCGGAATCTGACTTCCAGGCTCCGGATAAGTCTAAATCCACGGAGCCTGGATAAGGGGGTTGGTTAGCCTTTGGGAACCCAGGTATTGCACCAGCCCTCGGCATTTACAAGCACATCACTGAAATCGGGGTGGCGGCACTTGCCCCAACCGTCGGATTCCTCGCCGGCCCAGAATGCGCAGCCGTCACACTGTCGGCCATCCTGGTATTTTTCATGGTCGGAATCAGCCCCGTTGTTGACGTAGTCAAGGGCGTGACCGTCCTCTGCCTTGGGCATTTCGGCCCTTGCCCGGGGTGAATGTGTCGCGAACTTTGCCAGCGGTATCGCGGCAACACCCAGAGCGGCGGTCCGCAGGAATACGCGACGGCTTTCGTTAACCTTACTCATGGTGGTCTCCTCTCTCATCTCATTTTATGTCGTTTTGTTACTTGGTTATGTCGGCGTTTTATTTCCACCTTACAAAGTTGTTCGGGGTACAGGCAAGATCGGATGACTTTGAGATGACCTGAATCAATCCGGTATCGCCTGGCCGGAATCCTTCCAGAGTTGTGATAGGCTTTCTTTTCTTACCCGGACGACTACACAGAGCAGGTATGCCAGCAACGCCAACCATTGAGCCCGGCTTTCACGCCATCCACGCCAACCACCTGGAAGACCTGCGTCGGGCAGTGGTCTGGATCTGTCGGAACAGCCCGCTGCCACCGCTGGAAAGCGAAACCTTCCTGGTGCAGAGCAACGGCATTGCCCAGTGGCTGAAGCTTGCCCTGGCGGAAGATCCGTCTGATGCGGGTGATGGGCAGAGTAATGGTGGCATAGGCATCGCTGCCGGCATGGATTTCCTGTTTCCTGCCCGCTTTATCTGGCAGGCCTATCGGGCCGTGTTGACTTCCTCCGGTGTGCCGGAGCAGTCTCCTTTTGACAAGTCCCGCCTGGTCTGGCGCCTGTTCCGGTTGCTGCCGGACCTGATTGCGGATGACGACGTGTTTGCCCCCCTGCAGAGATTCATGGCCGGAGCGGACACCGAAACCCGGCGTTACCAGCTGGCTGGCAAGATTGCGGACCTTTTCGATCAGTACCAGGTGTTCCGCGCCGACTGGCTGGCGGACTGGGAGGCCGGGCACGATCGCCTGCAGATGGCCAGGGGCGAAGGCCGGGAACTGAGTGAGGAGTTACGCTGGCAGCCCGTACTCTGGCGCAAACTGGTTGAAGATGTCGGCGAGCTTGCCGGTACCAGCCGTTCGCGCATCCATACCCGATTCATGGAACAGGGCCAGACGCTGACGGCCGCAGACCGGCCGTCTGACCTGCCCCGGCGCATTGTGGTATTTGGTGTTTCCTCGCTGCCGAAGCAGGCGCTGGAAGCACTGTCGATTCTCAGCCGGGTCAGCCAGGTGGTGCTCTGCGTCCACAACCCCAGCGAATTCTACTGGGCCGACATTATCAGCGACCGCGACCTGCTCAATGCCGATCGCAAGCGCGGGCTGGCCCACCCGAAACTGGCAGCACTGACCGACCCTGATGATCTGCACCAGCATGCCAATCCGCTGCTGGCGGCCTGGGGCAAGCAGGGCCGGGACTACATCCGGCTGCTGGACGAGTTTGATAACCCGGAGAGCTACCAGGACCGCATTGCCACGCCGGACGGCCGCATCGATATCTTCACACCCCATGGCGATTCGCAACAGCCTTTGCTGCTGCACCGGATCCAGAATGATATTCGCACACTGACGTCACAAACGGAGATGCTGGAACAGGGGCGTACTCTGGACCCCCTCCGGGACGCTTCCGTGGTATTTCACAATGCTCACAGCCCGCAACGAGAGGTGGAGATTCTCCACGACCAGTTATTGGCAGCATTCAACAGCAATCCGGAGCTGCGGCCCCGGGATGTCATCGTCATGGTGCCCGACGTGGACACCTACGCGCCCCAGATCCAGGCGGTTTTTGGTCGTTATCCGTCGTCATCCCGCCGCTATATCCCGTTCACCATTTCCGATCAGGGCCAGCGCCACCGCCAGCCGGTGCTGATTGCCCTGGATACCCTGATGGCTTTGCCGGAGAGCCGCTTCGGCGTCAGCGAAATCCTCAGCCTGCTGGAAGTGCCGGCGGTACGGAACCGGTACGGTATTGCCGAGGGTGACCTGCCGCTGGTGCGCCAGTGGGTGGAAGGCGCCAATATTCGTTGGGGCCTGCACAGTGACCACCGCCGCAGTCTCGATCTGCCCGATGGCCTGGAACGTAACACATGGCAGGCCGGTTTGCGGCGCATGTTGCTGGGATACGGCACCGGTCGCGACGACCCCTGGCAGGGCATTGAACCCTATGAGGAGATCGGTGGCCTGCAGGCCAGTGTGGCGGGTAATCTCTGTCGCTTCATCGATCGCCTGGAAGACCTCTGGCACGAACTGCGGGCAACCGCGACCCCGTCGGGCTGGCTGGATTTGTTGCAGTCAATACTGGAGCGTTTTTTCGACGACCTGTCCGACGACGAGCTGCTGCTGGTCAACCGCCTGCGCCGGCAGGCGGAACAGTGGCTGCAGGATTGCCATAGCGCTGGTATGGAGCAGGTAGAGCTGCCCCTCAATATTGTTCGCGAAATCCTGCTGGAAGGCCTGGAAGAAGGTGGTCTGAACCAGCGCTTCCTGGCGGGCAAGGTCAATTTTGCCACCCTGATGCCGATGCGGGCCATTCCCTTTCGCCACGTCTGCCTGCTGGGCATGAATGACGGCGACTACCCGCGTTCCCGCCCGCCGGTGGATTTTGACCTGATGGCGCTGGATTACCGCCCCGGGGATCGCTCCCGCCGGGAAGACGACCGCTACCTGTTCCTGGAGGCTCTGCTGTCGGCACGGGAGCAGCTTTATATCAGCTGGGTAGGGCGCAGTATCCGCGATGACTCGGAGCGACCACCGTCGGTATTGGTGAGCCAGCTACGGGATCACCTGGATGCGGCCTGGCAGGTGCCCGGGTCAGACCAGCAAGCGTCCGAAACCCTGACCATTGAACACCCGTTGCAGCCCTTCAGCCGCGAGTACTTTCCGGCTGAAAACCGGGGCGCGGGTGATCAGGATTCGGCGAATGTAGACGAGGTGTTGGCTGCCCGTCGGCTGTTCACCTATGACAGCGAATGGCTCAGCGCACACCAGTCCCGGGAAGCCGAAACAGAGCAGGCTGAACTGCCTTGCCTGGCCCCTGCCGACCCGCTGACCCTGGCCGAACTTGGCGCCTTCCTCAAACGCCCGGTGGAAGTCTTTTACCAGCGTCGCCTGCAGGTTCGTTTTACCGACGTGGAGAGTCTGGATACCGATAACGAAGCTTTCGCCATGGACGGACTGCAGCACTGGCGGCTGGAGGACGAACTGATCCGCCAGGCAGTAATGAAAGCCGAAAACGAGGACGAACTGGAACAACGGATCGAAGCAGCCCTGGCCAGCATGGCCCGCCGGGGCGAACTGGGCATGGGGCTGACGGAACACGCCCTGACCCGGCAACTGGAAAGCCGCATGCCGGACCTGCACAAACGTTATCAGGAAGCGCTGGCCCTCTGGCCCGAGGCCATTGACGAGGTGATCGGGTTCGACTATTGCGACGAACGTGGCGAGGACGCCCTGTACATCAGCGACCGCCTGGGTAACCTGCGCACCCGTCCGGACGGAAGTGTCTGCAGGGTCGTCATCGCCAGCAGCAATCTCCTGGAAGGGGCTTCGAACTCCCGCCAGTTGCGGTTCCCGGCGCTGCTGGACCACTGGATAGCCCATCTGGCGGGCAATCTCCGTTTTGAGGCTTTCCATACCCTGGTCCTTGCCAAGGAGGAACAACGGGTGGTCAGGCTGTTACCCATGGAGGGCGCTATCGCGGGAGAATGCCTGTCCACCGTGCTGGACACCTGGATGCAGGGCCAGACTCAGCCGCTGCCGGTTGAGTCCGGGGCTGCCTTTGCCTACCTGAGGGGGCTGTATCCCGCCCGGGGTGAAGGAAACGAAGACAAGGCGCTACAGAAAGCAGAGGAAGCCTATATGAAGGCCCTGTCCCGGGACAGCGGCTACCTGCACAGGGCTTACCCGGAATTCGGGCAGTTGCTGGCAGGTGTGCGATTCCCGCAACTGGTGTCTTCGCTGTATGAACCGCTCTGGCAGGCGGAGCAGGCAGGCCGCGCAAAGACCGGCGGTGCTGACAGGGAGAAAGCGAAATGACCGGGACCGTCCGCACACTCGACCCCCTGACGTTACCGCTGCGCGGCAGCCAACTGATTGAAGCCAGTGCGGGTACCGGCAAGACCTTCACCCTGGCGCTGCTCTATGTGCGTCTGGTGCTGGGGCACCGCACCGCCGAAGAGCCACTCGGGGAAGGCATCATGCCGCCGAACCTGCTGGTGGTCACTTTCACCGAGGCTGCCACCAAGGAACTCCGGGACCGTATCCGGGCCCGCCTCACCGAAGCCGCGGCGCTGTTTGCTGTGGATCCGGATACCGTTGATACCAGCGAAATTGCCAAAGATCCGCTGGTTAACCTGCGTAATGCCTGCCCAGCGGCAGACTGGCCGGCCTGTCGCCGGAAACTGCTGCTGGCGGCGGAGTGGATGGATGAGGCTGCGGTTTCCACCATCCACGGATGGTGTAATCGCATGCTTAGTGAACACGCCTTCGACAGCGGCAGTCTGTTCCGCCAGACTCTGGAAACCAGCCAGACGGAGCTGCTGGACAACGTGGTGAGGGATTACTGGCGCACATTTATCTACCCCCTGCCGACGGAGCTGATGGGTGAAGTGCTGGATAACTGGAGGACACCGGAAAGCCTGCGCCAGTCCGTTCGTAACCTGCTGCCCCATGTTGACGCCCTGCCTGTGCCGGAGCGTGACCCGGTGGCAGCGGCAGAAAACGCGAAAAATCAGCGTGAGGACAGACTCCGGGAACTGAAAGCACCCTGGCCCGCGTGGTGTGATGAGCTGGATGCGTTGCTGGCGGAAACCGCAAAGCACAAACCAAAGCCCCTGCACGGCACCACCAAAAACTCCATCCAGAAAGCGGTGGATTTGTTGCGGGAATGGGCCACTACTGACGCCGCCGAACCCCACGAGTTTCTCACCAGCAAGCGCACCAAGGGCTTTGATTCCCTGGAAGCCGATGCTTTCGCGGAAAAATGGACCGGTGATGACGAACCGCCCCACCATCCTGCCATGGATGCCGTTGCAGAGCTCAAACCGGCCCTGAAAGCCATGCCGGTGGCCAAGCCGGACATCCTCAACCACGCCGCCTGCTGGATTGCCCGGCGCCTGGAGAGTGAAAAACAGCGCCTTGCCAGTATGGGGTTTGATGACCTGCTCACCCGTCTGGATGAAGCCCTGGGTGGCCCCCAGGGTGAGCGATTGGCCGAGACCATTCGCCGCCAGTTCCCGGTAGCGATGATTGACGAGTTCCAGGACACCGATCCGGTCCAGTACCGGATCTTTGACCGCGTCTACCGGGTAGCCAGAAACGACCAGGACACCAGCCTGCTGATGATCGGCGACCCCAAGCAGGCCATCTATGGTTTCCGGGGTGCGGACATCTACACCTATCTGGATGCCCGTCGAGCGGTCAGCAGCCGCACTTACACGCTGGGTACCAACTTCCGTTCCGCTATTGCCATGGTGGATGGTGTTAACCGGGTTTTCGCCCAGGCCGACCAGATATTGCCGGAAGGGGCGTTCCTGTTCCGTGCCGGTGGCGATAATCCACTGCCGTTCAATCCCGTGGACGCCAAAGGCACCGATCGCCAGTGGTGCGTGCAGGGTCAGCCACAACCGCCACTGACCTTCTGGACGCTGGCGGATGAACGGCATATCGCCAAGGAAGCCGGCAGGGAGGCCATGGCGGACGCCTGCTCGGCTGAAATCGCCCGTCTTTTGAACCTGGGTCAGGCCGGTGAAGCCGGATTTTCTGCCGAGGGCGAGCCTATCGAGTCGCTGCGACCGGAACACATCGCCATCCTGGTGAACAAACGCGGCGAGGCGGAGGCCGTCAGGCAGGCGCTGAGTTTACGGGGTATTCGCAGTGTCTACCTGTCGGACCGCAATTCCGTGTTGCAGTCGGCCCAGGCGCTGGAATTGCTGCAGTGGTTGCAGGCCTGTGCCGAGCCCGGTCAGCTATCACTGATTCGCGCCGCCCTGGCCACGCCCACCATGGGCCTGGCTTACCAGGACCTGGACCGGCTGCTCAGTGACGAGAATGCGCTGGACCGGGAGATCAACCGTTTCCAGGGCTACCGAGAGCTTTGGCAAAAGCAGGGTGTACTGCCCATGCTGCGGCGCCTGCTGATGGATTATGAAGTGCCCGCCAAACTGTTGGCAGGGCCGGATGGTGAACGCGGGCTGACCGACATCCTGCACATTGCCGAATTGCTGCAGCAGGACAGCCAGCAGCTGGATGGCGAACATGCCCTGATCCATCACTACACCGAAATGCTGCGGGAGTCCGACGACGAGGACGAGCATCGCACCATGCGCCTGGAAAGCGACGCCGGGCTGGTCAAGGTGGTCACCGTACACAAGTCCAAAGGTCTGGAATACCCGCTGGTGTTCCTGCCTTTTGCCACCGAATTCCGCGAGGAGAAGCCTAACCAGGCCTTCATCAAGTATCACGACGATAACGGCAAACTGCAGATTTCCCTGGAGCCGGATGAAGAAACCCTGGCACGGGCCGACCGGGAACGACTGGGTGAGGATATCCGCAAATTCTATGTGGCCCTGACTCGCTCCCGCCACGCCACCTGGGTAGGAGCAGCCGGAATAAGAGGCTGGCGTCAGAGTGGTCTGGGGCACCTGGCAGGCCCGGCCGCCAGTGACGAGGACGTGGATCTGACTCCCTTTCTCACAGCCATGGCTTCCGGCGAACCTGCCATCGAGGTGGCGCCGGTGCCGGAGCCGGGCGAGGATGTCTACGTGGGCGAAGCAGAACCGGAGCTTGGCAAGGCTCTGGAGCCGGTGCGTGCCGCCCGGGAAAACTGGTGGATTGCCAGCTACTCTGCCATTACCTACGGTGCCCGCAGTGGGTTCGGCGAGGACTTCGCCCCTGCCAGTGAAGACGCGGAGCAGGAGAACCTTCGGGAGGAAGACGAATCGGCGGGTATCGACACCACGGCCGATGCCAAAGGTCCGCTACCGTTCAACCGGCACAGCTTCCCTAAAGGCGCCGGCCCGGGCACTTTCCTCCACGATATTCTTGAGTGGTGTGCCGCTCAGGGCTTCCGCAGGGTGGCCGATGAACCGGCCGAACTGCACGAGCTGCTGGAGCGTCGCTGCAATCTGCGCAACTGGAGCGACTGGGCGGACACGCTGAAAACATGGGTTCACACGCTGATTACCATGGATATCCCCCTGCCGGATAACGGGCAAACCTGCACCCTTTCCGGCCTGGAAACCTTACGCCCGGAACTGGAGTTCTGGTTTGAAAGCCACCAGGTGAATACCCGTGCAATGGATGTGGCAGTCCGACAACTCACCCTGAACGGTGAAAACCGGCCTGAAGCCCATGAAACCACCTTTAACGGCATGCTCAAGGGTTTTATCGACCTGGTATTCGAGCACAAGGGCCGCTATTACGTGCTGGACTACAAATCGAATTTTCTCGGCGAGGACGATCAGGCCTACGTGACTGACGCCATGAAAGAAAAAATCCTCGAGAATCGATATGACCTGCAGTACGTCATCTACCTGCTGGCATTGCACAGGCTGCTCAAGTCCCGCCTGCCGGGTTATGACTACGATACCCACGTGGGAGGAGCTGTTTACCTGTTCCTGCGGGGATGTGATGCACCGGGCGCCGGCGCCTTCACCGATCGGCCGGACCGGGCCCTGATTGAAGAACTGGACCGACTGTTCAGCGGCCAGCGGGAGAAGGCGGCATGACCGGGGAAAGCGGATACATCCAGGATCTGTTTGATGCTGTTCCTGCATCTTCACCAACAACCGCTGAAGCGGCCCTTGCCCTGCTCGACGACTGGGTGGAACGGGAGTGGATTCGCGCCCTGGATCACGCATTTGCGGGCTTTGTCTGCAGCATCGTTGCGGAGGAGGGCGAGCAGCCTTCTGTCATGCTGGCATTGCTGGCAGCCCTGGTTTCGCATCAGGTGGGGCGTGGACACGTCTGCCTTGACATAACACACCTTTGTCGCGACACCGAGCCCACGCTGGTGCTGCCACCGGAAGGGGCAGAATCACTCCCGGCATACAGCCTGCGGCCATCAGACCTGTTTGCGGATATCAGCCCGGAAGAACTTGTTGCCAGTCTGGAAAAAAGCTGTGCCGTGGGTAACGGCGAACAGGCAACGCCCCTGGTGCTGGACGGCTCGCGGTTGTACCTGCGCCGGTTCTGGCGCTACGAACAGGTCATTGCCACAGGCATCCGGGCGCGTCTGGAAAATCAGGCAGAGCTGGCGGATGCCGGCCTGTTGTCCCGGGCACTGGATACCCTGTTCGGGGCCGGCCCGGAACCGGATTATCAGAAAACCGCCTGTGCCCTGGCGGCCCGGAACCGTTTCAGCGTGATCACCGGTGGGCCCGGTACCGGCAAGACCACCACGGTGGTGAACCTGCTGGCTGCCCTGCAATCAGTGGCAAGTGAATCGACCGGAGACGGTGCTTCCAGCCCCTACCTGCGTATCCGTCTGTCAGCGCCCACCGGTAAGGCCGCGGCAAGGCTGAGCGAGTCCATTGGCGGTGCAGTTGACCGTCTGCCCCTGGAGCGGCTGCCAGGCCGGCCTGATAAATCCGCTATTCCCACGCAGGTCACAACACTGCACCGGTTGTTGGGTAGCCGGCCAGGGTCGCGGAGTTTCCGTCACAACGAGGACAATCCCCTGCCACTGGATATCCTGGTGATTGACGAGGCTTCGATGGTGGATGTCGATCTGATGGCTTCGGTGTTTGCCGCGTTACCCGATAAGGCACGCCTGATCATGTTGGGGGACAAGGACCAGCTGGCCTCGGTGGATGCCGGTGCAGTACTCGGGGAGCTGTGTCAGCGCGCGGAGGCTGCCCATTATCTGCCAGCAACGGCCCAATGGCTGGAGTCGGTGACAGGATGCCGGTTGCCATCGCAACTGACGGATGCTGAGGGTCTTCCTCTTGACCAGGCGGTCGCCATGCTGCGCAAGAGTTATCGCTTTGACCAGCACAGTGGTATCGGCGTGCTGGCCGCGGCCACAAATGCCGGCAACCTGAACCAGCACCTGATCCGCCAGTGTCGGGAGCAGGCCTTCGAGGATGTTGCCTGGCTTTCTCCGGCCAATGGCATCACTCGCGCCGGCGCCAATGCAACGGGTGACGCCTTGATGGCGGACCATGCCCTTACCGGTACACCGGAAAACTTCGATAACAGCGGTGAAGGGCGCCTGATCGGTGAAAAGCCGGTTGCACCGCCAGTGGGCTATGGCCACTACCTGCGCATCATCCGCGAGCAAAAGCCTTCCGCCGCCGATGAAACCGAAGCCCGTGAGCAGTGGGATGCCTGGGCCACCGGAGTGCTCACGGCATTCAACCATTTCAAGGTTCTTTGCGCCCTGCGCCAGGGCACTTTCGGGGTGGAAGGTCTGAACGTCGAAATTGCCGGGCGCCTGCGCCGGGCCGGCCTTATTGACCAGACCGAGGGCTGGTACGAGGGCCGTCCGGTACTGATCACCGGAAACGACTATAATCTGGGCCTGATGAATGGCGATATTGGCGTCACCCTGAGTGTGCCCTGGGATCGGGACGAAGACGGCGGGCCAGTGGATACCCTGCGGGTGGCCTTTCCCTCCAGTGACGGCAGCGGGGCCATCCGGTGGATTTCCCCGAGCCGGTTGCAGTCGCTGGAAACCGTCTATGCGATGACGGTGCACAAATCCCAGGGTTCGGAGTTTACCCACGCCTGTCTGGTCATCCCGGATCGCCTGACCCCGGTGCTGACCCGGGAACTGGTGTATACCGGCATTACCCGTGCCCGCCACTGGCTGAGCCTGGTGGTGAGCCAGGAGGGTGTGTTGAAACAGGCGGTGAGCCGTGGAGTCATCAGGGCATCAGGGCTTGCCAGGCTGCTGGTCTGAATGCCGGCCAGCGTTAACCACCAGCAGGGAGAACTGGAATGAAAGGAACAGTGCAGGCATCGGGGATGGCGGTTGTCCTGTTTGCGGTTCTGGCGCTCGCCGGATGTGTAACCTCACCCACTGAACAAAGCCCGGCGGGTGACGAGCCCGGTGTGCCCCTGACCAACACCTACTGGCAGTTGGTGCGTGTTGCCGGTGAAGCAGTGCCGGACACCGGCAGCGAACAGAAAGCCCACATCCTGTTCCTGGACGATGGCCGCGTTAGCGGATTCAGTGGCTGTAACCAGTACATGGGCAACTACCAGGTGAGAGGTGAAAACCTGCTGTTCGATTCCATGGGCAGCACCCGCATGGCCTGCGAGGAAAACCTGGTGGAAGAACTGCTGTTTGCTGCACTGGCCAAGACCGTGGGCGTGAACCTGGATGGCACCGAACTGCTTTTGCTGGGTGAAGCCGGAGAAGAACTGGCGGTATTCGAGGCCGCCCGGCTCAAGTAGCGCCTGGCATTACGCCAGGCATGTGGCCATGAACTCCCGGAATTCACTGACCAGCCGTTCCAGGCTGTTTTCCAGCCGATGCCCGTCCGGCAGTACCAGTAACGGCAACTGCTGTTCCCGAGCCAGTTCTATCACCGGCATGGGCAGCACCACGTCGTCATCCCAGCCGTGAATGATCTGGGCGTGCCGGGCCTGGATCCGCGGGCTTGACTGGGGATAGGCGGACATGGCCAGCGCCGGTGCCAGCAGGAAACACCCGAGTACCGGCGTCTCGGCACTGGTGCGGGCACAGACCCAGCCACCCATGCTGGAACCCGCCAGTATGGTGCGTTCCGGACTGGCTCCCGCTTCGGCCATGGCCTGTTTCATCTGCTGCAGACGTTCCATGGGCACTTTGGTGCTGCGATGGTCCAGCGCGATCGCAGTCACCCCCGGAAAGGTTTCCGCTTCCGTTTTCAGGGCCTGCACCTTGGTGCCGCCGGGGCCACTCTCCAGCCCGTGGGACAGGAATACATGAATGTCAGACGTTGCCATGGTCACCTCCGGTGAGGGGGTTCAGTGTCGGGTGGCGGCCAGAATGTCCAGCGCGTGCCGGCGCTTTTCCGGGTCGTACAGGTCCACGGTGAACATCAGTTCGTCCACCTCGACGGTCTGCAGCAATCTCTGCAGCTGGTCGCGGATGGAGTTCTCACTGCCAAGCAGTTGCAGGGACAGGAAGTCTTTCACGCCGGCTCTCTCTCCAGGGTTCCATAAGCCGTCCATGGATTTCACCGGCGGCCGCATCCACAGCGGCTGGCCACGGAACAGCGAGAGGATGCGCTGGTAACTGGTGGTGGCCAGGAACTGCGCCTCCTCGTCGGTCGCTGCCGGCACCGCCGGAACGGCCAGAATGACGTAGGGCCTGTCCAGTTGTGCAGAGGGCTGGAAGTTATCCCGGTAGGTCTGGATCGCCTCGCGGTAGAGCCGTGGCGCAAAGTGGCCGGCGAAGGCATAGGGCAGGCCACGCATGGCTGCCAGTTGGGCGCTGTAGAGGCTGGAGCCAAGCAGCCAGATTGGCACATTGGTGCCGGCACCGGGGATAGCTTTAACCTGTTGGCCCGGCTGCAGCGGGCCGAGCAGCGTCTGCAGCCGGGCAACATCCTCGGGGAATTGCTCTGCACCCAGTCCGTCCCGGCGCAGGGCGCGGCTGGTGATCGGGTCGGTGCCTGGTGCGCGGCCAAGGCCCAGGTCAACCCGGCCCGGGTACAGGCTCTCCAGGGTGCCGAACTGCTCGGCGATCACCAGCGGTGGATGATTGGGCAGCATGATGCCGCCGGAACCAACACGTAATGTTGTGGTCGCACCGGCAATGTGGCCCACCAGAACGGCTGTCGCGGAACTGCTGATGCCTTCCATGTTGTGGTGCTCGGCCAGCCAGAACCTCTGGAAGCCCAGGCTCTCAGCGTGTCTGGCATAGGCCACGCTATTGGCCAGGGTCTGGCCGACGGAATCACCCTCTCGAACCGATGCCAGTTCCAGTAGGGAGTAGGCCGGTGATTGTGAAGGGGACTGGGCGTTGGAAGACTGCGACATTCAATGCTCCGATTTTGGGTTACCCACCAGCATAACAAAAACCGGCGGACATACTGCTATAGGGGGTGGTCGGTATGACTGTTGGTGATCCACCAGCCGGGCAAGAGCTCGCGGATATGGTTCTGCAGAAAACGGTCATCGATCAGCCAGATCACGCCACGGTCTTCCGGGGTGCGGATCACCCGGCCCGCGGCCTGGGCTACTTTCTGCAGGCCGGGGATCAGGTACGTATAGGCATGGCCGGCACCAAAACGCTGCTCCAGTCGCTGTCGCAGGATCTCATGCCAGGCGTCGAAGGGCGGCAGCCCCAGCGTCGCCACAAAGGCGCCGATCAGGCGGTCGCCCGGCAGGTCGATACCCTCACTGAACACACCCCCGAGTACGGCAAAGGCAACGCCGGCATTGTTGGTCTGGAAGCCGTCCAGAAATGCCGTGCGCTCCTCGCCGGACATGCCCGGTTGCTGGGTACGCAGGGGAATGTCAGGCGCCAGTTCGGCGAGAGTGTCGCGCACGCGGTTGAGGTAGGCAAAGCTGCTGAAAAAGGCCAGGTAGTTGCCCGGGCGATCCCGGTATTGCCGCGCGATGAGTTCGGCAATGGGCACCAGCGAACGCTCCCTGTCTGCCTGGCGGGTGCTGATATGGGGCGTGAAATGCACTTCCAGCTGTTCGGCGGAAAACGCGCCGGGTAACGACTGGAAACAGGTCTCTTCAGGCATGCCCAGCAGGTCGCGGTAATAGATGCCGGGCGACAGGGTCGCGGAAAACAGCAGAGTGCTGTCGGCCGACTCGAAACGGGGGCTGAGAAAATCCGCCGGTATCAGGTTGCGGATGGCCAGTTGTGCCTTGCCTCGGCCGGATCTGCTCAGTTCGCACAGGGAGTGGTCGCCGAACACCTCCGCGAGTCTGGTAAAGGCCAGGCTTTCAAACATCAGTTCCTGCAGCGCCAGGTCCGGCGGATGGTCGGCCAGGTAGTCGGTAATGGCAGACACCAGTCGGTTCAGCGCGCCGGTGAGTGAGCCGGGCAGGTTATCCAGTATCACCGGTTCACGGCTGATGTCCGGGGCATGGTCGCGGATCACTGATTGCCAGGCCCGGGACGCCCCGTCCAGCTGGGGTTTCAGGGCTTTGGGTGCCTGGCGCCGGATCCGCAGCAGGCGGGCCTGGCTCAGTTCCACCGAATACATGCCACGGGCCCGGTCCACCAGGTTGTGGGCTTCGTCAATCAGCAGGCTGGCTTTCCAGTCATTCTGCCGAACCAGGGCATGAAGCAGGGCGGACTGGTCGAACATGCGGTTTACATCCGCCACCACCACATCGCACCAGCGTGCCATTTCCTGGGCCAGGAAATAGGGGCAGATACCATGGTTGCTGGCAATGTCTGCGAGTACCGCCTGGGTCAGGGCGCCGGTGTGACTGACTGCCTCCGTCCGGGCATCCGGCAGTCGGTCGAAGAAGCCTTTGGCCAATGGGCAAGCGTCCCCGTGGCAGGCCTTGTCCGGATGCTCGCAGGCATGGTCCTTGGCTACCAGCTCCAGGGTCCGCAATGGCAGTGCACCGGATTGTTTGCTCCGCAACAGGTGGACGGCATCCACCGCCAGGTGGCGGGCGGTGTTGCGGCTGGTGAGGTAGAACAACCGGTCCTGGCTGGCTGCCGGCATGGCCATCAGCGCCGGGAACAGAGTGCCCAGGGTTTTGCCCAGGCCAGTGGGTGCCTCCAGCAGCAAAGTCTGGCTGCGCAGGGTGTTCTTGTAAACGGTCTCCGCCAGCGCGCGTTGCCGGGGACGGAAGTCAGGAAAGGGAAATATCAGCCGTGACAGGGCCAGGTCTCTTTCCTGCCGGTGACTGGCCTCCTGTTCCGCCCAGCCACTGTAAATGGCGCACAGCGTTTCCAGTTCCTGCCAGAGTTCGCCGGCGCTGGCAGTTTCGCTGACTGGGGTTTCCTTGTCCTTGCCTACATCGTAATAGATCAGGGCCAGGTCGATTGTTTTCAGCTTTTCCTGACGGCAAAGGAGTGCCCCGTAAACCCGCAGTTGCGCCCGGTGAAGGTTACGCTGGGCTTCCCGAACCCGGGACAGGTCACCCCGATGAGTCTTGATTTCTTCCAGCCGGCCGGCAATCGGGTCGTAGCCATCGGCGCGGCCGCTGACAGTCAGCCCGCCGCACTGGCCGGCCAGCGCCACTTCGCTTTGGTATCGGGGGCCGCGCCGGGCCTGCACAGCCCCGTGCCCAGCAATGCCTTCCTCGGAAGTCGGTGCCGGGGTGTAGCGCAAATCCAGGTCCCCTTTGCGGGCAGCGAACTCGCAGAGGGTTCGCACGGCAACCCTGAGTTCGCTCATTCGCCGGCCTCTTTCCAGCGAACGTAGCAGACGGATACTGGAATGCCCTGGTCCACGCAGAACTCCAGCCAGCGGGTCTGGTGATCCTGCAGGCGGTCGCCGGGGCCTTTCACTTCGATCATTTCATAACGTTGGCCCGGTTCCGCATGGTCGGGTTGAAAGCGGATCAGATCCGGAAAACCGCTGCGGTGTTCCCGCAGGTTATCCAGCAGGCGCCGGAACATCAGCTCCAGGTGGCTGGCGGGGATGCATTCCAGCGCCAGGTCCAGGACTTCTTGAGAAAGCACGGGCCAGACCACAAAGGGCGAGGCGAGGCCCTGTTTCTGCCGCCAGGTGTTGCGGATTTCACGTTTGTACTCATCGGTGGCCAGAGTATCGAGGCATTCGTCAAACAGGGCTTGCCGACGAGTCACGAAATCCTCCCGATACAGGTCCACTGGCCCGGTGTGGAAAGGGTGAAAGAAGGCGCCGGGAACGGGGGCGAACAGGGCGCGCCAGCACAGCAGGCCGAAGAGGCCGTTGATCAGGGTGTTTTCCACGTAGGCGACCGGGGTTTCCGGCTTCGACAGGCGTTCCATCGTCACCCATTCCACCGAGTAGCCCGCCGGATTCTCCAGTTCCAGTGTGAAAGCCGTTATTGCCGGACGTGTGGCATGGAGGGGTGCCGGTTCGCTCAGTTTCTTCGCCAGCCGGGAGAGGATGCGCTCTAGGCCCCGCCCCTCCGCGCCGGCTCCGGGTTGGTGACCAGCACTTGTGGCCAGTTGCCAGGCTTCCCGGTATCGCTTCAGCCGCTCCAGCAAGCGCAGTTGCCGTAGCCGGGCCTCGCGGTGACCACTCTGCGCATAGGCGACCAGCGCCAGCTCCTGATTGCCGCTGCGCTCTGCCAGTTTGCCCAGTTCGAACAGCAAACGGCCACGCCGGCTTTCCAGCCAGGGATTGTCAGAGGCTGCCGGCACATCCTGCCATACCGTTTCCGGCGGCTCGTCCTGGTCCAGGCGCTCACGGCAGTGGTGCATGACCAGGTAGCAGTCCACGTGGTTGCGCTCATCGAATGCGCGGGATTCGGAGGATAGTGGCACCTGTTCATATTGCTGATGGCCCAGTTCCACCAGCACGAAATCCGACCAGGTCTGGCGCAGATTGCCAAAGAACATCAGCCGCAGGCGATCAAACAGGGGCATATGGTTGAGACGGACCACAGTGGTGGAGAAACTCGGCAGCCATTGGTTTACCAGAGCGGGATCCGGATGCATCGGAACCAGCGTGTCCCGCAACAGTCTTTTGGCGGCCCCGGGCGGCAATCCGGCGGCGGAGATCCTGTCCGCAAGGGCCGGGCGCAGTTCGGCAAGGGTAAACAGCCGGAACAGATCCGTTAGATGAATGTTCGGCGTGTCGTCGATCCAGCCATTGCGAGCAAGTGCTTGAGCGGCGTCTGCCACCGGCTCGCCGAGCTCGGAGTAGCTGAGCTTTTCCACCCGGAACAGCTCACCGCTGCGCATTACCATGCGGGCGAGGAGTGCCCGCGCCGGCTTTTTCAGCGCAAGCAGGTTATCAATGTTCCCGGTTTCCTCTGTAGTCAGCAGGTCACTGTGGTGCTGCCGGACCCAGCGCACCACCGTCTCGAAGTTTTCGAGGTAGTACAGCGGATTGTCCAGGTCGGCAGTGCCGGGAACCGTTGAATGGGGTGCTGGTGTGGGCGTCATGGAAACTGTTTGGTTGGCCGGGTCGTAAATACAGGGTAATCTTTGATGATGCCTTATGGAGAAGCCGATATGCGAGCCCTGATTGCCGTGATTTTCATGTTGACCTCAGCGTCTGTGATGGCGGCGGAGTGCCCCGCGTATCTCGACCAGGATCTGCGCAAGCTGCACTCCTCGGACTCCGTCAATCTGTGCGATGTGGCGGCGGGAAAACCCATGCTGGTGGTCAACACCGCCAGCCGTTGCGGCTACACCGGGCAGTTTGAAGGGCTGGAGTCCCTGCACAAGGAGTACGGCGACCAAGGCCTGGTGGTGGTTGGCTTTGCCAGTGATGATTTCCGTCAGGAGGCGGCAACCGAGGAAGAGGCGGCGAACGTCTGCTTCAAGAATTTCGGGGTTACCTTCACCATGATTGCTCCCACAGCGGTGACCGGTAACGATGCCAATCCGGTGTTCAGGGCCATTAACAGCCAGAGCGCGCCGCCGCGCTGGAACTTTCACAAGTATGTGGTCAACGCCCGCGGTGAGGTTGTTGAAACCTTCCCTAGCCGCGTAACCCCGGACGCGCCCGAGCTTCGTGACGCTATCGACAGGGTGGTGGCGGAGCGCTGATCCAGCCGTTTCAGAGATCCACCACCACCGGCGGGTTCAGGGGTTTGAAGTTGCCGTTGCAGGTGCTGGCATTGACGAACAGGCAGTCTTCATGTCGTTGCTGGCCATGGCTTTCGTGAATATGTCCGAAGACATGCATTTTCAGTGTTAACCGCTCCAGTTCCCGAGTCAGGTCGTCGCAGCCGACGGACTGGTAATCCGTTTTGGTGATGACCTGGTCGAGAATGCCTGAAGGTGGGCCGTGGGTGATGAGAACGTCGGTATCGGCGGGAATCTGTGACCAGCGTTCGGCAATGGTTTCCCCGCGTGCCAGATTGAACGCCCAGTCGAAGAACACGGGCGTCCAGGGGCTGCCCCTGCAGCCAGAACTTCCGCGGCCGATCGTGCCTGTTATCAGGTCAGGGAACGGTGGTTAAGGCTGGTATATTGCCAGATAAATGCGGCAAGCCGCCGGCAGGGCCGGCGGCTCTTCGTTACGTCTCTTTCAGGGTTTTCATGTCGATCACGAAGCGATACTTCACGTCGCCTTTCTTCATGCGCTCGTAGGCTTCATTGATGTTTTTCATATCCAGCATCTCTA
>NZ_JAWLDU010000068.1:0-12558 GCF_041686475.1 Marinobacter sp.
GGCCCGGTTCTCGAAACAGGGTGAGGATTTCTATCGCAACGGAAAGCTTTGGGTTAATCCCGAGTGCGGTGCCTCACCACCCGCGACACCCTCCGCGGAAAGAGATGTGCCGCCCTCGAACCGGTTGAGCGAAATATCGAATGTGGGTTTTCGGTCCGAGAATCTGTCAGGAGACGATGCCTTCGAGATTGGTCAGGTTGCCGTGGGCACTCGCTGGACAGATGTGGTGAATTGTTCGCCCGGCCCCCTGGTGGAATACCGGATGGAGCAGACATCTCTCGACGGCACGCCGGGGGAAGTAGTTGATACCAGCGGCAATAACAATGATGCCACCTCCCAGGGAGGTCTGGGCACTGGCATCGATGATCCGGCGATAGCCGGCAATCCCGGTACCTGTCGTTATGGTGATTTCGATGGCGATAATGATCAGATTACAGATAACGATGCGGGCGATTATCTCAACGGGCTTGAAGCAGTCACCGTGATGGCCTGGGTTTATAACTCCGCATCCTTTTCGGGTAATGACCGGGGTATATTCTTTACCGATGATACTGGATCTGGCAAAGACAATCGCTTGGGCCTGCGATACGACACCAATGGATTTTTCGGGGGCGCCGACGACGTTATCAAGGCCAGTGTCTATACCGATGAATGCGACCCTGATCAGGAGTGTCTTCAGGTTGAGACCGTTTCCGGCCTGATGGCCCAGAATCAATGGCAACACATCGCCATGACCTGGACCACCGATGGCGAGATCAAAGTGTACGTCAACGGCAACGAGGTCAGTACTTCGGGTACTCAGGGTAATGGCGGAACCGGGGCACTTGCCGGTGTTGAGCGCCTCGACATAGGTCAGGGCGCCAAAGGCCAGCGTTGGCAGGGGCGTATCGATGAGTTCAGGGCTTTCGGTGTCGCGCTGACCGAGGCCGAGATCATGGCTGAAATGAACCGAGCCTTCCCCTGCTCTGGCTTCGGACCGAACCATATTCGACTGACTCATCCGGGGCGGGGACTGACATGCTCCTCCTCGCAAGTGATCGTGGAGGCGTGTGCAAATCAGGATTGCACAGATTTGTTCGAGGACCCGCTGGATGTAACCTTCACCTCGCCTGCAGACAATTGGGTTCCCAATCCGGTCACATTTACCGGCCAGACCGATGTTCAGCTCAATGTAACTGAGCCATCCACGGTGACTCTGGGAGCCAACGCGGTTTCGCCTTCCGCCCGGAACGCCACTCGCTGTTTCAGCGGCGGGTCAGAAACCTGCCAAATGACGTTCCTGGATGCCGGCTTCGTCATTGATGTGCCAGATCATGTCTCCGGCTCGGTGGTCAATGGAAGCATCACGGCTGTCCGCAAGGATGATGAAACGGAACGCTGTGTTCCCGAATTTTCCGATGAGTCAAAGGACGTTTCACTCTGGTCCCAATACAGTAATCCCTCAGGTGGGAGCCTGTCGGTTTCGATTGATGGCGGCGCGGTCCCAACGGCATCGCCTGGAAGCACGCGGAGCCTGGAGTTTGACGGCGATGGCGTCGCTACTATCGACCTGCGTTATCCGGATGTCGGGCGAGTCGAATTCAATGCACTGCATGAGGGCACCGGAGAGAGTGAGGGGCTCGTGATGACCGGCGTCGGGGACTTTGTTGCCAGACCTGCCTATTTCACGCTGGATATACTCGATAATCCGGAAGCCAGTTCGGTGTCAGACGACAATGTATTCGTGGCAGCGGGGGAAGATTTTCCAGTGACTGTGTCCTCGAGGAACATTGACGACGACATTACGCCCAACTTCGGAAACGAGTCGGCACCTGAGGGCGTTGTCTTGAACCCTTCCCTGGTGGCGCCTGTCGGGGGCGATTTGCCAGATCTTGAAGGGGCTTTTGGTGAATTCGGTCTGGGCTGCAATGGTGACGACGATCAAGACGGTACTGCTTGCGGCAACTTCAATTGGCCCGAGGTAGGGATAATCGGAGTGACACCGACCCTTGCCAGTGGCGCCTATCTCGGTAGCGAGAATGTAACCGGAAATGAAGTTGCTAATGTAGGTCGGTTCGTTCCGGCAAGCTTCGCGATGCAAATTGTTGATTCCGGTGCTGTGGCGCCATACTGTTCCGCCGGTAACAGCTTTGCCTATATTGGCCAGGATCTTGGTTGGTCCCCCGGCTCGGAGCCGTTGGTTGAGGTACGTGCGCTGGCAACGGCTGGAAGCACAACCCGGAATTACACCATGGGTAGCTTCCTGCGCCTGGATAGTTCAGGCGTTGAGCGGGTGGCGGCCAGCGCTGACGAAACTGCATTGAGCACGCTGGGCGCACCCCTGTCTGTAGACACGCTGCTGGACCCGATGGCGCGCTCCGTGGCCTCACCAGGTGTAATTCGGTTCAGATTCAGCGGTGCCGACTCCCTGCGGTACGAAAAAGAACCGGCAGCTCAGGTTGCGCCGTTCAATCCGGATTATCGCATTGCCATTGATCGCGTGAGGGATCAGGACAATGTAACCTCCACGCAGCCAGCCCTGTCGCTACAACCAGGTTTTGCCTTTGATATGCGTTATGGCCGAGTGGTGCTAGATAATGCCTTCGGCCCGGAAACCCTGCCGCTGACTATTCCCATGCGTGCTGAGTACTTCGATGGTAGCCGGTTTGTCACCAACGTTGACGAAAGCTGCTGGATGTTCAATCTGCCGGATGACGTAACACTGGACTTTTCCGGGTCGGCGCTGGGTGACGGCGATACGGAATTATCCCCAGTGGTAGATGGCCAGGCGCAGGCCGGCACGGTTGTGGATTCGGATCAGATGGTATTATCTGCCCCGGGAGAGGGGAAATCAGAAGACCCGGGTAACCGCGGAATCGAATTGGAGCTGGCTGTGCCTGTATGGCTGCAGCATTTCTGGCAGCAAGGAGGGTCGAATGATCTTTCAGACCCGACGGCACTGGCAACCTTTGGCGTTTTCCGCGGAAATGACCGAATCATTTACTGGCGCGAGGTACGTTAGAGAGTTGTTTAAAAAGGGCTGATGAGGTCTTCATTTGGCCCCATTCCGATCACCTACTGATGAATCAATCCTCCACCCCCTCCGGATGATCCATCCCCAGCTCATTAATCTTCCGCGTCAGCGTATTCCGCCCCCAGCCCAGCAGAATGGAAGCATCCCGCCGCCGGCCGCCGGTGTGCTTCAGGGCGGTCTCGATCATGATGCGCTCGAACTCCGGTACGGCTGTATCGAGAATGCCCTTGCGGCCACGCTTGAGTTCCTGCTCGGCCCAGTTGCGCAGGCCTTCCTGCCAGGTCTGGCCCGTGGCCGGTGCTTCGGCCTGTTGCATCAGTTCCGGCGGCAGGTCGTCGATGTGAACTTCACGGCCACTGGCCATAACGGTCAGCCAGCGGCAGGTGTTTTCCAGCTGGCGGACGTTGCCGGGCCAGGGCAGGGTGGTGAGGTACTCTTCCGCTTCCGGCCGTAGCAGCTTGGTTTCCACCGCCAGTTCCCGGGCTGCGCGCTTGAGAAAGTGCTCCATCAGCCGCGGGATGTCTTCGCGCCGTTCCGCCAGTTTTGGCAGGTGTACGCGAATGACATTCAGCCGGTGGAACAGGTCTTCCCGGAAGGTGCCGGCCTGGACAAGTTTTTCCAGGTCCTGGTGTGTGGCTGCGATGATGCGCACATCTACCTTGATGGGTGTGGTGCCGCCAACCCGGTAGAACTCGCCATCCGCCAGTACCCGCAGCAGACGGGTCTGGGTGTCGGCGGGCATGTCGCCGATTTCGTCGAGGAACAGGGTGCCGCCGTTGGATTGTTCGAATCGCCCCTGCCTCGCAGCCGCTGCCCCGGTGAAAGCGCCTTTTTCATGGCCGAACAGCTCGGACTCGATCAGGTCCTTGGGAATGGCGGCCATGTTCAGCGCGATAAACGGGCGGCTGGCCCGGGGGCTGTGATTGTGCAACGCCTGGGCCACCAGTTCCTTACCGGTGCCACTTTCGCCGTTGATCAGTACCGTAATATTGGAGTGTGACAGGCGGCCGATGGCCCTGAACACTTCCTGCATGGCCGGGGCTTCACCGATGATTTCGGTGTTGCGTTGCGAACTCTCCGCCTGGGGCTCTGCTGTGGCTCTGCGCTCGTGGCTGTGGGCCACGGCCCGCTTAACAAGCGCCACGGCGTCATCCACGTCAAAGGGCTTGGGCAGGTATTCGAAGGCACCGGTCTGGTAGCTGGTAACCGCGCTTTCCAGGTCCGAATGGGCGGTCATGATAATCACCGGCAGATCCGGGTGCGCCTCGACAATCTGGGAGAGCAGGGTGATACCGTCCACGCCGGGCATGCGGATATCGCTGATGATGGCGTCGGGCTGTTCGTGTTCCAGCCGCATCATGATGCTTTCGCCGCTTTCAAAAACCCGGGGTTGCATACCGGCCTGGTTCAGGGCGCGCTCCAGCACCCAGCGTATACTTCTGTCGTCGTCAATTATCCAGACGTTTGCCGGTTGGCTCATTGATTGTCCTCCAGGGGCAGGAAGATGATGAAGTCGGTTTCGCCGGGCTGGCTTTCGCATTCAACCAGCCCGTGATGTTGCCCGATGATGCTTTGGGTAATGGAAAGGCCAAGGCCTGTTCCGCTCGCCCGGCCGCTGATCATCGGGTAGAAAACGTTTTGCAGCAGATCCGGCGGTATGCCCGGCCCGTTGTCGATCACGTCCACGCGGCAAACCAGCCGATGGCGTTTGTGGCCGATGGTGAACTGCCTGAGCGCGCGGGTACGGAAGGTAATGGTTGGCTGTTCGTCGTCGGTCAACTCAGCCTGATTTTCGAAAGCGGCCTCCATGGCGTTGCGGGCGATGTTGAGAAAAGCCTGGATCAACTGCTCCGTGTCGCCCTGGAACTCCGGAAGGCTGGGGTCATAGTCGCGGCTGAAATGAATCCTGCCGCGGCTCTCGGCTTCCAGCAGGGTCTTTACCCGTTCAAGCACTTCATGGATGTTGGTGGGGGCCAGTTTCGGGGCCTTGTTGGGGCCGAGCATTCTGTCCACCAGGGACCGCAGACGATCGGCCTCTGCAATGATGACCTGGGTATATTCTTTCTGGTCTTCGTTGTTCAGTTCCCGGTCCAGCAACTGGGCAGCGCCACGGATGCCGCCCAGGGGGTTCTTGATCTCGTGGGCCATACCCCGCACCAGAATTCGCGTGGTCTCCTGCTGGGAGATGATGTCTTCCTCACGGCTGATGCGCAGCAAGCGATCCCGTGGCTGTATCTCAATCAGCAGTTCAGTCGGGTCCAGGCTGATGGGCGAGACCGAGTAGTCAACGGTAAGCCGCAAACCGCTTGCGAGCACGAACCCGGCTTCTCGGCGAGTATACGACTGCCCGTTCTCGGCAGCGGCATAAAGAGTTTTCAGGGCGTCTTCCGAGTCGATCAGGATATCTTTGATTGGCGAGCCCTGGCTTCTGGTAATGCTGGTTTCAAACAGGCTCTCTGCGGCGGGATTCAGGTACTGGATCTGCAGGCCTTCCCTCAGCACAATCACTGCCGTCGTCAGGCTGTCCAGTATGCTTTTGTATCCGGCCGGTATTGCCATGCTTCCATCCCTTTTGGTGGGCAATGCTGATTACTCACGCAGTTTTGCAAAAAGCGAACCACATTGGATGATTACGGCATTGAAAGTGCGCATTTTGCGGGCATTGGGGCCTGGCGGCCTGAAAACCCGCTGTTGTGTAGTGCATAGGCACAAATATGCGTTACAGAATGCCGGCTGAGCGCCCTGCGATTGGTCAGAGTATGGCTGCTTTTTGGTGCGAGCGCACTAATGTGGTGCGCATCGGTGATCGGAGAGGCCGCTAGCCGCTAACGCGGTCAGGGTATCGAGGCGCCCTCTGCAGAGAGGGCGGGGCTCCGAAAAGGTGCGTCAGTTGTTAACACTTGGCCTGTGGATGGTAAAACTGATGGATTCGCCGCTTTTGATGGTGACGCCGTTGCTGTCAATGATGTTAACGCCTGCATCGTGGGTGCCGCGATAGACATTGCGTACCATCACCGTGCCGGAGGAGCTCTGCCCCACAGGCTGGCCGTCCAGGGTGACCTCGTATTTATGATTGTCCCGCAGCGAGGGTGAACTGGTTACCTGGAACTCCACGTCACCACTGCCACTGTGAAAAGCCTCATCATCACCGGGTGCAACGAAGGTCACGCTGTCATAGGCGGCGCCTTCCTGCTCCACTGTTTCCCGCAGTTGTTCCGGCTCCTGGACAGATTCCGGTTTCGGCAGGGTCACTGTGGTTACGGGCTTGACCTTGACTTCTTCAGCGTCCGTGCCTTCCGCTGGTTCATCGGTGTAGGTAACGTTGCCCTGGGAATCAACCTGGCGGTACACCTCTGCAGAAAGCGGGAGGGCAATGAAGGTAAGAATGCCTGCGACAAATGCGAGCCGTGGTTTCATAGATACAACCTGTCTGTTGTTTTACCCGATTATCAGCGTCAGACCTGTGTATTTCAACGCCATTCCCGCCGGGCTTGGTTACATTCCGTTAAGGCTGATGCGGCAGTGTGATTGCCGGCACAAAAAAGCCCTGCACATGGCAGGGCTTCTCTGACTGCTGGCGCCTTAAAGCGCCTGGCAGGACGTGCTTAGCATGAATAGTACAGCTCGAACTCGACCGGGTGTGTGGTCATGTTGAGTTTCTCAACTTCGCCACGCTTCAGGTCAATGTAGCCGCCGATCATGTCCTCGGTGAACACGCCGCCACGGGTCAGGAACTCGTGATCCGCTTCCAGAGCGTCCAGGGCCTCCTGGAAAGTCTCGGCAACGGTCGGGATGTTCAGGGCTTCTTCCTTCGGCAGATCGTACAGATCCTTGTCCATGGCGTCGCCAGGGTGGATCTTGTTCTGGATGCCGTCGAGGCCGGCCATCACCAGGGCTGCGAACGCCAGGTACGGGTTGGCAGAGGCGTCAGGGAAGCGGACTTCGATCCGACGGCCCTTGGGGCTGTTCACGTAGGGAATCCGGATGGAAGCGGAACGGTTGCGGGCAGAGTAGGCCAGCATGACCGGAGCTTCGAAGCCCGGAACCAGACGCTTGTAGCTGTTGGTGGACGCGTTGGTAAAGGCGTTAATGGCCTTGGCATGCTTGATGACACCGCCGATGTAGTAGATGGCCATCTCGCTCAGGCCGGCATAGCCGTCGCCTGCGAACAGGTTCTTGCCGTCCTTGTTCAGGGACATGTGTACGTGCATACCGGAACCGTTGTCACCAACCACCGGCTTGGGCATGAACGTGGCCGTCTTGCCGTAGGCGTGGGCAACGTTGTGTACGCAGTACTTCAGGATCTGAACTTCGTCAGCCTTGCGGGTCAGGGTGTTGGCGCCAACGCCGATTTCACACTGGCCAGCGGTACCCACTTCGTGGTGGTGTACTTCAATTTCCAGGCCCATGGACTCCATGGCCGCACACATGGCGCCCCGCAGGTCGTGCAGGCTGTCTACCGGGGGAACCGGGAAGTAGCCGCCTTTAACGCCCGGACGGTGACCGATGTTGTTGCGATCGAATTCGTCGCCGGATACCCAGGCTGCCTCTTCCGAGTGCAGTTCATACATTGCACCCTGCATATCGACTTTCCAGCGGGCTGAGTCGAATACGAAGAATTCCGGCTCCGGGCCGAACAGTGCACCGTCGGCGATGCCGGTGGACTTCAGGTACTCTTCGGCACGCTTGGCAACCGAGCGTGGGTCACGCTCATAGCCTTGCATGGTGGAAGGTTCCACGATGTCGCAGGTGATGTTAATAGTGGTTTCTTCGGTGAACGGATCGAGAACAGAGGTTTCATCAACCGGCATCAGGATCATGTCGGATTCGTTGATGCCCTTCCAGCCAGAGATGGAGGAGCCATCGAACATCTTGCCGTCGGCGAAGAAATCCTCGTCAACTTCGGTTGCGGGCAGGGTCACGTGCTGCTCTTTACCGCGGCTGTCAGTGAATCGCATGTCGACCCATTTGACTTCGTGTTCCTTGATCAGATCAATCGTCTTGGACATTGTGCAAGCTCCGTCAGTTATCCCGTATAGCGGGCGATTTCTGTGTACATTGTTGCCGGATCGTTCAGCGGGGCTGAGTTCCGATCTTTCTTTCAGGTTGGGCAGCTTACCAAAAGCTGTTCCGTCTTACCTGCGAATTCGGCTGACTACCATGAAGCAATAGCCTTGCCAATTTTGTTTTCATGCTCCACAAGTGCGCAATTACAGGGTTTTCGGGCATTTTTGGAGCGACAAGGGTGCCCAAGCCGCTTTTCCCGCCCTTTTGTGGTGCATTAAAAAGGTGCATGCACCGAAAATATGCATTAATTCGGTGCAGGGGTGCCAGTCCCCGGATAGGCGTTTTTCTTCATATAAACGCAAGTGAGTTTGCTATATACTGCGCGCCACTTCATTTTGGACCCGGATATTCAGCGCAAATGCTGAGTCTCGTCAGGGTGCACCTGGGCTGCCCAGCCTGGCAAATGAAATTCATTTTACGGATTTGAGACGGCATGTAAGGGGCGTTGCGCCTGCTGAAGACCTCTCAGGTCATTCAGTGCATGCTGCAGGAATATTGTTGTGATTGATAAACTTCGTAATATCGCCATCATCGCCCACGTTGACCATGGCAAAACCACGCTGGTGGACCAGTTGTTGCGCCAGTCCGGTACGCTGGACCGCAAAGAGCTCGAAAACGAGCGCGTCATGGATTCCAATGACCAGGAAAAAGAACGCGGCATCACCATCCTGGCCAAGAACACGGCGCTGAAATGGCATGACTACGACATCAATATCGTTGACACCCCGGGCCACGCCGACTTCGGTGGTGAAGTCGAGCGCGTGATGAGCATGGTGGATTGCGTGCTGCTGGTGGTTGATTCCATCGACGGCCCGATGCCGCAAACCCGTTTCGTGACCCAGAAGGCTTTCGATGCCGGCCTGCACCCGATTGTCGTGGTTAACAAGATCGATCGTCCCGGCGCTCGCCCTGACTGGGTGGTAGATCAGGTGTTCGACCTGTTCGACAACCTCGGCGCCAGCGATGAACAGCTGGATTTCCCGATCGTGTATGCCAGCGCTCTCAACGGCATCGCCGGGATGGATCATGAAAAGCTGGACGACAACATGGATGCGGTTTTCCAGGCCATTGTGGACCATGTGCCGGCACCGAACGTTGATCGCGATGGTCCGTTCCAGATGCAGATCTCCCAGCTGGACTACAACAGCTTCCTGGGTGTGATCGGGATTGGCCGTATCCGGCGCGGTAAGGTTAAAACCAACTCCCCGGTAACGGCGATCGGTGCGGACGGCAAGAAACGTCAGGGCCGAATCCTCAAGATCATGGGCCACTCGGGCCTGCAGCGCGTTGAAGTCGACGAGGCTCAGGCAGGCGACATTATTTGCGTAAGCGGTATGGACGAGCTGTTCATCTCCGACACCCTTTGCGATCAGGCTAACGTTGAGGCGCTGCCCCCGCTGACGGTGGACGAGCCGACGGTTTCCATGACGTTCCAGGTCAACGACTCGCCGTTCTGTGGTAGGGAAGGCAAGTTCGTCACCAGCCGTAACATCAAGGAGCGCCTTGAAAAGGAGCTGCTCCATAACGTTGCCTTGCGCGTTGAGGAAGGCGACTCTGCAGACAAGTTCAAGGTTTCCGGCCGTGGTGAGCTGCACCTGTCAGTGCTGATCGAAAACATGCGCCGGGAAAACTTCGAGCTGGCAGTAGGTCGCCCGGAAGTGGTGATCCGGGAAATCGACGGGGTCAAGCAGGAGCCCTACGAGAACGTCATCATCGATATTGAAGAGCAGCACCAGGGTGCTCTCATGGACCAGATGGGTTTCCGCAAGGGCGAGCTGACCAATATGGTGCCGGACGGCAAGGGGCGTATGCGTCTTGAGTACACGATTCCGGCGCGTGGCCTGATCGGCTTCCGTAACTCCTTCCTGACCATGACATCCGGCTCCGGCATCCTGACATCGACCTTCAGTCATTACGGTCCGATCAAGAGCGGTGACATGACCAGCCGCCAGAACGGTGTGCTGGTGTCGATGGCAACCGGTGCGGCGCTGACCTACTCTCTGGAAACCCTGCAGAGCAGGGGCAAGCTGTTCCTGGATCCTGGTCAGGAGGTCTATGAAGGCCAGTTGTGTGGCATTCACAGCCGTGACAACGACCTGGTGATTAACCCCACCAAGGGCAAAAAGCTGGACAACATGCGTGCCTCCGGTAAGGACGAAGTCATCGGGCTGGTGCCGCCAATCAAATTTACCCTTGAGCAGGCGCTGGAGTTCATCGATGAAGACGAGCTGGTGGAAGTAACCCCCAAATCGATCCGTCTGCGCAAAAAGTTCCTTACCGAGAACGAGCGCAAACGCGCTCACAAGAAGTAAGCTGGCGAGCGCTGACAAGAGGGGCAGGTGTCGTGACATCTGCCCCTTTTCTGTTCACTTCAGCTAAACTCCGTTTAAATCCTTTTTCCGGAGCGTTCTATGCTCACTCTGTATCCCGACATCAAACCTAATGCCCGGCACCGCATTGCGGTGGACCTGCCCCACGAGCTTTACGTGGAAGAAAGCGGTAATCCGGATGGCATTCCCGTGCTGGTTGTTCACGGTGGGCCCGGGGGTGGCTGTGAGGATTACTATCGCCGTTTTTTTGATGCCGAGCGTTACCGGATCATCCTGATGGACCAGCGTGGCGCTGGTCGTTCAAGCCCTCTGGCGGAATTCGAGGGCAACACCACGCAAAAGCTGGTGGAGGACATGGAAACGGTCCGTCTGTTTCTTGGTATTGATCAGTGGATTCTCTTTGGTGGCAGTTGGGGTTCAACTCTCAGCCTGGTGTATGCCCAGACCCATCCGGAAAGGGTGCTTGGCCTGGTACTCCGGGGTATTTTCCTGTGCCGTCCCAGGGACATCCACTGGTTTTACCAGGAGGGCGCCAGCCGTATCTTTCCTGATTACTGGGAAGACTTCCTTGCACCGATTCCGGAAGATGAGCGGCATGATCTGGTCTCCGCCTACTATCGACGCCTTACCAGCAGCAACGAACTTGAGCAGATTCAGGCCGCGAAAGCCTGGTCTATCTGGGAAGGGCGTTGTGCCACCCTGCATCCGAACCCCCGTGTAGTCGAGCATTTCGGTCACCCGCACGTCGCGATCGCCCTGGCGCGAATCGAGTGCCACTACTTCATGAACCAAGCGTTTCTGGAGGACGACCAGATTGTCCGCGATGCCGGCATGCTCGAGGATATCCCGGGTATTATCATTCATGGCCGGTACGACATGGTCTGCCCTCTGGACAATGCCCTTGCCCTGAGCGAGGCATGGCCGGAGGCTGACCTCAGAATCATACGGGATGCAGGCCATTCGGCCTCTGAGCCGGCCATCGTTGATGCCTTGATGCGCGGCATTGATGAGATAGCAGCAAGACTGGATGGTAGCGCTCAATAACTACCTCCCGCACAAACGCCAAATACCCCCTGAGAGGGGTTGCGGCGAGCTTGCGCCGTGGATAAACTCCTTCGCAACTTTTGAGTCCTTCCGCAGGGAGCACAATGAAAGGGCTGATTCAGCGAGTCACTCACGCCAGCGTTACCGTCGATCAAAAGACTGTCTCCGAGATTGATGCGGGGCTGTTGCTTTTGCTTGGCATTGAAAAGTCTGATGACCCGGCAATCGCGGAAATGCTCTGTCGCAAGGTGATCCATTACCGGATATTTGCCGATGACCAGGGACGGATGAATCACAGTCTGCTTGATACAGGCGGCTACCTCCTCGTTGTTCCCCAGTTTACCCTTGCAGCCGATACCCGGTCGGGCACTCGCCCGGGCTTCTCTGTGGCGGCGCCACCCATGCAGGCGGAAGCGTTGTTCCGGGAGTTTCTGGTGGTGTCAGAGCAATACCTCGGTGAGGGCCTGGTTGGTCGTGGGCAGTTTGGCGCCGATATGAAAGTGGCTCTCGTTAATGATGGCCCTGTCACGTTCCTTCTCGAGGCAGGCGGTGGCCCCGGCGTTAAGTAGGTGTATGCACTGATGTGGCGCACAGGCCCGGCAAGTGTCCTGCTCTGGTGCAGCCTGTCTTCGATGAGATGTTGCTGGTTCTGGTCTCAGTGTGCTTATTGGAATTTAACTATTTAAAATAAAAGGGTTTTTTTTATTGTGGCCCCGGATTTGAAAGGTAGGTGCCCGGAGAGGCGGCATTGTTTGTCTGCATAAGCACTTGCTTTATTACGACGAATTGAGCTAAAAAGCACGGATTAAAAATTTGCAAAAAAAAGTTCATTGTATTAAAACAGGTTCATCACTCAGAGCTTTAAAAGACAGCTGTAAGTGGTTGACGAGAAAAGGGGCTGGCAAGCCCCTTTAAAAGAAAAAGAAAACTGGATTCGTATTGCTTTGTCACAAAACTGACATGGTAAGTACACAGAATAGGGCTCAACCAGCCCGACTGGTGAAGTCTGAAGAGCGGGAATAGAACCCGACGCTAAAACCTGAGTTAACTCAATAAAGGAAGACGCAACATGAAAAAGACGCTCATCGCATCTGCTATTGCAGC
>NZ_JAWLDU010000025.1:0-47278 GCF_041686475.1 Marinobacter sp.
GACCGCAATAGTCAGGGCATCGAGCTGATCCACCAGGGCTCTGTCAGAACGCCCGCCGGAGGCGCTCCAGCCGCGGCAGTCCTGCAGGCTGTCCAGCCACCCAATCAACGTCTCATGGAGTGCCCCGGCACCATCAAGATTCATGCGCCAGGCGAAAAAGAACCTCAGGCGGGCGATGCGACGGGCCAGCTCCGGATGCAGTCCGCTGGTCTTGAGGAACACGCCCATGATGCGGTCGGCAACATAGGCGGAGTTGATCTGCCGAACAGACCATGTCAGTGACACGGAACGAATGACACGGGTAACGGGCTCATCCCTCTGCTCTGTCCAGCAGGACAGCAGCAATGGCCCCCAGTCGCTGGCCGCGTCGGGTGACAGCTTTTGGGCAGGGTATGGAAGATCGGGAACGCGAATGCCGGAAAGCACGTCAGCCATCTTTTCTGCGACCCGTTTCCGGGGCAGGACTTCGCGCTTGTTCTGCGTGCTTTGCTGCATCCGTTCTCCGCGCGTCAGAAGCGTTGAAAAGGTCAATCAAATAACGCAGTATAACCAACTCGCCGGGGTTTACTGCAACTAAACGCCGGCCTGTTATGTTTTATGCGACGGGGATAACAACAGCATGTCGGGTACCAAACTAGAGAATCTGAATGTGGCGAGTCAGGAACCATTGATCACCCCTGAAGCGCTCAAGCAGGAGATGCCGCTTTCCGGCAAAGCCGCGGAAACCGTGGAGAACGGCCGCCAGGCTATTTATGACATCATGGACGGCAGGGATCATCGTCTGTTTGTGGTGGTAGGCCCCTGCTCCATTCACGATGTTGAGGCAGCCCGCGAATACGCCGCAAAGCTCAAGAAGCTGGCAGACGAAGTCAGTGATACCCTGCTGATTGTGATGCGTGTTTATTTCGAGAAGCCGCGTACAACCGTGGGCTGGAAGGGGCTGATCAACGACCCGCACCTGAACGATACTTTTGATATCGAGCAGGGCCTGCATATCGGTCGCCGCCTGCTGCTGGATATTTCCGAGCTGGGGCTGCCGACGGCCACCGAAGCTCTGGACCCGATTTCCCCGCAATATCTTCAGGACACCATTTCCTGGTCTGCCATTGGAGCCCGTACCACCGAGTCCCAGACGCACCGGGAGATGAGCAGTGGCCTGTCCATGGCCATCGGCTTCAAGAATGGCACCGACGGCAGTCTCGATGTTGCAGTCAACGCCATGAGATCCGTTTCACACCCCCACAGCTTTCTGGGCATCGACCAGCAGGGAAAAGTGGCAGTCATCCGCACCCGTGGCAACAACTATGGCCATGTGGTTCTTCGGGGTGGCGGCGGCAAGCCCAACTACGATTCAGTAAGCGTTGCCCTGTGTGAACAGGCACTGGAGAAAGCAAAACTGCGCCAGTCCATCATGGTGGATTGCAGCCACGCCAACTCCAGCAAGGATCCGGCGATCCAGCCGCTGGTGCTGCAGGACATCACCCACCAGATTCTGGAAGGCAACCAGTCCATCCAGGGAATGATGGTGGAGAGCAACCTGAACTGGGGCAACCAGTCAATTCCGGAAAACCTGGCAGATCTCAAGTACGGCGTGTCAGTGACCGATGCCTGTATCGACTGGGAGACCACCGAGAAAGCGCTGCACGATATGCGGGACAAGCTCAAGGACGTGTTGCCGAAACGGCGCGGCTGAGATCAGCCGCCTACCCAGTCCAGCCTGCTCCTGAGGGTTACCACCCTGCCGATCATCACCAGCGTGGGAGCAGGCGCGGCATTCCGCTCCACCCGCTCGACAATATTGGAAAGATCACCGACTACCACCTGCTGTTCAGGTGTGGTGCCTCGCGACACAAGAGCCACAGGCATATCCGCAGGCATGCCATGGGCGATCAGCTGCCGGCAAATAATCGGCAGACCCACCAGGCCCATGTAGAACACCAGAGTCTGGTTATTCTGGACAAAGTCCTTCCAGGGCAGATCGCAGGTATCATTCTTGAGGTGGCCGGTTACAAAACGGACCGACTGGGCATGATCCCGGTGGGTCAGTGGTATTCCGGCATAGGCGGCACACCCGGAGGCCGCGGTAATGCCCGGTACTACCTGGAATCTCACACCGGCGGCCGCAAGGGTTTCAATCTCCTCGCCGCCGCGACCAAAAATGAAAGGATCTCCCCCTTTCAGCCGAACCACCCGACGCCCTTTGCGGGCAAGCTCCACCAACCGGTTATTGATCTGATCCTGGGGCAGAGTGTGGTTCGCCCGCTGCTTGCCTACATGAATCTTTTCTGCAGATTCCGGTATGAGTGACAGGATTTCTGGCGAAACCAAGCGATCATAGAGCACCACTTCCGCCGAATGGATCAGCCGCCACGCCTTGAGGGTCAGCAGTTCCGGATCGCCCGGCCCCGCGCCGACAAGAGCGACCTCTCCTTCCGAACTGTTGGGGTTTTCCGTTACCGGATTCTTGCGGTACCGAACGGGTGCAGGCTTTGCACCAACGCCCTTCCATGGTGCGTCGTCGGATCTCTCACTCATTGGATTCGTTCCATGCCTCCCATGTACGGTTTCAGAACCTCCGGAACCAGAATGCTACCGTCTTCCTGCTGGTAGTTTTCCATGACTGCAATCAGTGCACGGCCAACCGCGAGGCCGGACCCGTTCAGGGTATGCACGGGTTCCGGCTTGTTGGTTTCCGGATTGCGCCAACGTGCATGCATGCGACGTGACTGGAAGTCCCGGGTGTTGGAGCAGGAGGAAATTTCGCGGTACTTGTCCTGTCCCGGAAGCCATACTTCAATATCGTAGGTGCGTGCGGCAGCGAAGCCCATATCGCCGCCACAGAGATCCACCAGACGGTAAGGCAGATCCAGGAGCCGCAGCACCTTTTCTGCGTGGCCTGTCAGTGTCTCAAGAGCGGCTTCGGAGTCCTCAGGGCGAACCACCTGCACCAGTTCCACCTTGTCGAACTGATGCTGCCGGATCATGCCCCGGGTATCCCGACCGTAGGAGCCGGCCTCGCTGCGGAAACAGGGCGTGTGGCACACCATCTTCAGGGGCAGCTCTCCGGCATCCAGAATGGTGTCGCTGACCAGGTTGGTGGCCGGCACTTCTGCCGTGGGAATCAGGTACAACGGCTTCTCACCGTCCATACGGAACAGATCTTCCTCGAACTTCGGAAGCTGGCCGGTGCCGTACAGGGTCTCTGCATTCACCAGATACGGAACATAGGCCTCCATGTAGCCATGCTCTTCGGTGTGCAGGTTCAGCATGAACTGAGCCAGGGCCCGATGAAGCCGCGCAACCGGGCCACGCATCACGGCGAACCGGGAATGGGCCAGACGGGTGGCAGTTTCAAAGTCCAGCCCACCGAGGGCCTCTCCCAGGGCAACATGATCCCTGGGCTCGAAATCAAAGCTTCTTGGCGTCCCCCAGCGACGAACCTCAACATTATCGTCTTCGCTCTCTCCCGCAGGTACTGACTCATCCGGCAGGTTCGGAATCGCGGCCAGGAAGTCGTTAAGTTCCTCCTGAAGCACCCGCAACTCGTCTTCGGCTTCCGACTTCTGCTTCTTCAGGTTTTCCACCTCATCCAGCAGCGGCTGAATGTCTTCTCCGGCGGCCTTGGCTTTACCGATGGATTTTGACCGGCGGTTCTGCTCGCTCTGCAAAGTTTCCGTTTTCACCTGAATCGCCCGGCGGCGTTCCTCAAGCTGATCGAAGGTGGCTTTGTCAAAGTCAAAGCCCTTGATGGCCAGGCGACGGGCGATCTCTTCAGTCTGGGTACGGACACGTTTGGGATCGAGCATGGTTATCCTGAGTTTTCCGGTTCAAAGAAATGTCTGTTTTTCACAATTGACTGGGCATTATACCTGCGAGGAGGTCTGTGGCTACAGCAGGCGCCGTCAGGCAGGGCATTTCAGCGTTGCGGGTAGCGCTTGCGGGTGCTTTTACTGTTCCATTCATCCAGCCTGTCGCGCTTTTCGGCGAGTTTGATTTCCAGGCCCCGGTTTACCGGCTGATAGTATCGCTGTTGATGGATGGCTTCGGGCAGGTAGGATTCACCAGCGGCGAACGCTTCGGGCTCATCATGGGCATAACGGTATTCATCGCCGTGGCCCATGGATTTCAGCAACTTGGTCGGAGCATTGCGCAGGTGAACGGGAACTTCATAGTCCGGTTGATTACGGATATCCGCCATACACTGATTGAATGCCTTGTACACGGCATTGCTTTTTGGGGCCAGCGCCAGATAGGTCACTGCCTGGGCAAGCGCCAGTTCTCCTTCCGGTGAACCCAGTCGCTCCTGGGCTTCCCAGGCGTCCATGGCAAGCTGCAGTGCCCTGGGGTCGGCATTACCAATGTCCTCACTGGCAATCCGGGCCAGCCGGCGAGCCACATACAGAGGATCACAGCCGCCGTCGAGCATACGGCACAACCAGTAAAGGGAACCATCCGGGTCGGAGCCCCGCACCGACTTGTGCAGCGCCGAAATCTGGTCGTAGAAAACGTCACCGCCCTTATCGAAACGCCTGAGGCTGGTCTGCAACACCTGCTCCAGATGGTCGCGGGTTATTGTCAGAGTGCCACTTCCAGCTTCCGGTTCGGCAAGATCCGTTGCCACTTCGAGAATATTGAGCGCGCGCCTGGCATCGCCTCCGGATGCGGATGCCATCAGATCCAGCACCGGTTGCTCAACGGTAAAGCGACCGTCCAGTCCTTCTGCGGATGACAACGCCCGCTCAAGCAGCTCCAGGATATCGTCATCGGAGAGATTCTTGAGGACATAAACCCGGGTACGGGATAACAGCGCGCTATTAAGCTCGAAAGAAGGGTTTTCCGTGGTCGCACCCACGAAGATGAAGGTGCCGTCTTCGATGTGCGGTAGAAACGCGTCCTGCTGGCTCTTGTTGAAGCGATGGACCTCGTCTACAAACAGCAGGGTATCCTTGCCCTCGCTTCGCTTACGCTCCTTTGCCCGCTCCACGATTGAGCGAATGTCCTTCACACCGCTCAGAACAGCGGAGACGGTTTCGAAGCTAAGGTCGCTGAGGTTGGCCAGCAGTCTGGCAAAAGTGGTCTTGCCAACGCCCGGAGGACCCCAGAGGATCATGGAATGGAGCTGCCCCTGTTCCACCGCCCGCCGCAGCGGTTTGCCCTCACCCACCAGATGAGCCTGACCAACGTACTCGTCAAGGCTCCCGGGGCGCATTCGCGCAGCCAGGGGTCGGAATCCCTGCTGTTCCCCGAACAGGCTTTCCTGCATCAGGCCCCGTCCCGGATCACATCCACGTCATCGGGGTACTCAAGGACAAAGGCGCTGTCGCTGACCTCTTCGTTCAGGAGGATATCCTCAAAGCTGAGAACGGTGAGCTGCGCCAGTGAATCTTCCATTCGCATTTCCTGGAGCTCACCCTCTGAGAAGGTAAGCCGCAGGGACACAAACAACGAGTCCTCGCTTCTGGGTTCCAGTGTAAACTCGTGGGTATTGTCACCGGCAGATTGCATCGACACCTTGTAGGTCTCATCCAGGTTGTCGACCTCGCCGCTGAGTAGCAGTGCAGGCGTCGTCGAAACTTTCTCATCCAGGCTGTGAACAGACACCTGCTCGAGGTCCGGATCGTAAACTTCGACCTTGCTGCCATCGCTGACCACAAACTGGGAGTGCGGCTCACTGGTCTCCCAGTAAAACAGTCCGGGACGCTTGGCCTTGAGGGAACCCCGGCTTTCCTGAACGCGGTTGCCGTTCTCGTTCACCACAATCTGGATAAAGTCGGACTGAAAGGATTCGTAACTCTCCAGCATCGAGACAAGTTCAGCAGCAGCATCTTCCCCGCTTTCTTCAGCCTGGACCGGCACCGCGAATACCAACAGCGCTGCCAGTATCGACGCGAGGCCAAAACCTTTTCGTAATTCCGTCATTGATCTGTACTCCTAATCTCGTGGTGGCGGTGGGGCCAGTACTTCGCGGGCACCATTGTGCCCCGCGGCGCTGACTACACCGGATGCTTCCATGGCTTCGACCAGGTTTGCCGCCCGGTTATAGCCGATCTTGAATTTTCGTTGCACGGATGAAATCGAAACACGTCTGCCCTCGGTCACGAACGCCACAGCTTCATCGAACAGGGCATCCCCTTCGCTGTCACCGCCCCCGTCACTCAGGCTGGGCACTCCCGGCAGATTCTCGCCTTCGGCACCATTGAGCACATCATCGACATAAACCGGCTCACCCCGGGCCTTCCATGCACTCACAACCCTGTGCACTTCGTCGTCATCCACGAAGGCGCCGTGGACACGTACCGGCAGCCCCGAGCCGGGTGGCAGGTACAGCATGTCACCATGCCCCAGCAGTTGCTCCGCACCGCCCTGATCCAGCACCGTGCGGGAATCGATCTTGGACGACACCTGGAACGACATGCGGGTGGGGATATTGGCCTTGATCAGGCCGGTGATGACATCCACCGAAGGCCGCTGGGTAGCAAGAATCAGGTGAATACCGGCGGCACGGGCTTTCTGGGCGATCCGGGCAATCAGCTCTTCCACCTTCTTGCCAACAATCATCATCATGTCGGCAAACTCGTCGATCACCACCACGATAAAAGGCAGGGTCTCAAGCTCCGGCCGTTCCTGCTCATCATTCGCCAGATATTCATCCGGCTTCCAGGTCGGATCCAGCAGGGGCTCTCCTGCTGCGACGGCGTCCTTGACCTTGCGGTTGTAGCCGGCCAGATTACGCACACCCAGGCTGGCGAGCAGCCGGTAACGTCGCTCCATCTCCGCCACACACCATCGCAGGGCGTTGGCAGCATCTTTCATATCGGTGACAACCGGCGCCAGTAGGTGCGGGATACCGTCATAGATGCTCAATTCCAGCATCTTCGGGTCCACCATGATGAACCGTACTTCCTCTGGCGTGGCCTTCAACAGCATGCTCAGGAGCATGGCGTTCACACCCACCGACTTACCGGAGCCGGTGGTACCGGCCACCAGCAGGTGAGGCATCTTGGCCAGGTTAGCGACCATCGGATTACCACCGATGTCGTTGCCCAGAGCGAGGGTCAAAGCAGAAGAGGATTCGGTGAATACCCGAGCACTGAGTACTTCACTCAGGCGGACCATTTCCCGCTCTTCGTTGGGAATTTCGATCCCGACAACAGACTTGCCGGGAATGACCTCAACCACACGGACACTGAGAACCGCCAGGGACCGGGCCAGGTCTTTTGCCAGGTTGGAGATCTTGCTCACCTTGACACCGGCAGCAGGCTTGATTTCAAAACGGGTAATCACCGGCCCGGGATTCACCTCCACCACTTCCACGGAGACGCCAAAGTCTGCCAGCTTTTCCTCCAGGAGGCGTGACATATGCTGCAGAGACTCTTCGGAGTATCCCCTCTCCTTGTGTTCCTCCGGCGGATCCAGCAGGGAAATCGGAGGAATGGGGCTCTCGATATCTTCCAGCAACGATGCCTGTTTGCTGCCACCACTGCCGCTGGTCGTTGCAGATTGATCTTCCCGCTTGAACGGAGAGATCTTCAGGGACTTGCCAGCGGGCTGTTTTTTGCTGCTCTTGGGGCCGGTTTCGGTAACCTCCGGTTCCGGCGCACTGTCATCCCGGGAGCTGAAGCTCTCCAGCCGCGCCGGTTCGGCATCATCTGTGGCATGCACCCCTTCCAGGCCAGGCTCGCGCCGTTCTTTCAGCGGTGGAGCCGTCTTTTCCTTCCGTTTTCGCGGCCCGAGACCCGGCAGGCGTCTCCACCAGGGCGTACCGGCACTGTGTTTTGCTTTCTCCGGCACCGGGACCTTGTCACGCACCACTGGCGGCTCTACCGGTTTGCTGGCTGGCTCCGGTGAATCCTTGGGTGGAACGCCCGGGGCCTTCTGTGTCTGGCCCCTGGATGAAAAAAGGTTTCGTACACTGTCGGCGGCGCGCAGTGTGAGGTTACCCAGTTGATCCATCAACCAGAACCAGGACAGCCCGGTACTGACCGTCAATGCGAAGAGGAATATGGAGATCAGCAGAAGGGTTGTTGCCGGCAGATTGAAAAAACGCACCATGGCTTCTGAAACTGCCGCGCCAAGCACACCACCGGACGTAACCCCGAGCCCGAACACTGAATAAAGTGACAGCAGGCTGGTGGCCGACAGCAGGATCAGCAGGAATCCGCCGAAGCGCACCATGAACAGGGGCAGATGCATGTCAATCGGGTCGTTACGGCGACGGATAAGCATCAGCGCATAGGCTGCGATCATCACCGGGAACAGAAAGGCGACATGGCCAAAGAAATCGCGCAGCAGGCTGGCAAGCCAGGCGCCAGTGCGGCCGGCGTAATTCTGAACGCTGGTTTCGTGCCCTATGCTGGCCCATCCGGGATCTGACGGGCTGAAAGTCACCAGCGCCATGCCCAGGTAGATACACAGTGCAATCAGGGCGATTACCGCCCCTTCCCGGGCCCCCTGGGCGAGAAAACGGCGGAACCTCACCTGCTTGTCGGTCAGATCTCCTGATTTCTTTGCTTTTGCGCTCTCAGCCATGAATGCTCAGACAGTTCCCTGACGGTAATTTTCAAGAGCCTCAAACCCGCGCTGCAAGTCGGTTTTGAGATCCTCAACAGCTTCAATACCTACCGAGATCCGTACCAGACTTTCGGTGATACCGGCCTGCTCCTTGTCTTCCGGAGACAGCCGGCCGTGAGTCGTAGTGGCCGGATGTGTAATGGTTGTTTTGACATCGCCAAGATTGGCGGTAATGGAAATCATCCGGGTTGCGTCTATAAAGGCCCAGGCCTCTTCCCTCGCACCTTTCACGGTGAATGCGAGGACGCCTCCGAATCCGCTCTGCTGACGCTTTGCCAGCTCATGCTGCGGGTGGTCGGGCAAACCGGCGTAGTATACCCGGTCCACCGTGCCCTGCCCTTCCAGCCATCTGGCCAACTCTAACGCATTGTCACAGTGAGCTCGCATACGGATTGGTAAGGTTTCCAGGCCCTTCAGGAATACCCAGGCGTTGAACGGGCTCATGGTCGGGCCCGCGGAACGAAGGAAACCGTAGACTTCCTCCATCAGCTTGTCAGAGCCTACTACCACACCACCGACGCAGCGTCCCTGGCCATCCAGGTATTTGGTGGCGGAGTGGATGATGATGTCCGCCCCGTGTTCAAGCGGCCGCTGCAACACGGGTGTGCAGAAACAGTTGTCCACCACAAACAGGGCATCGTTGTCGCGGGACAGTTTGGCCAGGGCCGCCATATCCGCCACTTCACACAGTGGGTTGGATGGGGTTTCGATAAAAATCATCCGGGTTTCCGGCCTCACCGCAGCCTGCCAGCCCGCCATATCAGTCGGACCCACGAAAGTGGTTTCCACGCCGAATCTGGCCAGATATTTCTGGAACAGTACATTGGTGGTGCCGAATACGCCCCGGGAACAGATCACGTGATCACCGGACTTCAGCAACGACATGCAGGTAGCCAGAATGGCTGCCATGCCCGAGGAAGTCGCCACAGCCCGCTCGCCGCCTTCCATCGCAGCAATCCTGGCCTCGAACGCCTGAACCGTCGGATTGGTGAACCGGGAATAGATATTGCCAGGCTCATCGCCTCCGAAACGGGCTGCCGCCTGGGCGGCACTGCCATACACGAAACTGGAGGTCGGAAAAATCGCGTCGCTGTGCTCCAGCTGGCCAGTACGGATCTGCCCTGCCCGGACCGCGAGAGTGTCCACCGACATGCCCTCGAGATCCGATTCCGGGATCAGGACGTGCTCTTCGCGGCGATAGGTCATGACAAACTCCTGTTTACGACCATGGTCTGGTCAGTCTTCATCGTTATACAGATCAATAATACCGTTGTCGGAGGAATCGGAAGAATCTCCGCCACCGGCCTGAAAACGATTTTCATCGTTACGGGCAGCTTCCAGCTTGTTCAGATACGCGGCATCCACATCGCCGGTAACATAGTTGCCGGTAAACACCGAGCACTCCCAGCCTTCAATCTCCGGGTTGACGTCGTTCACGCAGGTAATCAGGTCTTCCAGATCCTGGTACAACAGCCAGTCCGCGCCAATCAGCTCACCGATCTCGTCAACGCTGCGATCATGGGCGATCAGTTCATTGACCGACGGCATGTCGATACCGTAAACGTTGGGGTACCGTACGGGAGGTGCGGCAGAAGCAAAGTACACTTTGCGGGCACCGGCGTCCCGGGCCATCTGCACGATCTCCTTGCAGGTGGTACCCCGCACGATGGAATCGTCCACCAGCATCACGTTCTTGCCGCGGAACTCCAGATCAATCGGGTTCAGCTTCTGACGCACTGACTTCTTGCGCATCTTCTGGCCAGGCATAATAAAGGTCCGGCCGATATAGCGGTTCTTGATGAACCCCTCGCGGAATTTGACCCCCAGCCTGTGCGCCATCTGCATTGCAGACGTGCGGCTGGTGTCAGGAATCGGCATTACCACGTCGATATCGTGATCCGGTCGCTCACGCAGTACCTTCTCGGCAAGGGTCTCGCCCATTCTCAGGCGCGCCTTGTACACCGACACCTGGTCAATGATGGAGTCCGGCCGTGCAAAATACACATGTTCAAACACACACGGATACAGGTGAGGGTCTTCCGCGCACTGCTGGGTATAGAGCGTGCCGTCAGTTTCAATGTAAACCGCCTCGCCCGGCGCGATGTCCCGCACCAGTTTGAAGCCGGCGGCGCTGAGTGCCACGCTCTCGGAGGCGATCATGTATTCCTCGCCTTCCTCGGTTTTACGGATGCCATAGCAGGCCGGACGGATACCATTCGGATCGCGGAAACCGACAATACCGTAACCGGTGATCATGGCAATGACCGCATATGCTCCACGGCAACGCTTGTGTACGGCGCGCACTGCCGCAAAAATCTCTTCCTTGGTCGGATCCAGCTTACCCAGCTTCTGAAGCTCATGGGCAAACACGTTCAACAGGACTTCCGAATCCGAGTTGGTGTTGATATGGCGCAGATCGGTACGAAACAGATCGTTGCTGAGATCGTCGGCGTTGGTCAGGTTACCGTTGTGTGCCAGCGTAATGCCGTAGGGACTGTTGACGTAGAACGGTTGCGCCTCGGCCGAGCTGGAGCTGCCGGCTGTAGGATACCGCACATGACCGATACCCACGTTGCCCACCAGCCGGCGCATGTGACGGGTACGGAAGACATCCCTTACCAGCCCGTTGTCCTTGCGGAGATAAAAGCGCTCATCCTGGAAAGTAACGATACCCGCTGCATCCTGGCCCCGGTGCTGTAATACGGTCAGCGCGTCGTAAAGCGTCTGATTCACGTTGGAAGTACTGACTATCCCGACAATGCCACACATGGATACGGTAATCTCCGAAGCTTTAAAACTGAATGTTAGCGGTACGCAGAAGCGGGTTCCACGTTATCTTCCGGTTGCGGGTCAGAGGAGTCATCCATAGCTCCACCTGCCGGCCCGAGAAAACGGGCAAATTCATCTCCTAGCGTTCTTCTGGACCAGTCTTCCACCACTGCAAGGCGGTCAATCATAATGGATGTGCGCCACCAGGTGTCCTCGGCAAGCGGTGTGTAACGGGTGAAGGCAATTGCCACGACCACCACAACCACACCCCGCAACAGGCCAAAACCCATCCCCAGAACCCGGTCGGTAGCGGATAGCCCGGTGGCCCTTACCAGGTGACCAATCAGGTTGTTGACGATGGCGCCAACGATCAGCGTGGCAAAAAACAGGATGGCAAATGCCGCTATAAGCCGCACCAGCGGCGTTTCAACGGTGCCCTCGAGGAGAGACTGCATCTGGGGGTGGAACGTTCGGGCAATAATGAACGCACCCACCCAGGTTATCAGCGAAAGCGCTTCCTTGATGAAGCCACGTTTGAGACTGATAAGGGTGGAAACAGTAATCAGGGCAATGATGACCCAGTCGATCCAGATCAGCGCATCCATGGAAAACCCGGTGGAAATAAGGAAGCGCGAATTCTATCAGGAAACGTCACCTGACCAAACCGCCCATTGCCCGATAGTGGCCGACGGACACCGCTCTATTTGTCGCCTGAGGTGACCAGGCTGTTGAGGCCGAAGGCTTTGTCGAGAACCTGCTTGGCCTTCTCGGCCTCGGCTTTCTCGGCAAAAGGCCCACTGAACACACGGGTCAGCTCTGCGTCGCCGCGTGTTATCTGCTGCAGGTGGGAGTTATAGCCTTTGTCACGAACCTTGTCCCGCAGATTTCTGGCATTGTCACCGCTGCCGAAACTGCCCAGCTGCACCACCCAGGCCCCCTCGAGGGAACGGGTGAATTCTGCAGAATCCTCTTCTTTCACCGGCTCTTCCGGTTCGGGTTCGCCGGATTCTTCCTGGACGACCTGAGGCTCCTCAACTGTGGGGGCAGGCTCCGGTGGCTCTGGTTCTGAAATTTCCTGAGGCGGCTCATCCAATGAAGGTTCTGGCGCCACTGCGTCCTGGTCATCGCCAGAGGGTTCTTCGATACGATAGGCAGGGGTTTCGGGAACCTCGGGTTCAGGCGTTTCAACCTCCGGGAATGGCGGCTCCTCGGGAATCTTTATGGATGTGGATTCGCGCTCGGAGTGCGGCTCATCAAACATCATCGGTACAAAGATAACGGCAAGCGACACCAGCACAAGCGCTCCGATGATTCTTTGCTTCAGTCCGTCCACGTTACCTTATCCCCTGTTAATCCAAGACACGCCATAATTGACCAATACTGTGCCCGATAGTAACCGCCGCCTACAGAGAACTCAAAGGCTCATCGCAGGCATGACGGATATTTAAGACGGGTTACTTTCCCAGCGCCTCACGGGCCGCAGCAACGGTATAGAACGAACCAAAGATAACGATCAGGTCCTCTTTCGTCGCTTCCGCAAGAGCCAGCTTCAGTGCTTCGTTGACCGACACCGACAACTCCGATGGGTGCTCCCCGGCAATGTCCGCCAGGCGTTCTCCCAGTTCCCGGCATGACAGGCCCCGGGAGATGTCCAGTCCGGCAAGGTGCCACTGATCGACAACCGGTTCCATTGCCCTGGCAACGCCTTCCACATCCTTGTCGGCCAGTGCTGCATAGACTGCAATAACACGCCCGGCCGGCTTTCGCTGCCGGCTGATCCGGGCTGCCAGCCAGGCTGCCGCGTGGGGATTGTGGCCAACATCCGCAATCACATTTGGCATGGACTTCAAAAGTTCGTAGCGTCCGGGCAGCGTAAGCTCCGCAAGCAGCGACTCTATTGCCGCAACCGGCAGGTCAGGTTCAAGCTGACGGATGGCTACAACGGCTGCCGCCAGGCTGTGCACAGGAAGACCGGTATCCGGGATTCTGACTTGGTCACCGTAACGGGCCTGCCTGAGGGTGAATTCACCGGCCGCGTTGACGTCATCCTCAGAAGCTACAAGCTGGTAGGTCTCACCCGGTCGCTCGAGCCGGACCTTCTGGGCAGACACCTGTTGGAGCACCGACGAAGGAGGGTCGATATCCGCGTAAATGGCATCAATACCGGGCCGCAGAATGCCCGCCTTCTCGAAGCCGATGGCTTCGCGATTGTCTCCGAGAAAGGCCGCATGATCTATGTCCACCGAAGTGATGATCGCCAGATCCGGGTCCAGAATGTTCACCGCGTCAAGCCGGCCGCCGAGCCCCACCTCCAGAACCCAGTCGTCCACTCCGGCTTCATCGAATAACACAAAGGCAGCAAGGGTGCCGAATTCGAAATAGGTCAGTGTTGTGCTGCCCCGGGCATCTTCCACCCGCTCGAAAGCGCGAACCATGTCGGAGTCGGTTACATTCGAGCCGTTGATCCGCACCCGCTCATTGTAGTGGTGCAGATGTGGTGAGGTGTAGGCACCGGTGGACCGGCCTGACCTGATCAGCAGATGCTCAAGGGCTACGACCGCACTGCCCTTGCCATTGGTACCGCCCACAGTAATGATCCTCGCCTGCGGGTTACGACGGAACAGGCGCCGCAATACCAACAGAACGCGGTCAAGGCCGAGATCGATTTCGGAAGGATGGATAGATTCGAGGTAACCAAGCCACTGCTCCAGAGTGGCACCGGTGCCCGGCGCCTTCATAGGCCGGGCACCGGTATCATTCGGCGGGGACATCGCTTTCCGGGCGCTCCGACACCTCGAACTCGATCGGTTCTTCGGTGGCCGGTTTCTCCAGGCCAGTGAACTTGGCAAGCAGCGCTGCGATACGCTCACGCATCTGATGGCGATGCAGGATCATGTCGATGGCACCATGTTCCAGCAGGAACTCGCTACGCTGGAAGCCCTCGGGCAGTTTTTCACGCACTGTCTGTTCGATAACGCGAGGGCCCGCAAAGCCAATCAACGCATAAGGTTCGGCAATGTTGAGGTCTCCCAGCATGGCCAGACTGGCAGAAACGCCGCCAAACACCGGGTCTGTCATCACCGAAATATAGGGGATGCCTTCCTGCTTCATGCGCTCCAGCACTGCGGCTGTCTTGGACATCTGCATCAGCGACAGGATAGCTTCCTGCATCCGCGCGCCACCACTGGCTGAGAAGCACACCAGGGGAATGCGCTCTTCCAGGCAGACGTTGGCCGCCTGAACAAACTTTTCGCCAACCACCTGGCCCATGGAGCCGCCAAGGAAGTTAAACTCGAACGCTACCGCAACCAGAGGCGTCTCAAGGCAGGTTCCTCGCATCGCCACCAACGCGTCTTTTTCGCCGGTGGTCTTCTGGTTCTGGGTGAGCCTGTCTTTATAACGCTTGCTGTCTTTGAACTTCAGACGATCCCAGGGCTCCAGTTCTGCTGCGATTTCCCGGCGGCCATCTTTATCAAGAAAGATGTCCAGGCGGCGACGGGCCGTTACTCGCAGATGATGCTGACATTTGGGACAAACATCCAGATTCTTGTCGAGCTCAGGCTTGTAAAGAAAAGCCCCGCACTTCGGGCACTTCTTCCAGAGACCCTCAGGAACCCCGGTCCGTTGCTTGGATTCCGAGCGAATCTTGCTCGGCATGATCTTGTCCAGCCAGTTACTCATGATCTCATCCTGTCCATTGATGCCTGCCGGTTGCCTGTCAGTCAGGAAGCCAGGCTGTCCAGAGCTTCGCGCATCGGGTGAAGCAGATCTGACAGCGCCCGCTTGAGCTGATCAGGATCTGCCTGATTCCGGGCTATTGTATCGACCAGCACACTGCCGACAATTACACCATCGGATACCCGACCGACAGCGGAGGCAGTAGCTGCATCGCGAATACCGAAGCCGACAGCTACCGGAAGTGCTGTGAGCTCGTGAATGTGAGCCACATTCGCGGCCACTTCATCCACATCAATTTTGCCAGCCCCGGTCACGCCCTTGAATGAAACATAGTACACATAGCCGGAACTGTGCTCACTGATTGCACGAATCCGGTCATCGGTGGTAGTCGGAGCCAGCAGGAAAATGGCGTCCAGATTGCGCGCGGTAAACAGCGGAGCCACTTCGTCTGCCTCTTCCGGGGGAAGGTCAACGGTAAGAATACCGTCGACGCCGGCGTCCACTGCGGCATCGGCGAACTTTTCCTGACCCATGGCTTCCATCGGGTTGAGGTAACCCATCAGTACAATGGGGGTTGCATCGTCATTCTCACGAAAGGTCTTCACCATCGCCAGCACCTGGCGCAATGAGGTGCCATGCTTGAGGGCGCGCTCACAGGCCTGCTGGATAACCGGGCCATCAGCCATGGGGTCCGAGAAAGGCACACCCAGTTCGATAATATCCGCGCCTGCCGCTACCAGTGTGTGCATCAGATCAACGGTTATATCCGGATGCGGGTCACCGGCGGTAATGTACGGAATCAACGCCTTGCGACCCTGCCCCTTCAGGGATTTCAGAACCCCTTCAATTCGACTCATGCCAGCTCCTTTGCTGTTGCTTAAACTTCAATGCCATCTATTTCGGCGATGGTCTGCATGTCCTTGTCACCGCGCCCGGAGATGTTAATGACCACCACCTTGTCTTTGTCCATGGACGCTGCGAGCTTGATCGCGTATGCGACCGCGTGGGCCGTTTCCAACGCCGGCATAATGCCTTCAACGCGAGTCAGCTTGCGGAAGCCATCGAGTGCCTCGTCATCGGTGACCGACACATAATGCGCCCGGCCAATATCCTTGAGCCAGCTGTGCTCGGGGCCAACGCCAGGATAGTCCAGGCCAGCGCTGACAGAGTGTGTGCCGGCAATCTGGCCGTTTTCGTCTTCCATCAGGTAAGTGCGGTTGCCGTGCAATACGCCCGGACGGCCAGCGCTCAACGGCGCTGCATGCTGGCCGGTGTCGATGCCAAGGCCGCCGGCTTCAACGCCATACAGCGCCACACTTTCGTCAGTCAGGAACGGATAGAACATGCCAATGGCGTTGGAGCCACCACCAACACAGGCTACCAGGGCATCCGGCAGCTTGCCGGTGCGTTCCAGACACTGCGCACGGGTCTCGCGACCAATCACCGACTGGAAATCACGGACAAGCAGAGGATAAGGATGAGGCCCAGCCACGGTGCCGATAATGTAGAAGGTATCGTCCACGTTCGCCACCCAGTCCCGCATGGCATCGTTCATGGCGTCCTTGAGGGTACGGGTCCCACTGGTAACCGAGTGAACCTCGGCGCCCAGCAGCTTCATGCGGTACACATTCGGAGACTGCCGGCGAATGTCTTCCTCGCCCATGAATACGTGGCATTCAAGCCCAAGCCGGGCACAGACCGTCGCTGTCGCCACACCATGCTGGCCAGCACCGGTTTCAGCAATCACCCGCTTTTTACCAAGGAAACGGGCCAGAAGTGCCTGGCCGATGGTGTTGTTCACCTTGTGGGCACCGGTGTGGTTAAGGTCTTCGCGCTTCAGCCAGATCTGGGCGCCACCGGTTTCACGGCTCAGGCGCTCTGCAAAGTACAACGGGCTGGGCCTGCCCACATAATGCGCCAGGTCCCTGTCGAATTCGGCCTGAAACTCCGGATCGTCCCTGAGCCTCATGTACTCGCGCTCCAGAGTCATCAGCGAATCAAACAGCGTTTCTGACACAAATCGTCCGCCGTAAGCACCGAAGTGACCCCGTGCATCCGGAAAAGCCTTGAGCATTTCTTCAGTCAGTTTCATCGACACGGTGAACCTCATTTATAAAATCAGTGATTTTTTCGACGTCTTTGATGCCTTTGCTACGTTCCACACCGCCACTGACATCAACAGCCCACGGCCGAACCTGTGCCACAGCGCGGGATACGTTATCAGAAGCCAGTCCGCCGGCCAATATCAGCGGAAGGGGGCGGGATTCCGGAATCAGGGACCAGTTAAACGCCTGCCCGGTTCCGCCATATTTGTCCGGGTCCCAGGCGTCAACCAGCAATCCACTGGCATGACAATAATCCCGGAAAGCATCTGCAATATCCGAACTTTGCCGCACCCTCACCGCCTTGATCCAGCGCATACCGAAACTGTCGCAGAACTCCGGCGTTTCGTCGCCATGAAACTGCAGCAGATCCAGGGGCACCTGAGACAACACGCTCTCCACGAATTGCGCTTCCGGATTAACAAACAACCCGGTGGCAGACACAAAGGCGGGCAACGCATTCACCAGGTCCCGTGCAGCATCCGGTGTCACATAGCGGGGGCTGGGTTCGTAGAATACGAACCCGATGGCATCCGCACCTGCCCAGGCCGCGGCGACAGCATCCTGTTTCCGGGTGACACCGCAAATTTTGACTCTGGTTCTCATAAGGCGGCTATCGCTGTTTTCGATGTATGTGAGTCGGAGTGCGGGGCCTGTTGTCCGCGGCACTGAACCAGGGCGATACGAAACCCGGCCCGCATTGTGCCGCCGGTATCGAGAACCCCTCCGGGTAGCCCACATCCACCAGGTAAAGCCCATGGGGCGGAGCCGTTACACCCGCAGCTGTCCTGTCTTTGGCATCAAGTATCTCACGAATCCATTCCGGGTGCTGCTTCCCGGCTCCAACGGCCATCAGGGCGCCGGCAATATTTCGGACCATATGGTGCAGAAACGCATTGGCCTGAATATCAATTACGACGAATTCCCCTTTTCGGGTTACGTCAATTGCCTCGAGAAAACGAATGGGGGATCTGGACTGGCAACCTGCGGCACGAAAGGAGGAAAAGTCGTGCTCTCCTTTCAGAGACTGTGCGGCCTTGTGCATTGCCTGCGCATCCAGTGGCCGGAAGGTCCAGCTGACCTGGCCGCTCAGGATACCCGGTCGCACCGGGTGATTGTAGATAACGTAGCGATATCGCCGGTAGGTTGCTGAAAACCGGGCGTGAAAATCCCCGACACCGTTTCCCGCCCAGTGCACTGCGATATCGGCAGGCAGCGACGTGTTAATGCCCATAACCCATGAACGGGGATTCCTTACCGATGGAGTCTCGAAATGGGCAATCTGGTAACTGGCATGAACACCGGCATCCGTGCGACCGGCGCAAACCAGATCCACCGGGTAGTCTGCCACCTTCGAGACCGCCCGGGTAAGCTCGCCCTGCACAGAGCGGACGCCCGACTTCTGATACTGCCAGCCATGAAATCCCCGGCCATCGTACTCAAAGGCGAGCGCGACACGCCCTGCCCCGATACAACTGTCGGTTGTCAGTGGTTGCGGTGTAAGAAACAATAAAGTGTCCGGATGATTGTGCTGATGACAAAGCAAAACGCCGGCATTAATTCCGGGCTTGGCCCGGTAGCCGGCGTTTTGCGCTTCTGGTCCTGATTATAACGAATCAGGAAAGATTTTTAAGGAGATCCTGCGCTTCTGCTTTCTGCTCCTCGTTTCCTTCCAGTGCGACTTCCTCCAGGATATCCCGGGCTCCGTCCACATCACCCATTTCAACGTAGGCTCGGGCCAGATCCAGCTTGGTGGACGCCTCGTCGGTTCCGGAAAGGAAGTCGAAGTCATCGTCATCGCCGAGATCCGATTCATCAATGTCCGCCGACTTTGAAGAAGTGGCAGCAGACGCAACCGGAGGTTCTTCCTCGGCGACATCACGGGCGTCAGGCAGCTCTTCTTCAACCGCCTCGGCACCTTCCACCGTCTCTTCCGGGTCTGCAGGCTCTTCTCCGCTCAGCGCGTCTTCCAGGCCCAGTTCATCATCAAGTGATGCTTCGGAGTCGTCTTCCATGTCAATTCCCTCGGTGCCTGCACTATCGCCGGTATCCGCGAACTCCTCCATCAGAGCAAGGTCCTCGTCCGAAACATCAAGCTCCAGATCGTCCAGCTCATTTTCATTGCTGCCAGCAGAAGCTTCGTCGTCACTGGCAACCTTGTCCAGTTCGGCGTCCAGTTCATCGAGGAACGACTCATCCAGTGAATCCAGATCGCTTTCCTGAAGACCATCTTCTTCTGGCCCACGTTCCGCAGCTTCAGTGACTTCAGACTCAGACGCTTCCACCTCAGCCTCATCGAGACCTTCATCGAGAGTCTCGTCGAGTTCCAGCGAATCGAATTCGTCAGACTCATCTTCCCCAGCGGCTGTTTGGCCCTCGGCGGTCTCCAGTTCGGCTTCCAGATCATCAAGCTCGAGGCCCAGGTCTTCATCGTCACCGTCTTTCACGGTTTCTTCAGGGGTCTCGTCTTCCAGGGTGAAATCGAACGAATCATCGGTGAGATCGTCGGTCTCTGTCTCGCTCGCGGTTTCCGGGGTTTCTTCCGCAAGCGTATCCTGCTGCTCGTCGGTTGAATCTTCGATTCCGGAGAGATCGTACTCGATCGGGTCATCGGGACCGGATTCGCTGGCGGCTTCCGCTTCTTCCTGCTCATCAAGATCCAGCTCGGAAAAGTCTGTTTCCAGGCTACCGAACTCGTCTTCCTCTTCCTCACCTGCACGGGACTCATAGCGGTCCGCCTCAAGCTCTTCGGAAAGCGTGTCCTCGGACGAGCCGGCAGTCTCATAGGAGTCTGATCTCAGCTGAGACTCGAGGTCATCAATGCTGGGCATTGACTCAGCCTCATCCAGACGCGACCGCAGCTGATGAGCTTCGGCGATGGCCTGCTCATCTTCCAGTGTCTCGACTTCACTCAGTTGCTTGTCGAATGACGCCCGGTCCTGGTTATCCGCGTAAACACCGAGCAGTTTCAGGCGCAGATCAGTTCGGCTGGGCTCGCGTGAAATGGCAGTCTCAAGCGACTGGGCAGCCTGATCCATCCGGCCATAAGCAATGTAGGCATCCGCTTCAGCCAGCGGGTCATCATCCGGGCTTTCAGCGCCTGGCTCATCATCCAGTGTCAGATCGAAAGAATCCGTCTCGCCCTCAGTTCCAGCGTTGAGTTCATCGTAGAACGCCTTTTCACGATTGGCGTTACGACGGGCCAGCAACAGCAGGAGCAAAAGCAGGATCACCAGGCCGCCACCCAGGGCGATCTGGTACATCGAATTGTTGGTGATGGCACTGATGATATTGTCCGGGAAGCCCTTGTCAGGCTGTGCCGGAGGAGTCGAAGGTTCCTGATCAGGCTGCTCAGAAGCAGGCGCTGCCACGTCCGCCTCTTCCTCGCGTTCGTCATCAGCTTCTGTGCCGGCGGTGTCTGAGGCATCTGCAGTATCCTCAGCAGGATCATCCGTCGCCGGCATTTCTGCCTCGTTGGTTTCCTCGTCACCTGCGGCAGTTGCCAGCTGATCATCTGCAGTTTCATCGGCATCGGCAGCATCGGCGTTGACCGCATCGGATTCTTCAGTTTCCCCCTCCGCAAGCTCAGCTTCAGAGCCTGCCTCTGCTTCGACGTCCTCATCCGCTACCTGATCTGCAAGGGGTTCTTCCCCAGGCTCATCAGCGGGTTGCTCTCCGTCGCTCTCGCTCTCGCCATCGCCCTGCTGGATTTCCGCAAGCTGGGTGTTCTTGAGTTCCAGCAGTCGCTGGAGCGTCTCTACCTGCTCCTGCAGGTCGTCAACACGGCCGGTAAGTTCCTCGTTTTCACGACGAGCGCTTTCAAGCTCTTCCATGGCAACGGCAGAACCGGCATCTGCGCCACCGGAGGTGTCGCCATCTCCGCCGGCGGAACCACCCTCATCGGTATCGCGGGAATCGCTGTCATCGCTGGCCAGCAATCTCAACTCGTCGCCTCCGGTTTCGCCCTGGCCTGCCTGCCCGGAAGCGACCTGCGCATCCGCTGTCTCTTCAGTGGCGTCTACCGTGCGTTCAGGAGTCGAAAATGCTTCGTTCTGTGCTGCAACCTGGCGATTGGCCTCGGCACGGGACCGGCTGCGAATATCCTCTATATCCGGTACCCGCAGGACTTCGCCGCGCTTGAGACGGTTGATATTACCGCCAATAAACGCATCCGGGTTCAGTTCCTGCAATGCCAGCATCACCTGCTGCATGGATACGCTGTTGTCCGGGCGAACACTTGCGGCAATGTTCCACAGGGTATCTGACGGCCCTGTGGGCCCAAGGCTACGGCCACGCTGGGACGTGGTTTGGCTGGGCTCCTGAGCCCTTGCCTGAGGTTCAGGTTCGGGTTCAGGTTCTGCTTGCTGCTGTGACGTCTGCGACGCCTGACGAGTGGCAGGGGCTGAAACTTCTTCTTCTACCCCGGAATCCTCGGCGTAGACGGGTGGATCAACCAGAACTGCGTATTCGCGCATTAGCCGGCCATTGGGCCAGGTCACTTCCAGCAGGAAATTAAGATAGGGCTCCCGTAGGGGTTCCCTTGAGGAGACATTGACTACGAGGCTGCCATCACTGGCCGTCGTCACCTCGAAATCCAGTTTGGTAAGGAAATAGTTCCGGTCGATACCAACCCGTTGATAGGCTGATTCGGACGCGATGTTTACAAACACATCGTCGGGGTCAACTCCCTCGCTTTTGCGCAGATTGATCTCTGCGTCCAGAGGCTCATTCAGATAGGACTGTAATTCGATTTCTCCCAGACCCAGGGCCTGTGCGACGCCGGAACCGAGCCCTCCCGCCAGAGCCAGAGCAACCGCAAGCTTGCGTACCTTCATGCTTTTTCCTTACCAGTCTCCGTTATTCGTTACTGTTCTTTGGAACAGATATCGGACGAGGTTGGATGACTTCCGTCTTGATTACTGTCGTTATTATGTAATGTTTTTAATATTCAGTTGCGCAAGTATTGTTGATAATACCTCTTTTATCAATCAATCAGCCGCAGTCCTTGCACCATTTTTTCATAAATGGTTGGGAACATATTGTTACACAACGATGATCCGGTTCCATTGATCAGCCAGAGTCTAGACCACCGGAACAGAAACATGCACAAAACGCTTCCGAAAATAACAGGGGCGGAGGCGTATTTCAGCCTCCGCCCCTTATCGGTTCTCTGAAACCGGACGCAGTTGGCATAATCTTGCCTGCTGCGGACCGAGTTACTTCTCCTGAAGAATGCGAAGCATCCGACGAAGGGGCTCAGCGGCACCCCAAAGCAACTGATCCCCTACCGTAAACGCGGAGATATACTCCGGGCCCATGGCAAGCTTGCGGATGCGGCCAATGGGAACACTCAGGGTTCCGGTCACCTTCGCCGGGGTCAATTCCTGAATGGTGGCATCACGCTCGTTGGGAATCACCTTCACCCAGTCGTTGGCTTTCGCCAGAATCGACTCTATTTCGGCTATCGGCAGGTCCTTCTTCAACTTGATGGTCAGTGCCTGGCTGTGGGAGCGCATGGCACCGATGCGAACACAGATACCATCAATGGGAATGGGGTTGTCGCTGCGACCAAGAATCTTGTTGGTCTCCACGCCGGCTTTCCACTCTTCCTTGCTCATGCCGTTATCGAGTTGCTTGTCGATGAACGGGATCAGGCTGCCTGCCAGTGGCACTTCGAAGTGCTCAGTGGGAAAACCGTCAGAGCGCATGGTTTCGGTGACCTTGCGGTCAATTTCGAGAATGGCGGATGACGGGTCGGCCAACTCGCCGCCAACGGCATCCTTGAGTTCACCCATCTGGTTAAGCAGTTCACGCATATTCTGCGCGCCCGAGCCGGAAGCCGCCTGGTAGGTCATCGGCGACACCCATTCGATCAGGTCCTGCTCCAGAAGCCCCCCGAGGGCCAGCATCATCAGGCTGACGGTGCAGTTGCCACCAACATAGTCTTTAACGCCTTTCGCAAGGGCTTCATCTATAACGTTACGATTGACCGGATCCAGAACGATCACCGAGTGATCGACCATCCGCAGCGTGGAAGCGGCATCAATCCAGTAACCCTGCCATCCGGCATCACGGAGCTTCTGGTACACCGCACCGGTGTAATCCCCGCCCTGACAGGTGACGACCACGTCCAGGGTTTTGAGGGTGTCGATATCGAAGGCATCCTGGAGCGCAGGCACACCCTCCTTGCCCACATCCGGCGCCGGTTTGCCGGCCTGGGACGTGGTAAAGAAGATCGGTTCGATATCCGCAAAATCGTTTTCTTCACGCATGCGCTGCATGAGGACAGAGCCCACCATACCGCGCCAGCCAATAAGTCCAACTCGCTTCATGTGCGACCTTTGAACCTCGTTTTATGCCCGCCCGCTGCCTTTATCGCTGGCAGGGACAGGATGGATGATCCCGCGACAACAGCATCGCGTTGCCGTCGGGTCTCAAAAAATTACCGGCCTCAGAGTGCTGCCAGAACCGCGTCTCCCATCTCCCGGGTCGACACTTTCCGGCCCTCGGCCGACATGATGTCCGCTGTTCTCAGGCCCTGATCCAGCACCTGGCTGACCGCCGCTTCAATAGCCTCTGCCGCTTTTTCCTCGCCGAGACTGTAACGCAGCATCATGGCTGCACTGAGAATTGTAGCCAGCGGATTGGCAATGCCCTTGCCCGCAATATCTGGCGCTGAACCGTGACACGGCTCGTACATGCCCTGCTTCTCGGAGTTCAGGGAAGCAGACGGCAGCATACCGATGGAGCCTGTCAGCATTGCCGCTTCGTCGGAAAGAATATCACCAAACATGTTGCCAGTCACAATCACATCGAACTGTTTGGGCGCTCGTACCAGCTGCATGGCGGCGTTATCAACGTACATATGGGAGAGCTCGACGTCGGGGTATTCCCGGCGCAGGTCTTCCATGATTTCCCGCCACAGAACAGTGACTTCCAGCACATTGGCTTTGTCCACGGAACACAGTTTTTTGCCCCGCTGCTGGGCAGCCTCAAATGCCACCCGGCCAATACGACGAATTTCCGATTCGGTGTAGGCGTAGGTGTTGTAACCCTGGCGCTCTCCACTCTCCAGTTCACGCACTCCACGTGGCTGACCGAAATAGATGCCGCCGGTCAGTTCACGCACAATCATGATATCCAGCCCGGAGACCACTTCCGGCTTCAGTGAGGACGCCGACGCCAGCTGGGGATAGAGAATCGCCGGGCGCAGATTGGCAAACAGCTCCAGATTGGAGCGCAGCCCCAAAAGCCCCTTCTCAGGGCGACTGGCCATCGGGCGGCTGTCCCACTGCGGGCCGCCAACAGCGCCCAGCACAATAGCATCGGCCTTGCGGGCTTTCGCCAGGGTCTCGTCCGGTAAAGGCGTATCGTGCTCGTCAATAGCCGCACCACCTACCAGTGCAGATTCAAAATCAAGACCCAGGCTGAATTTCTCGTTGATCCTGTGCAGTACCTTCTCGGCTTCCGCGACAATTTCCGGGCCGATGCCGTCGCCCGGGAGCATGAGGATAGTTCTGGACATTGTGTTTCCTTTGAAAATTTTACGTTGTCGGATTACGCCTGCGGCGAATCCGACCTCCGGTTTGCGATCTTAACCACCGGCCCTGAACAACCAGGGCGCCGTTTCCCGCCTGGACGCTTCGTACGCTTTGATGGCCTCTGCATCCTCAAGCGTCACGCCAATATCGTCCAGGCCGTTCAGCAGGCAATGGCGCCGGAAATCATCCACTTCGAACGTGAATGACTCACCGGACGGAGTGGTAACCGTTTTTGCTTCCAGATCAATGGACAGCTGATAGCCTTCCTCTGCCTCAGTCTCGCGGAACAGCTGGTCCACGATATCTTCTGAAAGAACAATGGGTAACAATCCATTCTTAAAGCAATTGTTGTAGAAAATATCGGCAAAACTGGGTGCTATGACAACCTGAAAGCCAAAATCTTCCAGAGCCCAGGGGGCGTGCTCACGGCTGGAGCCGCAGCCGAAATTGCGACGGGCCAGCAGTACACTGGCATTCTTGTAACGATCCTGGTTGAGAACAAAGTCAGGATTGATGGGTCGTTGCGAACTGTCCTGGTCGGGCTTGCCCTCATCCAGGTAACGCAGCTCATCAAACAGGTTGGGCCCGAAACCCGTGCGCTTGATGGACTTCAGAAACTGCTTGGGAATAATCATGTCCGTATCCACATTGGACCGGTCCATGGGGGCGACGATGCCCTGGTGTTGCTTTAACGCTCGCATGGTGTCTCTCCTGTGGATCAGTTCATCATCTCGCGGACATCAACGAAATGGCCGTTGATCGCCGCAGCTGCCGCCATCGCCGGGCTCACCAGGTGGGTACGCCCACCGAACCCCTGGCGGCCCTCGAAATTACGGTTGGAGGTAGACGCACAATGTTCCCCCTGCCCCAGCTTGTCGGCGTTCATGGCCAGGCACATGGAACAGCCCGGGTCCCGCCACTCAAGACCGGCCTCGATAAAGACCTTGTCCAGCCCTTCCTGTTCAGCCTGAACCTTCACCAGGCCTGAACCCGGAACCACCATGGCCTGCTTGAGCAATGGCGACACCTTGCGGCCTTTTACCACGGCCGCAGCTTCACGAAGATCCTCAATGCGACTGTTGGTGCAGGAGCCGATAAACACCCGGTCCAGCCTGATCTCGGCAATTGGCATATTGGGTTTGAGGCCCATGTATTTCAGGGCACGGACAATGCCTTCCCGCTTGATGGGATCTGCTTCCGCCTCCGGATCAGGCACGTTGCCGCCAACACCGGCCACCATTTCCGGAGAGGTGCCCCAGCTTACCTGCGGCATGATCTCGGAGCCCTCAAGCTCGACGACCTTGTCGAACACCGCGTCATCATCACTGTGCAGTGTTTTCCAGTATTCAATGGCCCTGTCCCGCATCTCGCCATTGGGCGCAAACGGGCGATCTTTCACGTAATCGATCGTGGTCTGGTCCACCGCAACCATACCCACCCGGGCACCGGCCTCAATGGACATATTGCAGATGGTCATGCGGGCTTCCATGGAAAGGTCACGAATCGCCTCTCCACCAAACTCGATGGCGTGGCCGGTGCCACCCGCCGTGCCAATCTTGCCGATGATGGCCAGCACAACGTCTTTGCCGGTCACACCCGGCCCGAGCTTGCCGTTCACCTTCACCAGCATGTTCTTCATCTTCTGCTGAACCAGGCACTGGGTCGCCAGCACATGCTCAACTTCCGATGTACCGATACCGTGGGCCAGGCAGCCGAACGCACCGTGTGTCGAGGTGTGGGAATCGCCACACACGATACTCATCCCCGGCAACGTCGCACCCTGCTCGGGCCCGATCACATGCACGATACCCTGGCGCTGGTCCTTGATCTTGAACTCAAGAATCCCGAACTCGTCACAGTTCTTGTCCAGGGTTTCCACCTGGATCCGCGACACCGGATCGACAATGCCTTCCACGCCACGGGCGCGATCTGTCGTCGGTACGTTGTGATCCGGTGTCGCCAGGTTGGCATCCAGCCGCCAGGGCTTGCGACCGGCCAGGCGCAGGCCTTCAAAGGCCTGTGGCGAGGTCACTTCGTGGAGCAGGTGCCGGTCAATGTAGATCAACGCGGAGCCGTCCTCCCGCTGCTTGACGAGATGGTCGTCCCATAATTTGTCGTATAAAGTCTTGCCCGCCATGTTCTCTCTCACTCTCTGGGGGTTTCTGGTTTTACCACTATATTCCCTATCTTACCTCTTACCTCTGAATAACCTCAATTCATGTTTTTTATGTTGTTCATTCTGGTTTGGCATATTAAGCTTCCCGGCATGCGACCTTCTCCATAACAAGAAGTCAAAAGGCATACACCATGGACGCAAACGCACTAAAAGCATTCCTGACCATAGTAGATCAGGAGTCATTCTCAGAGGCCGCAGAGCTGTTACACCTGACGCAGCCGGCAATCAGCAAACGCCTGGCCGCGCTTGAGAACCAGCTGGGCACGAAGTTGATTGACCGGAGTAACCGACAGGTCCGGCTGACGGATGCGGGTGCGCGCCTGCTGCCCCATGCGCGGCGGATTCTGGATGAGGTGCACAATGCCCGACAGGCGCTTTCGGAGCGGGAGGGTTCGGTTTCCGGAGAGCTCTCGGTCATAGCGAGCCACCACATCGGGCTGCATCACCTGCCAGCCTGGCTGCGGCGGCTGAACCGCGATTATCCGGATGTGTCACTGGAACTGCAGTTTATGGATTCCGAGAGCGCCTTCGGGCAGATGCGTAAACGCACCGCGGAACTGGCGTTTGTGACTCTCAGCGAGAGTATGGACCAGGCGTTCGAGGTGTACGTGCGCTGGGAGGATGACATGGCGTTTGTGGTATCGCCGGAACATCCACTGGCTTCACTGGAGCATCCGGGGCTGGACGACCTGTCCAGTTACGATGCCCTGTTGCCGGAAGCGGGAACCGCCACCTATCGCACCATCAGCCGCCTGTTTCTCGATGCCGGCCTGCCCCTGAAAATCCAGATGCCCACCAACTACCTGGAAACCATCAAGATGATGGCCAGTGTCGGGCTGGGATGGAGTGTATTACCGGTGAGCATGGTGGATGATTCTCTCACTGTACTGTCCGTACCCCACTCCGTCAGCCGTATCCTCGGCGGCGTGGGCCTCAAAGGCCGGTCACTGAGCCCCCAGGCCCGTGCGTTACTGGACATAGCGTCCGAGCTTAAATAGTGCCGGTCAATGCTCCGGTGGCGGCCTCAGGCCTCGCCAGGTAATGACAATGGCGATCCCCATCGCAATCGCCCCACCCCAGAACGCGGCGGAAGTACTGAAACCATCCACCAGAAAGCCCGACATCCAGGCGCCGATAGCGCCACCGGCACCAAACGTCAGCCCGCTGTACAACGCCTGGCCCTGGCCGTGATGATGCTGACCGAAGAATCCCTGGATGTACTGCACGGAAATGGCGTGAAGAGCGCCGTAGGAAGCGGCATGCAGCAACTGCGCAAAAATCAGCACGGCCAGCACATCCGTTACCTCCGCGATCAGCACCCAACGGACCATCGTCAGGGCCAGCGCCGCAATGGCAATCTGCCGCACGGTAAAATTCCGGGTCAGCTTGTGCATCACCAGGAACAACCCGATCTCCGCCAGAACCCCCAATGACCACAACAACCCGATCGCCAGCTTGCCGTAACCGTGCTGCTCAAGGTGAATACTGAAAAACGTGTAATAGGCCCCGTGAGACACCTGCAGCAGGAAATTCATCAGGAAAAACGTCACCACTGCCGGGTGCGTCACAATCGCCTTCAGACTCCCCTTGGGCGCAGGCGGCTTGCGCTCACCCCGCTCCGACGGCACCAGAAACGCCGACACCGCAATCCCCGCAAACACCGGCAGCAGCAACCAGGGCAAAAGATTGATCGGCACAAGCTCCAGGATCCCACCCACCAGCGCAACAGCACCGATAAAACCAACAGAGCCCCACAACCGAACCTTGCCGTACTTGTCCCGCTGGGTGCCCAGCGACCGCAGGGTAATCACTTCGTACAGCGGAAGAATGGCGTTCCAGAAAAACGTGAACGCCAGCATCACCAGCAACAGGCCGTAGAACCCGGGCTCCATGAACACACCAGCGAAAAACAACGAACCGGTAATCGCTCCGAACCGCACCAGCCGGACCCGCTGCCCGGTTCTGTCTCCCAGCCAGCCCCAGACGCTGGGGGCCACGATCTTGGTCAACTGGATCGTTGCCATCAGGGTGGCGATTTCCAGATAGGAAAAACCGCGACCTTCCAGGTAAAGCGACCAGTACGGCAGTAAACCGCCCAGGAGAGCGAAGAACCAGAAGTAGAGGTTGGAAAGACGCCAGTAGATAGGAATTCTCCAATGAGTTATCACAGAAGTCCGACCGCCGTGGCAGGCAGGGCCTCTCAAAACCGTGGAGGGCCAGGGATGGCCCGACCGAGCCTACATGGATGTACTTGCGGCGTGTTTTGAGAGGCCCTGCTTGCCGCGGCGTGCACCAATGTCAGTCGTCGGATTACGCCTTTGGCTCATCGACCTACCGGGTGCTGGCCTATCAGGCCTGGCCGATGTCCGGGGTTGAGACGGAAACATCCCCATTCTGGCCGCGATGGCGCAGGTAGTGATCCATCAGCACGATGGCCATCATTGCTTCTGCAATCGGCGTGGCCCGAATCCCGACGCAGGGGTCATGCCGCCCGGTTGTGATCACCTCCACCGGATTGCCATGAACATCAATACTCCGCCCCGGCAACCTCAGACTGGATGTCGGCTTCAACGCAATGCTGGCCAGGATCGGCTGCCCGGAGGAAATACCACCGAGAACACCGCCCGCATGATTGGACAGGAACCCTTCAGGCGTCAGCTCATCCCGGTGCACAGTGCCCTTCTGGTCAATGCAGCCAAAGCCCGCCCCGATCTCCACGCCTTTCACCGCATTGATGCTCATCATTGCGTGGGCCAGGTCTGCATCCAGGCGATCGAAGACCGGCTCACCCAGCCCCGGAGGAACACCCTCGGCGACGACATTGATGCGGGCACCGATGGAGTTACCCTCTTTGCGCAGAGCGTCCATGTAGGCTTCCATTTCTGCGACCTTGTCAGCATCCGGGCAGAAGAACGGGTTCTGGTCGACTTGCTCCCAGTCCAGCTTCTCGATTTTTATCGGACCGAGCTGTGAAAGGTAGCCGCGAATCCTGATGCCCAGGCGCTGCTCCAGGAATTTACGGGCAACCGCGCCTGCGGCGACTCGCATAGCCGTTTCCCGCGCCGAAGAACGACCGCCACCGCGATAGTCCCGCACGCCGTATTTATGCATATAGGTGTAATCGGCATGGGCCGGACGGAACTGCTCGGAGATCTTGGAATAGTCCTTCGAGCGCTGGTCGGTATTCTCAATCACCAGGCCAATGGGCGTACCAGTGGTTTTGCCCTCGAACACACCTGACAGGATTCTTACCTCATCCGCTTCGCGCCGCTGGGTTGTGTGCCGCGACATGCCAGGCTTACGGCGGTCCAGATCCCGCTGCATATCCTCTTCAGACAGTTCCAGCCCTGGAGGACAGCCATCAATGATGCATCCCAGCGCAGCGCCATGGCTTTCACCAAAACTGGTGACCGTAAACAATTTTCCGAAGCTATTTCCCGACATGATTCAGTATCTTATCCAGGGTTCTTAATTTAGATCTTCAGCAGTTAACAGGAGCACCCCGTCACCACCGTTCTCGAATTCCAGCCAGGTGAAAGGCAGATCAGGATAGGCCTCCTGAAGCGCCGGCCAGCTGTTTCCCACCTCAACGATCAGCAAACCGCCGGGGTTGAGGTGCTCCGCCGCACCGGCAAGGATCCTGTGGGCGATGTCCAGGCCGTCGCCACCTGCGGCCAGACCCAGTTCCGGCTCGTGGCCGTATTCTGCCGGCATATCTGCTATGTCCTCAGCATCTACGTAAGGCGGGTTGCTAAGGATGACATCGTAACGGCCATTGATGCCCTCGAACACATCCGAACGGAGAGCTCTGACCCGATCGCCGACCTCATGATACTCGATGTTTGCCGCAGCCACCTCAAGGGCATCGGGCGAAATGTCCGACAGGTCCACTTTCGCCTCTTCGAACACCGTGGCCGCTGCAATACCGATGCAGCCACTGCCGGTGCACAGATCCAGCATCCTGCCAACCTCGTGCTCCCCCAGCCAGGGCTGCAAGCCGCTCTCGATCAGTTCTCCCAGCGGTGATCTGGGCACCAGAACCCGTTCATCCACGTGGAAAGGCAATCCCATGAACCAGGCCTCACCCAGCAGATACGCCAGGGGGACGCGCTCTTCGATGCGACGTTCCATACGCTCCACAATCAGCTGGCGCTCGTTCCGTGTCAGGCGTGCATCCAGAAACAGGGTGTTGTTCTCAAGCGGCAGATGCAGGCTGCGCATAACCAGCTGGACCGCTTCATCCCAGACATTGTCGGTGCCGTGGCCAAAAAACAGCGGCGAATCGGCGAAACGCGAGGAAACGTACCGCAGGTAGTCCCTCACGGTATGCAGGTCATCAATGGGGCTGGTCACAAGCATTCTTCCTGTCCGGAAATGATCAAAGAGCGGAATTATACGCGTCCGCTACGATGATTACAGCGCCATCGGGCCAGAGCTGTTGCGGTTCTCTTCATAGCGGTCCAGGGCCGCTGCCATGCGTTCACGGCCCAGCTGGATCAGTTCCGGTGCCTTGTGATAGTCATAACTGCGGCCTGCGTTCTTGGGAATATTCACAAGCAGATCCGGCGGATACCCGGCGATCTTGTATTGCACCAGCGCACTCTGCATGGTTTCGATGGTCAGGTTCATCACATCGAATTTACCAATGCCCAGCTTATCCCAGTCAATGGTTTCGTGGTCATCCTTTTGCTTCGACGGTTCTGTTTTGATGGCCGGTGGTGATTTCCGGTTTTCGTTCCTGGCAACCGCCTTGCTGATTTTCTCTTCCGGGGAGTCGGGCGGCACACCTGAGTCCTTTCTTGCGGTGAAGGTCTTGATTGCATCCCAGTCAAACCAGCGGGAAGCCTTGTCGCGGATCTTGTCGACCCACTCGTCCAGATCCGCACCCTCGTCTCCGGTATTCGCAAACACGGCATCCGAAAGACGGCGACTGCGGTCATCTTCGCCACTGAGGTTGACGGCCACAACCATATCCGCGTGGGAGGAAATCGTAGGGATGATGGGCAAGGGATTCAGCAGAGCGCCGTCAACCAGCACCCGTCCATTTAGAACCAGTGGCGTCACCACGCTGGGAATCGCCACGGAAGCCCTGATGGCCTGATCAAGCGGGCCTTCCTGGAACCAGATTTCCTTGTGGGCCAGAAGATCTGTTGCAACCGCGGTGTATGCCAACGGCAGGTCTTGAATCCGGATATCACCAATCATTTCCCGGACCACGGAAAAGATCTTCTCCCCGCGGATCGCTCCCACCGAGTTGAACGTCACATCAAGCAGTTTGAGTACATCAAACTGGCCCAGGCCGGTGACCCAGTCCTTGTAGTCTTTCATTTTCCCGGCGGCGAACACACCACCAATCAGTGCCCCCATGGAACATCCGGAGATGGCAATAATCTCGTATCCACGTTCCACCAGTATCTCGATGGCACCGATGTGGGCATATCCTCTTGCACCTCCACTACCCAGTGTCAGTGCGACGGTTCTGCCTTTGCCCGGCCTGGCGGTGGCAGCCCCTTCTTTCGCCCTGATGGATTGCGCGGCAGAGATGCCCGTACTGGTCACGATCTGCGCGATATCCTCTTTGGGCTTGTCGTCGTCATCCTCTGGTGTGGAGTCTGTCGGCCTGTTCATTCCTCTCACCTGGTAATTACCATCACTTCAACCCGGTCGCCCTGGCGGTCAGGGTCTGGTATCACGACCGTGGGGCCAATCGTAATAGTGGTCTGCTGACTCTCGGAAACACCGCTCTTGGCTAGCACCCGTGCCAGCGAACTGGCAGCATCCTCCGCCCGCGCCAGGGAGTCATCAAGGCTTTCGTCTTCCTGCAATTGCGAATAGGCAGTCAGGATTACCCGGGCCTCCTCTTCCCCGGCCCAGTCATTTATGAGCCGCCGGTCTGTCGCTGTCCAGTCAAACCGGAAGGTAACGCTCCCCTCCCAGGGCACAATAATGGGCCCCCTGATGCGCGCACTTTCATTGTCCAAACCCGGAATCAGCGTGCCCTGGGGTGAGACCAGATGCTCCACCCAGACATACTCGCGCTGGTTTCCCCGCGTAACGGTGTAAACCAGCGTCACCCAGGGCTGTCCGTTTTCGTCAATCGAGCCCGCTACCAGGTAATCCTGCTTGTTATCCCGACCTAAAAGGCTCGACTGATCAAAAATCTGGTTGGCCCACACGTTGCTGCGCCCGCAGCTGCGGCCCGAGCACTGGAACAGGATCTGTGCGCCGCGCGCCTGAAGTTCCCGCATGTAATGATCCCGGGCCTCCTCACGGTTGGCGCCCCTGACGACCTCATACAGTTGCCCCACGCCCTTGACCGGAAGCCTTTCCATGGTTGCCGACCGAATTTCATTATTGACCTCCCTGACAGGACTGAAGAGCACCATATGCCCGGGGGAGTCAATGGTGGTCTCCTCAACCAGATCCGCATCCGGGAAAGCTTCCGGTGGTGGTACCTGGGCGTGTGCAAGCCCCGATCCACCTGCGACAAACACCACCAGACACACTACTAATCGCGACATCCGCTTATTCTGCATCGTTCAAAAAGCCTCTTACTGCATCAACAACCGGCCCGACATCGCCGTCAAGATGGCAATGATGGCTTCCGGGAACGGAAACCAGGTCAAGATTGGTGATGGCATTGGTTCGTGAAGCCAACTCCGGCCGGCTTGCAAGCAGGCCTTTTTCCGCTTTCAGGAAGCGGGTTGGCGTTACAACTTTACCCAGACATGCCTCCACTTGTGATTCGTCCATCATTATCATGGAAGGATGTCGCAAACGCGGATCTGTGCGCCATACATAACCATCGCCCTTCTGCTTCATGCTGCGGGCAATCAACATTGATGCTGCCTCATGCGAGAGAGGAATCATTCCGCCCTGCCGGGCTTTGGCCGCCGCCTGCATGTCAGGATATACGACGTGTTTGCCGGAACCTGTCATCCGTTTTTCGATCGCTTTTCGCATCTGGCCAACCACTTCCTCCGGCGCACGGCTGATCGGGCCGAGACTGTCTATCATCACCAGCCTGCGAACTCGCTCGGGAAAGGCTGCTGCGTAGAGCAAACTGACAATACCACCGAGCGAGTGGCCAACAAGATCGACCTGTGAGTGCCCACTGGTGCGGAAATGGGTTTCCACAAGTTCGGCAAGATCCGCCACATAGTCCGCCAACAGATACCCCTGACCAGTCGGACGATGACCGGAATGCCCATGGCCCGCCATGTCCATTGCATAGACATGGCCTCGTCCCGTCAGTTCCGGAGCCAGCCGCGCAAAAGACAGGGCATTATCCAACCAGCCGTGAAGCATCAGTACAGGGCAGCTATTGGTGTTGCTGGCAGCAGGCCAATGCAGGCCCGCAAGGGTGATGTGGTTCAGGGGCCAATCTGTTTCCCGATACGGGGCCGTGGCACCGGGAGGGGAATCGAGAGCTGTATCATTCATTGAAACGCTTACATGGTGTGGGTGGGTCGGTCCGAGCTCAGTGAACCCGCCAGATAGGACTCGATCCTGGTGCGGGCGGTCTCGTCGTCACCGTTGAACTGGACTCCGATGCCGGCTGCCCGGTTGCCCTGGGCACCCTTGGGCGTAATCCAGATCACCTTGCCCGCTACCGGAATCTTCTCGGGTTCATCCATCAGGTTCAGCAACAGAAAAACTTCATCGCCCAACTGATACTGCTTCTGCGTGGGAATAAACAGGCCGCCCTGCCGTATATAAGGCATATACGCCGCGTAAAGCACGGCTTTATCCTTGATGGTCAGGGTAAGAATGCCACTGCGCGCGCCAAAACCGGGCCCCATAGTAAACACCTATCTCTCTGTGTGATGACGGAAGTCTGGAAACTCCTGATATTTCGCAATCATAGCAGTAGTTGCTCAAAACTGCCCCATCCTGCCAGACCTCCGGCAGGGTAAATTATCCTGCTGTCTGGCGGCGCACCGGCATGAGTTTCTGCCAGGCAATCAGTAACCGTCCCGCCTCAAGCTCCGGATTGACATTGTAGACCCCGGCAGACCGGGATTCATGAATGGCATCCAGGAGTTCGTGAGCCCGCCAGGCGGGGTTGTGATTGGCGAGGAACGTCAGCATCTCGGCCGCTTCTCCATCGCGGGGTTGGCCACCGGCGGCAATGCGCGCCAGGTCTCCGGCCCATCCCTCGAACAGCCACAACGCGCTTTCAAGGCCCATGGCTTTGAAAGGTCTGGCTGCTTCGCCAACAGACAGTTGGCCTTTCATGAAGCGCCGGAAATTTTCCAGGGCCTCGTCCCGAACGGTAATGAAGTCACCGGTGACGTATTCGAAAGCCAGCCGGGGAGCGTTGGCTGCCAGACCCAAGGCCTTTTCGCATTGTTCCGGCGTCGGGCGGCTGTCATCGTCAAGATCTTTCACCGCTGCGACCAGCCATTGTGCTGCCTGTTCCCGGCCGGGCGTGCCAATCAACAGGCTCTGGCAACGGGAACGGATGGTGGGCAGTACAGGCCTTCCGCTCTCCTGCAGCAACACCAGTGTGACATCGTCAGCCGGCTCTTCAAGCGTCTTCAGCAAGGCATTGGCCGAGTTGATATTGAGCTGATCAGCGCGGTCGATGATTGCCACCTTGCGCGCTGCCACCTGGGGCGAGCCCACGGCAAACGAAGACAGTGCGCGGATCTGATCGATCCTGATCATCCGGGACTTCTCAGGGGTATAGATACGAATGTCCGGGTGCGTGCCGGCAGCAACCAGCTCACACTGTTTGCAGCTGCCACAGGGAGAGCCGCCGTCCATGTCCGGCCTTTCGCAGACAAGCAACCCCGCCAGGGCGTTGGCAAACAGGCGCTTGCCGACACCATGTTCACCGGTCACCAGCAAGGCATGGGGCAACCGCCCTCCGGTCATCCGCTGCATGAGCCTGTCCCAGCTATCCTGCAGCCAGGCCATTGTTGCTATGGACGTGTTCACTCATTCACCTTCAGTGGTTGCCGGTCGGTCTGTCGTTTCATGGTTGCCAGCAATCGTTTCATTTTTTCCAGTTCGCGGCGATTACCGGCTCCGGAGTCCTGGCCATAGTAATGTCTGTTGATCATGCGGGCAAAAGCAGTTGCCGTTCCCGCCGCTGCGGGCTTCGCTCGGGACAGTCTCGACGCCAGCTGTGAAGGCGTTTCACCATGGCGAACCGGCACACCAGCCCGGTCGCACAAACGATGCCAGCGGGTCACTATGCGGCTGAAAGGATCCCGGCTTTCTCCGCGCCGGTACTGCCAGGCCGTGATCAGCCCCGCCAGCAGAAGAGCCGCGCCAATGAGACCAGCGGTAATATAGCCAAGCTCCCGCAGGCCGATACCGCCGGGCAACCGCGACATCAGGTCCATCTGGGACTGGCCCTGATAACCTACCACCCAGCGCTGCCAGTGGTAGTTCATCCGGTCCAGTTGCAGGGATGCCCACTGGAGCATGGCCATATCGCCATAGCGCTGGGGCGAAGTCCAGTCTTCTTCCAGAAACGAGCCTTCCTCCGCCATGGCATCCCGCAGGCCGGATTCAATCCGTTGAGGCGCAATAGCAGCAGTGGGATCCATTCGCACCCAACCCTCTCCTGGCAGCCAGGCTTCCACCCAGGCGTGGGCGTCGTACTGGCGAACGATCAGGTATTCATCACCGGCGCCGGAATCCCCACCCTGGTAGCCCACCACAACCCGTGCAGGAATGCCTGAAGCCCGGAGCACAAAGGTTGCGGCACCTGCGTAATGGGCACAGAACCCGCGTTTTTCATCGAACAACAGCGCGTCGATACCGTCGTTCGGCATGGCAGGCGGGCGCAGGGTGTAGAAGTATTCCTGTTCCCGGAAACGATCCAGCAGATGCCGGATTATGCCCTCGGGATCGTCGTACTCACCGGCAAGATTTTCCGCAAATTCCCTCGCCCTGGGATTGCCGCTGCGGGGCAACTGAAGATAGCGATCCACGTTATCCGGGTCGGCACCGTATTGCTCGCTGTCACCCGCTGCCGTCAGGGCCATGCGGTACCTGACCGAGCTGTCGGCGGGTCGGTCGAAGCGGAACAGTCCCTCATCGCTGGGTTTGACGTTGTCGGACACCGCTTCGGAGTTTTCCAGGGCGAACGCCCAGGTCTGATCCGTGGGCTCCATCAGGACATCGTATTGGTTCGATTCCAGCTCACCCACGCCGCCATCAACGGACACCTTCCCGGGCCTGCGGAACTGCCGCCCGAAACCCTGCTCCCAGGTTTCACCATCGAGCCGGTCCAGAATCAATCCACGCCAATAGCGATCACGATAGGCCGGGATGTCCCCGCCGAAGGAAACCCGGAAGGCCCGCTCGCTGCTCTGGGCCAGGCTGGAAATATCGCCAGGCGTCATGGAGTCGCTGATGCCCGTGCGGGCCTCGCCTGACACCAGCGGAACACTCCAGAGCGGCGCCATACGGGGGAAAAACACGAACAGCAACACCACGATCGGCAGCGTTTTCACCAGCATCATGCCCAGGCGCCGCCAGCCGGCTTTCATGGCCCCGGGGATGTCCGGTGCGTTGACAACCTGCAGCCCGACCAGCAACAGGACAACACCGGCGAGGTTAATCACACTCCAGTGGATCTCCTGACGAAACAGGAAATTCACCGTGGCGAGATACACCAGGATAAAAAACAGCACGTAAAAATCCCGCACCGACCGGGTTTCCAGCCATTTCAGACCCACCGCCAGCACAAAGAAGGACGACGCCGTCTCCACCGTGAAGCGCCCCTGAACCGTGGCAATGTAGATCGCCACCAGGGCAAGCATGATGCCGCTTCGCAACCATTTGCCGGGCAACCTCAGGCGCCCGGACTGGGCCAGCCAGCGCCAGCCCGCAAGCACCACACAACTGCCAATCAGCCAAACCGGCAGCCGGTCCCACTGGGGCACCAGAAGCAGTGCAAAGCTGGCGATCAACCAGATAAGCGCCTTGCCAGATACCAGTTCCGCAGGGGAAGCGTCTGCATCGGCAGAGCGAAAGCGTCGAAGAGGCATCTTCATGCAACCCCCTCCGTGCCGGCACGCCCGCCAGACCTTGTACTCTCTCCAGCACGGGTGCCATAAGGTAATGGCCCGCCTTCCCGCGGCTGCTCGAGGCCGAATACCGCCAGCGCCCTGAGACACCGATTGGTATGGGCTGCCCCGGTATCCGGCTCTATAACCTGGCCGGGCAGATTCAACCCGAAACGGCTGTTGCTTCGAGAACGCCCGATTACCTGGTGGGCCAGATAGCCCAGCCGCAGTTCCCGATCCACGCCTGCGAAAGCCTCGTAATCGAGCCAGTGAGGGCTACCCTGTTCCCCCTCCCAGTCGGCGATGACCATTTCCCCGGTGCGCGCGTAGCGCTTCCATTGAACCCGTTGGCTCATATCGCCTTCCCGCCAGGGGCGTATATCCGCATGATCATTGCCGTCAATGGAACGGGATTTCGACTGCTCCTCGCCGTCCTGCACGGTACTGAAAACTTCCGGCGCAGCCAGGGGATTCGGATAGACAATGCCGGATGTCACGGGCCGCAACCAGGACCAGGCTTTGAACAGACCAAACGGAAAGCGGGTCTCCACCAGGATACGGTCTGGCTGAAGGTAGCCGCGACGGTACGAGGGAATAGCCAGGTTGAGATCCGCCTGCTGACCAGACGGTATGTGCTGCTGGTCAAGAACCGTGTCATCGCAGGAAAGCGACAGGGCCAGGGTGTCATGGCGTGGCGAAACCGCACGCAGTCGGAAAGGAATCATATCCCCTGCAAAACCCTCACCGGCCTGGATCAGCGTGAGCTCAAGCCCGGACAGATTGCGGTGGGTCTGGTGCATGGCTGCCACCACGATGGCGCCCAGAAGAAAGGTCAGCAGGTAGATCAGGCTGTTCTGGTAGTTGATGCCGGTAATCAGCATGATCAGCAGCAGAATCGCGAACACAACACCCGCACCCGTGGGCAGGATAAAAATATTGCGCTGCCCGAATGCCCGCTGGTCCGACCGGGGAATACGCCGATTCACCCAGCGCTGCCAGCGGTTGCGAATTGCCTTCAACATAATTGCCCTGTTACCAAACCGGTTTGATCAGGCCCCAACTATAAACACGTTTGCGGCCCTTTTCAGAAGAATACTGCAAATACTCCGTTACTGATCACAAACGCCATGTAACTTGCGCCGAGCGCGGCTACAAAACGCTTACCAATGCCGATACAAGTCTTCATACTGGTTACGGCCCTCAGGTTTATTGTTTAGAATGCACCGGCCAAAGCCTTTTCTGGCCCCAATCGGTGACTTGCCGGACAGGCTACCGTGAACCCATGCAAGATTTTGTTAAGTATGTAACATCGTGAAAACATTAAGCGGGGAAGAGGCAGAGCGCCTTGTTGCAAATATCATCGGTCATCATGGGTTCATTGATTACACCGACGCCCGGAGGCAGCAGCGGATTGTTACCGCGCTCCCCCTGAAACACTGGCAGGTGCCCGGGGACGAAACGGCTTTCATGGCGCTGATGACTGAAACAGAGAAGGCCTGGGCGGAATTCTCCGCTGGGCCGGGCCAGGCAGTGGCTGGTGGCGTGCTTGGCACCCTGTTTTACGAGGCCGGCAATCAGACAGTGCCGGGATTTTCCGGGCAGGATAAAACGGGAGTCCGGGATCATGGCTACATTGGCCTATACCTCTGGCAACTGACCATGGACATCTCGGGGGCCCAACCTCCGACACTCGACTTCCACCCCGATTGCGACGACCGCACCCGAGAATCTGTCCTCCAGCTTGCAGGGCGGGCGCCCGATTCCCCGGCACCCTTCCGCATTATCCAGCGCTTCAGCCCGGACAGAGCTCCTGAGGATTACCGCAACGGCGTGTCGGAAGTGCTTCGTTATATCCATGCCGGCGACTGTTACCAGGTCAACCTGTCCAACAAGTACACCGGTCGTTACCGGGGCGAACCCTACACTGCGTTCCGGGCCCTCTGCCACGCGGTACCCGTTCCCCACGCGGCCTATGTGCACGCCGGAGCCTGTCAGGTGCTGAGCATTTCCCCGGAACTCTTCCTCAGCATCGAGCAGGGTCGAAAAGTCATCAGCAAGCCGATCAAGGGTACACGCCCGAGGGACCGGACCTGCCCGGAAAACGACCGGAAGATAGCCAACGCCCTGGCCAGTGCCGAGAAAGACCGTGCTGAAAACCTGATGATTGTCGACCTGATCCGCAACGACCTGTCCCGGTTCTGTGATCCTTTTTCAGTCTCGGTACCTGACCTGTTTCGCATCGAAAGCTATGAGAACGTGCACCAACTGGTCAGCACCGTGGAAGGCAGGTTGCGGTCAGACATCACACCCCTGCGGGCGCTCCTTTCGGCGTTTCCGGGCGGCTCCATCACCGGTGCACCCAAACGCCGGGCAATGGAAATCATCGATACCCTGGAACACCACAGCCGGGGGCCCTACTGCGGCTCGGTCTTCCGCTGGGATTTCTCCAACAACCTGGAAAGCAATATCGCCATTCGTACCCTGATGACGGATTCGGAGGAGCAAATTCACTGCTGGGCGGGATGCGGCATCGTTGCAGACTCAGATCCGGACGATGAGTACCGGGAATCCGTGGACAAGGTGCAGAAGCTGATGAGTGTTCTGGAGGCCATGTAACGGGCACGCGGGGCGGCTGAACCACCCCGGTTTCATCCGTTACATCAGTTGTGGATAGCGCTGGCCTTGAGAAACTCGGCTTTCAGTTCCTCAAAGGTCTGCACCGCCGGGAACTGCGGGAATTCCTCGATGACGTTCTGCGGCGCATGGAACAGAATGCCGGCTTCCGCCTGGCCCAGCATGGTGGTGTCGTTGTAGGAGTCACCTGCTGCAATCACGCGGTAGTTCAGCAACTGGAACGCCCTTACGGACTGGCGCTTGGGGTCACGCTGGCGCAACAGGTAATCGGTAATCCTGCCTTCTTCGTTCACTTCCAGTTTGTGGCAAAGCAGCGCCGGATAACCCAGCTTGGCCATCAGTGGCATGGCAAACTCGTAGAAGGTGTCGGAAAGGATCACCACCTGGAAACGTTCGCGAAGCCAGTTCAGAAACTCGCTGGCGCCGGGCAGCGGGTCCAGCTCGCCAATCACTTCCTGGATCTGTGGCAGACCGTAGCCGTGCTGGTCCAGCAGTTTCAGGCGCTGGGTCATCAGCACGTCGTAGTCGGGAATGTCACGGGTAGTCGCCTTGAGTTCCTCAATGCCGGTTTTTTCCGCAAACGCGATCCAGATTTCCGGGATCAGTACTCCTTCAAGGTCAAGGCACGCGAGTTCCACAATGGTCTCCTGATAGTTGAACGCTGGTCAGCCCGGCGGGTCTGTAACCGCCGGAGATTGGAATCAGGCGGTATGATATGAAAAACCCGGGCTGAATGCATCGTGGATGTGTCCGGCTATAACGATATATTCCGGCATTCCTTCAGACTGCCCCGGGTTAATGGTAGATTTATCACACATTTACACCCCAGGTGATGCTTTCAATGACGGATATTTCACAGCTACAGACGGAGCTTGACGGCCAGAGCCCCAGGGCCATCCTCAAGGCCGCACTGGCGAAGTACGACAACATCGCCATTTCCTTCAGCGGTGCCGAAGACGTGGCGCTGATCGAGCTTGCCCACAAACTGACTGATAATCTCCAGGTTTTCACCCTGGACACCGCGCGCATGCACCCGGAAACCTACGAATTCATTGAAAGGGTGCGCAAGCACTACGGGGTTCATATCGAGGTGATGTTCCCGGATGCCACCGAAGTGCAGGATCTGGTCAACCGCAAGGGCATGTTCAGCTTCTACGAGGATGGTCACGGGGAATGCTGCGGTATTCGCAAAGTGAATCCGTTACGAAGAAAACTGGCCACCGTGGACGCCTGGATCACCGGCCAGCGCAAGGACCAGAGCCCGGGCACCCGCAACGATGTACCGGTGGTGCAGATTGACGACGCCTTCTCCACCGACGAGAAACAGCTGGTAAAGTTCAACCCGCTGGCGAACTGGAGCTCAAAAGACGTCTGGGACTACATCCGCATGACGGAAGCGCCCTACAACAAACTGCACGAGAAAGGCTTTGTCAGTATTGGCTGCGAGCCCTGCACACGCGCGATCCTGCCGGGGCAGCATGAACGCGAGGGCCGCTGGTGGTGGGAAGAAGCCACACAGAAAGAGTGCGGCCTTCATGCCGGCAACCTGATCGCCCGGGACTAGTAAGTGGGCAACTCGATGTCGTTGAACAGGCCTTCGATCTCCGCCCTGCTGCCCTGATGGGCAACGGCCTCGTCAACCCGCTCACGGGTAAGATGTGGGGCAAACCGCTGGATAAAGTCGTACATGTACCCGCGCAGGAACGTCCCCTTGCGGAAACCGATACGGGTCACGCTCGGGCGGAACAGTTTGCTGGCATCCAGTGCGACCAGATCGGTATCGGTTTTCTCATCAAACGCCATGCTGGCAATAATGCCGACGCCCAGGCCAAGACGCACATAGGTCTTGATGACGTCGGCATCGGCTGCGGTGAACACTACTTTCGGGATCAACCCATAGGCCTGGAAGGCTTCGTCCAGTTTTGAGCGGCCGGTAAAACCGAACACATAGGTAACCAGCGGGAACTCCGCCAGGTCCGGCAGGGTCAGCTCCGGCTTCTGGGCCAGGGGATGATCCTTCGGCACGATGATACTGCGGTTCCAGCGGTAGCAGGGCATCATGATCAGATCGTTGAACAGTTCCATGGCCTCGGTCGCAATGGCAAAGTCCACCGCGCCGTTGGCCGCCATTTCAGAAATCTGCATGGGTGTGCCCTGGTGCATGTGCAGGGACACTTCCGGATAGGACTCGATAAATCCACTGATGATTGGTGGCAAGGCATACCGGGCCTGGGTGTGCGTTGTCGCTATACTCAGGTCGCCCCGGCGCTGATTGCTGAATTCCTGCGCGATTTTCTTGATGCCCTCCACCCGGCGCAGGATCTCCCCTGCTTCCCGGATAATGATTTCACCGCCCGGCGTAATGCGGGTCAGGTGCTTGCCACTGCGGGCAAATACTTCCAGGCCCAGCTCATCTTCCAGAAGGCGAATCTGTTTCGATATTCCCGGCTGCGATGTAAAAAGGCTCTGGGCAGTGGCGGATACGTTGAGATCATGGTGCGCAACTTCCCAGATATAGCGCAACTGTTGTAATTTCATCTATCCTGTCGCTCCCCATAAGGCCCGGCCTGAACCGGGGCATGTATACGCTGGTGTTATTGTAGAAGAATACGCATAACAACGTGATTTTTCATTCTTATCGAGTATACAGAATCCGTTCCACCACAGTTTAGACCAAAAAACCGATAACGCCCCATGGCGCCAGGGTCATTACAAGAAGCAGCTGTCAGGGCTGGCGCTTTTTCATCAAGGCTCGATAATGCGCCGGAAAGGTGGCAGGGCATCCAGCAGTAACTGCCCATAGCGGCGGGCAATAATGCGGCGGTCAAGAATGGTGACCCGGCCGGTATCCGACTCTGTCCGCAGCAACCGGCCCACCGCCTGGACCAGCTTGATGGAGGCATCCGGCACCGTAATTTCCATGAACGGATTGCCGCCACGGTGTGTCACCCATTCCGCCAGGCTGGCTTCGATGGGATCATCAGGCACCGAGAACGGCAGCCGCGTGATCACCACGTGGCTCAGGTATTTGCCCGGCAGGTCGATGCCTTCGGCAAAACTGGCCACCCCGAACAGAACACTGGGCAACCCCTCGTCGACCCGGCTGCAGTGGCGTCGCAGCACCTCACCTTTGGCCATGTCATCCTGGGTCGTAATCAGGTCTGGATATTCCGGTGCCAGTGCATCCCGCACCAGTTGCATCTGGCGTCTGGACGTGAAAAGTACCAGCGTTGCCTTCTCCCCGGCCCACAGGTCCGGCAGCCGGGCGACCACCTGATCGGTGAAGGCGTCGTCCGTGGGCATGGCAGTCATGGCCGGCACTTCCACCGTCGCCATCTCGCCGTAACGGAAAGAACTGGGAACCACCACGAAGCGGCTGGTTTCTGGCAGGCCGGCGCGGGATTTCAGGCGGTCGAACCGACCCAGCGCTGTCAGTGTTGCACTGGTCAGAACTGCGCCATACGCCCGGGACCACAGCCGCGAATACAACAGGTTATCCGCAAGTACCGGGCTGCTGTACAGGGTGATGTCTTCTGCATGCTCCCAGCGTTGCCTGACGGCCCAGCGAGCCGCGGGCGGGCCGGAGCGCTTCTTCGGTGTGGGTGCGGTGTTTTCGGACTCTTCCGACTCTCCTGGCTCTCCTGGCTCTCCCGGCTCTCCAGAGACTCCAGATCCTGCAGACTCCCCGGATGGCTGGCCGGGGTTATCGCTCCAGGCCGCCCACAATCGCAGCTGATCTTCAGCGCGGCTGTGGAAAGAACCGATCACCGGGTACCAGGATTCTGCTGTATCCCGGTCCACATCGCTGGCCTTGCGTTCATCAAAGGCCGTCTGCAACTCGTCAACCATCACCCCGAGCTGCCGTGTCAGCGTTGCGGTGGCGATCCGCGCCTCCACCGCCAGCGCCGCCAGTGCCTCCGGCAACGCACCTTCCGGATAGCGCCACTGGGCGGAACGGCGTTCTTCGTTGAACTCCCATCCGGTGTTCTGCTCCGCTTCCTCGTAAACCTTCGCCAGTGTCAGATCCAGTTCCCGGGAGGCAGAGCTGATCCTGTCGATGGTCTTCGCAGCCTGGGTCCCCGGTGTCAGAAACGGCTGCATCTTGCCCAGGGCCTGTGACAGTTGCTTCAGCCATTGCCGTGTGGAACTCAGTGGCACAGACGCCGCAAAATGATTCAGCGCCTTGTCCGGCAGGTGATGGGCCTCATCGAAAATAAACAGGGCATTTTCGGGCTCCGGCAGAATGGCACCGCCGCCAAGCGCCAGGTCCGCCAGCACCAGGTCGTGGTTGGCCACCACAATATCAGCGTCGTCCAGATCCTTGCGGGCATCGAAAAAGGCACAGCTGTCGAAATAACTGCAGTGCCGGTTGGTGCACTGGCGATGGTCGGTGGTGACCTGGCGCCAGACATCATCGGGAATCTGGTCCGGCCAGTGGTCGCGGTCGCCATCCCACTTGCGGGAGCCATAGCTGGCCAGCATGTCCTCGAAGAACGCCCGGGTACCGGGCTCTTCCTTGCCGGGCCCGTCCAGCAGGAACAGCGGCATGGTGTCACTGTCGCCATTGCCTTCATCGTGCAGGCGCGCCTCCAGCCGTGACATGCACAGGTAGCGGCCACGGCCCTTGGCCAGGGTCCAGGTGAAATCCTGCTTGCTGTGCTTCTTCAGGTCCGGCAGATCCTTGTGAACAATCTGGTCCTGAAGCGCGACGGTGGCGGTGGATATCACCAGTGTCTTGCCCAGCGCCCGGGCCACGGGAATGGCGGCAATCAGGTAGGCCAGTGTCTTGCCGGTGCCCGTGCCGGCTTCCACCACACAGGCGCCCGCCGGTGATGTTCGCTGTCCGTCGTTCTCGGTGATGTCACCCATATAGCGGGCAATTTCGGCAATCATCAGGCGCTGGCCGTAGCGGGCGCGGATTTCCTTGCCGGCCAGCACATCGCGATAGGTCTGTTGTATCTGCTGTTTGACGTCCTCGGATAATGCCATTATTCGGGGCTCACCCAGTTGCGGACGACACCCACGCGGAAACGGCGGCCGTCCATGCTCAGCTCCACCCCTTGCTCGGTAATACGCTCAACGGTGATCCCGGAAAACGACTCACCGGGGCGAAGATAGTTGTCATTGATCATCACCCGCCTGGACGATGGCTCGGACGCATAGATATGACTGTTGAAGATCAGGTCAGGTACCTTTTTCTGGAATGACAATGGGAGCTCTACAAGATGAGGGGTGCGTTCGGCAGCTGCATCACCCTCAGCTGGTTCCGAGGGATTGACTGCGCTGGGCTCCCTCGGCGTCGGAACAATAACCGTTGGGCGTTCGCGGCTGTCGGCGGTATTGCTTTGCGATACCGTGGGCACCGGTATTTCAACAGCATCCGCCAGTGTATCGGTACGCGGTGCCGATGTCGCTTCAGCAATGGACTCCGTCGATTTTACCGGTTCAGCTACAACCGGCTCCGGATCGGGTGCCACCGGTTCGACCTCCACCTCTGCAACGGGAGCGGCCGGCCAGAACGCCCAGACCAGAATGGCGGCATTCAGCGCCAGACCGATGGCAACCCACACCAGTACCGGAACGGATTTCTTTTTCGGTTTGTGGATCATCTGAACCTGCTGGCCAAGATCCGGTACCCGGCCCTGACGGCGTTCGGTTTCAGATTTTCTCAGGGCATCAAGAATATAGGACATGTCAGTTAACCATCCCCTCCGAGCCGAGCCGGGGACCACCGGATTCCAGATCCTTATTCATCTGGATGATGGTCATGGCACCGGCAATACCGTCCACGGTCAGGCCTTTCTGTTCCTGGTACCAGCGGATCTGTTCCTCAGAGGACAGGCGGTTGACGCGATTTTCCTCTTCGCGGGAGCCAGCGTAGCGGCTGGCCAGTTCCATCATCCGTGAGTCCATCCAAATCTGTTCGGAGACCCCATCGCGGGTTTCATCGTCCTGATTCTCGCGAATGTAGGAAGGCACTTCCCACACCAGGGTAAAGTCTCCGAACCAGTAGGGTTCGAGGCTGGAGAAACTCACCTCCCGCTGGCCTTCCGGAAGCTGTATGGTTGCGCGGTTGCCTTCAAGGCCACTCAGTACCGCATAACCGGTGCTACCGCCACCGTCACGAAGTTGCAGAATCGCGGGCCGATCCAGGTATTCCAGGCTCCGGCGTGAGCCACGGTTCTCCAGGCAACGGAGGCCCTCGTCCTCGGCATAGCGGCAGGCCACCGGATAATCCGAGGCGCGGTATTCCCGCCCCCACAGGTCGAACAGTTCCGCAAACGCCGCAGGTAACGGCAGGGTGTCAGCGGCGAATTCAAAACCGGACGATGACGCATCAGGCTGAACATCGTCCGCCTCCTCGCCGGGCCCGGAATTGCTCTGCTGAAGAATCGGCTCGGCAACTGCCGGCTCCTGGGCAGGTTCCTGCGCTGGCTCTGCGCGCTCTATGGTCCCGGACACCACCTCTTCTTCAGCACCGGCGGAAGCATCCGGGGTCATCCAACCCGCCCCGGGCAAACGATCCAGTGCCCAGGCAGTCATGATGATGGCCATCACAATACTGGCAGCCACCAGAACCAGGTGGGACTTGCCGGAAAGCGAGCCGGAACCACGCCGGGACCGGTTTCCATTCACCTCCCGCGCTGCGGTGCGGATATGGGAGGCATTGATCTGGTGTTCGCCCTCGGCATAGGCGCCGAGCAGGGCCCGGTCGCTGATCAGGTTGATCAGCCTTGGTATACCCTTGCTGGCACGGAACAATGCCCGCACTGCCCCGTC
>NZ_JAWLDU010000130.1:0-2857 GCF_041686475.1 Marinobacter sp.
GAACCGGCGCTGTCAAAGCACCCTGTTAGTCCAAGGGAGGACGCCACAGCAAGACTTATTAGAGTTTTCTTGAACATGGGTGTGGAACCTTTTCCTGTTGTTGTGTCGTTATGTTCGGCAGCTGACGGGGCCGGTCTGGTCCGGTAAACCCTGTGTCAGTGGCCTGTTCTGCTTATCTGTTGTCTGATTTTCTGGCCAGCGCTCTGTGCCAAGTTTCCGTAACTCTGACTATAGCGGCAGTAAAGCAACAGTTGATCGCTCTAAAGTGTGATTCTGACCATTGGGAGCCCACCCGCACAGTCGGAGTTCGGCTTCATTGAAAAATAGTTGGCGCCGGGACGTTTGTCGAGTCCCTCCGAGCCCTGCCACCAGCCTAACTGAAGTTCGAGAAGTCAGGCTTTCTTTTTTCCGTAAAGGCCTTGATGGCTTCGGCATTTTCGGGGGATTTCAGGCGTTCAGCGAACAGTTTGCCCTCGGCCAGCATGGTGGTTTTCAGTTCTTCACCCGTGGCCCTGTTCAGCAGTTCCCGGGTGGCGCGAATGGCGGCCGGTGGCTGGGCGGCCAGCCGGGCGCAGGCTTCCAAGGCGTCGGTTTCTGTCTGCGCCGGTTCGCACACCCTGTTGATCAGCCCCATGCGCAGGGCGTCGTCGGCGGTAAAGGCGCCGCCCAGCATCAGCAACTCGGCAGCCCTCACCCGGCCGAGCCAGCAGGGCAGCAGCAGGCTGGAGCCGCCTTCCGGGCAAAGGCCCAGGTTGGCGAAGGGCATCTGGAAGCGGGTGTTGTTGCCGGCGAACACCAGGTCGCAATGCAGCAGCATGGTGGTGCCAATGCCCACTGCCGGGCCGTTCACGGCCGCCACGATGGGCTTGTCGGTGGTTGCCAGCAGGAACAGGAAACGACCAACGGGGGTGTCTTCAAAGTCACCGGGCAGGCCGTAGGCGAAATCGCCCAGGTCATTGCCCGCGGTGAAGCAGTTTTCACTGCCTGTATAAAGAATGCAGCGAATGTCGCAATCGTCCCTGGCCTGTTCGATGGCATCCCCGAGTGCGGTATACATATCGTGGGTGAGGGCGTTCTTGCGGTCCAGACGGTTAATGCGAACAGTAAGAATGTGATTGTTCTTTTCAGTGAGGACGAGGTCGGTCACGGTGTCTCCTGCGATGAAATAATCGAAGATAGCGACGATGTTACATTTTTTCGTGGCTGTTTAGCCAAGTTTGCTGTGAAATACCTTCTCCGTCTGTCTGATCCCTCGTTTTCGGATTTTCTGGTAAACTTCGTGTTCCTGTTTTTACGACCTTAACAACCGCAATCTACAAACCAGACCTGATGAGACGCCTATGACCACCGTAATCCGCCAGGACGACCTGATTGAGAGCGTAGCGGACGCGCTTCAGTTCATTTCCTACTATCATCCGAAAGATTTTATTCAGGCAGTTTACGAGGCCTATCAGAAGGAGGAATCCCAGGCGGCGAAGGATGCCATGGCGCAGATCCTGATCAACTCCCGCATGTGCGCCCAGGGCAAGCGGCCACTGTGCCAGGACACCGGCATCGTCACCGTGTTCGTCACTGTCGGCATGGATGTGCAGTGGGATGCTGACATGGCGCTGGACGACATTATCAACGAAGGCGTCCGCCGGGCCTACATGCATCCGGATAACGTGCTGCGCGCCTCTATCCTCGCTGACCCGGACGGCAAGCGCACCAATACCAAGGACAACACTCCGGCGATCATCCACTACAAAATCGTGCCAGGTAATACCGTGGACGTACATGTGGCCGCCAAGGGCGGCGGTTCCGAAGCCAAGTCCAAGTTCGCCATGCTGAACCCGTCAGACTCGGTGGTGGACTGGGTGCTGAAGATGGTGCCGCAGATGGGCGCTGGCTGGTGCCCGCCGGGCATGCTGGGTATTGGTATTGGCGGTACCGCCGAGAAGGCGATGGAGCTGGCCAAGGAATCCCTGCTGGACCCGATTGATATTCACGATCTGCAGAGCCGTGGTGCTTCGGATCGCTCAGAAGAGCTGCGCCTGGAACTGTTCGAGAAGGTCAACGAGCTCGGCATCGGTGCCCAGGGCCTGGGCGGCCTGACCACGGTGCTGGACGTAAAAGTAAAAGATTACCCAACCCACGCCGCCAACAAGCCGGTGGCGATCATTCCGAACTGTGCCGCCACCCGCCATGCGCACTTTGTGCTGGACGGCTCCGGCCCGTCACTGCAGACTCCGCCGAGCCTGGATGACTGGCCGGAAATTACCTGGGAAGTGGGCGACAGCGTTCGCCGCGTCAACCTGGATACGGTAACACCGGAAGACGTGAAGGACTGGAAGCCGGGCGAAACCGTGCTGCTGTCCGGCAAGATGCTGACTGGCCGCGACGCGGCACATAAGAAAATGGTGGATATGATCGAGCGCGGTGAAGAGCTGCCGGTGGATCTGAAAGGCCGCTTCATCTATTACGTGGGCCCGGTGGACCCGGTGCGCGAGGAAGTGGTCGGCCCTGCAGGCCCCACCACCGCCACCCGCATGGACAAGTTCACCCGCACCATGCTGGAGAAAACCGGCCTCACCGGCATGATCGGCAAGGCCGAGCGTGGCCAGGTGGCTATCGATGCCATTCGCGAGTTTGGCGCGGTCTATCTGATGGCGGTTGGCGGCTCCGCCTACCTGGTCTCAAAGGCTATCAAGCACGCGGAAGTGGTTGCTTTCCCGGAGCTGGGAATGGAAGCCATCTACGAGTTTGAAGTGGAAGACATGCCGGTTACCGTGGCGGTGGATTCAAAAGGCTCCTCCGTCCACCAGACGGGCCCGGTGGAGTGGCACGACAAGATCATCGCTGCCAAAGCCGTCTGACG
>NZ_JAWLDU010000069.1:0-11789 GCF_041686475.1 Marinobacter sp.
CGGGGGTCAGTTCCTTGCCCAATCGCTCGGCTTCCGACTCGCTGACCTTCGTGTACCCGCTCACTGAAAATCCGAGCATTGCCACTGTAAAACCCGCGACCAAATGGTTACGCATTCCCTTTCACCTCCACTGAAACTGATCTGGACACAATCCGGTTGCGGCTTCCGGTTAACCGGAATCCAGAGTCAGACGATCAAAAGACACTCAAAAACAGGGGCGCCTTTTTGCCAAATTCAAACGACCGTTTCAAGTGAATCTTTGTAGTTTCTTGTCAAAGGGACGCGGTAAAACAGGAGGGAAGAAATTCACAGCCGGAAATGTTATCATTGGCAGTTAATTGATCGCACAACATTGGCTACCCATACAGGTACATCCATGGCGTCATCGTGGCACTCACTGGTTTCCCAGAAGATTTTCCTTGCCAGAACCCTGCTGGGCCAACTGGACGAGAACGAGAGTGTTCCAGTTCGGGAAGCTCTTGCCCAGGGCTCCATTGAACTTGCTCTACGTGCCAGGAAACTGGTGCTGGTCATGATTGCAAGAATGTACCAGGAGAAACAGGCCAGGCCTGATAGCCTGAGGGCTTTATCCGAACTGCTGGGCGACGAAATTCCCGAGACAGCGGAGCTGAATCAACTGGCTGGCGCGGCCAATAGCTGGTGGAACCACCTGGAGCAACTGGAACAACATCAGGGCAATCCGCCGACGGCCAAAAAAACCGTAAGCGACGAAAACGTCATTGCTGTTTCTGCGGATCCGGGCCCGGACAGATCAAAACCGGCGCTGGAGCAAACCCTGAATGCGATCAAACATTTTACCGATACCCTTGAGGAACGGCACAGCTGGTGGTAACCCTAAGATCTGCCACTGCTATCCGCCGCCACCATGGGAATGAACTGAAAGGCTAACTGAATGTCACCCTCTTTTTTCGAGATTGTACAACTGAGCAATGGCGATTACGCACTTCGTCGTATCGATGACGACAGTGCTCCACTGGTGAAAATATCCTTCTCAGACGAAGCCAGGGAAATGATGGAAGATCGCGATATGAACGTCGCCAAGGCCATGATTGCCGCAGGCATCGAAGCCGTAGGTAACGTTGCCCACGATATCGACTGGGACGACGAAGAGTCGGACGCACACGACATCCGTCCCTCCTATACACTTCACTGAGCCGGGCGCAGCACCGGGCTGCGCCGCCCTGAGCTTTTACCGTTGACGCAGCACAACACCGTGGCTGTTACCCTTGGCTGAAGCCTGCTCCAGCGACGTCAGGGCCTCACGCCCAAGCTTCCGCGTCCACATCACAACGGCATGGCAGGTGCCCGCGCTTAACGCCCGCTCAGCCAGTTGACGGGCCGGATAGTCCTGGGTTGACCGCAAAACCAGCAGTTCACCCGCCACAATCCCGCGCATGGTCTGCCATTTACTGACCAGGCTTTGGGGCGGGTCGATCCACGCCAGCCAGCGCTTTTCCTGGTTTAATTGTGTCAGCATCGGCAACAACAGCTGGAAATTTTCAACCTGCCCTTCAGGCAAGATGATTTCCGTCACATTGCCTGTCGGCTGTGCCGGATATGCCTGGCTGGATCGCGTACTGTCGACATCATGGCTGCTTAAACCTGCAGCCTCCGGGCTGACGAATCTCCCGCCTCCGTGAGCGTATGCCAGGTTCTGATTAAAGCTGAGTTGTTCCATGATAAGCCTCATCTGCCTTTAGGCGGAGCCCAGCAGCGATTGACACTCTGCGCAGCACTGCCTGAAATGTCCGGATACCGGGGTATCAGTGAAGATCCGAGCGCCGGATAACACCCACGCCGAGCCCCTCAATAAATAATTCCTGTTCTGTCAGATCCACTTCAATGGGTGCGAACTCTTCGTTCTCTGCAATGAGATACACTTTCGAGCCGTCCTTACGGAACCGCTTTACGGTTACCTCCTCACCAACCCTGGCCACGACAATTTGGCCATTATGCACGTCGGTGGTGCTGTGCACGGCCAGCAGGTCACCATCCAGAATACCGATGTCCTTCATGCTCATACCGCGTACACGCAGCAGATAGTCTGCCGAAGGCGAGAAGAATTCCGGCTGCAGGGTACAGTGGTCTTCAATGTGCTCCTGGGCGAGAATCGGGCTACCGGCCGCCACTTGGCCTATCACCGGCAGCCCCGGATCAGCCTCAACCTCCGGCAGGCGGATACCACGACTTGCCCCCGGAACCATTTCGATGGCGCCCTTCCTGGCCAGAGCCCTGAGGTGCTCTTCCGCGGCATTTGCTGAGCGGAACCCGAGTTCTGCGGCAATTTCCGCGCGGGTAGGTGGATATCCCGTCTCGTCGACAGAGCGACGAATGATTTCCAGTACCTGTGTCTGCCTTGCTGTCAGCTTCATCTGTCGGTGACCCCGGTTAGCCCTGTTTTTATATACAGTAATTCGACTATATACAGTGTTATATCCAGTGTAAAGCCCGTGCCTGAAATTTTTCCCGGGGCCCTGTGTTTTGGCCGGTTACGGTCGCTTTCAGCTTCAAGGACTGTGATAGAGTGAAGCTAACCCTTTGTGGAGACGCATGAATGAGCAAGAAATGCAGTATGCCGGGCATCATGAAGACCGATGACGGCAAGGAACGGAAAGTCGGTGTCGAGATTGAACTGTCGGGACTCGGGTACGAGGATCTGGTGTCCCTTTCCTCGCAGCTTCTTGGCGGTGGCGCGAAGTCCGTTGCGCGCTACGTGTCAGAGATTTCAACGGATGTCGGTACCTTCACCATTGAACTGGACTCGGACCCCATCAAGGACCTGGACCTCCAGGACCAGAGGCTGCCCGAATCGGTCCGGGAACTTGGCGGCCAGGCAATGAGCGTGATAGACGCAGCGGCAGAGAAGATCGTGCCGCTGGAAATTATCAGCCCGCCATTGCCATTCAGTGAACTGGAGCGAATCGAGATCCTCTGTGACGAACTTCGCAAGGCGGGTGCCCGTGGCAGCCGGGAAGCCCTTCACTATGCGTTCGGCCTGCAACTGAACCCTGAACTTCCAGACCTGAAGGCATCAACGCTGGTGCGTTATTTACAGGTATTTGCAGCCCTGTACGAGTGGCTCAAGGCGCGACACCAGATCGACTTCAGCCGCAAGCTGACCAGTTACATCGAACCCTGGAGCAGCACCTACATCGACCTCCTGGTTGCTGAGAATTATGATCCCGACATGGATCAGTTGATGAAGGACTACCTGCACTACAACCCGACCCGCAACAAGGCGCTGGACCTGCTGCCCCTGTTCGCCCATCTGAACAGCGAGTTACTGGGGCGGTACGTGAATGACGAACGCATCAAGAGCAGGCCCACCCTGCACTACCGGCTGCCGGACTGTGATATCGACAACCCGTTCTGGCACTTCTCGACAGTATGGAATGACTGGGTAGTTCTGGAGCAACTGGCCGCCAACGCCGGCGATCTTGCTGATCTGATCGCCGGGTTCCGCGACAGCCGGAAATTGAGTTTCCACAACCTGACCACTAGCTGGGTCGACACTTCCGAGCAGTGGCTGCGGTCCCGGAATTATGTCTGAAGCCGTCAAGGAAAAGCCTGAACATCCCGGCCTCACCATCGGGATCAGTGGCCCTCTGCGCCGCAGCCTGGCGCACCGGCTGATCAGCTTTGCCCTTCGCCTGCAGGGCGCTCGTACCCACTTTATCCGCCCCGGCGCCAGAGTGGACGTATCCCTGCTTGACGGCCTGATACTTTCTGGCGGCACACACGTTCATCCTTCCCGCTACGGGCAGACACCACAGGTGACCGCCAACTATGACCCGCGCCGGGATGAAACGGATTTCCGCCTGCTTACCCGCGCGGAAGAACTGGGTATTCCAGTGCTGGGTATTTGCAGGGGCGCCCAGTTCATCAATATTTTCCGCGGCGGCTCGCTGTGCCAGAACATCACGCCACTGCGAATAAACACCCGTCACCGCCCGCTTCTGCTTCCCATGCAGACCGTCCGCGTGGTCAGCGACAGCCGTCTTGGACAGGTCATGCGCCAGCCAGTGATCGGGGCCAACCGCATCCATAGCCAGACCATCAAGATTCTCGGCACACACCTTCGGGTTGTGGCTCTGGATAATGACCATTTCGTACAGGCGATAGAAAACACCCGTGGGCAGTGGCTGATGGGTATCCAGTGGCACCCGGAATATCTGCTTTATCACGGTGGTCACCGACGGATCTTCCGACACTTTGTCCACGCCGCAGAAGAGAAAAAACTGATAAGGCTGGATGAACCGACGGAGACGCAAAACGCCTCAGACGATATCACTCAAAGCGGCAGGTAATGCTGCAGGATCGCCTTGATTTCCCGGATCTCCCGGGCATCACCAGGCAACGCTTCCAGATGACGGGCCGCCCACTCTTTCAGTTGGTCCCGGGTCGTCACATAATGAGGGTCGCTCCCGGTCAGCCTGAGCAGGATGTCACGCTCCCGGGGAGTCAACCTGACCTGATTGTTGTGCAATAGCATGGAGATCCCACAATGTTTCCCACCGTTCATCGATACCTGCTGGTCCCCGCTGCCGCGGCGCTCCTTCCCCTGGGCGCAGTTGCCGGGGAGGTGAGCCTGAGCGGCCAGGCATCCGTGAAGTATACGCCAGACAGCGCACGGCTGCAGTTTACCGCCAGTGCTGAACACAACCTGCCTGAGACCGCTACCCGGCGCGCTAATGAACAGATGGAACAATGGCGGGACGGCATCAGTGACTATCGTGACCAGCTTAGTGCCTACAGTGATGCGTCTGTGCAGCTCTACAGCCGCTCGATCCCGTCTCAGCAGCGTGATCAGGAACCACAGAAGTTGGCGGTCGCATCGCAAACCGTGAGTTTCACCATTGCTGACCTGTCACTGCTCAATCCGCTTCTGGAACAGGCCCAGGCACTGGGCATGGATTATAATCTGGGGCCGCATCAGTTCTTCCACTCCAACGAGAGCAGTCTCCGCAAGCAGGCACTGGCCGGTGCTATTGCCGATGCCAGGGCAAGATGCGACTTTGTTGCCAACGAACTCGACAGGCACTGCGGTGAAGTCATCAGCATCAATATCAATGATGGCCACCAGCCACCGGTTCCGATGATGGCAGAAATGCGTGCCTCGTCGGACACTGTCTCCGAGGTGGGCCCCAGAGAGCTCACCGCCAGAGTCAGCGCCACCTTCGAACTGGAGTAACGGGCCCGCTCAGAAATCCCGTGTATAGAAGATATCCAGGGAAGCTGCCAGGCCGCTGGCCGCCTCCAGATAGAAGTACCGGCCAAGATCGTAACGCAGGGCAACGGTGGTGATCGGCTCGAAAATACCCACACCGTAGCGAAGGCTGAGCTCGTCGGTCAGGTAGCCGCTGGCGACCACCGCCGAGTCTTCCCCGCTGCCCTCCGCTTCCAGCGTCAGGTTCCGTATACCAATCTCTTCACCAAGGCCCTGGGTGACCTTGTTGGCCTGGGTCAGGCCCAGGGAAATCGCTGCCCGGCTCATCTGGCCCTGGTCGCCCTGGCTTTGAGGTGGCCGTCCCAGGATCACATAGGATAATGCCTCCGTCTGGGGCATTTCCGGTTCGGAAAATACCTCGGTCCGGGGAGCACTTACAGGACCACTGAGGCGGATGCCTGCCACCACAGTGTCAACCCGCCGTATGGCCTCAATGTCGAGATAGGGTTCTGTCAGGGGCCCCACGAACTGAAGCCTGGCCCTGCGAAGCTCCAGCTCCTGGCCATAGGCTTCATAGCGGCCATCAGTCAGTTGCAGGGCGCCCCGGGTGTCCATGTCGTTACCGATACGCAGGGTGCCCTCCAGGTTACCGGTTACGCCAAAGCCGTTGAAGGTAACCTCATCCTCACCCACAACCACGGTTACATCCATATTCAGGGAGCGCAAGCCGCCCTCTTGCTGTTCTGCTCCGACGATCACCTCGTCTTCCGATACCGAAACTGCCTGGGCAGGCAACTCCCTGATCTCGATCTGGCCACGGGGAACCTCCAGGCGACCGTTAACTGCCAGGTCACCGCCGCCATAGGTGACGGTAATATCCGGAACCAGTTCCACCCGGGCATAGGGATCGTAGCTGAAAGGCAGTCGGTCACCGGTGATATTGACTTCTATAGATGGTTCCCCTGACCAGTCCAGCTCACCCCTGACCTTGCCGCTGCTGCGCTCATTGCTGCGCCAGCGGCCAGAAAGATCCGCGGCATAACCATTCAGATCAAGGCTCACAACCATATCTTCCAGCGGCATGGGAAGCTGCGGGTCGGAAATACGCGCTCTGGTCAGGGCAATCTCGCCATTCACCGCCGGCTTCAGAAGCGGGCCGGACAGTGTGCCTTCACCATTGAGTTCACCCTCAACCGCTTCCAGTCCGGCAAAGACCCCGGCCATCGCGATATCCAGGCCCTGAATACGGAACTGTCCATCGACTTCCCGTTCGCTGTCTTCCGGGTCTACCGCCAGGGAAACGGAAAGATCACCCAGCTCGGGCCCCTTGAGCCGCACCTCCAGGTCAGCGACATCCGGCTTCAGCCGAAGCCCGGTGGTGAAGGTGTCGTACCCCAGGGTCTGCCACTCATCCCTCACCATGACTTCAAACTCACCGGTACCGGCGTCCACTGATACTTCGCCATCCGGGCCGTCTTCGGTCATGACCAGACTGATGTCGGCATCAAGGAGGGTATCCCAGCGCAGGGTTTCCGGCATCAGCGGTGCCAGCGCCGTGGTCGGGAAATTCTCGATCTGATAGGCAATATCCTGGGTTGGTAACAGCAGCTGGTCGCCGGCACACACCGAGGCCTGCTGCCACTGCCAGCAGTGGCGACCGAATGTCAGCCTGCCCGACTCCGCATACTCCAGCGACGCCGGCTCCGCCAGAATCCACTGCTGCCCCTGCTCCGGCACATCAATACGCCCCTGCTCCAGGGCACCCTGCCAGGCCTTCCAGTCCGCGGCCGCATCGCCGGCAAACAGCAGACCGACTTCGGCCTCTTCATGAACCGCGTTGACCTCTAAACGATGGTTATCCCGGGAACCGGACAGGCCGAGTGTCAGAGACTGCAACAACTGCTCGCCGTAGCGGAGCTCACTGGCCTGTGCGTCAGCACTGACACTCAACCCCTCGCCGAGGGAGGCTGTGAGATCCAGATTGGCAAGGCTCAGCTCGTCCTGCCATGCCAGATCGGAACCCGACACGCTTGCACTGCCCCGGGGCTGGTCGGGCGTTCCGGAAACCGAGGCGGTTCCGCTCAGTGAACCGGCCAGGCCCGGCAGGAAGGTTTCCGGGGTGGGAATTTCCAGTGCCAGGTTGCCCGCAATCTCGCGCCCCCACTCACCGTTGCCGGTGACCCGGTTGTCACCCACATTCAGTTCCAGCCCCGACAACACCCATGCCCCGTCGTCGCTCTCAAGCGCTCCGCGTATCAGGGCGTCGTTGGCCTGCCAGGTGCCTGAGAGGTCCCACTCTGCCTCTATCGCAGGCGCACCGCTTTGTGGCAGTTGTCCACTGGTTCTGACACCACCGTTCAGGCTGGCCTCCAGTGCTGGCAACCAGTAGCCGGGATTGAAACTGTCCAGCTCCAGGCTGGCATCCCAGGCCAGCTGGTCAGCAAATGCAACGCTTCCCTCGCCGCCAAGGAAGCCGGCACCCGTGTTCACTCGCAGGCGGGAGATGTTCACGGACTCCATGTCGCCATCCAGCTCGCCCGCCAGATCAGCCTCGCCATGAGGCCCGTCGACGCTGGCTTCAACACTCGCCTGATAGCCACCGGACTGGTATCGAACCTCACCATCCAGCTGGCGCAAGGAAACCGGCGGCTGCTCGAAATCCGGAATCAGGCTGTACCACGGGAAGGCGTCCATCGCCACGCGGGCATCCACCAGGAAGTCCTGCTGCCAGTCCATGCTGCCCGTCACCGAGGCGTTTCCTGCTCCGGCATCGCCAGCGCCCGGGCCAGAGAGCGAGAGGTCGAGATCCTCTACTCCAGCGGTTGTTACCAGCCCTTTCAACGACACCGATATGTCGCCGGAAGTGCCGGGCAGCGATGTGCGGGAATCAGAGCGGAAGCCGTCGTCGAGACTGCCTTCGAGAGCGATGACCGTGTTTTCCAACACCAGGGTCTCGGGCAAACCCTCAGCGGGAACAAAGCGACTGGACTCAACCGTCAACTGCGCCGGCAGTGCACTGTCCAGCGGCGCAAGGCGGCCCGCCAGCGTGGCCTCCAGATATCCGGTGCTTTGCCCCTGCACCCGCACATCCACAGCACTGCCACTCAGGTTGAGAGCCAAATCCCAGTCAGGCCCGTAAACGGGGGGCAGGCTTATGCCAACTTCCAGGTCCAGCGGCCAGTCTCCACGGGTCTGTACCCGGCCAGACCCGTCAATCTCGATGGCGTCACGGACAAACATAAGGCTTTGCAGATGCCAGTCAGATCCGGAGCCTTCCGCCTGCAGCTGCAACCGGTCCCAGATCTTGCCATCGTTCAGCGTGAAGGTGCCCAGGTCAATGTCCCGGATAGCCAGGCCAACAGGCAGGTTGATCCCGGGCAGGTCGATGTCACCACCCTCATCCTGCTGATCAGGGGACGACTGCAGGGTCAAATCAATGCTTTCCGCCTGCAGGGTCTCAAGGCACAGCTGTTTGTTGAACAGACAGGTGGGAGACCAGTCAACCACCGGGCCACTGACACGCAGCCCGACACCGTAACCCTGCCAGGTTAGCGACCGGGCCTGCCATTGCCCCAGCATGGACCCCTGGCCCTGCTCCACCTCAAGGCCGGGAATCTGGTCTATGACCCAGGCCGTGCCGGTTTCCGAGCGCAAGGCCAGTAACAGCGCACCCACCAGTAGCAGGGGCAGCAGAATGATAACGCCCAGTGCAATGAGCAACCCGTTCCGCAGCCGCTTCGGATGGCGGGGCTTTTCCCTGGTCTCTTCGGTCATAGCTCCGGCCCCATGGAAAAGTGGACACGCCATTCACCGCCGAACTCCGGGTCCAGCCCCTTGGCGATATCCAGGCGCAAGGGTCCTACGGGGCTTATCCAGCGAATACCCAGCCCCGCGCCCGTGGCCAATGGGTCGGCAAGGTCGTCAATGGCGTTCCCTTCATCGACGAACGCCGCCACACGCCAGTTGTCGGCAAACTGATATTGATACTCGGCACTGCCAATCATCAGGAAACGACCACCGACAGCAATATCTTTATCATCTCTCGGCGACAGGGTCTCGTAGCCATAACCCCTGACACTCTGGTCGCCACCGGCGAAAAACCGCAAAGACGGTGGCACATCAGAAAAACGATTGGTGGCCACCCCGCCGAACTGGAAACGGGTCAGGAAGCGGTGATTACCCGCCAGTGTATAAAGCCCCTTGACGAGAAAGTTCAGATGAGCAATATCCACACTTGATAGCGCCGCCCGGTGGGACCCCGTCACGTCAAACTGGATGCGATAGCCACGGGACGGATCCAGGGGGGAATCCGCCTGCAGTTTGGAATAGCCCAGCCCTGGCAACAACAGGGCACTCTGCTCGGTTTCATCAGCGCCAATCCGGAAGCGCTCCCCTTCCCAACGAAGTGAGGCCACCTGCTGCCAGCCGTTATCAAGCTGATGCTTCCATTGCTGCCCGAAGGTCAGCAGTTCCGATTCCACATCCTCTATCTCTTCCCGCTGATAGCCCGCCGACAGACGAATGGAATCGGTCATCGGCGGGTCCAGGGGAAGCTCATACCAGGTGCTCAGGTTCTGGCGCGGCGCCGACAGTTCGGTTTCGACACCACGGCTGTGGCCCATGGGATTGATCCAGTGCTCCCGCCAGTTGCCCCGCAGGCGTGGTCCCACGTCCGTTGAAAACCCGACACCCGCAGCCACCGACCGCGGCGGACGCGTGGTCAGGCCTACAGAAACCGGAATCACTCCGTCCTCGGCACTGCCGGGAGAGGCATCAACATCCACGCCGGAAAAATAACCACTGTTGGACAGGTCCGTGTTGAGCCTGGCGATCTTGTCGGCGTGAAAGGTTTCACCCGGCTCAAAGCGAACGAATTTTTCCAGCAATTCCTCTTCGAATCCATGCCCCTCGGTAAAACTGACCTCCCCCAATCGATACCGCTCACCACTGCGATAGATCAGGGTGATATCCGCCACCCTTTTCTCCGGGTCCACTTCCAGTTTGCGGCTGGTGAACTCGCCGTCAAAGTACCCCAGCCGACTGGCGCGATTCCGGATGGTCTGGCGCAGCGAGCTGTATTGGCCATGGTTCAGCACATCACCTTCAGCCGGTGTCGGTGGCAGGGAACTGCCGAAATCGGGATCTTCACTGGCAGGGCCCTCAATCTCAACCTTCCGTGAGCGGACGCGAACCGGCTCACCTGGCTGAACAGTGAGAACCAGGCGCGCCGGTCCCTCTTTCTCCCCCGAGGGTTCAATAATCTCCCACTGAATCACCGGGCTGTAATAACCCAGTGCACGAAGAGCGTCCTCCACCTGGGATTCAGCGGTACCTGCATAGCGTCTGAGGCTGTTGGCACTGCGATCCTCAACCTCCCCGATGAAGGCCTCGGCATTGTCCTGTAACTGCGGATAGTCACCCTCTACCTTTACTGCCACCTGCTGTGCCAGGGCCAACGCTGGAAGGGCCCAGATCGAGCAGACAATCAAGAGCCGACGGTTAAAAAAATAGCCAATGTGGGGAAGCATCCAGCAGCGTTACTTCATTCAGTGTGGGTTATGGGACAGGTTACCAACAGGAGTGTAACGGCTAGAGGTGCGCTTAATCCATGGCAACAACATCAAAGTGCAAGTCGTCGGCAGAGTTTAAATAAGCTAACCTGTAAAAACTATTAGCAGAATCAGGCCTATAGCGTTGGCGATCAGCACTGGGCCTGAAGCGATATCCAGGTAGTGCCTTCATAGGCCGTGTATTGCCAGGGATGGCAATGCCGAGCCCTCACGGACGGGTTAACGGTGTGTCTGTGATGGCACCACCCGGAAATCGCCAGCACCCAAACCCGCAGCCTACAGGGCGCCAGAAACTGAATGCTGAAGATCAACAAAGAAAACCTGAAATCCAGCCACCAACTCATCTGGTTCGTCATAGACTTCCTGATGCTCGGCCTGCTCATCATCAATCTGGCCTTCATCATCTTCGACTCCACCTACAACTTCGTCGCCATCCAGAACCTGCTGGAAGAAAATGCCCCGGCCATCAAAGATCTGTATCACCCCATCCACGAAAACTTCATCTTCTACGACCTCATCTTCGTCAGCATTTTCCTGACCGAGTTCGTCGTGCGCTGGGGCTACTCCATCAAGGCAAAGGTCTACGACCGCTGGTATTTCTATCCCTTCATCCACTGGTACGACATCATCGGCTGCATTCCCGTCGGCACCTTCCGCTTCCTGCGGATACTGAGGGTTATTTCCATCGTCTACCGCCTGCACCAGTACAAGGTGATCGACTTCACCCAGACCAGGGTCTTCCAGTTCTTCAACTTCTACTACGAAGCCTTCATGGAAGAACTCTCTGACCGGATTGTCGTCAAAGTGCTTTCCGGTGCCCAGGACGAGATCCGCCGCGGTTCGCCACTGTTTGATCGCATTCAGAACGACATACTCTACCCCAGGCGGGACATGCTCTCGGACTGGATATCACAACGCGTGGCGGAAGCAGCGCAGGAAGGCTATGTCCCCAATCGTGGAGCCCTGCGAAGCTACCTGGAAACCCGCGTGGACAATGCCCTCAAGCAGAACCTGGAACTGTCGAGGCTGAA
>NZ_JAWLDU010000131.1:0-2697 GCF_041686475.1 Marinobacter sp.
GCCCAAATCAGTGCGCGAGTTGTCCTCGGTTCAGGGCGTTCCCTCTGCGGTGGTCCGTCGTTATGGTGATAAAATTATCGAGATCGTTGCCGATGCTGCATCTGCAGACAACTCCGGCATCGAAACCATTGCCCCGCCGCTGAGCCGGGAGCTGCAGATGTTTTACAAACAGATCAAGCGCCAGATGGTCCAGGCGGCTGAAGCCCGGGATATTCCCGTGGAGTTGCTGGCCCCGCGCAAGCGGCTTGAGGCCGTTGTGCACCAGCGCGACCTGTCTGCCGGGCTGTTTGACGAAGGCTGGCGCCAGGAAACCCTGGCGCCGGTACGGGAACACATTGAGGAATTACTGACATCATGACGGCAAAAACCTTTGTATCGGTGTTTCGCAGCAGCAAGAAAGTGGACACCTATATCTATGTTCGTCGTGGCCAGATCTGGGACGACCTGCCTGACAGCCTGCGGGAGATTTTTGGCAGCCCGGTTCACGCCATGGACCTGATCATGACACCGGAACGCAAGCTGGCGCGCACTTCCGGCAGGCAGGTACTGGATGCCATTGCCGACAAGGATTTCTTTCTGCAGATGCCGGAAGAGAGCAGCGGTTACGTGGTGGACTTCCGCCGCAGGCCGGAGCAGAGCCGGGAATGATTGCACAGATTCCATTCTGGCAACGCAAGCGCCTGGACGAGATGACGCCTGCGGAATGGGAATCGCTCTGTGACGGTTGCGGCAAGTGCTGCCTGGCCAAACTGGAGGACGAAGACACCGGCGAGGTTTACTACACCGAACTGGCGTGCCGGTACATGGACCAGGACACCTGCCAGTGCACGGTCTACAGCGAGCGCCTGCAGAAGGTACCAGCCTGTACGGTACTGACCCCGGAGTCGCTGGGGGATTACCACTGGCTGCCATTTACCTGCGCGTACCGTACACTGGCCGAAGGCCGCCCGCTGGCGGACTGGCACCCGTTGCGCTCGGGTGATCCGCAAACGGTGCACCAGGCGGGTGTGTCGGTTCGCCACCGGGTGATGTCGGAAGCCGACGTTGCCGAGCAAGACTGGGAAGAACACATAATTCACTGGATCCTTTGATGATAGACGCAGAAACCAACCTCGCTTACGGAATATTCTGGGCCCTGTACGCGGTCGCCTTTGTGGTGTTTTTCTACATGATGGCGCGGCTGTTTCGCATTATTCCGGTCTACGCAATCCGCACGCTGCTGCAGGCTGCGCTGATCGTCCTTTTGCTGACCCCGGTGGAGTCCGCCGAGGTGTCAAACTGGTGGATGCCGGCCTGGTTACACGGTGGCTATGAAACCATTCTTGGCGATGCCAGTGAGGCCGGCCGTGCTTTCCTGAACTTCGGCATTGCCTCTGCGGTTATGCTGCTGGTGTGGATCCTTGACCTGGTGAGATACCGGCTGGTTAAGCGCTGATGCGAAGACTTCTGAACTGCCTGTTTGTTGTTGTATTCAGTCTGCCTTTCGCGGCGTATGCCCAGCAGCCACCCGCCCTGGAACTGCCGGACGATGCCGATATCCGCATCATCGTGGATATTTCCGGTTCCATGAAAACCAACGACCCAGACAACCTTCGTCAGCCGGCAGTCCGGCTGCTGGCCCGAATGCTGCCGGAAGGCGCCAGTGCCGGGGTCTGGACGTTCGGCCAGTACGTCAACATGCTGGTTCCCCATGGCGAGGTTACCGATGCCTGGCGGGAGCAGGCGGTGGAGCGCTCCGGGCAGATCAACTCCGTTGCCCTGCGCACCAACCTGGGCGAAGCCCTCAGCGTTGCCAGCGACCGTTACCTGTCGGGCAGTGATGAGCTGGACAACACCGACTTTATCCTGCTGACCGATGGCAAGGTGGACGTTGCCGATGATGGCAACGCCGATGAAAATGCAAAGGAGCGGGCGCGAATCCTTGGCCCCCTGCTGGATCAACTGAGAAACCGTGGTGCCACTATCCACACGGTGGCGCTTTCTGAAGAAGCGGACCTGGAGTTGCTTGAAACCCTGTCGACAGAAACCGGCGGAAGCCACTCACTGGCACCTTCGGCGGAGGCATTGACCCGGGCGTTCCTGAAAGCGCTGAACACGGCGGTTCCCCAGCAGCAGATCCCGATTGAAGGCGACGGCTTTACAGTGGACGAAGGGGTGAAGGAGTTCACTGCACTGATTTTCCGCGCTGATGAGGAACCTGCGGCGGACCGCGAACTTGCTCTGGTCAGCCCGGACGGAGCGCAGGCGAGTGCCGGGTCAGCTCCCGAAGGCATGCGCTGGGTGCAGGAAACCGAGTATGACCTGATTACCGTCACGGACCCGGCCGCGGGCCAGTGGACGATCGAGGGCGAGCTGGGCGAGGGTAGCCGGGTGACTGTTGTCAGCGACTTGCGGATGGTTGTCAGCCCGGTGCCGCCAACGTTCACCGCTGATGAACCGATTGCCCTTCGTGTGGCCTTTTTCGAAGAGGACCAGAAAATCGATAATGCCGATTTCCTCGGGGTGATTGACGTTCAGCTTACCCTGACGTCGGCCGATGGCCGCAGTGGTACCAAGTCCCTCTCCGGCGAGGAACCGCCTGCAGACGGAGTCTACACCGACGATATTGCAAATCTGCCGGATGAGGGCGAATACGAGCTTGCTGTTGTGGCAGACGGGCAGACCTTCTCGCGCCGGTTCACGGCCGCCACCCGTTTC
>NZ_JAWLDU010000002.1:0-17191 GCF_041686475.1 Marinobacter sp.
CGGAGGGGTCTGCTAAGCTCAGGGTAAAACCACCTCCGGAGCCATGCACCCTGAAATGATCGCAACCCTGTTCCAGATTCTGGCCTGGCAACCAGCGACGGAGTTGCTCACCGGTGATACTCAGCCAGAGGGTGCCGAGAACCGGACATAGCGGTTGCGGCCCCGATGCTTGGCCTCATACATGGCCTGGTCTGCCTGGCGAAGCAATTGATCACCATCCAGCTGTTTCGCCTGCGGGTAGAGGGTATAGCCGATACTCGCCGATACTTCCACGGTGTGTCTGGCAACACGGACCGGATCGGCGACCCGGCCCAAAAGGCGTAACAGCAACCCTTGCAGCGAGGCCTCATCCTGGACGTTGATCACAATAGCCGCAAATTCGTCCCCGCCAAGCCGGGCGAGGGTGTCTTCTTCCCGCAGTACCGCCCGCATCCGTGAGGCAATTTCAATCAGCAGCTGGTCACCAGCATCGTGGCCGAAGGCATCATTCACCGGCTTGAACTCATCCAGGTCAATATACACCACCGCCAGTTTACTACCCTGCCGACGGCTCAGCGCCATGGCTTGTTGGAGCCGGTCCGAGAACAGAACCCGGTTCGGCAGCCCCGTCAGTGAATCATAATGAGCCATTACCCGAAGCCTCGTCTCCTGCTCCTTGAGCCGGGTAATGTCGCTGAAAATGCCGACGAAATGGGAGACTTCACCATGGTCCCCACGCACACTGCTGATGGTCACAGCCAGAACCAGAGACTCGCCGTTGTGGTGATTGCAGGAAAACTCGCCTGACCAGAAACCATGGGTGCGGGCACTGGAAAAGATGCCACTGCCTTCGTCCATCGGCAGCGGCGGCAGGCGCCCGATGGCACGAGTCTGGGGCCGGCCGGTGATTTCAAGATAGGCGTCGTTGGCATCAATCACGATGCCGTGGCTGTCGGTGATAAATATCGCCTCACGGGCATGATCAAACACGCTGGCAGCCAGACGCTGACGCTGTTCAGCCTGCTTGCGCCTGGTGATGTCATAAAGCGAACACAGAATAACCGGGCCGTTCTCACCTTCTCCATCAACTGGCGCCAGTGTCATATCAGCCCAGACTTCGGTCCCGTCCGAACGGTGCAGCATCCACTCACACCGTTCTACAAGCCCGCTTCTCACCCGTACCAGGATCTGCTCCATCTTGTGTCTGGACAGCTGGCCATCTGGCTGCAACTCGGGAGAAAAGGCCACCAGGCTCTTGCCGTACAGGGACGCATTCGAGGCATACCTGAGCAGGTCGACAGCAGCACGGTTAGTATTTACAAAGATATCATCCTGGATCAGCAACGCAGGCTGTGGCCAGTCACGAATCAGCTGTTTCAGACGACTCTGTTGGGCTGCCAGCTGGCGTTTACTCCGACCAAGCCACAATGAGCTGGCAAACAGCAAAGCAACCAGCACCAAAATGATTAAAACCCAGACGCGATACTGGTTAAGAACATCAACCCAGTTTACCCGAGGCATCTGATCGTACGGCGGCACACGGAGGGTCCGGGCCAGGTACTCAACCGACTGGTAGTCGGCAGGCGGGGAGAACCCGGTTATGCCCGCTGCCATCGCCGCCTCGTCCTCCGGTTCGATAGCAAACAGTGCGGATGCGACTCTGCGAACGTCTCGCTCATTCACGTGAGGCAGGGCCACCAATGGCCATTCAGGATAAAGGCGAGTGGATACAACGTAGGGGAAACCGGCAAGCGCCTGACGGTTCAGCACCTTTACCTGACTGAAGAGATCTGCGTCGGCCTGGGCCATCTCCTCCAGAATAGCGGTGCGGATGAAGCCGACATCCGATTTACCCGAAAGCACGGAACGGACAACCCGGTCGTGGGTATCCACGAAGCGCACGCGATTCTTCCGGCGGATATCGACCCCTGCGTCCAGCAACTCCAGGACCTGGGTCTGAAAACCACCAAGAAAATGAACCCCCGGAGAAGCAATACTTTTGTCCCGAAGGTCTTCCAGGCCATCAATATCTTCCCGCCCCGCCGCGGTAAAAATAACGCCGCCGAGGCTTGCAGTGGAAGTCTCTCCTGACTGCCTGACCAGCGTGGCAAGAACACCAGTCAGGCTTCGCTCGCTTCGTATCAGCAGAAAGTGACTGGGATTGGTTAGGAAGAAATCCAGCCTGTTGGCGGCAACCGCGAGGCTCATGTCCTGCTGGTTGAGCACTTCCAGCTCTACGTCCACACCGATCTCATCGGAGAGATAGCGCACCAGAGGCTCATACCGTTCGCGGATGATGTTATCAGGCCGGTAGGCAAACACGCCGAAGGCCAGCGTTTCCCGGGCAGAGACAAACGTACTTGTCAGACACCCGACAACAAAAAACACGGCCAGCAGAAAACGATGACGGCGAGCGATCAAGACACCCTCCGGGGCAGGAAAGCAGTATTGCAAAGGCCACGGAACCCGGGCTCATTGGTGATTATGCCCTCATCGAACATCAGCCGGGAGAGTGAGCGCGCCACGGATTCCACCCGCCCGGAGGCCGCAAGGTAGCGCTGATTGGCCGCAAGGTCCGGCAACATCACCGTTCCCAGCGCGTTCTTCACGTCCCCGGGCTGGATGCCCTGACGACTGGCAATCCGGTAAATGGAATCATGCATGCTCCGGACCATGTGCCGTAAGCCGGCAAAATGCCCCGCGACCAGATCACGAACTGCGCCGGGGTTACTGTCCACTGTGTCGCGGGTGACGACGAGAAGATCAAAAATGGTCTCCGGTATGGCGCTACTGTCGAAAAGCCGCAATCCGCCGTCGCTCTCGAGTGCCGAAACCGTGGGCTCGTAGCAGACAGAGGCGTCAACCTCCCTGCGCGACCAGGCCTCCGGATGCTGGTTCACCGGCAGATCAACCGCGACAATATCATCCCGCGAAAGACCCGCCACCTCGAGAATCTTCAGCAACAGAATGCCGGAAACACCGTCCAGTTCCACCGCTACCCGCTGCCCCCTGAGATCTGCCAGTTCAGCAATGTGCGGGCGGGCAACCAGGACATCAGCCCCGGCAGACACATCCGCGACGGCTACAACCACCAGCTCTGTACCCTGCGACCAGATTCTGATGGTTTCATCCAGGGTCAATGCTGCACCGCCGAGTTCACCGGAGAGCAGGCCGTCCATTGAATCCCTGGCGGAGGTGCCCGATCTGAGCGCGACAGAAGCCGGCAACCAGTCAAAATCGCGAGCCAGATACAGTGGCTCGTAACCGATCCAGGGATGGATTCCAAATGCCAGGGGCCCGGATTTGCTGCAGCCACCCAGTCCGGCCACAGAGAGACCAGTGGCTATTGATAAACCAAGAAAGTCACGGCGCTGCATCGGGTTTCCGGGCAATGTGAAATCAATTAACTTTTGTCAATAATCGAAAGCTTACTCTGTGACATGTTACCGGAACAACCGCAATATGCACTGCACCACGTCAATTTATCCCAACGACAGAAACACCGCCATCAACACCGGCGACAGAAACGACAGCAGAAAGCCGGAAGCGATGGCAACCGGTACGCAGGCAAGGCCGCCACTACTGCGGATTACGGGCAGCGTGAAATCCATGGCGGTGGCTCCGCCATAACCGATGGCCATGGCCGGCCGACTGGCAATCAGCAGGGGAATAATGGCCAGCGCTATGATTTCCCGCAGGACATCGTTCAGAAAAGCAACACCGCCCCAGGCAGGGCCGAGGGCATCGCCAATCACAATACCCGACAGGGAATACCAGCCAAAACCCGAGGCCATGGCAAGCACGTCGTGCCATGGCAAGTCCAGCCAGGGAATCAACACAACCCCGGCCACCAGGGAGCTCAGGGTGAGTGAGAGCGCAATGCCCAGGCCCTGACGATTCATCAGCAGTTTTCGCAGCGACAGGCCCGCGTTACGCAGCTGGATGCCGATCAGAAAAAGCAGCAGCATCAGTGCCCAGGTCGCTACCTGCTCTGCCATGGGCATGTCCGGCAACAGATAATAACCGGCAAGCAGGCCGGCCATAACCGCCAGCAAGGGCTTCAGGCCCGCGAGAAACAGTCGACGGTAGCCGGAACGGACCTCGCCTTCCGGGCGCTCGACGGTCATGGGTTGCCAGCGATGGAACAGCCACAGGCCCGCCATGTTCGCCAGCAACAACACACACACCAGAGCAAGAACCTGGACAGCCATGCCCCCCAACTGGGCAGACAGACCCTCCATCTGGCCAAGACCAAGCCCCAATAGCGCCAGGATGAAATAGATCAGTCCTTCGACGCTGTAATGAATAGCCGTCATCAGGTGACGGTTTTCCAGTGCCAGGGCAAACCCCAGAAAAAGCGGTGCCAGAATCAGCAATGCGCCGGTCAGCATGAAACCCTCGGAAATGTTCGTGAATGGTGCAGCTCAGCCGATGGGCTCGTACTGGTCCGGATCAAAATGGAAATCGCCGGCGCTGGAATTACGGTCAACGCGTATGGTGCGAGCAAGGCGCTGGGCCATGACCGACCAGACCACGTAATCGTGGGGCTGGGGCTGATAATCCTGCCCCATCAGCGCGCCCGCGATACTTCGCAAAACCCCTTCTGCCCGTGCTATTGAGCGATAGGGACCCTGGCACCGGTGCTTCTCGGGCTGGCCACCCATTGCGCCACTGAGTGCCACCAGCGCCCAGGTTTCCTCACCAATGGGTTTGATGAAAAGCTCGACCCGGCGCTGATCCCGGATCATCACCAGTGCCCGCAGAGGGCCACGACCGTGAAAATAATGCAGTTTCACGGTGCCAGACCTGAACAATCAGTGGAGCACATGGCCGGACCTGTCCTGCACCAGAACCCAGGGTGCAATCACCACTGCCCACAGTTCGGTGTTCCCGTCATACCAGTGGCGGGCAAGATCCGGGGCGACATCGCCCACCTGTCCTGCTTTCATCCAGCTTTCGAAGCGGGTCGTGTTATCGGCCGCCAGTTCTGCTGCGACGTCCAGCAAGTCCAGCTCCGGACCAACCTTAACAACATGTCCGCGGGCATAGTAAACCTGAAGGTCATGCCAGTTGATCCGGGAGGTTTCCAGATTCAGTTTTTTCTTGAGTTCTTCCGGAGAATCTCGAAGGGTCATATTCAAACCTTGGATGTCCATATGTCACGTATCTGGTCCGCCAGGGTCATGGGGTCGAAGGGCTTGGGTATCACCTCAACAGCCCCCAGTTCCCTGTAGAACGCTATCTCTTCAGTTTGCACCTTGGCGGTCATGAATACCACCGGCCTGCCCTGCAAAGCAGGGATCTGCTGCATGGCATGGAAAGTTGAGGGGCCATCCATGCCCGGCATCATAACATCCAGAAGTATCAGCTCGGGTGCGAAATCGGGCCCTTCAAGGAGCGCTTCCTGGCCCGAGCTGCAGCTTTTGACTGAGAACCCACCAACCGTTTCCAGGGCCAGTTCGGCCACTGCCCTGATGTCGGCGTCATCCTCTACATAAAGGATTCGCTGAAGTTCCTCGCCTTGCTCAGCCATCATGACTCTCCAGACTGTGGTCGTTCAGTCCCAACCGCCTTAACAGGCGCAGACACTCTTCGCCGTGACTCTCACCGTCTACCATCAATGCAGATGCACGCATAATCAATTTCGCCTCGCTGGTGGCATCACGTGGCAGAAAGTGGACGGCGCCAGTCAATTCCCTTAACTGCAGCGGCAAGTGCCATTGCACCTTGAGACGGTTGCCGTAACTCTGCGCCCATGCCTGCAATCCGTGTTCAATCTGGTCATCGGCAATTGAACCCTTGCGATCCAGAAATTGCTGCATAACCTTGAGCACCGCAAGCTCTCCCACCCGGCTGAGCAGAGCCGCAGTGTGTACTTCGGAGTGATCGGCATCCACTCTCAGCGCAATGCGCTCCGCCTCGCTGGCGACTTTTCTGGATGTATCAACAAATCCGGCCGCGATCCCGGCAAGACGGCTGTCCCGTAATTGCCCGGATATATCAAGCGACAAAGCCATGGCCTGCTGCAGCGCCCTGTCTACCCCCATGGAGGCAATGGCATCCTTGAGATTTTTGACCGGCTCACCGGTTTTCTGAAGCGAAGCGCTGTTCGCCACATCCAGCAGTCGTGTTGCCAAAGCCACCTCTGCGCTCCAACGTTCCGTAAGCTGAGACACCGAGAGATCATCTCTGCGCTCAAGCAACTCAACAACCTTCACCGCTTCAAACGCGGCAGGAAGCTGGATCACAGAATCCATCGAGGTCCGTAAAAGCTCATCGAGATCCGGCTGGATTGCTGCCTGAACATCGTCGGGATCCACCAGCGCCGTCAACCTTTCGTGCAACAACGAGACATCAAAAGGCTTGCTGATATAGCCACTGATACCGTAGTGCTCAGCTTTGAGCACGGAATCCCGATCCGCCCGGCCAGAAATCATCACAATCGCCGAATCCGCGTCGTTTTCGCGGACAGCCTTAACAAGATCAAGACCCGACCCGTCTGGCAGATTCCAGTCGATGATCATCAGATCAGCTCCGTTTTTCGACCAGTGCTCCAGCGCCGTTGCAACAGAAGGTGTCACAAAAACGGCGCCGCCCGGATAGAGCCCGTCAACCACCGTTTCTATCAGGTCAGCCAGCAATACGTCGTCTTCAAGAATCAATGCTTTCATAAGGCTAGCGCTTCAGACCTGTTGGAAAACGGTTACGCCATTGCGGCCGGATGTCTTTCGTTCATACAGTGCCTGATCGGCCGCATCCAGTGCATCACTGCCGGCAGCAAATTCGCCCAGAGCAGCGACGCCGGCACTCAGGGTAACCGACAGATCTCCATCAGGCGTGGCGAAGGATATATCCGCAAAAGCGACGCAGATCTGGGCCAGCACCTTCCGCGCTTCATCCGTTGTACATTCAGGCAGAATGACCGCGAATTCCTCTCCCCCATAGCGCCCTATCAGGTCTGTTGAGCGCAGGCGGTTCCTGAGCAGGTTGGCGAGCGCCTTGATGACAACATCACCCGTTCGGTGACCATACTGGTCGTTGACAGCCTTGAAGTGGTCGAGGTCCAGCATCGCGACTGACGACACGTGGGACATTCGCTGGCATCTGGCGTACTCGTTTTCAACCTCCTGCTTGATCACAGAATGCTTCAACAATCCGGTGAGGCTGTCTTTTATAAGGAGTTCGTTGAGTTGTCGCGCGCGATAACAGCGGATCTGCGCTGTCCGGACGAGAAAGTCGTCAGACACCGGTTTGGTGATGAACTCATCCGCCCCTTTTGCCAGGGCTTCAAGCTGTATGTGCCTGTCCTGCTCAGATGACAGGTAAACGATAGGCAGGCTGACCCACTCCGGGTCAAAGCGAATCATTTTGGCGACGGTGGTTCCCGAGTAGCTTCCCATGCGCACATCCAGAAGCATGATATCCGGGCGAAACTCGGACAGCTCGGAAAGGACTACCTCAGGGTCACTGACTGCCCTGACCCGAAAACCTGCATTTTCCAGAACGGCTCCGTAATGGGCAACCAGATGCTTGTCATCATCGAGAATCAGTATCTTCCCGGAAATCCTCTCACTCTGCTCACTGGCCAGCCGCTCAATCCGTTCTGCCAGTTGTGGCGCATCAATCGGTTCCGGAAAAAATGCGTCTGCTCCGGCATCCGCCAATGCGTAGCGGCTTCTGAAATCATCGTGGTGCCCCAGGCACAGTAGCGGTGGTTTTGGCACTCCGCCGGCAGATACAATTGATTCAAGAACCCGCGACACCCGGGGAAGGCTTTCCTCACTGGTCACTACCGTTGTCATTCCGGGTTCATTTCCAATCGACAGGGAATCGACGCCCCGTCGCGATATCGAAAATCCGTAGTTGGAGAGCGCGTGCTCCAGGAAAACCGACTCCGCTTGCGGCAGCCCGCACAGAATAACCAGAATATCCGGATCCGATTCGCCGGTTTTGCGACTGGAGTGCCCCTGGATTCCCGCAGCATCCTTCGCCAGCTCATCCGTTAAATCCAGCAGCGAACGCAAACCTTCTATGCCCTCGATAACCTCGAACAGGGGCTGAGTGTTCGCCTCCGAACGATTGAAATCATCCGTCGCCAATTCGTCCTGCTCTACCAAAGGCTTCAGGCGCTGCTCAAGCCGACGTGCCTGATTACCGAGCGCGGTATATCCGAAGGTTCCTGCGGAACCGGCCAGCCGATGCAGTATGCCGTAGGTCGATGCGATATCTTCTGCTCTGCCGGACCCTGCCTGCTCGCCCCGAGACAGGCGGGAAACAACCTCTGCCAACAGGTCGAGTTCGCCTTCTGCCTTTTTACGAAAGCTCAAGCGCAGGCGAGCAAGTTTGTCGGCGACACCCGCTGGTGCATTTCCGTCCATAAAAGGTCTGACACCTCAAACTTTTGATGATAAAACGGCGCTAATTCCGCTAACCTTTGTTAATAACAAAACATTGTCCTGCAAAACGCAACAGCGAGGAACCCCATTGCAGCCAGGTAAACCTCTTTCTCTCGGTAGCCGGGTGGCCTTGATCATCATCGGTGGCAGCCTGTTGGCCGTTATCGCTATTGTCGCCACTGCCTATCAGGGCATGGTTAAAGACTTCGAGAATTTGCTGACCCAGCGCCAGATACTGGAAGCGGAAAGAACGTCAGACCGGGTCAATCAGAAACTCCAGCTCCGCCTGAATGCTCTGTCCGCCCTTGCAGGACAACTAGCCAGCGAAAATCGCCTGCCCTCCCCTGCTGACCTTGAGGAAGCTCTGGGGCGGCAAACGAATCTTCGCGACCTGCTGCCGGGCGGTCTGCTGGTGTTCGATGAGGAGGCGCGCGCGGTCGCTGAAAATATCTATGTTCCCGACCGGATTGGCACCCAGTACCTGGACCGCCCCCATTTTCAGGAAGCACTGAGACACCGGCGCCCCATAGTCAGCAAACCCATAATCGGCCGCACAACAGGCATACCGCTGTTGTCGTTTCTGGCGCCGATCGAAACCGATGAGCAGGATTTGCTGGGGTTTGTTGGTGGCATACTGGATCTCGGTGAAACAAGCCTGTTATCGGAGCATGATCAGGCCGGCCTGCGAAATTCCGAGAGCATTGAGATAATCATCGATACGGAAAATTTTCTGTATGTCGATTACGGACAGGGCTCAAAGCGCATAAGGCCATTACCTCCCCCCGGTGCCGACCCACTGACCGACGCTGCCCTTTCCGGCATTACTTTCGGGCAGGTTGAGAACCGGCAGGGCCAGACTCTTATATATGCGATCAATCACCTGCAGAGGTTGGGGTGGATATTCGTTCGCGCAGTACCCTACGATCAGGCCACAACGCCGGCCAGACAGTCCTTTATCCGCTTTTCCGGAATCAGCCTGCTGATCGCCCTGATCCTGGCCCTATTCAGCTATGTCCTGGTCAGATACACCATGTCACCACTGGACCGGATGACCATGCGGATACAACGCATGGCTGAAAAACCGGAGTCCGCGATGCGTCTCAGGGTAACCGGCACTCCCGAGCTCAAAAGCCTGGCAATGGCATTTAACAGACTGCTGGAGGAGCGGGACAACCTCGCAAAGCTCAAAGACCACTTCATGTCTTCTGTCAGCCATGAACTACGCACGCCACTCACATCCATGAGCGGTGCTCTGAAACTACTCTCCTCAGGTACTCTTGGGCCACTGAATAACAAGAGCCAGGAAATGGCCAATCTCGCACTACGAAATGGAGAACGCTTACAGCTGTTGATTTCCGATCTGCTGGATTTCAACAAACTCTCGGATGGAAGCCTCAAAGTACGCATCCAGAGTGAAGCCCTTGAACCAATTCTGGATGCGGCCATCGCCGACAATGTCGCCATGGCCGCAGAACATGGAGTGCAGCTTGAGTCTGAAGCAAGTGTTCCGGTAAAACTGCTTTGCGACAAGCACCGGATGCGACAGATTCTCGACAACTTTATCAGTAATGCCATCAAATACTCGCCTCAGGGCGGCATCGTCAAGATAACGGCCGAGAGACGTTCACCAGAGCGGGTTCGAATCACTGTCAGCGACCAGGGCTCCGGGGTGCCGGATTCCTTTGCCGACAGCGTCTTCAAGCGATTTGCGCAGGCAGAAACCGGCACCGCCCGGTCCGTCAAAGGCACGGGGCTGGGGCTTGCAATAAGTGACGAGCTGGCAAGACTGATGCGTGGTGCTGTTGGCTATTACAATGACCGGGGCGCGCATTTCTGGGTTGACGTTCCGGTTTCTCGCGACACCGGCTCAACAGGGGAGCAGACCAATGAAAGCACCTGAAACACCGGCCAACGAATCAGCGCGGCTACACGCTCTGGAGGACTCCGCGCTGCTCGATACCCCCGCGGAAGAGCGGTTTGACCGGTTGACGCGTATTGCGAGACTCGCATTCAGCGCCCCCATTGCCCTGGTATCATTGGTTGATGAAAAAAGGCAGTGGTTCAAATCCTGCCAGGGTCTTGATGCCAGCCAGACATCACGGGACATTTCATTCTGTGGGCACGCTATCCTCAGCGACCAGGTTTTCACCGTCGAAGACACCCGCCTTGATTCTCGCTTCTCCGATAACCCCCTTGTTACAGGACCGCCCTGGATTCGCTTCTACGCCGGTGCGCCGATCCATGACCAACAGGGGTACCGCCTGGGCACACTCTGCATCATTGATACCCGTTCCCGGTCGCTTGACTCTGCACAAGAAGAACTTCTCAAGGAGCTTGCACGGTGTGTTGAAGAGGAAATCAGTGATTTTGAGGCGCGAAAGGCCCGTCAGCAGCAACTGCACAAAACGCGAACTCTGAGCGCCCTGAACAGGCTCGCACTCGATGCAAATGGCTCCCTGGAACAGAAAATAACCATGGCTCTGGATCTGGGCCTGGATCACCTGGGTCTGGAAACCGGCATCGTCAGCGAAATCAACGGAGAGACATATACCGTCCGATGGTTCCAGGCACCGGAACATTCTGTACTGGAGGCCGGGCTATCAATGCCGGTAGAGAAAACCTATTGCGCGCTGATGCTCGAGAAGCGCGACCACCTCGCAATCAGCCATATGGCCCGTTCCGAATATAGCAATCAGCCCTGCTATACCGAGCAGGGTCTGGAGACCTATGTTGCCGCGCCCATCGAGTTCGGTGAGAAATTGTTCGGTACCCTCAATTTTTCATCAGCTTTGCCAAGAGCAACGCCTTTTTCAGACCTCGATCGCCTTTTCATTGTTGGGCTGGCCCAGTGGATCGCAGTCCTTCTCCAGCAACATGTCCACGAGGACACCCTGAAAAAATTATCGGTCAACGTGCCCGGAATGCTCTACCAGTATCAGCGTTACCAGGACGGCCGCTCAAGGTTTCCCTACAGCAGTGAAGGTATACGCAACATCTACGGCGTTTCGCCGGAATCAGTCGCCGAAGATGCCAGCAAGGCGTTCGACGCAATTCATCCGGAAGACATTGATCAAGTGGCCGAGTCAATCCGGCGATCACAGGAATTAATGGATGTCTGGGAGTGTCAGTACCGGGTCAAGGGGGCAGAGGAGGCCTGGAAGTGGGTCGAAGGCCGGGCCACACCGGAACGGCGGCCAGATGGCAGTTCGGTCTGGCACGGATTTATTGCCAACATCGATGAGAGAAAGCGGGCTCAGCTGGCGTTGCAGGAAAGTGAGAAGCAACTGAGGGCCTTTTTCGAACTTTCGCCGATCGGTATTCTGCTGACCGGTTTCTACAGCGGGCGAAACCGTGATGTAAACGCAGCACTTATGGAGTTCACCGGTTACTCCAGGTCAGAATTCATGACGATGGGATACTGGGATGTGACACCCGAGGAATATGAGAGCAGGAAGCTCCAGGGCACAGCCGATCTTAAAGAACGCGGTCGCTATGGCCCCTTTGAACAGGAATTCATTCATAAAGACGGTACCCGATTCCCCGTTCTGATTCAGGGCGTTCTGGTGGAACAGTCCGGTGACGAACCACTGATTTGGTCATTGATAGAGGATATTTCCGAGCGCAGGAGAATGGAGAAGCTCAAAAATGAATTTGTCTCCACCGTCAGCCATGAGCTGCGCACACCACTGACCTCCATAGCGGCTTCCCTGAACCTGGTCGCATCGGGAGTTGCGGGACCATTGACGGACAAGGCCCGAAACATGCTTGAAATTGCCAATCGTAACAGCCAACAGCTGACTCATCTGGTCAACGACCTGCTGGACATTGAAAAACTGGCGGCCGGCAAAATGACGTTCAATACATACGTGCAGCCATTGGCGGATGTTCTGCAACAAACCATAGAAAACTACAGGGATTATGGCACCAGACGCGGTATAGGGATTCACCACGGCGAACTGCCGAAAGAACTCTATGCCAACATTGATCCTCAGCGATTATCACAGGCGGTTGGCAACCTGCTTTCCAATGCGGTGAAGTTTTCACCTGACCAGGGCAGAGTTGAAGTGTCTCTGAAGCAGGCCGATGGCAATGCCCTTATTGAGGTAACCGACTTTGGTAAAGGTGTACCAGAGGATTTCAGGAACCGGATTTTCGAGAAGTTTGCCCAGGCTGATGGTTCGAACACGCGCATCGGTGGCGGCACCGGCCTCGGGCTTGCCATTACCCGCGAACTGATAGAAAGAATGAAAGGTTCCGTCGGGTTTCGTTCCAGGGAAGGCATCGGATCGACGTTCTGGATCGAGCTGCCCCAGAGCAAACCAACGCAGCGAGACTGACCAGGGAGAGGACCCTGGTCAGTCCCTGACCGTCACGCAGATTTCAGCATTTCCCGCACCACATAGTGCAGGATGCCACCATGGCGGTAATACACCGCCTCATTAGCGGTGTCGATCCGTGATTTCAGTTCACAGGTTTCGCTGGAACCATCCTTGTATTTCACCGTCATCCTCAGGGTCTGGCCTGGCTTGATATCGCCGGACAGTCCTTCAATGCTGATGGTTTCCTCGCCGGTGAGCTTCAGGCTCTTGCGATCCGTGCCCTCCGGGAACTGTAACGGCATCACGCCCATCCCGATCAGGTTGGAGCGGTGGATCCTCTCATAGGATTCCGCCACCACGGCCTTGACACCCAGCAGACGGGTACCCTTGGCAGCCCAGTCCCGGCTGGAGCCGGTGCCGTACTCCTTGCCCGCGATAACAACCAGGGGCGTGTCTTCTTCCTGGTATTTCATCGCCGCATCGTAGATGGGCATCTGTTCACCGGACGGGATGTGCCTGGTGAAACCGCCTTCCACGCCATCGAGCATCTCGTTCCTGATACGCACGTTGGCGAAGGTACCGCGCATCATCACCTCGTGGTTACCCCTGCGCGAACCGTAGGAGTTGAAGTCTTTCGGCTCGACACCGTGCTTCTGCAGGTATTTGCCCGCGGGGGTGTCAGCCTTGAAGGACCCAGCAGGGGAAATATGGTCTGTGGTAACCGAGTCCCCAAGAAGGGCAAGGATATTCGCATCCTTGATGTCGTCAATGGCATCCGGCTCTTCCTTCAGGCCCTGGAAGAAGGGCGGATGCTGGATATAGGTGGACTTGCCGGACCACTCGTATACCTTGCTTTCCGGCACCTTGATGGCCTTCCAGGTGGCGTCGCCATCGAAGACTTCGGCATATTCCTTGTGGAACATGTCGGTTTTGACTTTCTCCACCGCCTCGGCAATCTCCTGCTGGCTCGGCCACAGGTCCTTAAGGTAAACCGGGTTGCCGTTCCTGTCTTCGCCCAGGGGATCCTTTGAAAGGTCCAGCCGGACGTTTCCGGCCAGCGCATACGCCACTACCAGCGGCGGGGAGGCAAGCCAGTTGGTTTTCACCAGTGGGTGCACCCGGCCTTCGAAATTCCGGTTACCAGACAGTACCGAGGCAACGGTCAGTTCACCATCGGCAATCGCCTTTTCAACGGCGTCTGGCAGCGGGCCGGAATTACCGATACAGGTGGTGCAACCATAACCCACCAGGTTGAAGCCAAGTTTGTTCAGGTCATCCTGGAAGCCACCCACTTTCAGGTAGTCGGTCACCACCTTTGAGCCGGGAGCCAGCGATGTCTTCACCCAGGGTTTGGTCTCCAGACCCTTCGCTACCGCTTTCTGGGCAATCAGGCCGGCAGCCATCATCACGCTGGGGTTGGAGGTATTGGTACAGGAGGTGATGGCCGCAATAACCACGGCCCCGGGATCCAGCCGGCTTTTTTCACCGTTCATTTCCAGCGGCTGGCTGGCGGCATGCTCATAGCTGTCCTGCACTCCGACTGCCGTCTGCCCTCCTTCGGATTCCAGGTTGCTCTCGCGCGACTCCGCCGGGCCTTCAGCGGTTTCCATCAACAGCTCGAACGATGCCTTCATGTTTCGCAGGGCCACCCGGTCCTGGGGGCGTTTGGGGCCGGCCAGGCTGGCCTCGACTTCACCCATATCCAGTTCCAGGTTGTCGGTGTAGACCGGCTCCTGGCCGGGTTGGCGCCACAATCCCTGGGCCTTGGCATAGGCCTCGACCAGTTCAAGTTGTGCTTCTTCGCGGCCAGTCAGTTTCATGTACCGAATCGTCTGCTCATCCACCGGGAAGAAACCACAGGTGGCGCCGTATTCAGGCGCCATATTGGCTATGGTGGCACGGTCGGCGACAGGCATGTCCTTCAGACCGTCACCGTAGAATTCCACGAATTTACCCACCACGCCTTTCTTGCGAAGCATTTCTGTAACCGTCAGTACCAGGTCGGTGGCGGTAATGCCTTCGCGGAGCTTGCCGGTAATCTTGAAACCGATTACTTCCGGAATCAGCATGGATACAGGCTGGCCCAGCATCGCCGCTTCCGCTTCGATACCGCCAACACCCCAGCCAAGGATACCCAGGCCATTGATCATGGTGGTGTGTGAATCGGTTCCAACCAGGGTATCCGGATAGGCGATGGTCTTCCCGTCCTGATCCTTGCTCCAGACCGTTTTGCCCAGATACTCCAGATTTACCTGGTGACAGATACCGGTGCCCGGCGGTACCACGCGGAAGTTGTCGAAGGCCTGCTGGCCCCAGCGCAGGAACTCGTAGCGCTCCTGGTTGCGCTCCATCTCGATGGTCACGTTGTCCTTGAACGCCGAGGCATCACCGAAATTGTCCACCATCACCGAGTGGTCAATCACCAGATCCACAGGTGAAAGTGGATTGATCATCGCCGGATCCTTGCCGGCATCCTTGACCGCCTCACGCATCGCGGCCAGATCCACCACCCCCGGCACGCCGGTAAAATCCTGCATCAGTACACGGGCGGGTCGGAACTGGATCTCGGTGTCCGATTTGCGGTTTTTCATCCACTCGACCATGGCATCGATGTGGCCCCTGTCCACGGTGGTGTCATCCTCGTTCCGCAGCAGGTTCTCCAGTAGCACTTTCAGGGAGAAGGGCAGCTTGTCTATGTTGCCCAGAGTATCCGCCGCCTTCGGCAGGCTGTAGTAATGGTAGGTTTTACCGCCAGCCTCAAGGCTGGAAAGGGTATTGAGACTGTCTTTGCTCAGACTTTGTTTCGACATAAGGTGCCTCCTATTTCATTATCCGAAAAGTCCGGAAGGCTTTGCGGGAGCCTTTGCGTCAGCCCACTCCACTATTGAACGGAAAACTGACGCAAAGACTCCAGCGATGGAAGTCATCTATAACTATTGCACTGATTAACGAGACTTCAACCACAGGCCCGTGAATGTTCGAAATTAATGGCATGAATGGAGGGTGGTCGAGTTTGCCAACAAGGGCTTCGAAATCATCACCGGGTATACACCGACAGAAGTGATCGGCCGCAAACCGTCAGTGCTCAAGTCCGGGAAAAACGACGACGTTTTCTACAGGGACCTCTGGCGACATCTGACCGATCAGGTATTCGAGGAACTGAAGCTTCGGGAGCAGGCCTCACACGATTCACTGGCCGATATTGACGATTTCAAGCCTGTAAATGACAGGTTTGGCCATCAGAGGGGCGATGACATTATCAAGACCGTTGCCAACATCCTGTTGGCAGAGACCCGTAAAACCGATAAGTGCATCCGCTGGGGTGGCGAGGAATTTATCGTACTTCTGCCTTTCTGCGGACTTGCCAGAGTCCGGGCCCGGTGACACACCCTCAGGCATTCTGGAGCGTGTTGATCAGTTGCTTTACCAGCCCAAGGAAAATGGCAAGAACCGGGTGAGCTCTAGTCAACCCGGTATCGATTAACCAGCTCGTCCACACCGCCGACGACGCGCTCAAGCTCCTCCGACATTTGCTGAACACCGCTGGCTTCCTCTGCCACCTTGGTATTACGGGTGGCTACAGAGTGAATGCTCTCGTTGATCTGAACAGACGTCGCAGACTGCTCTTCACAGGCAGAAGCAATCTGGTCATTCATATTGCTGACCGCACCGATGGCTTCCTCAATCCGGCTGATCGCTTCGGCCGCGTCGCTGATCGCACGGTTGGATTCGCCGGAGCGGCTCTGGCCCATCTCCATGGCCGCATGGGTCGCCTCTGACAGACTTTTCAGCTCGTCTACGGTGGTGCGGATTTCGCTGGTGAACTCCTGCGTGCGCTTGGAGAGGGAACGCACTTCATCGGCTACTACCGCAAATCCGCGCCCATGTTCGCCGGCACGGGCCGCTTCTATGGCGGCATTCAGCGCCAGCAGGTTGGTCTGATCCGAAATATCGTTGATAGAACCCGTTACCCGGGCAATCGATTCCACTTTCTCCGAAAGCTGGCTTACCATACGGCTGCTGTCACCCAGCGCCTGGTTGGTAGCCTCGGTCATGGTGCGGGCGCTGTCCATGGCCTTGCTGCCGGCGTTCGACGCCCTGGAGGCATCAGCCGAAGCCTCGGAGGCCAGCTGCGCGTTTTGCGCCACTTCCTGAACGCTGGCAGCCATCTGGTTGGTTGCCGTGGCAACCTGATCCGCCTGCTGTTGCTGCTGTTCCACGTACTTTCGCGTGCTCTTGCTGGCGCTGGCGAGCTGCTCGGCATTGTGGCGCAGTACCCCGGAAAATTCCCGCAGTTGCCGGATCAACGCGCCGGACTGTTCCATCATCTGGTTGAACGAAAGCGCGCTGACATTCTGATTCTGAGCCGGCAACCGTCCCCGCAGGTCCTTGTCCTGATCAAATTCGTGGACAATGGTGATCATTTGCAGGGTCTGTTGCTTTTCCACACCCATTCGCAGGGCAAAGAACACCAGAATACCGGCTTCAAACACCACG
>NZ_JAWLDU010000002.1:17291-53671 GCF_041686475.1 Marinobacter sp.
GCCTGAGTGCCGTAGCCCCAGGGCACCAGCAGTGCCACCACCGGCACGTGAGCCAGAAGAATGATCACCATCAGCTTGTCCGTCTCAAGCACCTGCTGACGGGCAAAATCATCGCTACGCATGGATTGGGTTGCAGTCATACGGTTCCTCACAGTACGGCCAGTAGCCGCTCAATATCGGCCTGCACGCGATCAAGATCCAGATCGGGGGAGGCATACAGAAGGTGTCGACGGTTATCCGGCGAGACAGCGTAAATCCGTGCGCTGTGATCGTAATCGTAAGCTTCGGCGGTTCCGGTTTTTGCCGCGTAGTCGGAAAATCCGAGCGCCAGATTCTGAGCTACCAACTCGTTCTCTGGTCGCACGGCCCGGAATTTCGACCCCATGGCGGTCATGGTCTGGTCCAGCTCTTTCTGGCTATCCCTGCCCGGGTCGAGAGTGACAAACACAAACTTCACAGGCTGATGGGCCAGACGCTAATGCAGGTCCTGAAGGTTAACAAGCTGCACCGGGCAGACGGTCCCGCAATGCCGATAGCCGAAAAACACCAGCCGAAGTTTCTCCGCCCCCGGCTGGTATCCCGGCAAAGACGGCACCGGAAGATCCGTTCGCATACCGTAAAAGGTAGTGTCTTTGGTGATATGAGCCAGCAGAGGCAACGACCCAGAGATGCCGATGGCCAGCGATAGCATGACTGCAGCTGTAACTGTCTTTCTGTTCATGGACGACCTCGACACTTGTGCTACATAGTTGTCGGCCACAGAACCGGAAACTTGAGCACTGATGTCAGGCTTGTCTTTCGCCATAAAGCTGGGCGTAGAGGCCGTCTTTGGCGATCAGGTCGTCATGGTGACCCTCTTCGATAATCCGCCCGTCTTCGAACACACACGCCCGATCTGCCTGCTTAACGGCGCTTAGCCGGTGGGCGATAATCAGTGTGGTCCGTTTACTCAGGAACGACTCAAGGTCCCGGTGCAGTTGGAATTCGGTTTCCGCATCCAGGGCCGAAGTTGCTTCGTCCAGAATCACCACGGAGGGGTCTGAGAGCACCATCCTTGCGATGGCCAGTCTCTGGCGCTGGCCACCGGACAGACGAACACCCTGGCGACCAATCACGGTATCCAGCAGGTGCGGCATTTCTGCAACGATCTTGTCCAGCTGAGCAATACGCAAAGCTTCCCAGAGCTGGGCGTCTGGCTTATCCCGGCCCAGGGTAAGATTCTGTCGGACGGTATCGTTGAACAATGCCGGATGCTGAAGCACAGTCGCCACATGCTCCCGAAGGCAGGGGAACCCGATGCGCTGTACCGGGACACCGTCGATCAGTATCTCACCCTTTTGCGGGGTGTAGATACCAAGAATAACCTGGACGAGGGTGGATTTGCCGCCGCCACTGGCGCCCACCAGAGCAACCTTCTCCCCTGGTGCCAGATCCAGGTTGATGCCCCTGAGCACCTGCTCGTCACCGTAACTGAAATGGATGTTCTGCAAAGACAGCCCCACTGTGTGTTTGTCCCGGAACGGATTCTCCAGCGCGGGATAACGGGGCTCTTCCTCCAGTTCCAGCAAACGGTTGATACGCCCCAGGGCGGCATTGGCAGCGAACCAGGCGTACTGCATGTTGAGCATTTCCTGCACCGGCGTCAGCATGAACCACAGGTAGCCGAAAATGGCGAACATCATGCCGATACTCAGGTCACTGAACAGCACCGTCACCATTGCGGCCGCGCGAAAGGTATCCACACCGAACTGGAACAGGGCAAAGCTGGCACGGGTGGCGGCATCGCTGCGCCATTCGAACTGGATAGCGTGGTTCCGGACGGTTCGGGCCCGACCGATCAGTTGGCGCAGGTAATGCTGTTCCCGGTTGGCAGCGCGCAGCTGGTGGATGGCGTCCAGGGTTTCAGTCAGGTCGCCCTGGAAATCCTCATAAGCACTGTTTTCCTGGCGTTTCAGTTCCTTGACCCGTTTGCCGATCAGCATGGTTGCGAAGATCACCAGCGGGTTGAACATCAGGATCAGCAATCCCAGCTGCCAGTGCACCCACATCAACACCAGGGCAGTTCCGGTAACGGTCAGGCTCGCCACCAGGAAACGGCTGATGGTGGTACCGAGGAACTGGTCAATGGTATCCAGGTCGGTAATGAAGTGGCTGGTGATACCACCGGAGCCGCGGGTTTCATACTCCGACATGGCCACCCGTTGCAGCCGGCCCAGCAGGCGCGAGCGGATGCGGAATACCACATCCTTGGAGATTTTGGAAAATTCCCGGGACTGCAGCACATTGAAGGTCAGCGCAAGCACCCGTAGCAGGAAAGCCGCCAGCACCATCAGGCCGATATACACCACCGGCGTATGCCAGGCCTGGGGCAATAAGGCCTGCATAACAGGAAGCACAGGGCCGGACTCGTCCAGCAGGACTTCATCTACCAGCACTGGCAGCAACAGCGGAATGGGCACACTGACCACCGTGGCAAGGATGGCCAGCAGGTTGGCCCTGACCAGCCTCGGCTTGTGCCTGAGGGCAAGAGCCAGAATACTGCGCCAGCTGTACCGGTTATCGTTGCGGCCCGTCGTATCGTCATCCACCGCGTTCAGTTCTGCTACCTTTTCCAAAAGTCCCCCACCAGATAGTGTGTATCCATACTGATACGCAGTATTGTCAGTGACAGTCTACCGGAGCCTGCAGACGGATTCGCCAGATCAGCTGCAACATCCTGATGAATACCGGTATTTGCAACACAGCCGGCTGGTGACAAGGCTGGCCATCTGCCATCATTGCCCCTTGATCTTCCGAGCCACCAGAACCGGGCCGACTGTGAAACACGACTGCCATTACCACCCCGGCGAACCCGCAAAATGGCACTGCGGTGACTGCCAGATACATTACTGCACCCGCTGCATGCCGGATGCCGATACCCGAAAGCAACACGCGCTGTGCCCCCACTGCAGTCGCGCCATGCGCTATCTTGGCGCGGCCACCGAGGTAGTGCCCTTCTGGAACCGGATTGGCGCCTTCTTCCGTTATCCGTTCCATACTGACCCGCTGATGGTCATCGCCATCTGTACACTGGTGCCGCTAATAGTCAGTGGCAACCTGATCGGGCTGATCATTACCCTGGTGCTGGCACTGGCGCTGTTGAAATATACCTACGCGGTAATCAGTCACACCGCGGAGGGGCACATGAAGCCGCCACCTGTAGCGGTCGCCTTCAGCGGCAGTGGCTTCGACATCGTGATTTTGCAGCTACTGGTGTTTGCACTGATGGGTGGCATGGTGGCGGCCGCAGCCATGGTGGGCGGGCCGCTGCTGATGTTCCTGGCGCTGGCGTTCGTGATTCTCGCCCTGCCGGCCAGCATTATGGTACTGGCGATGGAGCACTCGGTGATTGCGGCCGTCAATCCCATGAACCTTGCCGTGCTGATTTCGCGGATTGGTGCTCCGTATTTCCTGCTCTACGGTTATCTGGTCCTGCTCACACTGGCGTCCGGCGCAGCACAGGATTTCGCACTCACCCACTTCACGCCCGGTGTGGCCCGCACGCTGGCCGGCTTCCTCAACAGCACCTTTACCCTGATGCTGTTTCATATGCTGGGTTATCTGCTGTTCCAGTATCAGGAAGAACTCGGGTTCGCCAGTGACCTGCAGGATGACGAACCGGCCGGAGAGATGCAGAACCGGGACCGGACCAGACGATTTGATGCTGACATTGACATGAACCTGAAGGATGGCAACTACGATCGCGTGCAGTCCATGCTGAAAGAGGCCCTGAAGCAGGAACCCCATAACACGCTGCGGCTGGGGCAATTGCACCGGTTGCTGACCGCCCGCAACGATGTTAAGGAACTGTACCGCTATCATCCCCGGCTGCTGAACATGCTGGCAGACAGGACCGATGGTGATGGCATTGCGGAACTGCTGAACGTTATCGAAACAATTGAACCGGGATTCCGGCTGGAAGAACCCGAACTGTCCGTGCGCTGTGCCCGCTGCCTGTATCAGCGCGGACACTATAAACCTGCGCTGAAACTTCTGCAGGATTTCCACAAGCGCTTTCCGGATAGTGATGAGCTGGTGCCGGCCTATCTTGTGGTGGCCCAGGCTCTCGCCAACGGCCTCGGCCAGTGGGAAAAGGCCTCTGCGTTCCTGAACTTCATCAAGAAGCGGTGTCTGAAACACCCGCTGCACGAACAGATCGACGTTTATCTGAAGCAGGTAGAAAATCGTGAGCCGGTGAAAGGCCCAAAGGCCTCATTCGCGGTTCAGGAGTAGGCGGTAGTGGCGGGCCTTCGGGGTCATCTGGCGCTTTTCGAACTCGTCTACCAGCAATCGGCAGGCCTCCGCTGTCAGTAGCTCATCACCGGTGCTTTTGAGCCTTTCGAAGGCCTTTTCTGCGGCCTTGAGGTCGTGTTGTTTCAGGCTGGTAAACAAAACCCGATTATGGTCTTCGGCGCCCAGAGGCTGATGACTTTCGCCTTTACCCAGGTATTCCTGCCATATTTCAATCATCTGTTCCGGCTGCCGGCGGCTGAGGGACTCGTTCATCAGTTCCCGTGCCCGCTCCCGGTATTCCGGCAGGTCCGGGCGCAGTTTTGCCAGATGGTACAGATGCTCCAGCAGCACGGTGCGGTCAGGGTAGTGCTCCCTTAGCGCCTCGAACTGACGCCGGGCCAGGTCAAACTCCATTCGCCCCAGGCTGGCCATGGCCTGGGCGTATCCGGTGGTGAAGCGCTCGTCCTGCACCTCTTCTTGCGGCTCGAAGAACTCTTCTTTCACCTGAAGCCAGCTCTTGCCCAGCAACCACACCATACCAGCGCCTGCCACCAGCCCTCCGGCGTGGGCCATGTAGGCGATGCCGGTGGCGCCGGCGAACCAGTAATCGTAGATTTCCTTGCCCAGCCACACCGGCAGAATCGCCAGGGCCGGCGCCCGGAAATAATTGAAGTACACGCCCACGAAGTAGAAAAAGCGGATTCTCTGAAGCCCGTAAATGGCCACGTACATACCCATCAGCCCGGAGATTGAGCCGGAAGCACCCACCAGGGGGATATGGCTGCCCATGGAGAATGCAGTAAACACCACGCCGGAAATTGCGCCGCATAGCAGGTAAGCCAGCAGGAAGCGGCCAGGGCCAAGGGCCTTTTCAACGGTAAAGCCCAGCAGGAACAGGAACACCAGGTTACCTATGATATGCCCCCAGCCGCCGTGGAGAAACTGATAGCTAATCAGCGTGTAGAGAGAGAACTCTGCCGGCACCAGACCCAACTGGTTGGCACTGAGACGATCCATCAACCGGCCCTGGATGTCGCCCCGCTGCTCCATCCAGCGCCGTCTTTCTGCCGGTGCCAGCAAAACATCCCGGTTTTCCAGCATGTACTGGTAGAATTCGCGGTCGGAGAGCAGGCTGTAGGCCACCCAAAGGTCACCGCCTTCCTGGCGCAACTGCTGGAAATTCTGCAATTCGTAAACCCGATCCTCATCTCCTTCAAAGCGAATCTGGCGCTGCAGATAATCTTCGTATACCGGTGCCTCAAGGGATTGCAGATCCGAACCCAGGTACTCCTCAATCGCCTGCTCGGTCAAGCGGCTGTCGCCGCCCTGGTAAAAAGTGAACACCAGCATACAGGCCAGCATCAGCCCCAGGGTCACCCATGGCGGACGTTTCCAGTTGACGGAGTTTTCTGCGGGGATAATCAGCATGGGTGGTCACAATTCATCATAATTTGTCCCGGAAGATGTGCTTTTTACCACAGCATGGCCAGTTTTTCGCGCTGTAATGGATACTGAAGCGATTTACCCCACCACGAACAAAACAAACTGTGCGTGGCGCCTCAATACAGGCTACTCTGCGCTTGTCACACGAAAGTCACACAAATGACATTCAATCAGGGCAGCCGCAAATGGGGCGAATCGCAGAATGCTCGGAAGGAGCATTGCACAGGGGTTTCGACCAATCGCCAATTGCCGTTGTCCCGGCCACAGCCAATAGTTGCCGGGACAACAAAAAAACGGACGTGCACACAAGGAAACTGCCATGACTGTACTTATACTGGACAATCCGGAACTACTTGCCAGATCAGCTATCGAATCCGGCCTTGCGATGCCGGCCCTGGCTTCCGACGGCGCTCCCCGCAAACCGCACCGCCTGCGATTCCATTACGGATTCGACAAACACCGGCTGGATGACCGGGACGAGGTGATCCTGCGACAGCATGCCGATTATTTACGGCACAACCCGGGTGCAATGGTGCGCATCCATGGCCATGCCGATAATTTCGGCGTCGGTGAATACAATCATTTCCTGTCCCGCCTCCGGGCCAGCAGTGCTGCCAAGTTACTGATTCGGGAGGGCGTCAGGGAAAGCCAGATCCTGGTCACTGGCTGGGGCAGTGAGCGCCCGCTGGCGCGGCCTGAAGATCATGCCGCCAATCGCAGGCTCGAGCTGGAATACCTCACCATGGAAATGGCACAGGCTCTGTAAAGTTCAGCCGTAGACCTGGAACACGTTCCAGAGCAGCAGAACGGCAATGGCAAGGATGCCTGCCCAGGTCAAAAGAATGCCTATCATGCGGGCGATGTGCGGGCCTCCCCGGCCGTTGATCATGCCAAAGGCATGGAGCACCCGGCCCACCACGAAAGCCATACCTGTCCAGTACACCAGCCCACTGTGGACTCCGTTCAATTCGGCAATCGCCAGCATGATCAGGCCCAGGGGTGCATATTCCACCAGGTTTGCCTGGGCGCGCACCGCTGCCTCGAAGTCCCGGTCGTCGGTTACACCCAGGCTCTTCTTGTACTTCAGGCGGAAGCGGGAAACAATGCCCGACAACACCAGCAATAACAGTCCGAGAACAGCTGCGAAAACAGCGGAAACTGGTACGATCATCATTAACCCTTCTTGATAGCGCTGACTACCGCCAGCAGCAACACTGCACCCACGGTAGCGGTAACCAGTTCACCCACGGCGCCCTGAGCGGCAAGCCCCAGCAACCGGAACACAAAGCCGCCAAGAACAGAGCCGACGATACCGATACCGATATTCGCCAGCACGCCAAAGCCACGGCCTTTCATGATCAGGCCCGCCAGCCAGCCGGCCACACCACCAATAATCAGGAACAGAATAAGATTCATTGCATGCATCTCCGTGCGACGGAACAGTCCCCGAAAGACTGCCCTGTTTTACCTGCCGCTTCAAGCACTTCCGTTAATGGGAAGCAATCGCCGCAATATCGCTACCGGTTGCCGGCAGCTGAACTAGCCCGGAGTATCGTTGGTCTCACCCGCCGCCTCCACCACAAAGCGTAGCGGACCATCATTCTCCAGGCCATTGAAGGGATAACAGGTAACCAGTAACAGGGAATCCGGCGGCAACTGCGCGGTATTGATCTGCTCGTGGCGGCTATCAACGATCCGTATACGGTCGACCCGGAAGGCACGCCAGTCTCCGTCCCGGCTCTGTAACCGAACCCGGCTGCCGTTTTCCAGGTGCTGTAGGCCACGGAAGTGGGTGTCTCTGTGACCAGCAATCACCATGGGACCTGAGCTGTCATCGTTGCCAAGCACCTGCCCCGGCCCGAAGGCCAGGCTTTCGCCGTGGGCGCCGTCCAGCACAATCAGTGACTGGCCGGTTTCGGGCATTGTCAGCCGTGCTACCGGCCAGGTATCTGCCCAGGGCCAGGGGCGGGTCTCCTGCTGTCGCGCCTGGCTTTCGGCCCAGGCAAGCTCAAGCAGTTCCTGGGCTGCAATGGCCTTGAGGGGAATCCACAGCCCGGCTGCGAGAACGGTTGCAAATGTTGTTACCAGAAGCAGTATTAGCCGGTTCATGCGAACACACTCCTCTGAAGCAGGGTAATGGCGGCCGAAAACATCAGCCCGACCAGGCCGATGGCGATCAATAGCGGAGACAGTGTGGCGGTCTGGGGATAACGCAACATCGCGCCCTGACTTCCGGCTGGTAGCAGGGTGGGAATACTGTCGGTGGCCAGGGCTTCATCTGCCGGCCTGGAAGGTGTTTTCTCCTGTGCCACGAAACTGGTGTATTTGGTCATCAGCTGGTGCTTCAGCCCCAGATCGGTTACCTCCCCGCGCGTATCGTCGTCAATCCGGCCAGTGAGCCCGCTGTCCATCAGACCGCTGATCTTCTGTTTCGCCCAGTGTCGATGCAATCCCTTGCCCGGGGCAGCCTGATCCAGACGCAGTGACTGCTGCCACTGCTCGCCATCCGCCAGGCGCCCGGAAACTTCCAGCTCGCCTTCGCCCGGGAGCCCTCGCACCACCTGCACCATCGGCTCGCCACGGAACAGGTCACCAATCCTGCCCGGAAAGGCTTCGGTTGCGGCAGTCTGGCCGGGCCAACTGACCGAGATATCCGTCAACACCGGCGACTCCATCTTGGCTAACAGTTCTTCCAGCGGCCTTTCCACCTCTGAAAGATCGCTGATGGCGGTATAGGTGCCACGGCCAAAACGCGCGGCTTCCCTCATGAAATGCATATTGGGTGCCGAGCCGATACCCACGGTAAACAGGCGGCTGCGACCCAGCTGGCTGCGGATCTTCCCGAACAGGGCCGCTTCGTTACCCACGGAACCATCGGTAATGAACACTACCTGACGGACTCTTGCAGATTCTACCCTGTCGCTGTAGCTGTCCTTCAGTGCCGCATCCAGCGCAGGAGCCATCTCAGTACCGCCATTGGCATTCAGCCCCTGCACGTAGCGGCGGGCCCGGGCAATGTTGTTGGCACTGGCCGGTACCGGTTCCATATACAGGGTGTGAGTCTGGCTGTTGAACTGGATCACGTTGAACCGGTCATCCGGCCCCAGGGTCTCCAGTCCACGTAACAGGGCCTGCCTGGCCTGGCGGATGGACTCGCCGGCCATGGAACCGGAAGTATCGATTACAAACAGCAGCTCTCGCGGCATTCGCTGATCATGGTTCACCCCCGGCACCATCAGTGCCAGCAGGTAATCCTCGCCCTGCCACCGCTCGTGGAAAACCGCTGCTGAAGGCTCCATGCCCTTCGCTGACGCCCAGCGCACAACAAGGTCCCGCTCCATCAGCACCTCACCGGACTCCGGGGCCACTTCAACGCCATTGCCGTTCCAGGTGCTGTTGATACGGTGGCTGGGGCTGGACACGCTGCTGACCGGCAGGCCGGCGTTGATCTCCAGGGCTATCGTTGCCCGATGGCTGTCTGGCGCCACATCCCCCGGCAACACAGTAAACGGGCTGATCTGGTCGGCATCGGGAACTTCGGTGGTGGGGCTGGCCCAGCCTCCGGTCCACTGGACCGGCCGGTTGTCTGCCACCTGGCCGGGCATATACCGCGGCGTCAGAGTGGTGGGAAGGCGCAGCTCGAACGCGCCGGACTGGTAGCGCACTGCCTGCTGATAGTTCAACTCCACGGTAATGGTTTCACCGGGCGGGATGTTCGCCATGCGGGTGGTGAACAGGTTGGGCCGTTGCTGGTCCACACGGGCCACCTTGCGGCCTTCCTCCTTCGCCCTGGTGTACTGGCGCTTCGCTTCCTGCTTCTCATGAATGTCGCCCACAACCACCCGCTCACCGGCAGTCATGGTCATGCCGTACACACTGGCGTTTTCCGGCAACGGAAACACGAACACGCCCTCGCGCCATTGCTGGCTGGTGTTGCGAAAGCTCTGGCGCAGCCGGGTGTCCGCAATCAGGCCGCTGACGGTGACCCTGTAATCGGTATCGAGCAGCGTCGCCGGACCTCGCCGTTGGCCATCGTCGTCCATGAAATAGAACTCACCAGTACCCTCGCGACCGGTTTCGGAGGCCTCGGCGTACAACGGCTGTACGAACAGGAACAGCAGAACCGCAAACCACAGCGAAATTCCCTCCAGGCAGCGCCGGACACGCGGAGACACTCCACCTCTGGCTGACCTCGCATTCAGGCGCCCGGGCCTGATGATTGTTGGTGACGATGGCACTACATGGGTAAGCAGCATCATTCCGCTTCCTTGTCTCAATGGGGTGAACAAACGCCTGCTGGCAGCTGGTGTCTATTTCAGCCCGGGGAAACGGCGATTCGGTGTCACAATCTGGCGATCCGGTATCGAAAAAATGATGAATTATGGCAAAGCGCCCGCTTTACCTTGTTCTGGCCTCTGGCCATGGTTAAATAGGAACCCGGATAAACAGGGAATTGGCTGCAGGTTATGAAGCGACACATCGTGCTGATTGAGGACGAACCCGCGATCCGGGAAAACTACCGCGATGCTTTTGAGCGCAGGGGCTACCGGGTGTCCGCCTACGGTGACCGCACCAGCGCCTTCCAGGTTCTGCGCACGGCCCTGCCGGACCTGGCCATTATCGATGTGGGCCTCGGGGACGAACCCGAGGGCGGATTTAGCCTGTGCCATGACCTGCGCAGCCTGTCGAAAACCCTGCCAATCATTTTCCTGACTGCCCGGGACAGCGACATTGATTCCGTTCACGGCCTGCGGCTGGGGGCCGACGACTATGTCACCAAGGACATGAGCATGGACCACCTGCTGGCTCGTGTCACCGCCCTGCTGCGGCGGGCAGACGCATGGGCCGAGGCGCTGAAGCAGCCGGATGAAGTTGTGCACCGGGGCCGGCTGGCACTCAATGTGGACCGCATGACCGCGGAATGGAACGGACAGCCCATCGACCTCACGGTCACTGAATTCTGGATGCTGCACTCTCTGGTTCAGCATCCGGGCCACGTACGCAGCCGTGACCAGTTGATGGAGGCCGCCAGCACAGTACTGGATGACAACACGGTGACCTCCCACATCAAGCGTATGCGCCGCAAGTTTTTGCAGATTGACGACAACTTCGACGGCATTCATACCGCCTATGGCATGGGTTACCGCTGGAATGCCCGTGAGGCCTGAGTTTTGACCCTCAAACGCCAACTCTTCATTGCCAGCCTGCTGATGCTGCTGATTCCCTGGGCAGGCTTACAGTTCGTGCTGGAACTCGACCAGGCACTGAGGGACCAGGCAGCGCGGCAACTGCAGAGCCAGGCTGAACGCATTGCCGGCTTTGCGGCGGAGCAACTGGAGGACAGCCCGGCTATTAAGCCCGGAACGCCGGTAATATACGCCGACCTGCTGTCCCGACCCCCCAATCTGGACGGCTATGGTGACGACTGGCCGGGGTACGATGAGGAAGAATCCCGCCAGCAGTGGCAAAGCACCCGGAAGATCGGCGACGGTAGCGGGGCGGAAGTGTCCTGGCAGGCCGCCGTGAACCGGAATCATCTTTACCTTCTTATCCGGGTCAGTGGCCGTACCGCTGAGTTTTTCAACCCCGGCGACCCCGACCAGCCCCACGACCAGATCCAGCTTCATTTAATCGACGGCAACCAGGCCAGCCGGCGCCTGATCCGCACCCAGGCCCCGGGCTCGATCAATGCCATTGAACCGGGGCGCGATGGCTCCACTGATTACCGCATCAGCGGCTACTGGCAGGCTGTCAGCAACGGCTATCAGGCTGAACTCAGAATCCCGCGCCCGGCGCCCTCGACCCGGTTGGGCTTCCAGGTAACCTGGCCCGGAGCAGATGCGGTTTCCACCGGTAAGGCTGATGTTGTGGCAGGCAATGCGTCGGCGGAACTGGTAACCCGGCTGCCATCGCTGGAGAACAGACTCGAGGCCATGATCGCCCCGGGCCAGGGGGCCTGGATTCTGGAACCTGATGGCTGGGTGATTGCACGCCAGGAAAGAAACTCCGAGGCCGACGACCCGGAGTTTGACAGCCTGAGCCCGTTCCAGATTATCGAGCGCATCAGCCTGAACGGTCTGCGGGCACTGGTGCGCTTCTACCAGCCCGAGCCGGTACCCATGGATGATCAGTCACACCGTATGGAAGCCGGGGAACTGCCGGCCCGGGGTCTGGTCCGTCACCTGGATGGCGACACTCACATGCTAGTGAAACAGCCACTGGATGATGGTCGGGTGCTGGTTCTGGAAGAATCCCTGGATCAGTTGCTGGCCCTGTCTGGCAGTACCCTTGGCTCAGTGATTGCACGCAGTGTGCTGTTGATCATTGGCCTGATGCTGGTCCTGCTGGGGTACGCCAGCTGGCTGTCCTGGCGGATAACCCGCCTGCAGCGGGCAGTCAGTGCCACCATTGATGACGATGGCCGGGTTCTGGGCACGCTTCCACCCGCTAAGGCGAAAGATGAACTGGGCGACCTGTCACGGCAATTCAGTCATATGGTGGAACGCCTGCAGGGTTATACCGATTACCTGGAAAGCTTTTCCCGACGACTGTCCCACGAACTGAAAACGCCCGTGGCCGTGGTGCGCTCCTCGCTGGAAAACCTGAGCCACACCACAGACCCGGCCGACCAGGCCAGCTACATCGAACGTGCCCGTGGCGCCACTGACCGCCTTCGCCAGATTCTGCAGGGCATGAGCGAAGCGGCCCGGCTGGAACAAAGTCTGGACCACGCCGAGAAAGAAACCTTTGACCTGGCTGAAGTGGCTGCCCAGACCACCCTCGCCTATCAGGAGCTGGACCCGGAGCACCGCATCCGGTATTCCGGCCCTGATAATGGTTGTCCCTGCCATGGCTCGCCCGAATTACTGGTGCAGTTGCTGGACAAACTGGTGGACAATGCCCGGGACTTCACGCCCTCCGGGGGCCGGATTGAAGTCCGCCTGCATCCGGCCCAGGGGCGGCTTGAACTGAGCGTTTTCAATGAAGGCTCGGCGTTGCCGGATAACCTCACCAGTGATATTTTCAGTCCCTTTGTGTCTGTGAGAACTGGCAAACAGGAAGGCCATCTTGGTCAGGGGCTGCTGATCGTCAGGCTGATTGCCGAGCACCATGGCGGCGAGGTGATGGCAACCAATGAATCGAACGGCGTCCGCTTCAGGGTGATGTTGCTGGCAGCGTGATAACCCTACAGGAGTCGTAAGCCGCAAGTCGTCTTTCGGAATGCCGGGCAAACCTCTAGCCTGATCTCGTATCAGTCATCTGCCGAATTATTGTCAAAGGAATGGATTGTGAACCCTGTGCTCAACCAGCTTGATCTGCACCCCCTGAGGGACGAGCTCTATAACGAACTCCACTCCCGTCCGTTCCATGTAATGCCCTGCCCCGCGCAGGTGACCCATATTGCCCTGCTGACCACGCCAGAGCAGCGAGCCAACCAGTTCCGCCACTGGCAGGATCTCCATATCATGCTGGGGCAGCCCGAGCCCGACGAGGACGTCAGCTGCTATGAAGCGACGTTTGGTTCCCTTCGTATCCGGCGAGAGATGCACATGGAATTTGCGTCCTACACCTTTATCAACCTGGGCGCCGGGAACGATCATCAGCCCTTCGAGGACACCGGTATCTCGTCACTGCCCATGGGCTGGCTTGAAAAGCTTACCGGCACCGTGGTGGCAGCTTTCCATATCGATCTGCAGCAGGCCGCCGAGGGCACGGAAACCGACCTGGCGCAGATTCGCCACTGGTTCGAGGGAGAGCGCCTGGTGGGCAGCAGCCCCTGGGAAGGCAAGGCCCGGGTATGGGGCACGTTCCGGCTTCACAGCGACAAATTTGGCCGCTTCATGGTGCTCAACCGTGACATGTCAGACAGCCAGCTTGGCCGCCTGACCCAGCGCCTGATGGAAATCGAGACCTATCGCCTGATGTCGTTGCTGGCCCTGCCGCTGGCCCGGAAAATAACACCCTCCCTCAATGAGATGGATCAGCAACTGGCGGTTATCACCCAGTCCCTGGCCGATTACCAGGACATTGACGAGCGTGAGGTGCTCGCCAACCTGACCAATATCGCGGCGCGGATCGAAGCCTTCCGCGCCCACTCCACCTTCCGCTTCTCCGCCACCCGAGCCTATCACCAGCTGGTGCTTACGCGACTGGAAGAATTGCGGGAAGACGAACTGTCCGGGCACCTCACCATCACCGAATTCATGACCCGGCGGCTGACGCCTGCGGTGGAAACCTGCGAATCCGTAAAAGACCGCCTGGAGGACCTGTCCCGGCGAGTGGACCGCGCATCGGACATGGTGCGCACAAGGGTCGAACTGGCCATCCAGAGCCAGAACCAGCAGCTGCTGAGTTCCATGGACCGTCGCTCCAAGATCCAGTTGATGATGCAGCATACCGTGGAGGGGCTGTCCGTGGTGGCAATCAGCTACTACCTGATCGGGCTGCTGAAACTGGCACTGGACTCCGCCTACGACGCGGGACTGGTTTTCAATAAATCACTGGTGCTTGGCGTTGCCATACCCGTGGTGATGGCCCTGGTGTTCTTCGGTATTCGGCTGTTGCACCACCGCTTCATCAAACTGGCGCGACGGCAATAGCAAGCCTTCAAAGCCCAAAAGCGCCGGTGTCGCCCCCAAACTGCCGGTAAAACTGCTGTGCTGTGCGGCCATTTCGGGCACCCCGGCTGGTGGCGAAACGGATGGCCTCCCGGTGCAGTGTTTCGCGATCCTCTGCCTGGGGAAACAGCGCATCGATAGCCTGCAGGTAAATGTCCTGCGGGAACCCGTAGAACGACAGTTGCAGGCCAAACCGGTCTGCCAGTGAAATCTGTTCCTCAATGGCCTCTGCCGGGTGCAGTTCGCCACCCCGCATCTGGCTTGTTACGTTGTCGTCCATGAATTCCGGCATCAGGTGTCTGCGGTTGGAGGTGGCATACACCCGGACATTTTCCGGGGGCAACTCCAGTGAGCCTTCCAGCACGCTCTTCAAAGCTTTATAGCCAGAATCGCCCACTTCGAAGGACAGATCGTCGCAGAAAATCACGAACCGCCAGGACAGCTCGGCAATGTCGTCGACGATTTCCGGCAGGTTCACCAGGTCGTCCTTGTCCACTTCGATCATGCGCAGGCCCCGACTCCGGTAGCGGTTCAGCAGTGCCTTGATCAGCGATGACTTACCAGTACCCCGGGCACCCCAGAGCAGGGCATTGTTGGACGGATCACCGGCGAGGAAACGTTCCGTATTGCGGGCCAGTGCCTCCTGCTGCCGCGCTATGCCGGTCAGGTCGCCCCAACCCACCGGATCAAGCCGCCGGATGGCTCTCAGCCCCTGACGATGGCGTCGCCAGACGGCGGCCGGCGTCTCTGCCCAGTCAATGGATTGGTCTGTCGTCATAACACCTTTTTCCTGTTCCGCGTCTTTCTCGCCAGGAACACCGTGTTGGACGACTCGCGATTCTGGAACGGGTTGTAGAAAGACACAACTTTTGCGTCTACATCGGTAAACAGTGTTCGCAGGACCTCCATGAAAGTTTCATCTGGCGGTTCGTTGGACCACATGGCAAAAACTCCACCGGGCCGCAGGTGGGCTGACATCCGGCCCAGGCTTTCCGCGTTGTAGAAGCTGGCATTGGATTCGTTCAGCAGGGCCCGGGGTGAGTGGTCAATGTCCAGCAGAATGGCGTCAAACGTTCTGCCCGGCCTTGCCTGATCAAATCCGGATTCGGACATGGCCAGGTCAAAGAAACTGCCCAGCACGTAGCGGCAGCGTGGATCCTCATTCAATACCCTGCCCAGTGGCACCTTTTCCTGCTGGTGCCAGTGGATGACCGTATCCAGGGCATCCACAACCAGCAACTCACTTACCCGTTCATGCTTCAGGGCTGCTTCCGCGGTGTAACCCAGCCCGAGGCCGCCGACCACTACCTGCAGCTGTTCACCCGCTACCGCATCAAGACCGAGGTCGGCCAATGCCACTTCCGCGTCCACAAACATGCTGGACATAAGGAACTCTTCGCCCAGTTTCACCTCATAGATATCGCGGTCACCTAGTGCCGGAATCCGCCGGCGACGGAGGGTAATCTCTCCCAGTGGTGACGGCTGGCTGTCAATCTGTTCAAACAAAAGACCCATGGTATGCCCCGTGAAGTGCTGACTGCGTTACATCCTAGCACCGGCGACCGGCCATCGCAGTTTGCAACACAATTTCCCGTTGTGAAATCCACAGACCAACGGCTACACTCTGGACTTAACTAACGCAGGTTTGTGAATCACCCGATGAATCCTGGAATTGCCTGGCGCAGAACGTTTGTGAGCACCGCTGTTCCTGCATTTGTTGTGCTGGTGCTCACTTTCCTGTCCATGCCGGCCTGGTCGTCCCAGAACCAAACGGTAACGGTTGGCATAGTGGCCGACAACCAGCCCTACTCCGATGCCGATGGCCGCTCATATTCCGGATTCTCCATTGATGTGCTGCGGGAGGTCGCCCACCACACAGGCCTTACCCTGGATTTTCGTGCAGGCACCTGGCCAGAGATTTTCGGTGCCTTCCTCAACGGCAAAATCGATGTCATAGAAGGCATCTCCTATCGGGCAGATCGCGCCAGGACCATACAGTTCACAGAGCCCTATCACATCCGCCAGACCTACCTTATGCATGATCCGGACCGGCCGCTGGAAGATATCGGTTCGCTGGAAGCCCTCGCTGCCCATCGTATCGGAGTTGTCCGTGATATCTACTACCGGGATGCCCTGACCGATGCCGGCATTGACCTGGTCACTTATGACTCCATTCCCAGCCTGGTTCGCGCCCTCGCCTTTGGCTGGGTAGACGGTATCATCGGGCCCGGTCTGACCCTGCAGTATCACGCCAACCAGGCGGGCTTCCGCTTCCTGGAAATTGCCGGCCCCGCCCCACTCGGGGAACTGTCAAAGGAAGATTTCCGACTGGGCGTGCTCAAGGATAACGGAGAACTGTTCCGTCTGATCAGCGAAGGACTGGCTGCGATTCCGGAGACCCGTATAGCGGAGCTGCACGAACGCTGGCAGGAGTATGGTGGCGCCCGAATTGCAGAGTCCCCGGGATACAGTCTAAGCGATGCCCATCGGCGCTACATTGGCGAACTCGGCCCGCTAAGAGTTGGCCTGATGAGTGACTACGCTCCTTTCAGCTTCCTTGATGGCGGTGTCCTGCAGGGCCTGACCCTGGACGTGATGAACCGGGTAAACGACCTGACAGGCATACAGGTAGTTCCTGTGGCAGGACAATGGTCCGACCTTTACCCGCTCTTTATGGAGGGTGACATTGACATCATGGCCAACATGTCGAGAACCCCGGAGCGCCTGGAATTTACCCGCTTCACCAGGCCCTACCACACCATACCCAACGTCGCCTTTACCCTCGATGACGACCTGGTTTTTGATTCCCCGGCGGATCTTGCGGGCCTGAGGATAGCCATAGGGTCAGGCATCTACTACGAAAAAGCCATTCGCGAGCAGCTGGGAGACAACGTCTATTTGTTCACCTCCCAGCGCGCGATGTTCCAGGCCATGGCGGAAGGTTCTGTTGATGTAGTGCTCGCCGCCCTGCCAAACGGCAACTACTGGGTGAGGCAGTTGCGAATGGCCGGCGTCAGTATTGCCGGTGAGATGACACTCGACGGGTTGCAGGGAGAAGATCTTCGCTTTGGTGTCAGGCCGGCACTGGAGCCACTGGTCCCCATTATCGATGCCGCTCTGGCGGCTATCAGCCCGACTGAAATGCGAACCATCGAAAACCGCTGGCTTGGCGCCTCCGCCCAGCGTTCCCCCAGCTCAGGCGAGCCGGTGACCTTTTCCGAGCCCGAAGAGGCATGGCTTCAGGAACGCGGCCGGCAACTGACCATGTGTGTTGATCCTGACTGGATGCCACTGGAGGGGCTCAGCAAAAGCGGTGAACATACCGGAATGGCTGCAGATGTATTTGCCCTGTTTGCAGAGCGCTCCGATATCAGTTTTGTGCCCCTTGCCACAGAGAGCTGGGCCGATTCGGTCACGGCTGCAAAGCGCCGCGGTTGCGACCTGTTTGCCATGGCGATGGAGACTCCGGACCGGCTCCGGTACATGAACTTCACCGATGCCTACGTACAGATTCCCAGCGTGCTCCTGGGGCGCATAGAAGCACCTTTTATCGATTCCCTCAACGAAATGGACGATAAACCGGTTGGCGTGGTTCAAGACTATGCTTTTGCAGAACTTCTGAAAACACTGCATCCCGGCCTGCGTCTTATTGAGGTCCGCAATGAAAAGGAGGGGCTAAGACTACTCCAGGAGAAGGCAATAGCCGGCTACATCAGTACCCTCCCCACTGCCAGCTACAATATGCAGGAGCTGGGCCTGGCAGACCTGAAAGTGATCGGTCGGGTTCCGGCCGACTGGTCCCTGGGTGTCGGCACCCGTAACGATGAGCCGGAACTGCTGGGTATTATGGAGAAGCTCGTTGACAGCCTGTCCGAACAGGAGCGAAAGGGCATAGAAAGCGAGTGGGCGAGTATCAGACTTGAGCAAACCGTGGATTATACCCTGGTGTTCCAGTTGGTGATTGGGGCAACCGTGATTCTTGCCCTGCTGTTCTACTGGAATCGCAAGCTGGGCCGGCTGAACCGGGAACTTGCCGCCGCCAATAACCGCCTGGCCTATCTCAGCGTCACCGACGACCTCACCCAGATCGGCAATCGCAGCTATTTCGACCGGGAGTTCAGCAAAAGCTTCCAGTGGTGCCAGCGACATCAGGAGGGATTCGCCGTGGCCATGGTGGATGCGGACCACTTCAAGTCAATCAACGACACCTACGGCCACGACGCGGGTGACCGATGCCTGATCGCGCTCGCCGATACCATGCGTTCGCATTTTCGCCGCGATACCGATCGGCTGACACGCTTTGGTGGCGAGGAGTTCATCATTTTCACCAGTTTCGATGACTTCGATGAACTCAAATCCCGGCTGGAAAGCTTCCGCGAAAGCGTCGGCAAGCAATCCACAACCTGTGGCGAAAAAGACGTTCAATTTACCGTCAGTATTGGTCTCGCCACCGGTATCCCGCACAAAAATACAACGCCCGCCGAGTTCCTGCGGTTGGCGGACAAGGCGCTTTACCTGGCCAAACGGAACGGTCGCAACCGGATTGAGACGTCCACTCTGGATGGGAGGAAGGCAGAAACAGATTCATAACAGGCGCCGGGCAAACGCTGAAACCCCAGCGGATACACCGGCAACACTCCGGTAGGATAAACGCGCGATGTTGTGATGGATAAATCGTGTGGTTTCACTGAAGGGCCGAGTCACCGGAATCCCCTGAAGGATATCGAAGGTTTCGTCCGCTATGGAGAGGTGCACCCGTTCAACTTTGTCCGCGCCGTGAGCAACCCCGGTTGCCAGAATATCGGTAACACCGAACCACCAGTCAGCCTGCTTTGATTTACGATACTTCATAGCAACCAATCCTCAAGTTGATCCGCCACTCCGGCGTGGTGCGCCAGCCGGATATGATCAATACCGGGAAAACGGGCAGTCCCAGCCAGCGACCAACCCTTGCGCTCCTTTCCCCTGGCACTGGATTCCTGAACCAGCGCATCACCAAATAGCGCATTCAGCGGATGGCTCTCTGCCCTGGCGAGCAGCCCGCAAACTACATAGTGCCTGGTACCGCAAAGTAATGGGGGCTCGTCATCATGCCCGGCAAGAACGTCGCCACGGGACAGGTTACAAATGCCTTCGCTGCGCAGGTCGATAACCTCGCCTACAACCCGCAGGTAATCCCTTGGCAGTTTCCGCATACTATCGGCTGCCGCCATGGCCCCCTTCGCAAGCCAGGAACCGTCATGGGGTGAACCGATGTAGACGCAATCGCTGAGCCGTTCTGTCCAGCCATGGGCTTTTAACCCACCGTAGTGACAGGCACTGCGTATGAGCAGCCCACCCATGCTGTGACCAATCAGTATCACTCTCTCAACCGGCACTGGCCAGGCTGATACCAGCTCTTCCAGCAAATCGGCCAGCGCCTGGCCGTTGCGGTAGATCGGCCTGCCGGAGTTATAACGCAGGGCCAGTGGTGTGATATCTCCAGATCTTTCAGCCAGACGAGAGCCATAGCTGACGCCTGCTAGTCCGGGAAAAGACCATACTGACTCCAGCTCCATCAGCCCGTGGATTGACAGGCAGAGGGTTGAACCGGGTGCTGCTGCCCGCGGTGCGAGACAATCCAGCGGGCCTTGCCCGTGATAAATCTCCATGGGCAGGGCCAGAGGGTTGTTGCGGGCCTCCAGCCAGTCTCCGAAGAAACCACTGAATATGGCTGATGCCTGCTTTTGCCAGGTCGGGCCGGTGTCTGTCTTCATGCACAACTGCTGCCGTCTGATGAGGTGTTTACCATTCTTACTCCGAGGGCACAATCTGCCGGGCATAGTCCTGCTGACTATAATCGCCTTCAAATGGCATCTCCACAACCGGCGTTTTCAGTTCCGGGGTGAACTTCACACCCAATGTCTTGAACAGTTCGATGCTTTCCCGGTGGGTCATCAGGGTGCCGCGGTTGCCGTAAAGGTCAGTACGCCAGCCTGCCGTTCCCTCAAGGTATTCTTCCGGAGTGGTTGCCCTGGGGTTGAACGCGACGTCGCATTCCAGGATACCTGCCCCCATCCGTACGGCGGCAATGTAGGATTCCCGGGTATGCTCGGGAAACTGCAGCGGGGCACCCCGATGGCCAATGGAGAAATCCGTGGGCCTGATTTTTCCCGCATGGCAGGATTGCAGGGTATTTTTCAGTGCCCCTTCATCCATCTCTTCCACCAGCCAGAACGGCCTTGGCCCAAGGTGAACCCGGCGCTTTCCGGGATTGGAGTTATCTTTCAGACCCTGAGAAGTTTCAAGGCCCGGAGCCAACCGGCTTGCATCTTTGCCATGCTGTCCAGCGACCGCAGTGGTGGCAAAGACCAGGGATATCATCAAGGCGTGGCCGAATAGCGCACGTAAGTTCACAACAAACTCCCTCTGCAATGAATGATACGGCACGGCCATTATTGGTGGGGAGGGTTGCAGTGCGGTGACGGTCAGGTAACCGGCGCGTCCTTTTCGCCATCAGGTACATCGGCGTTAGCCTGACCCTGGGCCTGCTCGGCTTCAGCCTCCTTCATCAAGACCATACCGCCCTGCAAAAGCAGCGATTTGAGCCGTGGGTCGCTCTGCTCCACCAGGCCCAGAGTGAAAGCAGCGAAAGCGGCTTCCAGGGGATTGTTACGGACAAGGTTCCGGATAACATCCACCGGGGTGGCAGATGAGTCCCCTTTGTTCTCACGGCCGGATTTTTTCGCAGCAACCGGGCGGGTCATGCGATAGAAAAACAAAGCCAGCAACAACAGACAGGACAGGCCCGTCACCGCCAGTGCACCGGCCTCACCGAGGGATGGGGACAACGCCAGTATGGCGGCATTAACGAGCAGGTAAAAACCGGTAACCAACAGGGCGACCAGCAGCACAAAGGCCAGCATAAAACCGATGATGGCCGCGACTGCCTTGCGCAGGACGCCCTGCAACCAGGCTGAATCGGGCATGATCAGCGATCCAGCAGACGGCCAACCAGTAAACCGGCCAGGAACATGATCATGATGCTAAGGAACGGCCGCTCTTCAATCTTGTGCTCGACATCGTCCACGGCCTTGTCGCCCGCATCACGGGCACGGTGAATGGCCTCATCACCGCGCTGTTTCACCTGATCAAATGCCTCGCGGCTTTCCCGGCGAATTTCATCGCGTAAGCTGCTGATATTACTTTTCTGGCTTTCAGTAACGGTTTTGGTGAGTTTGGAAAGATCTTCACTGAGTTTCCTGAGATCTTCTCTGACCTGCTCATAATCGCTTTGGTTGGATTTCGCTTCCATTTGGTGCCTCCTTGTCAGTAAAAAAACTGCTATTGCGGCTTTTGGTAACGATAAAACTGTTGGCTGAATACCTGCAGAAGAAAGTCTGACGATTTCCCGACGGCATTCAGGAACCATGGAGCGTTAAGCACAGCCATGATTACATTCACTGTAGCACAAGCTACGGGGCCTTATGTGAAGACCTCGTAATCGAAGGTTTCGGGAATGATCCCACCGGTTCGTCATTCCGCACGCGCATGAAGCTGGCAAACCTCGGGAGCCCGGTTGAGGTATAACCATAGTGTCTGTAGGTGATGATCGTGCCGACCGGTGGCGGATTTTCGCGTTGTTCGTCGCTGAATCCTGTGCCAATTCGAAACTGCCGGCCATCATTCCGTTCCACCTGCAGCGAGCCCAGCATGCCCTGGAATTTGCCGCGGCCGGGCAAATGCTCCACAACGACCGCCTCAGCATCATCGTAACGCTTCACCTTCAACAGATTATCCGAACGGCCCCCACCGTAATGGCTGTTGCCGCGTTTGAGCATCAGGCCTTCGCCACCTTCAGACACTACCCTGTCCAGCTCCGCCATTAACCGGCTATGGCTTTTCTCCCTGCGCTGGCTCACCATGCCGAGATAGGGTGACGGTGATGGCATCAGCATTCTTGCCATCTGCCGGACACGCTCCGAGAACGGCTGATCAATATCCGGCAGGTCAAATACCATAAACCGGATCTGCCGCCAGCTCTCGTCTACAGGCTCAAGCCGCCGCACCGCACCGGAAAGCTCGGAAAATCTGCCCCGCCCCATCCAGAGTTCACCATCCATGGGTACATCGGGAAATCCTTGGGTAAACCACTGAGGTGCCCGATATTCGTTACCACCCCGGGACCAGAACCGCGCACCGTCCCAGTAGGCCCGAACGCCATCCAGTTTTTCGCTGACCCAGTAGTCGTCGAGTGCTACGCCCTCTTCATAGACGCCGGCAAGTGAGAGTTCCGGTTCCTCCGCACCCCCACAGGGCGTCCCAACCAGAGCGAAAGCGAAGCATAGAAATATCAGCAATTTCATCTTTAATGATCCATGGTTCAATACAGGCTGCGAGGAATCTGGTACCCCGCCAGCAATTCCTGCGTGAACGGGTTGGTATTGCTGCCAGCATGCAGGCGATAACCCATCTCGCCCTCGTCCAGCGCAAAACGCACGTCAACAGCGCTGCTGCTGACACCTGTAATATCTGCGCCGTCCAGCAGTCGGAACAACGCCCATGGGCCGTTTTCCGTGAGACTCCGGGGCGAGCGGTTCACTTCTGTAGGCACCAGGGTGATACGGCTTTCGACCGAATCCCGAAGTGTGTTGGGCCAGACCAGGGGAATGCTCTGCCTCGGGCCATGGCTGAACTCCACCAGTTGCCCATCCACGTTCATTACGCTGCGGCGCTTGTTGGAGGACAGATGCAAGGGCTCCAGCGCAAACTCCAGGTCCAGTGAACCGCTGCGGGTGAAAAAGGCCCGGCGAATATCCTCGGCCTTTTCCAGAGAAGCCAGCACATCCCTGCGAACCAGGCTGGCACGTTTGGAGCCGGCAATGTGCTCCGGTTGATCCTCCAGGAACAGTTTCAGGTTTTCGTTGTAGAACTGGTCCAGCACGCCATCCGGTGCGAAGAAACGCTCAAAATCCTGCAGCGCAGCGTCACGGCCAGCGCCCGGACTGAACGGGTAATGCCTGGCAAGGCTCTGCTGGAACGGCTGGTAGACTTCCTGGTACCACTGGCGCTCAAGCTGCGCTACGGCCTGGTCCAGCACCACACGCCAGCTCTCGGACGCCAGTTTCTCCAGCATGCGGTCCAGTGGCGCCGGCTGGTTAGAGGCCACCCGTTGCAAGGTAAAGATCGGATCTGCCCCCTGCAGGCCCATGCGGGCACGGGCGGCAGACAATGCCGCCTTGCCGCGATCCGGGGCTTCCTGAATTCCGCGCAGGTATTCATGAAGGTCTTTGACCACCTCCATGGCCTGCTCCATGTCGCTGGGGTCGTCACCATCCTTGTCCATCAGTTCATTCAGATCGGTAAACCGGCGCTCAATATCCTGCACCATCTGGAAGTGGGAAGACTGCTCCATCACCTTGCGAGCTGCCTCTGCCTCTTCTCTGTCGCCGGGAATGAGGCGTGTGTTGGTGGCTACCTGAGCCAGTAACTGGTTCAGTGGTTCATGACCACTGGTAAGACTTTCCAGGATACGCACACCATGGTTCAGGTCGCTGAAGCTCTGGATATCCAGCCGGCTCAGGGCGCGGCGCCAGCTTTCAACGTAGTTGTCTGCATACAGGGACTGCAGTTGTGCCTGAAGCTCGGCTTCATCCGCTTCACTGAAGCCCACGTCGTCCCTGCGGCCCAGCACCCAGGCATCCACCAGGGCCAGCTCCGTTACCGACCCCGACTTACGCAGGAACCAGGAATCCAGGCCTTCACGGGTCAGAAGGGATGGAATCACTACCGGATCACTCACTTCTGCGGCGCCCTCTTCCAGGGGCCCACCGAATTCATCCAGGCGAACGAACACACTGCTGAAGGCGGGGCCGGACTCCCTCGCCAGGTCCAGTGGCGAGCGGAAGCTCTGCTCTGCTTCTTTTTCCAGGTCTCGATAGACCCGGTCCGGCGTCGCGATTCGGCCCAGCTCATGCTGGGCCCACTGAACACTGCTGCGGAAGGGCGCCAGCGCCATATCAGCGGTCCTGTCACCGTCCTTTACCCGCTGGTTCAGGTCCGTGTGAAACAGCGCGTAATCCAGGTGGCCAAGCAATCGCTGCTGCAGGTTTCGCTGCGCCGGAAACATCTGCTGCCAGTACTCACTCATGTAATGACGTACAATATCCATGCGACGGCCGCTCGCATCGTAGAGCATGCGCAATACCCGCAAGTGATCGAGGCGCTCGGAACTGTCATCCGGAGCATCACTCATCTCACCCATCACACCCAGCATCAGTGCCGGCATGAATTGGTAGGCCAGCATGTCCAGATAGGATTCTTCCACTTGCGGGCCGATCCTGTGGCCCTTGTACAGGCCCATATCCGCTACCAGCGCAGGTTCCGTACGGTAATCGCCGAAAGCCAGTGTGGCTTCGCGCAACTCGTCAAGGGGTTCCAGCAGGTTACGGCCGGTGGTATCCGGTTCATAGCCGACAGGGCGCCAATTATCGATGAAACTGCGCACCCGCTGCTCGACAGCCGTAGCGGCCTCCGCATTCTCAATGAAATAGTGCTGCCAGCCGGCCGTCATACCCAGACCGGCTACGACAGCAACCACCGCAGCAAGCGCAATCCTGCGCCGTCTGTTGCCCACCACTTTCCGGTTGTCGCCGGCCAGCCCCGCTTCGCGGTAGATAATGCCGGGGAACAAATTTTCCGTGAACAGGCTCGCGGACTGTCCTCCACGTTGCGCCGGCTGAATCGGGCCGGCCAGTCCGTAACTGGCAGCGGCGGCAGACACAAAAGCATCTTCCGGCACCCCTTCCTGAACCACAGAGGTAAAGTAGGTGCCACGAACCAGAGCCGGGGTGGAGAAGGCATCTGCTGACAACAGGTCCGCCAAGAACTGTTCCAGTACCGGTTTCAGGCCTGCCAGCTGACGGGTGAAGGAATAGGCAGCCGCACGCTCTTCGGCGTCTCTGGTGGCAGAAAGAACGTCCGGGAGGCGCTCGCCCAGTTGTTCCGCGAACCTGCTGAAGCTCTGATCAAATTCACCCAGCCAGTCGTCCGGATCATGCTGGCCGTCCAGCTGGAAGGTGAAACCGAGGGGGTGCTCACGCTCGACTTTCGATAGCGTGAGGGCAAACGGCGCAAACCCGTAGAGCAGGTCCATCTTGGTAAAGCTGATGTACACCGGTAACCGCGATCCCAGTTGCTCCATCAGTTCCCGCAGCCGGGTACGCAGAAGGACAGCCTGAGCCTTGCGCTGCTGTTCAGTGGCGGCGCTCAGGCATGCAATGTCCACGGCCAGCACCACGCCGTTCAGCGGGCGCTGGGGGCGGTTCTTCTCCAGCCATTTGATGAAATGGATCCACAGGCGCTGCTGGATCTCACTGCCAGCACCCTGGCCGTCGTTCTGGCTCAACAGTTCCCCGTCCGGGTCAATCAGTACGCCGTTGTCACCCACCCACCATTCAAAACCGAAGGGGTTACGCTCGGTGCGGGGATTACGGGTAATGTTGGTAAGAGTGTAGGTTTGCCCGGAGCGCTGGATCAGGCTGGTCTTACCAGCATCTTCCAGGCCCATCACCAGGTACCAGGGCAAACGATAGACGCCCTTGCGGCCCGGCAGGTTGCTCTTGAGTTCGGCCAGACGGCGGTCAAGCAGGCGCTGCTGACGACGCTCCAGAGGCAGGATGGGATCTTCCTCTTCCTTCTGTTCCTTTGCGCTGGCGACGTTTACCTTGCGCAACTTGCGGGCCAGCACCATGCCCCAGACCATCGCAACCAGTAGCACAACTCCCAGGGTGACCAGGGCGCGCATCTGCCAGGCCGCCAGCGGATAATCACCGTTGATTTCCAGGCGCGGCCCAAGCCACCAGGTTGCGGCCAGCAATACCACCACACCCAGCGCCAGGGTAATCGGCGCTGCACTGCGCACATAGGGCAGTATCCGTCGTCCAATGAGTAGGGCTTGTCTCCACATGGTGTCCATTCCTGTCAATTAGTCCGTCTTTGTTTACGCAAGTCTGTCCAGCCGGGCCACCAGGCCAGGCTCCCAGTCTTCAAGGCTCATGCCCCGGGTCTGCTCGCGCAGATCCTGTACCTGCTGTTTCGCCAGGCTTTTCATGCCGCTGTCTTTCATCAGCTGGCTACTCATCAGCCGCCAGTAGAACCGGTCCCTGGGTTCGCGGGCCGCTTCCAGGCCCTCTTCCAGCAGTTGCATCGCCGGCACCAGGCCCTCCTGTTCCATCACGCCTTGGGCGTCTTCGTATGCCTGCTCCCAGGCGCTCGCGCCACCGGCTGATGAACTTCCTCTCGCCGGCCCACTGAGCATCCAGTCAGCCACTGCTTTGGGCAGAAAGGGCGTGCCATCGTTAAACGTCATGTCCGCCAGGTCCGGTAACCGCTCAACAAAGGTTTTAACCGCTGTGCGGATGGCTTCGGCACAGGTATCGTGCCCCATGGCGGAGGCCACCTGCGCACTCAGCCAGTGGCCTTCCAGCCAGAAAGGGCTCACTGACAGGCTCTGTTCGATGCGCTGCCAGAGAGCCAGATCCGGCGATTTCGAGAGGCTCTCCCGGTAGTCCGCCACCCGGTCTGCACTCACCGCGGCCAGGTCGCTCTTGATACCTTCAAGGGCGGGAGGAACCGAGGTGATGGTCTGCCAGATGGCGTAGCGACGGAGCTGATAACCGAGGGCGTCGGCGGGTGTGGTTTCGGTCAGCATATCCGCCACTTTCAGCAGGCTCTGGCGGGTAGCCCGCTCGTTTGCCGGATCGAGAGTCAGGCTTCCCAGAGACGCGGAAGATGCGCTGCTTCCTTGAGAGGCAGGCGGTCCGGCCGGGGACGAAGGGGTTGCTGTTCCGGGTTTTTCCGTCGTTTCAGATGGCTTTGGCCTGTCGAAGGGCAACGGCAGTTTCTCCACTGCCCTGCGCAGATCGGACAACCCCTTATCTGGCAGCTCGCGGGCGCCAGCCTGCTCCATCAGCTTGCCGACGATGGTCAGGCAGAACTCGCGGCCGTCCCCCACATCACCATCAAAGTTCAACATCGCCACTTCCTTGAGGGTGCGCTGCAGAATCTGGGTCATCAGCATCCTGCGGGCGCGTTTACCCTTGTCACCCGGGTAAGGCCAGGCGTCGTCCCACCAGCTGTCCAATACCCGGTGCAAGAGGTACAACGACAGGGCAAAGCGCTCGCCGTTGCCGCCGCGTTGCAGGCACAGCAGCAAAAACCCCAATACCTTGAGATCCTTGCTGGTGTCCGACAGCAGGCGTAGCGATTCACTTTCCACCCTGCCCCACTCAACTCCCGTGTGGGCCAGTGAGCCCACCTTCATGATCTCGTTCTCAAGGTATTCCATGGTGGCGTCGTCCATCAGGTTTTCACCTGTGGCGCTCTCACCAGGAAAGACACTCAAAACCTGTTCAACGTATGGATGCTGTTCCACTGCCTGCATGTCCAGTCCCTGTCCTTCAGATAGCGCTTCGGATTTTCAACGTTTACCAGCCACAGGCTTCCCGCAGCGGCTTCAGTGTTTCCCGGAATCCCTGCAGATCAAACATCAGCCCGTCGATCTCGCCACTGGACGAGGCCACAGTGATGCCCGAACCTGCAGACATTTCCCGGACCGTGCGAATGGCAGGCAAGCCACGGCCGCCGCTGATAACAAAGCCGTCATCCCGAACCCGCCAGATCTGCCGTCCATGGCCAAAATCAACGGTCACCCGCTCTTCTTTAACCGTCTCGGGCAGCATCAGGGTGAGCTCAGTGATGTTGTTGTGACACTGCACTGCCAGTAACGGCCTTGGAGGCTGCGCCCCCAATGCACTCAGGGTTACCAGATGCCCGGCCTGCTCTGCTGTATCCCGATAAAGCGGGCCGTCACCCGGCTGTCTGCGCTGTTCCTGGGCAAAGGCCTGTCGCCATTGTTCCGGCTGGGTTCCACCGATGGCATCTCCAACCGCCACCGCGACAGGCGTGCCAAATACTTCATCGAAACAGGCCAGCCGCTCCAGACGCTGGCTTTCAGTGGTGCAGTCCCGGGCCGCCGCCGACTGCTGTCTGCTGTCTCCGCTGGCACTCAGAGAAACTATCAGGCCAAAAAGGCAGAGCGTAGCGGCAAAAAAACAGTTACTCCGGATAAACGGTTTCACGATTCAGTCACTCGATATTTCAGACACTTATGGGCCAATGTGCGTTTGGGCAGCCCCAGGCTTTCTGCCGCCTGGGCCCGGTTACCACCATACTGTCGCAAGCGTTCGCGGATGACGGCGGCCTCAAATGCCTGGGCTGCCGCCCGGAGATCATCCACTTGGTCGGCCCGGGGCAAGCCCGGAACCATCTGGACCTGAACATCGCTGGGAACACCGGTTTCCTGGCTCGGGAACAGGTCATCCAGACGCAGTACCTCCGGCTGGATATCGTCGCCCACTGGTGTCTGCAGGCAGGCAAATTCGACGATGTTTCGCAATTCACGGGCATTACCCGGAAAACTGTAGCCGGCCAGCATGCTCAAGGCATGGCTGCTGATACCCATGGGGCCGACACCTTCCCGGGCGGTATATTCGCGAATGAAATGCCGGCACAGGGCTTCCAGGTCTTCCGGACGGTCCCGCAATGGCTGGACCTGCAACGGGAACTGGCTGAGGCGGTACAAAAGGTCACGCCGGAAGCGGCCTTCTTTAATGCAACTGCTCAGTGGTTGATGAGTCGCCGCCACCAGACGGAAGTCTGAATGCTGTTCCTGCTGGGCGCCGAGCGGTCGGAAACGACGGCTTTCCAGCACCCGCAGCAGTTTCGACTGCAGGGCCAGGGGCATGTCGCCGATTTCATCAAGGAACAGGGTGCCGCCGTCCGCCTGGGCCAGCAGTCCTTCCTTGGCGCGGTCGGCACCGGAAAAGGCCCCTTTGGTGTGGCCGAAGAGTTCGCTTTCCAGCAGTGAGTCCGGAATGGCGGCGCAGTTGACTACGACAAAGGGCCCTTCTGCCCGGTTCGAGAAGCGGTGGATGCCCTGGGCCACCAGGTCTTTGCCGCAGCCGGTTTCGCCCTGTACCAGTACCGAAAGCTGGCTGCCGGCGGCCCGAACGATCTGGGCTCGCAGGTCGGTCATGGCTTTGGAGTTGCCGACCAGGGTGTTCGCCAGCTGTTCGCAGCGTTGGCGCACGGTTGCGGCATCGTGGAGGTGGTCCAGTGAGCGTTTCAGCAAGCGCTGCTGCCAGACCTGGTCGCTGGTTTTGAACTGGCTGACCCATTGATGGGACAGCAGGGTCAGCAGGCCCCGGTACAGTGGCTGAGCGGTGATGCCTTCCCACTCCGGTTCTTCGTTGCAAAGCACGAGGATGCCGAGGGTGCGGCCGTCTTTGCCTTTGAGGGGTTCGAGCCAGAATGACCGGGGCCGGTTGCTGGCTTCGACCATGGCCTGGAAGCCTTCGTGGTCGAGGCGGTAGCTGGCGGCCCGTGACAGCTCCCTTGCCTTGCCCTGTTGCAGCAGGTGGGCGAAGGGGTGGCTGAAGTCGCCACAGTCAAATTCGCCCTGTTCGCCCAGTGCGGCACATTGGAGTGTGCGGCCGCTGAGGTCGAGTTCCAATGACCAGCAACGGGTGAGGCCGAAGGTGTTTTCCAGCTGTCTGGTGGCGGTTTTCAGCAACGCCGGCAGATTATCCTGTCGGATCAATGCCACCGCCATGTCTATGCCGGTGTGCAGTTCCGTCTGCATCCGTCCCATGTTTCTATTCCCTGAGATGTTGAGTTCGCCGACCGCAGGCCCTGTGGCTCGGCTTTCCAAAACACGCTGTGAATACATCCTTGTACGCTCCGCTCCGCCATCCATGGCTCCGCAGGGTTTTGGAAAGCCGAGCCCCAGCACCCGCTACTTTCGCGTAGCTTTAAGCAACAACCCCGGTGAATTTCCCGTCTTCTACGCCCAGTGTGACGCGCTGAACCGGCTCTCTCGCGGCCAGCTTTTCCAGCAACGCCAGCGACACCGGCGGCAGCAGTTCACCCTCGATAATCGACTCCAGCATCCTCGCGCCGTTTTCGCTTCTTGTCGCGCGGCTGCGGATGGCTTCCACCAGACCGTCTTCCAGCGCCACTTCGGTGTGGTAACGGTCGCCGATCTGGGTGGCCAGGCGTTCGAGCTTGTCGGCAACGATGCGGTTGAGGGTGTCTTCCCCCAGCGGCAAATAGGGCACGACTTCCATGCGTGCCAGCAGTGCCGGTTTGAAGAAGTCGGCCAGTTCCGGGTAGAGCGCTTCTTCGATTTTTGCCGGCTCGTCCGCGTGTCTGACGATGGTCTGGTAGCCCAGGTTCGAGGTGAGGAAGAACACCACGTTCTTGCAGTCGATCAGGCGGCCTTCGCCGTCGGCCAGTTCGCCTTTGTCAAAGGCCTGGTAGAACAGGTTGAGGACTTCCGGGTGGGCTTTTTCGACTTCGTCGAGCAGCACGACCGAATAGGGCTTCTGGCGGATGGCTTCGGTGAGGATGCCGCCTTCGCCGAAGCCCACGTAGCCCGGTGGTGAACCGATGAGGCGGGAGACGGTGTGCTTCTCCTGGTATTCGGACATGTTGATGGTGGTGAGGAACTGGCGGCCGCCGTAGAGCAGTTCAGCCAGTTGTACTACGGTTTCGGTTTTACCCACACCACTGGGGCCGGCCAGCAGGAAGGCGCCCATGGGGCGGCCCGGCCGGCGCAGGTCTGCGCGGGCGGTGAGCAGGTGCTGGTGCAGTGCGCCGATGGCGGTGTCCTGGCCCTTGATATGGGACTGCAGGTACTCCGGCAGGCGGGTGATTTTTTCCAGTTCGTCGGCGGTCATGCGGTTGACCGGGATACCGGTCCAGTCGGCGATGACTTCGGCTACCTGGCGGGCGTCAACGCGGGCGTGTACCAGTGGCTCGTCCGCCTGCAGTTCCACCAGTTCCTGTTCAATGGCGGCGGCTTCGCTTTTCAGGTCCGGGTGCTCTTCGCCGGTTTCAGGGGTGGCTTCTTCCGCCGATGCTTCCGGTTCTGCATCCATCGTATCCTCGCTCAGTAGCTGCTCACGAATATCCACGAGGCGTGCCACCAGTTCCCGCTGGTCGTTCCAGCTCTGTTCCAGCTCCTCCGCTTCCACCTGCAGGGTTTCCAGGCACTCCACCAGTTCGCTTTCGCGCTGGTGGTCGATGGGCTGCCCCAGGGTCTGTTCGCGGGTCATCAGGTCCTGTTCCATGCCCAACTGGTGCAGTTCGCTGCGGACATGGCTGAGGCGACGCGGGGGTGTGCTCAGGTTGAGACTGACCCGGGCGCAGGCGGTGTCGAGCACGTCGATGGCCTTGTCCGGAAGCTGGCGACCCGCCAGATAACGGGCGGACATGTCGGCGGCCGCTTTCAGGGCGCTGTCGGCGATCAGGACCCGGTGGGCCTTTTCGTAAACGGTGCGCAGGCCACGGAGGATATGTACCGCCTGGGCCGGTGTGGGTTCGTCCAACGCAACAGGCTGGAAGCGGCGGCTCAGGGCCGGGTCTTTCTCGAAGTATTTCTTGTACTCGCGCCAGGTGGTGGCCGCGATTGTCCGCAGCTCGCCACGGGCCAGGGCCGGTTTGAGCAGGTTGGCGGCGTCGGAGCCGCCTTCACTGTTGCCGGCACCGATCAGGGTGTGGGCTTCGTCAATAAACAGGATGATGGGTGTAGCGGAGCTTTTTACTGCTTCGATCACGCCTTTCAGGCGCTTTTCGAACTCACCTTTTACCGAGGCACCAGCCTGCAGTGCGCCCATGTCCAGGGTCCACAGTTCCACGCCGGTCAGGCGCTCTGGCACATCGCCATTAACGATGCGCAGGGCCAGGCCTTCAACAACGGCGCTTTTGCCCACGCCGGCATCGCCGACCACGATGGGGTTGTTCTTGCGGCGACGGCAGAGGATATCGATCATCTGGTCGATTTCAGTGTCGCGGCACACCACCGGGTCCAGCTTTTTATCACGGGCCAGTCTGGAGAAGTCGGCGGCATAGCGCTTGAGCGGGTCCATGTCCACCTGCGCCTGATTGGCGGCACCGGGGCCATCTTCGGCGCGGGGCTGCTCCACCGAGCCCCGGGTCATGGAATCGAACTGCCGGCGCAGTTGTTCCCGGTTGATGTCCTTCAGACGCTTGCTGACCCGGGGCATCAGGTAGCGGTCTGCGTTCATCAGCAGTGCCAGCGTGATGGCGCCGGAACGCAGGTCGGTGTGGCCCAGTTCGGTGGAGGCAATCAGCCAGGCGTCCTGCAGCAGTTCGATCAGCAACGGCGAAAACGAGGGGTACGGCTCGGCGGATTGAGGCTCGCCATTAAGGCTGTCACCCACTACCGGTTGCAGGGTGTGGTGATCAATACCGGTGCTCTCCAGAATCTGGCGCACGTCGGTAAACGGCGTTTCCAGAAGCTTGAACACCAGGTGGGCTGGGGTTATCTCGGCACCCTGGCGGCTTATACACAGGGCCGCCGAGCTTTCCAGGCCCTGGCGACAAATCTCGTTGAGGCGCCCAATCAACGCCGGCAGTTCTACCCGAATCACAGTGATCTCCTTATTTCGGGAGTTGTTCCAGTACGCTGAGCACATCCCTGATGCGTTCGTTCAGCGCTATGTTGTAAAGCGTGTATACCCCGGCCATGACCGCCACAAACAGCCCACCAATACCCCACAGCGGCAGGCCGGTTCGCAACCGGTTGCGGGCAGGGGTAACGTTGTCCAGCGCGCTGGTCAGCGGCTGTGGTTCCTCATCGCGACGCAGTCCGCGAATCTGTTCGCACAGCCCGCGGAGAATCTGTTCGTATTCATCCCGGCCGTTGGTCATAACCTTGTAGCGGCCCTCGAATCCCAGGCACAGGCACAGGTAGATGAATTCCAGCATGTCGCGATACCGCGCAGGTTCCTGCTCCATGCGGGCGGTAATGGCAAATACCTTTTCACCACCCCAGGTCTCGTTGTGAAAACGGGACAGCAGGGAGTGCTGGGACCATATGCTGTGGGCGCCCCAGTCGGTGCCCAGCACGGCCTCGTCGATAAAGGCGCAGAGTACGTAGCGGTAGGCCACTACGGTGGGGCGCTCGTAACCCTGTTCAACCAGTTCCCGGTCGATGGCGGCCACTTCGTCCACCACCTGCTGGTACAGGCTTTCCACACCGTGGAAATCCGCCAGCCTGCGCACCCGGATAACCAGCCCTAGCAGGGGCGTGGCGGCATCAATCAGCCGGTTATCCTCCAGGCCACGCAGCTGGAACTGCTCCTTGCCGAAGCCCTGGTCGCCCACGCGACCGTGGGGGGTACTGTCCCCGAACATCAGGTCATCAAACGCACTGCCACCTGCTTCCATGTTGCCATTGGGTGCATCCATCACCGGTGCATCTGCCATGATCTAGCTCCTGATTGCCCAGAACTGCATTTCCACTCCCGGGAAACTTCCCGCCACGTGGAACGCAAAGCCGCTGGCGTTGTCGAGCATCTGCCAGGCCTGGCTCTGGTCGTCCAGCCGGAAGTACACAAACCCGGCGTGATACGGCAACTGGCGGGGCGCCACCGGAAGTGCCGACAGCGGAATCCCCGGCAGTTGCAGACTGATTAGATCGCGGATTTTCTCCACCGACGCCACCTTGCACTGCTGGGTGAACTGCTTGCACAGGTCATCCAGCGGCATATCCGCTTTCACCGCAAGGATGAACTCCGCCTGACTGATCAACTGTGCATCCTGGATAGGTGCCACAGTCAGACCGTACTGGCGCTGCTGTAGCTGGATAGCCAGTGCCCGCGGCTCCAGCACCGTGCTGAGGGACTGCCTGAGCACCTGCATCAGCGGCGTGAACGAGTCCTCCGGCAGGTCGTGATCGTAGGCGGTGTATTCCTGGGGCAGGCGGTTCTCATCGGTGAAGGTCACCAGTTCGCCGCACAACTCCAGCAATGCCTCGTAGAGACGCTCCGGGTGTAACTGCCGCAGCCGCGCCAGGTGCAGGAACCGGGGATGGGCGCGATTCAGCATCTGCAGCAGCATGAAATCCGCCACATCCGCCACACCGCCCTGCCCGGGGGCACCTACGCGCTCGGCGATGTTCTTGGCCCGCTCCCGCATCAACCCGGCCATTTCTCCCACGAACCGCTGCAGCCTGGGCGCCGCCCGTACGCTGAGCATGGTGGGAATGAAGTTCGGGTCCATCACCAGGCTGCCGTCCGGCCGTTTTTCCAGGATCCGGCCGATGGCCATGGCTGCATAGGCACTGCGATCATCCCGCTCCAACATCAGCTTCGGAGCCACACGGGCCACGTCGATGGTGTGGGAATCGCCGTCGATAGAATGCAGGTCACGGATTTCCTCGCTCTGGGCGCGGAAGCGGCCGGCAGTGGCCGCCTCCGGCCACTCCACTTCCGCCAGGCTCTCACTGCCCAGTGGCAGGGCCAGGTACACCACCTGATTGGCCACGGAGGCGTCGGTGATTTCCAGGGGCTCCGGCATCACATCATCCTGGGGCAGACAGAATCGCGTGCCATCCGGGAACAGGCCGCTGGCCCTCACCAGGCCAACCCGGCCAAAACTCAGGTACTCCGCATTCAGCTCCAGATCGCTGAAACCATAGAGGTAATCCGAAACCGCCACAGCCCGCTCGTTGATCTGGTGTTCCAGGTATCTTTGTTGCTGCTGGAAGTGCTGGGGTTTGATGAACAGCCCATCACTCCAGACGACTCTGTTGGTTGCAGACATCAGGGCTCATCCGACCTTCTGAGTTTGACTTCACGCTCGCGCAGGTTGACCAGCAGGTGGTAGCGACCACCGATAGGGTCCACCTTCACCACCTTCTTCCACTGGGACAGGTTGGGGTAGGCATAGAAGGCGATCACACCAATAAACCGGGTGTCTTCGGCAATCTCGAACGGTTCAATAAATTTGAACTGTCCCGGCACCAGAGTGTAATCGCTGTGGTCCACGTAGTTGCGGCCGAGGGATGGCTCCAACTCACCCAGCAACTGATCGAAATCCGCCGCCATCAGCCGCGAGCTGTCCCGCATCTGTATGATCTGGAACGCGATCGGCGTGGGCGCCAGGGATTCGTTGGGATTCACATCCGGCTCCGCCAGCATGGTCAGGTCCACGCGGCTGGGCAGGTCTTCCGGATAGCCCACGGGGATGTCCGGGTCCCATATCACCTTAGCGGTTTTGGTAACGGCGTTATAGGGGGTGCTACACCCCACCAAAACGAGAATGGCGACCAGCAAACTCCATTTGCAGTACTTCACGACAGGTTCTCCCTCTGTAATTGGCGCAGTTGTTGATCGTAAGCCTGGTCAAACACCTCCTGGAAAAGGCGCTCGAATCCCTGCTGACGGCTGGAACTCAGTTCCCGGTAGTAATGCTGGTACATCTCCCATGCCCAGTTGCTTTCGTCTTCATCGGTTTTCAGCCCGCGGCGATAGCCGTGGAAACGGCGCAGTAACGCTTCCGGGGAAAAAGCGTGGAGAATGGCGTCCAGCCCTTCGCGGATGGCAGTCCGGGTGGCCACCTGGTGATGATGCAGGCTTTGCAGGCTTTCACTCACCGCCGCAGGCGCCGACAGGTGTACCGGGCTGCGCTGACTGGCAAACAGGGTCTGCACGGTATCCTTGTAGTTCTCACCCAGGCGCAAGGGGTTGTCCTCGATGGGCTGCAGCCGGGTGCGCAGGGCCTGATGGCGGCTGTCCTCGCCCTGATGCAGGGTCAGCAAACCTTCCACGGTGGCTTTCAGGGTCTGGCCGGCCTCTTCCAGAAACAGGCGCATTTCATCGCTGTCGGCAAATCCCAGGTCGGTGTCCATACCCCGCAACAGTGGCGCGCCGCTGATGTGCTGACGGCTCTGGTCGTTGGTCTCCCGGCGGTGCGCCGGTCTGTTTGTCTCGGACATCCTGTCAAGCTCTCCTTGTCGCATGGGCAGTCCCATGGCTACATCACGATTTTCCCGGTACTCGTCGGTAACGGCACCGTCAGGGGCATACCATTCGGTCTTGTCCGCCAGCAGGGAATGCTGCTCACGGCTGATATCCTCGTCATGGCCCCGGGCATGGTCAGTCCAGGCCTGCATAGGGTCGTCGCTGAAGTTTTCACCCG